>NZ_JBHYTT010000007.1:0-387235 GCF_042749285.1 Streptomyces sp. NPDC059499
GCCACCACCCGTCGGGTGGTGGCCGGCCCCTCGGCGTCGCGCCCGGTCAGGCGCCTGGCACGGGAGTGGGTTCGAACCAGGTGGGGCCGTCGGTGAGGGCCTGCTTGATCCGGAACAGCGAGAACTCGTTGAGCGGCGGCAGGGAGTCGACGGGGAACCACGCCACCTCCAGCGACTCGTCGTCGTTCACCCGTGCCTCGCCGCCGGTGGCCCGGCAGCGGAAGGTGATGTCGAGGTACTGGCACCGGTCGCCGTTGTCGTACTGCACGGGCTGCAGCGCCTGGGTGAGCACCACCCTCTCCGCGACGCAGTGCACCGCGGTCTCCTCGTAGACCTCCCGTTCCGCGGTCGCCGCGGGCTCCTCACCGGGCTCGGAGATACCGCCGATGACGGCCCATTGGCCGGTGTCGGACCGTCGGCCGAGCAGGACTCGGCCCTCGTCGTCGAAGACGATCGCGGTGATGCCCGGCAGCAGGAGCAACTGGTGTCCGGCGGTGGCGCGGATCTCGCGGATGAAGTCGGGAGTAGCCATGCGGCGAGCCTACGTGGCCGCGGGGGAGGTTCCGGGGCGTGCGCTCCGGTCGTTCCTGGCACGCGCGGACCGGATCGCCACCCAGCCGAGGCCGGCCACCGCGATCAGCGCGAGGATGCCTTCGGGCAGGGGGCCCATCCGCGTGGCGGGGGTGAGCGAGGACCGCAGCGGCACCTCGTCGACCAGGGCGTCCGCGGTGAACATCCCGGTCTTCTGCACGATCGTGCCGTCCGGCCGGATCACCGCGCTGACACCGCTGGTGACGGGCACGACGACCGCCCGGCCGTGTTCGACCGCACGCACCTGGGACATCGCCAGCTGCTGGTAGGTCATCTCGCTGCGCCCGAAGGTCGCGTTGTTGCTCGGCACGGCGATCAGCTGGCCACCGTTCTTGACGGTGTCGCGGACGGCGTCGTCGAAGGCCGCCTCGTAGCAGGTGACGAGCCCCACCTTGGTGCCCGCCAGATCGAATACGCCGACCTTGCTGCCGGGCCCGAAGTCGCGCTGGACCCGGTCGACGTCCTTGCTGAAGATCCGCACGAAGGACCGCATGGGCATGTACTCGCCGAACGGCTGGATGTGCCGCTTGTCGTACGTGTCCACGGGGCCGTTGTCCGGGTCCCACTCGATGAGGGTGTTGCGGAGGTTCCCCGTGTTGGGCGCGAGCACGGCACCGACGACAGTGGGGGCACCGATGGCCTTCACCGCCTTGTCGATCACGTCGCGGGCGTCGGCGTTGCGGTACGGGTCGAGGTCGGAGGAGTTCTCCGGCCACAGGACGAAGTCCGGCTGGGGCACCTTCCCCGCCTTCACGTCCTGGGCCAGCTGCTCCGTGCGCTTCGCGTGGTTGTCCAGGACCTGGCGGCGCTGGGAGTTGAAGTCGAGCCCCAGGCGCGGCACGTTGCCCTGGATGGCGGCGACCGTCGCGGTACCGTCCTCGGCGGAGTCGTCGACGAGCGGCAGGGCCGCGAGGGCGGCGACGACCGGGACCGCGACGGCTGCCGCGGCCGCCGCGACGGCGATGCGGGGCACCGTGCCGGTGGCGCGGTACGCGCGGATCTGTCGCAGGGCTTCGAAGAGTCCGAAGCCGCACAGCACCACGGCGAAGGAGAGCAGCGGGGTTCCGCCCAGCGCGGCGAGCGGCAGGAACACGCTGTCCGCCTGGCCGAAGGCGATCCTGCCCCAGGGGAAGCCGCCGAACGGCACGCGGGCGCGGACCGCTTCGTCGAGTGCCCAGACCGCTGCAGCCCAGAAGGGCCAGTACGCGAGCCGGGAGACCGCGGCGATCCCTACGCAGCCCACGGCGATGAACACCGCTTCGGCGAGCGCCAGGGCGAGCCACGGGACGGGGCCGACCTCTTCGCCCGTCCAGTGCAGCAGCGGGAGCATGAAGCCGAGTCCGGCCAGGAGGCCAAGGCCCAGCGCGGCGCGCAGCCTGCGTGCGAAAAGGACCCATCCCAGCAGGGCGAACCCGGGCAGGACCAGCCACCACAGGGGCCGGGGCGGGAAGCTCGCGTAGAGCAGCGCACCGGACAGGACGGCTGCGGCCGGCCGGACGAGCCGCGGCCACAGCTTCCTGCTGCGGGACACGGGGGCGGACGGCGGTTCGACGGTGGTGATGGTGGCGCTCACCTGGCGGAGTCTACGGTGGGCGGCTGTGGGAACGGCATCCCGCTCCGGCCGTTACGACTCCGCGGACCCGGTGGTGCTCAGGTGCAGCCGGTCGCGGATGAACCGTACCGCCGCTTCGGCGTTGTCCACCGTGACGGTGAAGGTCCTGCCGTCGCCGAGTCTCAGCACCAGCCCCTCACCCCGGCGCACCACCACGGCGGTTCCCTGCTCGGGGCGCCAGCGGTAGCCCCAGCCGCCCCACTGGCGTGGGGTGACCTGGGGGGCGAAGTCCGCACCGACCACATGGGTGAGCAGGATCCGGCGCCTGGGCAGTCCGATGTGGCCGCAGCGCACCTCGAGGGCGTCGCCGTCGACCTTCACGGCGACGTGGACGAAGGCGAGGGTCCCGAACAGAATCATCAGTCCGGCGGCGAGACAGCCGATGACCGACATGAGCAGCGGGGCGATTCCGGCGCTCCAGGCCGAATCGACAGCGAGTTCGATGCCGAGCGCCAGGCAGCCCGCTCCGGCGGCCGCGAGCAGCCACTGGAAGCGGTTGCGGGCCCGGCCCGTCCAGATCGTGGCCGGGGCCTGGCTCGAACCGTGCCTCGCACTGCCGGGGTGGTCCGTCATGCCAAGCAGCGTACCCACGTTCCGCGTCCCGGGGAGGGGGCCGCAGAGCCCGGCAGGCCGGGCGGGACGGTCAGAGCGCGGGGCTGACGGCCTTGAGGAGCAGGCCCTCCGCGTAGGCCAGTGCGGGTTCGGGCAGGTCGGCGGCGTGTCCTCCGAGGAGGACCGCGAGGGTGCCGACCGGTTCGGCCGACGGAGCGGGTTCGCAGCCGATACGGCGCAGCGCCTGTGTGGCGACCGCCTCGGCGGAGCCGTGCAGGACGACCTGCGGCAGGCCCGGCTGCTGAACGGCGGCGCGGATGCGCTCGGCCACCAGCTCGTAGTGGGTACAGCCCAGGACCACGTCCGTCACGCCGGGCGGGGTGAGGGCGGCGGCAGCGGCCACCGCGCGGTCGATCCCCGCCTCGTCCGCATGCTGTACGGCGTCGGCGAGCCCGGGGCAGGGGACTTCGGTGACGTCCACCGATCGGGCGAAATCTCGGATCAGCCCGCGCTGGTAGGGGCTCCCGGTGGTGGCCGGGGTGGCCCAGATGGCGACGGTGCCACCGCCCGCCGCGGCGGGCTTGATCGCGGGGACCGTGCCGATGACCGGCAGTCCGGGTTCCAGTTCGGCCCGCAGGGCCGGCAGCGCGTGGACGGACGCGGTGTTGCAGGCGACGATCAGGGCGTCCGGCCGGTGGGCCGCGGCCGCGCGTGCCACGGCGAGCGCATGAACGGTCACGTCCTCCGGGGTACGGGGTCCCCAGGGCATCGATCCGGGGTCCGAGGACAGCACCAGATCGGCGTCGGGCCGAATCCGGCGCACCACGGCAGCGGCGGCGAGCAGGCCGATTCCCGAGTCCATCAGTGCGATCTTCACCCGGTCACCATAGTCGACAGCCCTTGCGGCGCCGCCGAAGTGGGGCAGACTTCGGCGGATGAGCGCCGTTGCCTGGATCGCCGTGGGTTCGCTGGTCGTGTGGGTGTGGCTGCTGCTGGGGCAGGGGTTCTTCTGGCGGACCGACCAGCGGCTCCCCAGGCGTGCCGAGCCGGTGCGCTGGCCCTCGGTCGCCGTGGTCGTGCCCGCCAGGGACGAGGCCGAGATGCTGCCTGTCAGCCTCCCGTCGCTGCTCGCCCAGGACTATCCGGGGGACGCGGAGATCTTCCTGGTCGACGACTGCAGCGAGGACGGCACCGGTGAGCTCGCGCGTGCGCTGTCGGTGAAGCACGGGGGGCTGCCGCTGACGGTGGTGTCGCCGGGTGAGCCCGAGTCCGGCTGGACGGGCAAGCTCTGGGCCCTGAGGCACGGAATCGCGCTCGCCCGGCAGCGGAAGCCGGAGTTCCTGCTGCTGACCGACGCGGACATCGCGCACGAGCCGGACAGCTTGAGGGAGCTGGTCGCCGCGGCCGGGGACGAGGGGGCGGGCGGCTTCGACCTGGTTTCGCAGATGGCCCGGCTCAGGGTGACGAGCACCTGGGAACGGCTCGTCGTGCCGGCCTTCGTCTACTTCTTCGGGCAGCTCTACCCCTTCCGCCGCGTCAACCGGGCGGGTTCCCGGACGGCGGCCGCGGCGGGCGGCTGCGTGCTGCTGCGCACCGGGGCCGCCGAACGGGCCCGCATCCCGGAGTCCATCCGGCAGGCGGTGATCGACGACGTGTCGCTGGCGCGGGCGGTGCAGCGCAGCGGCGGCCGGATCTGGCTGGGGCTCGCGGAGCGGGTGGACAGTGCGCGTCCGTATCCGCGGCTCGCGGATCTGTGGCAGATGGTCTCGCGCAGTGCGTACGCGCAGTTGCGGCACAGCCCGCTGCTGCTGGCCGGGACCGTTCTCGGGCTGGGTCTCGTCTACGTCGCACCGCCGGCGACGCTCGCGGCCGGGCTGCTGACAGGCGATGCGGTGGCCGCGTGGGCGGGGGCGGCGGCGTGGGCCGTGATGGCGGGGACGTACATGCCGATGCTCGGGTACTACCGTCAGTCGCTGTGGCTGGCGCCGCTCCTGCCGTTCACCGCCGTCCTCTACCTCTTGATGACGGTGGACTCGGCGGTGCAGCACTACCGCGGACGCGGTGCGGCCTGGAAGGGGCGTACGTACGCCCGTCCCGAGGCCGCACCGGAGCCCTGAACCCGGCTGTGGGAGGCCGGACTCCATGGGCCGGGGGTCACTTGCGTCCGGGGGTCCAGTTCATTCCCCAGCCGTAGGCGGCGTCGATGGTCCGCTGGGGGCTCACCCCGCGCTGCGGGACGAGATAGCGTGCCTCCCGCTGCACCGTGAGCTCTCCCCCGTTGTTGGTGATCAGCGCGAGAGCGCAAACAGTGGAGGGCACGGTGCATTCGTCGAGAGAGAAGTCGATCGCCGCTCCGTTCTGTGGCTGCAGAGTGACGGTGGCATGCAGATCGGCGAAACTCCGGGCGCCTTCGTAGATGGTTACGAAGATCAGAACGCGGCGCAGCCGGTCCTTGTGGTCGAGGTTCACCGTGAGGTTCTCGCCGGTGGAGAGCGCGCCGGTGCGGTCGTCACCGTCGAGGTGGATATAGGGGGGCCGACGGAGATCACCGAAGGCGTTTCCCAGCGCCTGCACAACTCCCTTGCTTCCGTCGGTGAGTTCGTAGAGTGCGCAGAGATCGAGATCGAGGTCGGCGTGCATGGCTACGGCCCTGCCGAGTTTCGCGCCCCAGCTCTTGAACTGCTTGCGCACTTCCCAGTTGAGATTGACGCGCAGGGCCCCGGAGGTTCCGCCCTGCTTCGACAGGGAGACGGACGGCGCCTCCTTCGTCAGGGTGACCTTGGTCAGCCTCACCGGCTGCGTGACGGGGGGCGCTACCGGGGGCACGACCTGCGGGGCGGGGGCGGCCTGAGGTGCGCGGTGGGGCGCCGGGGGCGCCTGCGCCGGCTGCGGGCGGGGGGCCTGCTGAGGTGGTGCCGGCTGCTGCGGTTCGTCGACGGAGATACCGAAGTCCGTCGCCAGACCTCCGAGTCCGGTGTCATACCCCTGTCCTACGGCCCGGAACTTCCACGCGCCCTGCCGCAGGTACAGCTCGCCGAGAATGAACGCGGTCTCGACCGTCGCGTCCGCGCTCTCGAAGCGCGCGATCTCGGAGCCGCTCACCGAGTCCACGATCCGCACGTAGAGGCCTGTCACCCGGCCGAAGGTGCCGCCGTCCGCCGAGGCCACGACGACCACGCGGTCGATCGCCGGCTCCACCGCCGCGAAATCGACCACGAGGCTGTCCGTGACCGCGTCACCGGCCGTCCGCTTGCCCTCGTGGCGCACCGCGCCGGATGCGTGTGCCGGCTGGTTGTAAAAGACGAAGTCCGCGTCGCTGCGTACCTTTCCCGACACGAGAAGGAGCGCCGAGGCATCCACGTCCGGCGCCCCTGGGGAGGTTCGCCAGCCCAATTCGACCTGTACGACCTGAGCCGGCACAGGAACATTGGTTCCCTTTTGCATGGTCATGCTCGCCCCCATCACGAGTCCGGCTGCCCGGAGAGTTTCACGACAACCTAATCCCCGGCCCGCCGGGGAGCCCACAGTACGGCGGAGACTGCTCCCCGCGACCCGCCGGTAACCCCCTGTGAACTCGCTCTTTACACGATCACAACGCGCCTCGGTGCCCCTTTTTGCCAAGTTCGCTCGCATTGGGGAACGCGGTTCACTCACAACGCACAAAACAACCCTCTTATCGGACTCCCCAACCAGCACATCGTGGGCTTAACTTATGTGTCATGACCTCCCCCCGCTCCACCTACGGCGGCGGCTACTACGCCGCGCCGTCGTTCCCCGACACCCCGATCTACGACTCCCTGGTCGCCGAGCGGGGTACTCCTCAGATCGCACCGATCCGAGTCCCCGCCGCGTACGACACGGGCAACAGCTATCTGCCGGCCCTGCCGTCGTCGCTTCCCGCCCTGCCCGCGGCCCCGTCCAGCGGGTCGTACGGCTACCCGCAGCAGGCGCCGCAGCCGCAGTACCAGAACGCGGGCATGCAGCACGCGCCGATGCAGCCCGCACACCTGCAGCACGCACCCGCCCCGTACATCCCGCAGCAGCCCTCGGCGCCGCGCGGCTACCAGCAGCAGCAGCCGCAGCGCCCGGGTACGGGTTACGAGTCGATGCGCCCGGCCTCGCCCCGGCCCGCCCCGACTCCGTCCCCGTACGAGGACCCGTACAACCGTCCGTATCAGGGCCGGGGGTACTGAGCAGGCGCTCCTGCCCGCTGTCGGACAGGACTGGCAGACTGGACGCATGGTCTCTCCCGTACTCAGGGCTGTCCACGTCCACCCGGTCAAGTCGCTGGCAGCGTGTGCGGCCGAGCAGGCCGTCGTCGAGCCATGGGGACTCGAAGGCGACCGTCGCTGGATGCTGATCGACAGCCGGGGCAAGGTGGTCACCCAGCGTCAGCAGCCCGGCATGGCCCAGCTGTCCGCGAGGCCCCTGCCAGGTGGCGGGGTGATCGTCTCGGCGCCGGGGAGTGCACCGCTGACCGTGGACGTGCCGGAGCCGGTCTGCACCGTGGGCGCGGAGCTCTTCAGGGACAAGGTCGAGGTGGTGGAGGCGGCCGGGGCCGCTCACGCCTGGTTCGGCGCACGCCTCGGTGCGGAGGTCCGGCTCGTCCATCTCGACGCGCCGTCGCACCGCAGGCCGGTCGATCCGGCGTTCGGCCGCCCGGGCGAGACGGTTTCGTTCGCCGACGGCTACCCCCTCCTTCTCACCTCGCGCGCCTCGCTGGATGCGCTCAACGCACTCGTGGCACGGGGTGACCACCCCGAAGAGGGCCCGCTGCCGATGAACCGCTTCCGGCCGAACGTGGTCGTGGACGGAACGGCCCCGTGGGCCGAGGACGACTGGGGCCGGATCGCGATCGGGGAGGTCACCTTCCGCGTGGCGAAGCCCTGCGGCCGCTGCATCGTGACCACGACCGACCAGCGGACGTCGAAGCGCGGCAAGGAGCCCCTGCGCACGCTGGCCCGCCATCGTCTGGTGGGAAGGGATCTCCTTTTCGGCCAGAATCTGATCCCTGAAGGCACCGGAGTGATCCGGGTCGGGGACCCGCTGCGGATCCTCGGCTGAACGTCGTGCCACCTCGCGCCGGCCGGGAACTCCCCGGAGCGTCCCGGGCGTTGGGCGGCGTGAGGTTGCTCTCTCTTCGCTTCCCCAGCAGGTGATCGATGCCGTACCGGGTTATGACGGATACGGAAGGGGGTGGATGACTGTGCGAGCGGTCCTGGGAATCCGGCGGTGGCGGCACAATCCCCTGTGCAGGCCCACCGACCGCCACGAGGCATGGGGGGCACTGGCAGCACTGCTGCTGATGCTGATCGCCGCCCCGGTGCTCGGCTGGATGTGTGGTTCCCTCACCGACGAAGCCCTACAGCGGGCAGTGCGCGCGCAGCACGCGCAGCGGCACCTCACCACCGCGGTCGTCGTGCGCGGGCCCTCCGGTGTCTCGCGCTTCGCCCAGAACCCCGAGGCGGCCGTGGCGGAAGGCACCGCGCAATCCTCCGCGGTGGCCCGGTGGAAGGCCCCGGACGGTACGGCCCGCACCGGCAGGGTGTCCGTGGCGTCCGCGGTCACCGCCCCCGGGGAGCGGATACGGATCTGGACGGACGACGGAGGCCGCCCGGTGGCTCGCCCGATGGACACGTCGACGGCGCGCACCCATGCCGTTCTGGCCGGAATCGGCGCGACCCTGGTCGCTGCCGGTCTGGTGGAAACCGCACGCCGACTGGCCGTATGGCGCATGATGCAACGGCGGTACGGTCGGCTCGACAGGGCCTGGGCCGAAACCGGTCCGGACTGGGGCCGGACCGGGACGGGCAGCTGAACCCACCGGTACGGATGCCGAGTGCCGGGCCGCTACATCTGTTTCACGGACCCCATGAGCAGCCGACTCGTCAACTCGCGTCCGCCGCGCGCGCTACGGTGGACCGGCCCGCCCGACTCCTCGGCAGGCGGGCCCGGAGCTGCGGTGCGGCCGGTGGCACCGGCGTCGCACAGGCTTGCGGACAGGCACGAGGCAGCGCACACGGCACGAGGTGGGGGCACAGCAGCACCATGGCACAGGGCACGGTCCAGGTGACGCACACCGGCACATCGCGATGGCGCCGCCGCACGGGCGAATACGCTTCCCTCACCGCAGCCCTGGAGGCCGCAGCGGACGGTGACGTCCTCACCATCGCCCCGGGTACCTACCGGGAGAATCTCGTCGTCGACCGCGCGGTGACCCTGCGCGGCCCCGAGGGATCCGTCGGTTCCGTGCGGATCGCGCCGGCCGACGGCGTACCCCTGACGGTGCGCGCATCGGCGGTGATCCAGGATCTTCATGTGGAGGGCCAGGATTCCGCCGCCCCGGCGCTGCTCGTCGAGGAGGGCGCGCCCGAGCTCTCGGATCTGCGTGTCGTGACCCGGTCGGCCGCCGGGATAGAGGTACGGGGCGCGGCCCGGCCCACCGTGCGCCGCTGTACCGTCGACAACCCGGCCGGCGTCGGCATCGCCGTACTCGACGGTGCCGGGGGCGTGTTCGAGGAGTGCGAGATCGTGTCGGCCGGGCAGTCCGGCGTCTCGGTCCGCGACGGGGCGCATCCGAGGCTCGAGCGGTGCCGTGTCCACCACGCCTCCGGTGCGGGGCTGAGCGTGACCGGCGAGGGCAGCGGTCTGGAGGCCGTGGGCTGCGAGGTGTACGAGATCAAGGGCAGCGGGGTACAGGTCACGGCCCGCGGCACCGCGCATCTCACCGACTGCACCGTGCACCGCACGTCCGCGGACGGGGTCACGCTGGACACCGACGCGGTCCTCACGCTCGCCGACTGCGACATTCACGACATCCCGGAGAACGCGGTCGACCTGCGGTCCCGCTCCGTTCTCACGCTGACCCGCTCGACCGTGCGCCGGTTCGGCCGCAACGGCCTGTCGGTCTGGGACCCGGGCACCCGTGTCGATGCCAACCAGTGCGAGATCCACGACAGCACGGGCGACTACCCGGCGGTGTGGGTCAGCGACGGCGCCACCGTGATACTCGATTCGTGCCGCGTCCACGACGTACCCGATGCCCTTTTCGTCCTGGACCGGGGTTCGCGTGCCGACGTGGTGGACAGCGACCTGTCCCAGATCCGCAACACGGCGGTGTCGGTGAGCGACGGTGCCACCGCCCAGCTCGACGACTGCCGGATCCGAGAAGCGTCGACCGGAGCCTGGTTCCGCGACCACGGCAGCGGCGGAACCCTGAACAACTGCACCATCGACGCCGCCCAGACCGGCGTCATCGTGACCAAGGGTGCCGACCCGACGATCGAGCGCTGCACGGTCACCTCGCCCGCGGAGGCCGGCTTCTACGTCTCCGCCGAGGGCCGCGGCACCTTCGACACCTGCCGTGTCACCGGCAGCGAGGGCTACGGCTTCCATGTCATGGACGGCTGCCGCTCCACGCTCACCCGCTGCCGCACCGAGCGGTGCGCCCGCGGCGGGTACGAGTTCGCGGAGGGCTCCGGCTCCCCGGGCGACGGGCTCAGCGGCGGTCCGGTGGTGAAGGACTGCACCAGCGACGAGAGCGGACTGCGCGGTGCCACTGCCCCGGCCCCTCCGGTCCTGACGGCGACCCAGTCGACGCCCGGCCTGCTCTCTGCGATGCCGGGACAACGTGCCGCCGAGCCCGCCGCCCCGGCCGCCCCGGCGGAGCCGGTGCGCGATTCGGGTGCCGTCCTCGGGGAGTTGGACGCGCTGGTGGGTCTGGACAGCGTCAAGCGCGAGGTGCGTGCCCTGACCGACATGATCGAGGTCGGCCGGCGCCGCAGGCTGGCGGGCCTCAAGGCGGCGTCGGTGCGCAGGCACCTCGTGTTCACCGGCTCCCCCGGTACGGGCAAGACGACGGTGGCCCGTCTGTACGGCGAGATCCTGGCGTCGCTCGGTGTGCTGGAGCACGGTCATCTCGTGGAGGTGTCCCGGGTCGACCTGGTCGGCGAGCACATCGGCTCGACCGCGATCCGCACGCAGGAGGCCTTCGAACGGGCCCGCGGCGGAGTCCTGTTCGTCGATGAGGCGTACGCGCTGTCGCCGGAGGACTCGGGCCGGGACTTCGGCCGGGAGGCCATCGACACGCTGGTGAAGCTGATGGAGGACCACCGGGACGCCGTCGTCGTGATCGTGGCGGGGTACACGCACGAGATGGAGCGCTTCCTCACCGTCAACCCGGGTGTCGCGTCGCGTTTCTCACGGACCATCACCTTCAGTGACTATGTTCCCGAGGAGCTGCTGCGGATCGTCGAGCAGCAGACCGAGGAGCACGAGTACAGCCTCGCCGACGGGGCCGGGGAAGCGCTGCTCAAGTACTTCACAGCGCTTCCCAAGGGCCCCGCCTTCGGTAACGGCCGCACGGCCCGCCAGACCTTCGAGTCGATGGTCGAGCGGCATGCCGGCCGGGTCGCCCAGCTCGCCGAGCCGAGTACGGACGACCTCACGCTGCTCTATCCGGAGGACCTTCCCGAGCTCCCCTGAGTCTCCCCGCCGGTCTGGTGGGGCACCACCGGTCCGAGCCGTTCCAGGAGCGCGGCCCGCTCGACGGCGAAGACCGGGTCGGCCTGGTAGTCCGAGTGCCCCAGGATCGGTTCGGGCAGCGGGTGTTCAGGGGTGCGGCCGTAGACCAGCGGGTCCTTCAGCGGGCCGCGGTCCACCTCGGGTCCCTGGCTCTCGTCGATGCGGACGGGACCGCCGATCGGGTCCGTCGCCCGCCAGAGGTTGCGCCAGCAGTGCACGGACCGGTGCAGCCCGTCCAGGGGTACCGGTCCGAAGTAGGCGGGGAACCAGCGCCCGTAGAGCCGCTCGATCGGTGAGCCGTAGGTGAGGAGCGCGACCCGGCGCCGCGTCGCGTCGGGCAGCTGCCAGACCGCGGACGCCGCCAGGACGCTGCCCTGGGAGTGGCCCGAGATGACGAGCCGGCCCCGGGTGCGCGCCGT
Organism: Streptomyces sp. NPDC059499; assembly: GCF_042749285.1. NCBI lineage: Bacteria > Bacillati > Actinomycetota > Actinomycetes > Kitasatosporales > Streptomycetaceae > Streptomyces > Streptomyces sp. NPDC059499. The sequence goes on from NZ_JBHYTT010000007.1 coordinate 11,698, forward strand.
CCAGGCGGACATCCGGGACGACAGGTCGGGCACGGCACGCTCGGCGTAGCAGGGCGGCGCGAAGGGATGGGCGGCGCGCGGCCAGAACGTGCCGACGTCCCAGAGGATGCCGATCGTGCGCCGGGCGGACACGTCGCGGTAGGCGCGGCGGCCCCAGGTGACGAACAGGACGAACCCGAAGCCGATCATCCAGGAACCGGTCGACTGGGCCGCCTCGGCGAGCGATTCGACGAGGGGAACCGCTCCGTCCATCGCCCGGCCGGGCACCTCGCCGGTGAGCCAGGACCCGGCGACCGCTCCGGCGCCGAGGAGCAGGGTGGCGCCCGAGACCAGGGCGACGAGCCAGGGTGCGGAGTCGGTGAGGGCCGCCGTGGCCCTGGTGCCCGCGATGGCCCGGGTGCGGGCGCGGTCGGGCCGCGCCTGTTCGTACTCCGCCTCGACCTCGGGTCCCAGCCGGCGGGCGCGCAGCCCGGTGCGGACGGCCAGCCAGGCGAGGGGGACGAGCAGGAGCAGCAGCAGGACGGGGATGACGGAGGCCTGCCAGCTGAGGAGTACGGGCGGCCCCTCTATGGTCGAGCCGGCGCCCATGCCGGGTGTACCGGAGCCGTCGAGCCAGTCGGCGACACGCTGGGCGACCCCGCCGGTCATCACACCGCCGAGCGCACAGGCGAGCATGGCCACGGCGGGCCCTCCGAGGCCGTGGAGGGTCGTGCGCGGCTCGGGGATGCGGTGGTACAGGCTCAGCGCCACCACGGCGAGCAGGACGACGAGAACGCCCTGTCCGACGGCGAGGACGCGAAAGGCGGTCTCGCCGGGGAGGGTTCCCGAGGACGCCCAGGCGGGGCGGGACCACGCCGCGTAGACCGTGCCGGCGAGCAGCAGGGCGAGCGCCGTCCCCGGCAGCAGGGTGATGACGGCGCGGTCGAGGGCGTTGTCGAGGCGCCGCTCGCTGCGGCCCCGGCGGCAGACCACCGCGACCACCACAAGGGCGCACACGGCGAGAGCCGCCTCGAACAGCCCGCCGATCACAGCGGGCACGGGCCCGTCGGCGGACCGGTCGTGCCGGGCGGCGGCTCCCCCCACCGCGGCTGCGACGGTGAGGAATCCGGCGGCCGTGTGGGCGGCCCGCAGCCGGGCGACCAGTCGGCGGCCGTACCAGAACCCGGGCCGGCCCAGGGCGGGACGGACCGGTGGTGCGGCGGACGCGGAGGTCTCCGGCGTGTGTGCCGAGTCCTCCCCGGGTTCGTCCCAGCTCAGCGGTCGCTGCGATTCGTACGCGCTCCAGGTGCGGTTGGACAGGTACCAGAGCAGTGCGACCAGGGCCGTCGGCACGAGTGCGGCGACCGCGAGCCGGCGTCCGGGCTGGGACCACCAGCCGCCCTGCTCCGTCGACAGGAACCCGAGCCAGGACCGCCGGCCGGAGCACTCCGGTGCGCCCGCGCACTGCCAGGCCACCAGGTCGAGGGCGACCTCGCAGACCGCGGCGGTCAGCAGCACGGTCAGGCTGAGCGCGATGAGCCGCACCACCATGCCGTACAGCCGCACCGACGCGGTGCGGCCCGGTGCGGTGGGCCGCATCCAGTGGGCGAGGTTGACCACCATGAAGGGGAGCAGCAGCAGCCACAGGGCACGGGAGCCGTTGCCCGAGGTGAGGTTGGACCAGCAGTAGGCCTCGGCGACGGGCCGGTCCCCATGACGTTCGGGGTGCTGCTCGGCCTCGATGTCCTCGGTACGCCGGTAGATGGCGGCCGTCGCGTCACCGGTGATCCTGGTCGTACGGGGGTCGCCGAGCATCTCCTGGGGAGTGGCTCCGCCTACGCCGTGGACGAGCAGTTCCAGCGCTGCCCCGGTGCTCTGCGGGGCCTGGGTGGCAGGGGGCAAGGTCGTCTGCTCGCTCTCTGGTCCCGCCGGTCCGTCGGACGGCGGGGAAGGGACGGGGGGCACGGCGCGGAGCGCCGGGCTGACGCGCAGTCACCACCATCGCCGACAAAGGGGGCCTGCCGCATCGCTCTCACCGAATCTCCCCAGTGACACGGCCGGCAGGGCCGCGTGGCAGGATGAGGGCGTCCCGCAGGCCGGTGTCGGACCTGCGGCCAGAGGGAAGGGAACGGACCCGGCGTTGAGCGAGAACCAGAATCTGCTCGCGGAACAGCGGCGCGCGCTCATCCTCGACGAGGTGCGCAAGCGCGGCGGGGTCCGGGTCAACGAGCTGACCCGCAGGCTGAATGTCTCCGACATGACCATCCGCCGGGACCTGGACGCGCTGGCCCGCCAGGGCGTCATCGAGAAGGTGCACGGCGGAGCTGTGCCGCTCGTCGAAGCGAGTACGCACGAGCCCGGGTTCGAGGCCAAGTCGACGCTGGAGCTCAGTGCCAAGGAGGACATCGCGCGGGCGGCGGCGGCCATGGCCGTGCCGGGCAGCGCGATCGCCCTGTCCGGCGGCACGACCACGTTCGCGCTGGCCCGGCATCTCCTGGACGTTCCGTCCCTGACCGTGGTGACGAATTCGGTGCGGGTCGCAGACGTGTTCCACGACGCCCAGCGGCCGACGTCGGGAGGTGGCCCCCGGACCGGATCGGCCACCGTGGTGCTGACCGGCGGGGTGCGCACGCCTTCGGACTCCCTCGTCGGGCCGGTCGCGGACCGCGCGATCGGCTCGCTCCACTTCGATGTGCTGTTTCTCGGGGTGCACGGGATCTCCGTGGAGGCCGGTCTCTCGACCCCGAACCTCGCGGAGGCCGAGACGAACCGCCGCTTCGTGCGGGCCGCGCGACGGGTCGTGGTGGTGGCCGATCACACCAAGTGGGGCACGGTCGGCCTGAGTTCGTTCGCGACGCTGGACGAGGTGGACTCCTTCGTCACGGACTCGGGGCTGCCGGACGGCGCCCGGCAGGAGATCGAGGAGCATCTGCCGGGGCTGGTCGTGGCGGGCGATTCCGCGCCCCAGTAGCCGCGCTCCGGGAACGCGTGGGTTCCGCTCCGCCTCCGACGGGCCGCGGACGTCCTAGGATCGGGCCGTGGCCGTCTTCCGGATCGAGCGTTTCACTCCCCTCCCCGCCGCCGAGGCCTGGCGTCGGGTGACCGACTGGGAGGCCCACGCCGGACCGGTGCCGATGACGTCGGTCACCGTCCCGACCGGTCCACCGACACGGGTGGGGACGGTCTTCGTGGCCCGTACGGGTATCGGGCCGTTCGGGTTCGACGATCCGATGGAAGTGGTGCGGTGGACGCCGCCGGTGGCCGGCCGTGCCGGGATCTGCCGACTGGAGAAGCACGGCCGGGTCGTGCTGGGCAGGGCGTCGATCGATGTCCGGCCGACTGTCGCGGGGTCGCACGTGGTGTGGGTCGAGGAACTGCGCGTGAGGCTGCTGCCCGGGTGGGGTGATCCGCTGCTCTCGACTGCGGGCCGCCGGGTCTTCGGGCGGGTGCTGGACACTCTGCTCGACAGTCCTTAGACCCGACAGGATCAGACCTCATAAGGACGAAGCGCTTTTCAGGATCCCCAGCCGGCGTAGACGGTGACGTTCTCGCCGTTGTCCCTGGCTCCGACGCACACGTCACGCCAGTCGAGCAGCCACCCGCTGGAGCGGCAGCGCTCCTGCTGGAGGCCCAGTTCGCGGATGATCTCCGGGCGGGACAGGCCGTCCTCGCTGATGACCTTCGCGACGCGCCAGCAGCCGCCGGAACCGCAACTGGTGCCTTCCTCATCAATGGTGATGCCGGGTGGCAATGAGGGGAGGGCTCTGGACGACGGGGCGTCCGAGCCTTCGCTGATCATCAGCGCGTAAAGGATGCCGACCACGAGGGTGAGAGAGAACTGCATCCCCAGGAAGCCGATCGCTCCGTTGCGGCGGGAGATCCATTCCGGGGAAGGGCAGTTCTCGTGCCGTCCTTCCAGTCCCACGCCACAGGCGATGAGCAGGGGCGCGAGAGCCGTGAACAGGAGATGGACGTCGAGCCGAGGGACGTCGATCCATCTTTGCTGGACGCTGATCAGCAGACCGGCTCCGGCGAGCAGCGCGCCGCCGATCGCGAAGCCGACAGGACGGGTGCGGGCGATCGTCTTCCACACGACGGCGGGCGCGACGGCGAAGAGTATCCCCAGGATGGTCAACATGTACGGGGGGACGTGCGGCCCCGAGCGCCCGGTTCCACATGGCCGGGGCTCGCCTCAGGCCCGTCCGGGGTTCGCCGGCGAAACGTTCGGCCAGGACCGACCGCACCGTCTCACCTGACCGGACGTCGCATCACAGCCAACGCGGTGAACCTTCTCGGTCACGCGCTGGAGATCCCAAGCACCCACTGAGGACGACTCACCGGACGGGCTACGACGAGAACGAACGGGCCCGGTTCAGGCGGGCCATGTACCGGTGGCCAGGAAGTGGTCGATGGTCCGCGTGTACGGGTCGATGTCCAGGCCCTGCTCGCTCAGCCAGCTGTCGGAGTAGTACTTGTCGAGGTAGCGCTCGCCCGGGTCGCAGAACAGCGTGACGATGCTCCCGGTGCTGCCCTGGCCGACCATCTCCGCGACGAGCTTGAACGCGCTCCACAGTCCGGTGCCGGTGGATCCGCCGGCCTTGCGGCCGATGGCCCGCTCCAGTGCGCGCACGGCCGCGATGCTCGCCGCGTCCGGCACCTTCATCATCCGGTCGATGGCGCCGGGTACGAAACTCGGCTCCATGCGGGGCCGGCCGATGCCCTCGATGCGTGAACCGCAGTCGCTGGTCGCCAGGGGGTCGTGCCGGGTCCACCCGTCGAAGAAACAGGAGTTCTCCGGGTCGGGTACGCAGATCTTCGTGTCGTGCTGCATGTAGCGGACGTAGCGCCCGATGGTCGCCGAGGTACCGCCGGTTCCGGCCGTGGCGACGATCCAGGCGGGCTCCGGGTACCGCTCCAGCCTGAGCTGCTGGTAGATGGATTCCGCGATGTTGTTGTTGCCGCGCCAGTCGGTGGCCCGCTCGGCGTAGGTGAACTGGTCCATGTAGTGGCCGCCTGTGCGGGCGGCGAGGGCCGCGGACTCCTCGTACAGCTTCCGCGAGTCGTCGACGAAGTGGCACTGTCCGCCGTGGAATTCGATCAGCCGGCACTTCTCGGGACTGGTGGTGCGGGGCATCACCGCGATGAACGGGACACCGATCAGCTTCGCGAAGTACGCCTCCGAGACGGCTGTCGAGCCGCTGGACGCCTCGATGACCGGCTTCCCGCGGCGGATCCAGCCGTTGCAGAGCCCGTAGAGGAAGAGCGAACGAGCGAGCCGGTGCTTGAGGCTGCCCGTGGGATGCGTCGACTCGTCCTTGAGGTAGAGGTCGATGCCCCACTGCTCGGGCAGCGGGAAGCGCAGGAGGTGGGTGTCCGCGGACCGGTTGGCGTCCGCCTGGACCTTGCGCACGGCTTCCTTGAGCCAGGCACGGTAGTCGGGATCGCTGCGGTCGATGTCCGTGGTCGTCGCGATCTCACCGTCACCTCTGTGCCCACTGGTGTCCATCAGCGATCTCCTCCTCGTGCCACCGGTACCCGACACCACCACGATATTCCCCCCACCTGCGCAAACGATCGCTTTGGTACCCCATAGCCCTTCCTTGGCCCTGTCGTGGCCGCAGGTGCCCGTGGTGCCTGGGTGCCGCTCCCGAAACGCACGGTTCCGGCCTGATGCGACCTGGTGCAAAGGCCCCGATGCGGGCAGACTTCCCAGCAGAAGCCGGTACAAGGGGGGCGAAGTCGCCATGTCCGAGGCAGAGTTCAGTGCGAGTGGAGTCAGGATCGAGCGGTGGACCCGTTCCCTGACCCTGGCCGGTCAGGTCGTCGTCAAGGACGGCCGGCTGGCGCTGCTGACCAGTAACGGCCGGGAGATCGACAGCGCCCCGGTGACCACAGTGCGCGCGGGCAAACGATGGTTCCTGGCGGCGGACTCCGCGGTCGCGCGGGTCAACGGGGTGCGCTACCGACTGACCATGGGGCAGCGCAACCGCAGGCCCGGCGGGGCCGCTCCGGTGCGCAGGTTCCTGGAGGCGCTGCGCCGCGCGGGCGGGCGGCGGACCTGACACAACGGTTCCGTACGGACACCGCGAGTTGCGGACCCCAACCCCCTGAGTCACGCTGTTAACACGTCACTGATGGTGTACCGGCGGTGACCGCGCAAGCCGCTCCGCCGGGTGCCGCAGGGCGGACCACGCACGACCAGACCAGAAACAGCAGCGAGCCACACTGCTGGATCCGTTCCTTCGTCTTCTTCCGGACCTATTTCGGGGAGTCGCAGCCGTGATCAGCGAGCCAAGCAGGCACTGCGCGGTGGAGCTCCAGGCCCTGCCGTCGCGGATCGGTCAGGTCCGCAGAATCATTTCGGCGCAATTGCGCTACTGGCATCTCGATCCTCTGATCGACCAGGCAGCGCTCGGCGTCACCGAACTGCTGACCAATGTCCACCGGCATGCACAGCCGGACAAATCGTGCACCGTCGAGATCGAGCTGCTGCTCGACCGTCTCACGGTTTCCGTCCACGACCACGACCCACGGCTGCCGACCGTGTGCGATGCCGATTCGTCCGCCACTTCGGGGCGCGGACTGGCGATGATCGCCGCCGTCAGCGAGAGCTGGGGTGTACGACCGACCGACGACACGGGCAAGGTCGTCTGGTTCACCCTTCCGGCCCCGTCCTTCGCCACCGTACTGTCTCCTCTCCCGGTGTACGGGTCGACGACCGACGGTCCCTTCGGCTCCGGACGGGACACCCTCGTGGAGCCCACCGCACAGACCCGGGCCCGGTCGGCCGTCGTCGGCTGACCGGGCAGGGTCCGAGTACGCCGCTCCCCCGGCGTGATCGTTCGGGCTCTGGCCGACCGCCCGCAACAGGCCCAGTTCCCTTGCGCGTTCACGGAACGTCGGAGTCAGGGTGTCGGTGATGCCCGGCATCGCGATCAGCACGGCGAGGGCCGGCGGCGCGTAGACCGGCGTGAGCAGAACACCAGCGGGAGCCTGGGTGAACCGGCTCAGGAACGCGCCGGAGTTCATGTCCCGGTTCCCGGCGGTCGAGGCGTCGCCGGTGACGGCCGTTGCCTTCCTGGGCGGCTGCGGTGCTATGGGCGGTGGTGTCGACGGCGGTCAGGAAGGTCCGTCCTTGTCGAAGCGTCCGTAGGGCTCGTCCAGGACGGAGAGGCGGCGCCAGTACTCGTCCTCGTCGATCTCACCTGCGGCGAACCTTTTGCCGAGGAGGTCGATCGGCGAGTGCTCGCCGGTGACGCCCCGGCGGACGCCGTGGGACTCCCACGGGCCGCGGCGGCCACGCCGGACGGTGCGGCGCAGCAGGGTGACGACGCCGATGACGACGGCCGCCCAGAGGATCGGGAAGAGGAGGATCCAGGGTCCGGGTCCGCCGGAGTGGGCCAGGGTGTTCATCTCGGTCAGCTCCCTCGGTCAGGGGGTTCGTTCGCGTTCTTCTGTCGCTTACGAGCCTGTCTCCGGGAGGGGGGCCAGGGCGTCGTACGGCCGGCGGCAGTGCGCGTACCACCGTGGGAGCACGCAGCGCCCACGCGTCTGCTCCCCGCATCGGCCCCGGCTGCTTCTCGGTTGTACCTACTGGTATGTACAGTGGAGCGATGAGCACTCCGGACCGTCTGATCGAGGCCACCCAGGAGCTCCTCTGGGAGCGCGGCTACGTGGGCACCAGCCCCAAGGCCATCCAGCAACGGGCGGGTGCGGGCCAGGGCAGCATGTACCACCACTTCGCCGGCAAGCCCGATCTGGCGCTCGCGGCCATCGACCGCACCGCGGCGCAGATGCGGGAGGCCGCGGGGCGCGTGCTGGACGGCCCCGGACCGGCGTACGCGCGGATCTCCCGCTACCTGCTGCGCGAGCGCGAGGTACTGCGGGGCTGCCCGGTGGGGCGGTTGACGATGGATCCGGATGTCATGGCGAGCGACGAACTGCGCGCACCGGTGGACGAGACACTGGCCTGGCTGCGGGACCGGCTCACCGAGATCGTCCAGGAGGGCCTGGACAAGGGCGAGTTCACACCGGGTCTCGTTGCGGACGAGATCGCAGCGGCCGTCGTGGCGACCGTCCAGGGCGGTTACGTCCTGGCTCGCGCATCCGGTTCGACCGCCGCCTTCGACTCGGCGGTCACGGGGCTGCTCTCCCTGCTCACCGCACGCACCCCGTCGGCCTGAACCGCGAAGACGGTTCCCTGCCCGAGGAGTTCCGATGCACGCCATGCAGTACGAGATCACCCTGCCTACCGACTACGACATGGAGACCATTCGCAGACGTGTCGCGACGAGGGGGCACCTCCTCGACGCGTTCCCGGGCCTCGGCCTCAAGGCGTACCTGATCCGGGAACGCGGCGAGGCGTCACCGGTCAACCAGTACGCACCGCTGTATCTGTGGTCGGCACCCGAAGGCATGAACTCCTTTCTCTGGGGCCCGGGTTTCCAGGGCATCGTCGATGACTTCGGCCGCCCCGAGGTGCAGCACTGGACGGGACTCGCGTACCTGGACGGGCCGGCCGCGGACGCCCCCGCCCGTGCCGCGGTCCGCCGCCGGGTGCCGGTCGCGGACACGGTCCGGCCCGCCAAGGCGGTCGAGGCCGCGTTGGAGGAGGCCCGGCTGCTGGCCGCGTCTGCCGGGGTCGTCGCCACGGCGCTGGCCGTGGATCCGCGCCGCTGGGAGCTGCTCCACTTCACCCTCTGGGAAGAGGAGCCCGGCGCGGCCCCCGGTGACCGCTTCGAGGTGCTGCACGTGTCGGCGCCGGAGCGCGACCGGCTGGGGCGGGACAGGCAGTGGTGACCCGGGTCCGCAACGGGCTGGAGCAGGCCCGCGGAAAGGACCTGGTGCACTCCGTCCCGGCCACCGCTCCGGAGGGCCCCCGTCCCTGATCAGGCGAGTGCGGCCAGCGGGTCGTCGAGCACGGGTTGCCAGGCCAGCTCGGCGGCGCCCACAAGGCTGTTGTGGGCCAACGTGCAGGACAGGATCGGCACGCTGCCGCTGCGCCCCCACAGGCTGCGGTCGGCGACGACCGCACGGAGCCGTTCGGGGTCGGCTTCCAGGAGGTCGCGGTGCAGTCCGCCGAGGATGATGCGGTCGGGGTTGAGGATGTTGACGAGCCCGGCAAGGCCCAGGCCGAGCCGGTCGATCAGCTCCTCCGCCGCGGTCCGTACACAGGGGTCGGCGTACTCCGTGCGCAGCAGGTCGCCTGCCTGTTTGAGGAGCGACTCCTCGGGGCCGGGTTCGCGGCGTGCCGCGGTGAGGAAGGCGAGGGGGTCCGTCTCGACGTCCAGGCAGCCGCGTCCGCCGCAGTGGCAGGGCCGCCCCTCGGGGTTCACCGTGAGATGTCCCACTTCCAGGGCGAGTCCCGAACTCCCGCTGTGCAGGCGCCCGTCCAGGACGAGCGCACCGCCCACGCCTCGGTGTCCGGTGGCCACGCAGAGCAGGTGCTGGGCGCCGCGTCCTGCGCCGTGCCGGTGCTCGGCGAGGGCGGTGAGGTTGACGTCGTTGCCGGTGAACGCCGGTCCGGTGATACCGGCCGCGCGCACGCAGGCGGTGAAGATCTCCCGGACGGGGGCACCCGCGGGCCAGGCGATGTGCAGCGGGTTGAGGGCGGTGCCCTCGGGTTCGGCGACGGCGGAGGGTACGGCGAGGCCGGCTCCGACGCAGCGCAGTCCGCTGTCCCGGAGCAGCCGGGCACCGGCTTCGACGACCTCGCCGAGGACCTGGGCGGGATCGGCCATGACCGCGACGCAGCCGGGTGCGGTGGCGACGATCCTGCCACCGAGCCCGACGAGCGCGGCACGGAAGCCGTCGGAGTGGACCTGTGCGGCGAGTGCGACCGGCCCGCTGTCCCTGACGGCCAGCCGGTGCGAGGGGCGGCCCTGCGAACCGGCGGCGGAGCCGGGGCTGGAGTCGACCCGGATCAGCCCGAGCGCCTCCAGTTCAGCGGCCACCGCTCCCGCGGTGGCGCGGGTGACACCGAGTTCGGACGTCAGCACGGCACGCGTGGGCGCGCGGCCTGTGTGGACCAGCTCCAGTGCGGGTCCCAGGGCGCTGCGGCCTCTCTCCAACTTCTGCCGGGTGGTGGTCGACTTCCCGTTCATGGGGGCGAGTCTCCCATGATCCGGAGCCGTCGCCGACGCCCGTACGCCCCACATCGTTCACCGGACCGTCACGGGCTTCGCCATGTTGCGTACGGCGTCCGCGCGGCCCTATGCTGAGTTTGTGCCGCAACTAAACAAACTGCGGACGGCCCTACCGGGGGGAATTGGCGGAGACACCGCCCCACCCCCGTCGGCCCGCCTCCGTACCGCGCTGACCGTGTTCTTCGCCCTCGACGGGTTCCTCTTCGCCGGCTGGGTGGTCCGTATCCCGGCCATCAAGCACCAGACCGGAGCCTCCCCCTCCACTCTCGGACTCGCCCTGCTGGGAGTCTCCGCGGGTGCGGTGATCACCATGATGCTCACCGGCAGGCTCTGCCGGCGCTACGGAAGCCATGCCGTCACCGTGGTCTGCGGTGTGCTGCTCTCCCTGAGCATCGCCCTTCCCGCGCAGACGCATTCGGTCCTCGCTCTGGGGCTGGTCCTGCTGCTGTTCGGAGCCGCTTACGGCGGCATGAACGTGGCGGCGAACAGCGCGGCCGTCGATCTGGTCACCGCCATGCGCCGCCCGGTGATGCCGAGTTTCCACGCCGCTTTCAGCCTCGGCGGCATGGCCGGCGCCGGGCTCGGAGGGCTGGTCGCGGGTGACCTGTCGCCCTCGACGCACCTGTTCGCCCTCACCGGGATCGGGCTGCTCGTCACAGCCGTCACCGGCCCGGTACTGCTGCGCCACCGCCCGGCAACCGCCGTCACCGCCCCGAAGGGGACCTCCGGCACACGGGAGCGCCCGCGGCGTATGGACGGCCGGGCCCGCCGGATCGTCATCCTCTTCGGCGTCATCGCGCTCTGCACGGCGTACGGCGAGGGCGCGCTGGCCGAGTGGGGCGCGCTGCACCTCACACAGGACCTGCACGCGAACCCGGGGCCCGCGGCCGCCGGTTACTCCCTGTTCGCCCTGACCATGGCCATCGGCCGGCTCACCGGCACCACGCTCCTCGAACGGTTCGGGCAGACCCGCACCCTGGTGGTCGGCGGGACGACGGCCGCGGCGGGGATGCTGCTCGGGGCCCTCGCCCCCACACTCTGGCTCGCCCTGCTCGGATTCGCCGTGACCGGCCTCGGCCTGGCCAACATCTTCCCCGTCGCGGTCGGCCGGGCGGGCGCGCTGGCCGGTCCCAGCGGAGTGGCTGCCGCCTCGACGCTCGGCTACGGCGGGATGCTGCTGGGACCGCCGGTGATCGGCTTCCTGGCCGACTGGTTCTCCCTGCCCGTGGCGCTCACGACGGTGACGGTGCTCGCCGCGACCGCGGCGCTGCTGGGCTTCGGCGCACGCCGCGCAAACGCACACATGAGCGATTGAGTAGGCGTACTCAGGCGTTGACGGCTTCCCCGGCGGAGGATGGAGACATCAACCGACCACGGGGAGCGGACATGAGCCACCAGCTGATGACCAAGCGGCAGCTACGCACACTGGCACGACTGACCTTCGGCAACACGACGTCACGGATCTACCTGGGTCTCGTCCTCGCGGCCACGGTCTTCGTGGCGGTGGACACACTGTTCGTGACCCACGAGGATGCTTCGTTCGCCGGGGTCTGGTTGTTCTTCCTCGCGGCGCCGACGGTCTTCGCCTTCCTCGTCGGCGGCTCCATGGCCGGCACCGACACGGGCGGTCCGGCCTGGTTCGTCTACCTTGCCCTGATCGTGTCCGTCCTCGTGCAGGCCTGCGCCCTCGGCTGGTTCGCACGACTGGTCCGCCGTGGCGGCCGGAGCCGCTCCGTCCACCCCCAGGGCGCCTGACCCACCTGGCACAATCTCGGCCGTGGAGATAACCGAGCACATCGCGTCCCTCGCCGATGATGGCCGTCTGCTGGCCAAGGCCGCCGGCGAGGCGGGCCCGGAGGCACCGGTACCGACCTGCCCCGGCTGGCAGGTGCGCGACCTGCTGAGACACACCGGCATGGTGCACCGCTGGGCGACGGCGTTCGTGACCGAGGGCCACCGGACGTACGTCCCGGACGGCGGCGAGCCCGATCTGGACGGCGACGAGTTGCTCGCCTGGTTCACGGACGGGCACGCTCTGCTGGTGGAAGCACTGAGAACCGCGCCCGACGACCTCGACTGCTGGGCCTTCCTGCCCGCACCGTCCCCGCTGGCGTTCTGGGCGCGCAGGCAGGCGCACGAGACCAGGATCCACCGGGTGGACGCCGAGTCGGCGCGGGGCGGGGCACTGACACCGGTGTCGGCGCCCTACGCCGTCGACGGCATCGACGAACTGCTGACCGGTTTCCACGCCCGCCCCAAGAGCCGGGTGCGTACCGGCACACCCCGCACCATGCGGCTGCGTGCGCTGGACGCGGACGCGGTGTGGACCGTACGGCTGTCCGCCGAACCGCCGCAGACGGTCCGGGGCGCCGCCGCGGAGGCGGAGCAGGCCGACTGCGAGGTGAGGGGAACCGCCTCGGAACTCTGTCTGGCCCTGTGGAACCGGCTGCCGCTCCCGTCCCTCGTGGCGAGCGGGGACAAAGAGGTCGCCGCGCTGTGGACCGGGAACTCCGGAGTCAACTGGTCGTGAGCGCTCCGGCCGCCCCGGACCGGACGGTCCCGCTCAGCCCCGGTGCTCGCCCAGCATCCGGGCGAGCACCGCGCGCTGCAGCGGCCTGACCTGCGTGTGGAGGGTCCGGCCCTTCTCCGTCAGCTCGACCCGTACACCGCGACGGTCCTCGCTGCACATCCCACGGCAGACCAGCCCGTCCTTCTCCAGCCGGGCGACCAGCCGGGACAGCGCACTCTGGCTGAGATGGACCCGGGAGGCGAGTTCCTGTACGCGGTAGGCGGCTCCGCCGTCGTCGGCCGCGCTCTCCGCGAGGACGTCCAGCACCTCGAAGTCGCTGGCTCCCAGGCCGTACTGGTGAAGGACGCGATCGAGCTCGGAGAGGGTCCTGGCGTGCAGCGCGAGAAGAGCCCGCCACTCGTCGACGAGCACTCGGTCGGACGTGTTCGCTGCCATGTCCGCACGCTAGCAGAGCACTGGGTGGTCGCTGCATCGGAATTATATGCACGCGCATGGAATTCTGGGAGCGGTGGCCGCAGGGCTCCTTGCCGCCGGCCACCGCTCCTGTGACACTTCGGACATGGGGCGACGCACTCAGGCGGACCGGGACGCGATGACGGTCGAGATCGGCTACGCGCTGGTGAGCGGAGCCCTGGTGGCCGCGGCCACGTTCGCCGGGATCTTCCTCCCTGCCCTGTTCCTCGATCTGACGTCCACGGGTGAGCGCGTCCTGTTCCGCATCGGCGCCGCGCTCGGCTCCCTTGCCTTCGTCGTCCGCGTGGTGCACGTGCTGTGGCGCTTTCCGCGGGCGCCGCACGAGCAGCGCGTGTCGTCCTCTCAGCCGAGCCAACCGGGCCGTACGAGCCCCGACTCGTAGGCGAGCACGACGAGCTGGGCCCGGTCACGGGCGCCCAGCTTCACCATCGCGCGGCTCACATGCGTCTTGGCGGTCAGCGGACTGACGACGAGCCTGCGGGCGATCTCCTCGTTGGAGAGCCCTATTCCGACGAGGGCCATCACCTCCCGTTCCCGCTCGGTCAGTTCGTCCAGGGCCGTCGCTGCCGCGGGCTCCTTGGAGCGGGCCGCGAATTCGGCGATCAGACGGCGCGTCACTCCGGGCGAGAGGAGGGCGTCGCCGCCCACCACAGCCCGTACCGCGCGCAGCAGTTCCTCGGGTTCGGTGTCCTTGACCAGAAAGCCGGAGGCCCCGGAACGGATTGCCTCGAACACGTACTCGTCCAGCTCGAAGGTGGTGAGCATGACCACCTTCACCTCGTGCAGCGCGGGGTCGCCGGTGATGGCGCGCGTCGCCGCGAGGCCGTCCAGATGCGGCATGCGGATGTCCATGAGCACCGTGTCGGGCCGTAGTTCGCGTACGAGGCGCACCGCTTCCGCGCCGTCGGCCGCCTCTCCCGCCACCTCGATGTCGGGCTGGGCGTCCAACAGGGCCCGGAAGCCTGCCCGGACGAGCAGTTGGTCGTCGGCCAGCAGTACGCGGATCACGATGCCTCCTCCGTGGGTCGGGCCGGATCCCGTGAGTCCGACGGCAGCGGGAACTGGGCCCGCACACGGAAGCCCCCGTCGGGCCGTGGCCCCGCGACGATCGTGCCACCGAGCGCGGCGGCACGCTCCCGCATGCCGACAAGACCGTTGCCGCTGCCTCCTGCGTCGCCGCCGGTCGCGGGTCCCTCGTCGTCGATACGGAGCCGGATGCCCTCGTTCCCGTACGCGATCCTGACCTCGGCACTGCGCGATCCGGAGTGCCGCACCACGTTCGTGAGCGCCTCCTGCACGATGCGGAAGGCCGCGAGATCGGTGCCGGGCGGCACCTGGCCCGGCGCCCCGTCCGTCTCGACCGTGACGGTGAGGCCCGCAGCGGCTGCCTGGTCGACGAGTTCGGGGAGCCGGTCCAGACCCGGGGCAGGGGCGCGGGGGGCGTCGCCCGGGGCGCGGAGGTTGTCGAGTACCTGACGGACCTCGCCCAGCGCCTCCTTGCTCGCGGACTTGATGGTGGTGAGAGCGGTGCGGGCCTGTTCCGGATCCGAGTCGAGCAGCGCGAGTCCGACACCGGCCTGGACGTTGATGACGGAAATGCTGTGGGCGAGGACGTCGTGGAGTTCGCGGGCCATGCGCAGCCTCTCCTCGTCGGCCCGCCGCTTCTCGGCCGCCTCGCGCTCCGCCCTGGCCGCGGCCCACTGCTCACGGCGTACCCGCAGCAGCTCCGCGGCAGCGACGATCGCCACCACCCAGGCGGCGACGAGCGCCTCCTGCCCCCAGGGGGCGGAGTCGTCCCCGTCCGGCGGCAGCCACCGGTACAGCCAGTGCGACATCAGCACATGGCCCGCCCACAACGTGCCGAGCGACCACCAGGCGGCCTTGCGGTGCCCCGAGACGATCGCGCTGAAGCAGCCCACGGCGACGGCGAGGAACACCGGGCCGTAGGGATACCCCAGCCCGAGGTAGACGAGTGTCGCCGCCGACGTCCCGGCGACGGCCACCACCGGGTGCCGGTGCCGCACGAGCAGTACGGCGACGGCC
The DNA here is from genome assembly GCF_042749285.1 of Streptomyces sp. NPDC059499. Classification (NCBI taxonomy): domain Bacteria; kingdom Bacillati; phylum Actinomycetota; class Actinomycetes; order Kitasatosporales; family Streptomycetaceae; genus Streptomyces; species Streptomyces sp. NPDC059499. The sequence continues at coordinate 26,869 of NZ_JBHYTT010000007.1, forward strand.
GCCAGCAGCAGCAGCCGCGCGAGGAGGTCGACCGGTTGACGGTCCTGGCCCTGCGCCGCGAAGTTGGTGCCCGCCATCACGAACACACCGAGCGCCACGGTCGACGGCCACGGCAGCCGGGCGGCGTACCGTGCCCGCACTACGGAAAGCCACCGCGGCGGCCCCTCGCCCCAGGGGCCGCCCGGTCCCCTGCGGGGGGCCGCGCTTCTGTGCGCTCGCTGCTCGTCCATACCGGCAACGCTAGACGGACGGCCCCCTGCCGGGCGTCAGCCGGGCGTGGCGATCACGCCTACTCCCTGTGGAGTACCTCGTCCGGGCGGGCCGGGTGCTTTGCGGGGCCCTTCGCGGGGCCCTTTGCGGGGTCCTTTGCGTGGTCCGCCCTCCAGGCCCTGCAGCGGCGTACCGGTCAGGACGCCGCTCCGCCCGCCCGGTCGGTGGCGGTGGCCCGGCCGTCCAGGAGGCCCACCGAGCGGGCGAGGTCGTGGGCGCCGCGGCGGAACAGCAGGTCCCGCGCCTCGACGACCCGGTTGAACTGGCCGAAGACCTCGAAGGAGATCAGGCCGAAGAGCTGAGCCCACGCCGGGACGAGCGCGGCGACGACGCCGGGCGGGAGGTCGGGGGCGAGGTCGGCAGCCATGCGTTCGGCCTCGGGGCGCAGCTCGCCGGCCAGCGGAGGAACGGCCAGACCATCACTGAGGAAGGCTTCACGGACGAGCCCGATGAGGACGAGGCCCACGCGCGACGCGGGGCCGATCGTGTCCTGCGGGGCGGTGTAGCCGGGGACGGGCGATCCGTAGATCAGTGCGTACTCGTGAGGATGGGCAAGAGCCCACTCCCGTACGGCGCAGGCGACGGTGGTCCAGCGGGCGGTGTGCGGTCCGGTGGAGCCGCCGGGCGTCGCGCGAGCCGCCTCGGCGGTCTCGCCGACCGCGCCGTACGCGTCGACGATGAGCGCGGTGAGGAGATCGTCGCGGCTGGGGAAGTAGCGGTAGAGCGCGGAGGAGACCATGCCCAGTTCGCGTGCGACGGAGCGGAGGGAGAGCTTCGCCGCGCCGTCTGCGGCAAGCTGTCTCCTCGCCTCGTCCTTGATGGCTGCGGTGACCTCGATGCGAGCTCGTTCCCTGGCTCCTCGGATGGTGCTCATGGCCTCATTCTGACACGGAACGGAGCACTGACCAATAACGAGAGCAGTGCTCTTGCTTTTGAGCACTAATTGCGTGCACACTGATCTCAAGAGAGAGCAGTGCTCACGCTTGCGAAGGGGATCTCATGTCCGCACACGTTCAGAAGCCCGGCTGGTTCACGGTGAACGTCCTCAACCGGACGGTCGCATGGATCACCCGGCGCGGCATCAGCGTCTGGGGATCCCGTGTCCTGGCGGTCCGTGGCCGCAAGAGCGGCGAGTGGCGCCGTACCCCGGTCAACCTCCTGACCGTGGACGGGCAGCAGTACCTGGTCGCACCCCGTGGCCACGTCCAGTGGACGCACAACATGCGTGCGGCGGGCGGCGGCGAGCTCCACCTCGGGAAGAAGAGCACGGCGTTCACCGCCACCGAGGTTCCCGACGACGAGAAGCCCGACCTGCTGCGCGCCTACCTCAAGCGCTGGAAGGCGGAGGTCGGCGTGTTCTTCAACGGCGTCGGCCCGGACTCGTCCGCCGAGGAGCTGCGCCGTATCGCCCCCGACCACCCGGTCTTCCGGATCACGGTCGAGGGCTGAGGCGACGAGGGCGGAGACGCCTCAGGGCCGGGCGTGGGCGGCAGACCCGGCTGAGGCACCCTCAGCGAGCCGAGGGCGCCGCACCCCTGCGACGGGAAGCACCTCAGGGAGCCGAGGCCCTCCGTGAACGGGAGACCTCAGCGAACCGCGGAATCCTCGGAGACCGACGCCGCCTGTTCCCGGAGCTCCCTGCGGTCCATCGCCGACAGCGCCCGCTGTGCCATCGGGTGCGAACGCACCAGCTCGGCCAGCGACGTCGTCCCCCGGGCGACCCCGGCGAACGCGGTCCAGGCCGGGCGGAATCCCGTCAGCACCGCGTGGAGGACTCCCGGGCGCCGCTCGAACAGCTTGAGCATGCGCCGGCCGACGCCCATCTCGACGCCCAGACCCGCCTTGATCGCGAACGCGTAGTTGAGGGCCTGGCGCCTGGCGTCGACCGCGTCGTGCGCCTCTGCGATCCGGACCGCCCACTCACCGGCGAGCCGTCCGGACCGAAGGGCGAACGAGATACCTTCCCTGGTCCACGGTTCGAGCAGGCCGGCCGCGTCGCCGCAGACCACCACCCTGCCGCGGGAGAGAGGCGAATCGTCGCTGCGGCAGCGGGTCAGGTGACCGGAGGAGATCTTCGGCTCGAACCCGGCGAGCCCCAGCCGCCCGATGAAGTCCTCCAGATACCGCTTGGTCCCCGCTCCGTCGCCGCGCGCCGAGATCACCCCGACCGTCAGCGTGTCGCCCTTCGGGAAGACCCAGCCGTAACTTCCCGGCATCGGGCCCCAGTCGATGAGCACCCGCCCGGCCCAGTCCTCCGCGACCGTCTCCGGGACCGGGATCTCCGCCTCGAGGCCGAGGTCCACCTGGTCGAGCTTCACCCCGACGTGCGCTCCTATGCGGCCCGCGCTGCCGTCCGCACCGACGACCGCCCGCGCGAGAACCGTCTCCCCGTCGGACAGCACCACGGCCACCGTGCGCCGGTCGGGCACCGCGGGGCCGTGCTGCTCCACCCGCGTCACCGCCGTACCGGTACGCAGCTCGGCGCCCGCCTTCTGCGCCTCCTCGACCAGACCGGCGTCGAACTCCGGACGGTTGATCAGCCCGAAGAGCATGCGCTTGGACCTGCGGGTGCGCGACAGCTTCCCGTTGAGCGAGAAGGTCACCGCGTACACACGGTCCCTCAGGGGCAGTTCGAACCCCGGAGGGAGGGCATCCCGGGAGAATCCGATGATCCCGCCGCCGCACGTCTTGTAGCGGGGAATCTCCGCCTTCTCCAGCAACAGCACCCGACGGCCTGCGACGGCTGCCGCATACGCCGCGGAAGCTCCGGCCGGACCCGCACCGACCACGACGACGTCCCATACCGACGACGACTCTTCCGGCTCACGTCCGGCCTCTGCGTTCTCGCTGCTCACGATGTGCTTCTGCTCCCGATCCCGACCAGTGGCCCCAGCTGCTCACGGCATCCTACGGCGCGTTGCGGCCGAGCCCCGCTGTGGGAGGATCAGCCATGATTTCGTCGTACACGCAACGTCGCACCCACGGCGTCGCCCACCGTGGCGCACACACCGCGTCACAGACCTAACGTCGCACCCACCAGGAGCGTGCCCATGACCGCCCGTCCGATTTCCGAGACCGTTGCCGCACTGATGCCCCGCGCCAAGGCGGAGCTGACCGAGCTGGTGGCTTTCCGGTCGGTGGCGGACCCCGCGCAGTTCCCGAAGAGTGAGTGCGACGCCGCGGCCGACTGGGTCGCCGACGCGCTGCGGGCAGAGGACTTCCAGGACGTCGCCCTGCTCGACACCCCGGACGGAACCCGCTCCGTGTACGGCTTCCTGCCCGGACCGGCCGGCGCGCCGACCGTGCTGCTCTACGCGCACTACGACGTCCAGCCGCCCCTGGACGAGTCCGCCTGGATCTCCCCTCCGTTCGAGCTGACCGAACGTGACGGCCGCTGGTTCGGCCGGGGCGCCGCGGACTGCAAGGGCGGCTTCATCATGCATCTGCTAGCGCTGCGCGCCCTCAAGGCGAACGGGGGCGTGCCGGTCTCCGTCAAGGTGATCGCGGAGGGCTCGGAGGAGCAGGGGACGGGAGGCCTCGAACAGTACGCCGAGGCACACCCGGAACTGCTCGCCGCCGACACGATCGTCATCGGTGACACCGGGAACTTCCGGGTCGGTCTGCCCACCGTCACCTCGACGCTGCGGGGTATGACCATGCTGCGGGTGCAGGTGGACACCCTCGAAGGGAACCTGCACTCCGGGCAGTTCGGCGGCGCGGCCCCGGACGCGCTGGCCGCGCTGATCCAGCTGCTGGCCTCGCTGCGCGCCGAGGACGGCACCACGACGGTCGACGGGCTGACGTCGGACGCCGAATGGGACGGACTGCAGTACCCGGAGGGTGAGTTCCGCAAGGACGCCAAGGTGCTCGACGGCGTGGAACTGATCGGTACCGGTTCGGTCGCCGACCGGATCTGGGCCCGGCCCGCGGTGACCGTCATCGGCATCGACTGCCCGCCGGTGGTGGGTGCCACACCGTCGCTGCAGGCGAGCGCGCGGGCTCAGGTCAGCCTGCGGGTGCCCCCGGGCCAGGACGCGGCGGAGGCGACGAAGCTGCTGACCGCCCATCTCGAGTCGCACGCACCGTGGGGCGCGCGGGTCTCTGTCGAACTGGTCGGCCAGGGACAGGCGTTCCGCGCCGACATCACCAGCCCGGCGTACACCTCCATGGCGCAGGCCATGCGGGCCGCCTACCCCGGCGAGGAGATGCAGTCGTCCGGCATGGGCGGCTCGATCCCGCTCTGCAACACCCTGGCGGGGCTGTACCCCGAGGCGGAGATCCTGCTGATCGGGCTGAGCGAACCCGAGGCCCAGATCCACGCGGTGAACGAGAGCGTGTCCCCTCAGGAGCTCGAGCGCCTCTCCGTCGCCGAGGCGCTGTTCCTGCGCAACTACGCGGAGTCGAAGAAGGCCTGAGGGAACGCGCCTTCGCGCACCCGTCGCCCGGAGCGGATGTCCGGGCGACGGCCTCCCGAGCGGTGACGCTGCCGGTGGGCCGAGAGGCCTATCGGCCCACCGGCACACCGGCCTCCAGGTTGAGCACGGTCGACCGTTCGCGGGCCCTCAGCGCCCAGCGCAGCCGCTCGAAGCGGGTGGGCGGGAGCATGACGGCCGCTTCCTCCTCGGTGACGAAGCGCCAGCCGCGCAGTTCCGAACCGGGCAGCAGGAGCTGCGCGGCGTCCTCGCCGCTCAGACGCCCGCCGTCGAACAGGAAGCGCAGCCCTCCGTATCCGGGGGGTCTGGGCGCCTCCCAGTCGACCACCAGGAGCTTGGGTACGGTGCCGAGGCGGAGCCCGAGCTCCTCGGCGACTTCCCGTATCCCGGCCTCCGCCGGGGCCTCACCCGGCTCCACCACCCCGCCGGGGAACTCCCAGCCCGGCTTGTAGGTCGGGTCGACGAGCAGGAACCGGTCCTGTTCGTCGAAGAGCAGGACCCCGGAGGCGACGGTTTCCGCACGCGGTTCGGGGGTTTGCACGATCTCGCACTCACGGGCGTCCCCGGTGCGTACGGCCTCGGCTATGCGCTCGGCCGTCTCGTACGGGGTGAGGGCGCTGGTGTCGATCGTGTGGGCGTCCGAGGTGATCCACTCGAGCGCCGCCCGGTAGGGCTCGATGTGCTCGTAGGCCCACTGCCGGATCCGCTCGCTGTGCTCGGGGTCGTCCGCGAACTCCTCCCGGCCGGCGATCCGTCTCCGCAGGATCGTTTCCTCAGGTGAGAGCAGTACATGACGCACCGGGATGCGCCGGGCGGCGAGTCCACCGAAGATCTCGTCGCGGTACTCCTGTCTCAGCAGTGTCATGGGCACCACGAGCACCCCGGAGAGCTCGGCGAGCAGAGCGGCGGCCGTGTCGACCACCAGACGGCGCCATATCGCCAGGTCCTGGAAATCGGTCACTTCTGCGAGCTTCTTCTGGGGCAGCAGGTGGCGCAGTCCCCCGCCGATCAGTTCGGGGTCGTAGAAGGTGCTGTTCGGGATCAGATCGATCAGTTCGCACGCGGCGCTCGTTTTGCCCGCACTGAACGCACCGTTGATCCAGACGATCACGGGTCCCCCTCTTCCGTAGCCCCCTGTGGCTTGCCCGCAACACCCCGCTGCGGAAACCCGCCCGGGCGACGCTGTTGCACGGAGACGGCAACCGGCGCCTGTCGGAGGGCGTCCCACTGTACGAGCCCGGCCGCCGGCGCGACCGTAACGGCGGACCGCCGGACGTCGTTGGAGCGGTCAGCACGGCAACGACGAGGGGGTGCGCGGTGCGTCGTACGGTACTTGAGCGGTTTCCCGCGGGGGGACCACGGGGCAGCTGGCCCGCCGAGGAGTTCGCGGCCGCCCGACGCTGTGAGGGCATGGCCGCCGAGGTCGTGATGGACCTGGAGCAGGACACGTTCCTGGTGGTCGTTCCGCAGCAGGCGACGGACCGGGGCTGTTGAGCCCGGCGCGGGGCGCCCGGTCCGGCGGGCCGCTACTGGGCGACGACGACCCGTACCCCGTTCGCTCCTCCGGGACGGACCGCGGACGCGGCGGCTGCCGCGCCCACCAGCCCTGCGTCGGTGCCCATCACCGCGGGGGCGACCGTCAACTGCCGGACGAAGGACAGGGTGGCGTAGTCGCGCAGGTACCGGCGCAGCGGCGCGAAGAGCACCTCACCCGCGCCCGCCACTCCCCCGCCGATCACCGCGATGTCGATCTCGGCCAGCGTGGCGGTGGCGGCGATTCCGGCGGCCAGCGCCTGGGCGGCCCGCTCGAACGAGGCGACGGCGACCGGGTCGCCGGCCCGCGCGGCGGCGGCCACCGCGGCTGCCGTGGCATCGCCGTCCGGGCCGGGGAGCCAGCCGTTCTCCAGGGCGCGGCGCGCGATGTTCGGTCCGCTGGCGAGGCGTTCGACGCAGCCGCGCGCACCGCACGGGCAGAGGTCGCCGTCCAGGTCGACGCTGATGTGACCGATGTGTCCGGCGTTGCCCGAGGGGCCCGGGTGCAGTTTTCCGCCCAGCACGAGGCCGCCACCGACGCCTGTGGAGACGACCATGCAGAGCGCGTTGTCGTAGCCGCGGGCCGCCCCCAGCCAGTGCTCGGCCGCTGTCATCGCGACACCGTCGCCGACCAGCGCGACGGAAAGGCCGCCCGTTTCCGCACTGACCCGCTCCACCAGCGGGAAACCCCGCCATGCCGGCACGTTGACGGGGCTGACCGTGCCGGCCGAGGCGTCGACGGGCCCTGCGCTGCCGATTCCGGCCACCCTCACCCTGTTCCACAGCGTGGAGGCCCTGAGCTCGGACAGGACCTCGCTCACGGCGCCCATGACCGTCTCGGCGTCCTCACGTGCGGGTGTAGGCCGCTGCGCCCGCAGGAGAAGGGTTCCGCCGCCGTCCACCAACGCGCCGGCGATCTTGGTGCCGCCGATGTCGAGCGCTGCGACGAGGTCGGTATGCATCGGTGTGGTCTCTCCGGATGGGTGAGGAGCGGGGAAAGGTGCGGACCTGCGACTTCCGTACGTGGTCTGCATAGTCTCCATACTGTTGACAACGTTGTCCAGGGCCTATGCTCGACGCCACAGGCTCCGAGCCCTTCCCAGCACCGCCCGTGGGGCGCCGCCGGAACCTCCCGCACCCGACGACAGGACAGCGCACCGTGGCCGAGACCACCCGTCATTCCGAGTCCCGCTACGGCAATCGGCCCACGATGAAGGATGTGGCGGCCCGTGCCGGAGTGGGCCTCAAGACGGTATCCCGGGTGGTGAACAGCGAACCCGGCGTCACCCCCGACACGGAGCGCCGCGTCCAGGAGGCGATCGAGGCCCTCGGTTTCCGCCGCAACGACAGCGCGCGTGTGCTGCGCAAGGGCCGCACTGCCTCCATCGGCCTCGTCCTGGAGGATCTCGCCGACCCGTTCTACGGCCCCCTGAGCCGCGCGGTGGAGGAAGTGGCGCGCGCCCACGGCGCGCTGCTGATCAACGGCTCCAGCGCCGAGGACCCGGAGCGCGAGCAGGAGCTGGTGCTCGCGCTCTGCGCCCGTCGCGTCGACGGCCTCATCGTGATTCCGGCCGGTGACGACCACCGCTACCTGGAGCCCGAGATACAGGCGGGTATCGCCACCGTGTTCGTGGACCGCCCGGCGGGCCGGGTCGATGCCGACATGGTCCTTTCGGACAGCTTCGGCGGCGCACGCGAAGGCGTCGGCCACCTCCTCGCGCACGGCCATCGCAGGATCGGCTTCATCGGGGACCAGCCGCGCATCCACACCGCGACGGAGCGGCTGCGCGGTTACCACGCGGCCATGACCGACGCCGGAATCACGGTCGAGGACTCCTGGGTCTCCCTCGGATCCACCGATCCGGAGCGGGTCGCGGCAGCCGCCCGGACCATGCTCTCGGGCCCCGAACCGGTCACCGCCCTCTTCGCGGGCAACAACCGCGTGACGGTCACCGCCGTTCGTGTCCTCGCGGAGTACGAACGGCGGATCGCCCTGGTCGGCTTCGACGACATCGAGCTCGCCGACCTGCTCGGCATCACGGTGATCTCCCAGGACGCCGCGGCGGTGGGCCGGACCGCCGCGGAACACCTCTTCCGCCGCCTCGACGGAGCCGACCACCCCCCGGTGCGGGTGGAGCTCCCGACGAGGCTCATCCCCCGCGGCTCGGGCGAACTGCCGCCCGCCTGAAGCGTGCGTACGGCGCCCTCGGCTAGGGCGTCGTGACCGTCAGCCCGCCGCGCCGGGGAGAGGCGAAGGCGTCCAGGTCCGCGCGGGTGAGGCCGGTGAGCCGGGCCACCTCCGCGGTGTCCAGGGCGCCGCAGTCGATACCGCGCAGCAGATAGCCGCTGAGCGCCTTCGCGGTGGCCGGCTCGTCCATGACGTCGCCGCCCGCCTTGGCGACATACGCGGCGAGGCGGGACGCGGCCTGCGCGAGACCCTCCCGGTAGAAGGCGTACACGGCCGCGTAGCGGGTCGGCAGGTGTCCCGGGTGCATGTCCCAGCCCTGGTAGTAGGCGCGGGCCAGAGCGCGCCGGGTGAGGCCGTAGTGGAGGCGCCAGGCCTCGTGGACCTGGTGGGCGGGGCCGACGGGGAGCACATTGGTGGACCCGTCGCACACGCGCACGCCGGTGCCCGCGGCGGCCACCTGCATGACGGCCTTGGCGTGATCGGCGGCCGGGTGGTCGCTCGCCTGGTAGGCGGGGCTGACACCGACGCAGGCGCTGTAGTCGAAGGTGCCGTAGTGCAGTCCCGTCGCACGGCCCCGCGCGGCGTCGATCATGCGGGCCACGGCCGCGGTGCCGTCCGCGGCGAGGATGGACTGGCTCGTCTCGATCTGGATCTCGAAACCGAGACGGCCCGCGGGCAGCCCGTGAGCCTGCTCGAAGGCTTCGAGCAGGCTCACGAAGGCGGTGACCTGTTCGGGGTACGTCACCTTGGGCAGCGTCAGTACGAGCCCGTCGGGGAGGCCGCCTGCCCGCATCAGACCGGTGAGGAAGATATCCGTGGTGCGGATGCCGCGGTCGCGCACCCCGGCTTCCATGCACTTCATGCGGATGCCCATGTACGGGGCCGCGGTCCCGTTCCCGTACGCCTCGGACACCAGCCGGGCCACGCGGGCGGCGGCCTCGTCCTCCTCCGCGTCCGGGCGGGGCCCGTAGCCGTCCTCGAAGTCGATGCGCAGGTCCTCCACGGGCTCGCGCTCCAGCTTGGCGCGTACGCGGTCGTGGACGGGCTCCGCGAGCTCCTGCGGGATGCCCAGGACCCCAGCGAGTGCGGCGGCGTCGGGGGCGTGTTCGTCGAGGGCCTTCAGCGCCTGGTCGCCCCAGGACCGGATGGTGCCGACGGTGAAGGTGTCGGCGGGGACGTACACGGTGTGGACCGGCTGGCGCGTGCCCGGGTCTCCCGGGTAGCGGCGGGCGAGTTCGGCGTCCACCGCCGCGAGGGAGGCGCTGATCTCCTCACCCACCGTGTCGGCGAGGCTCGTTGCCACCTTCTCCTGCTGGCCCATGACCGTACCCTCCACACTCTCGCAATTTCCGCTTCCCGGAAATACTCATCCGCATAGTGAAGTTATAAGTCCGTCCGCCCTTGCGTCAATGGTGATCGGAAACGGTCCGGGGCCGCGCGGTGAAGAACACCGCGCGGCCCCGGACCGTCGCACAGGTACTGCTTGTGGCGGCTCAGCCCTTGCGGGTCTTGACCTCGTCGGTGAGCTGGGGGACGACGTTGAAGAGGTCGCCGACGACGCCGTAGTCGACGAGGTCGAAGATCGGGGCTTCGGAGTCCTTGTTGATCGCGACGATCGTCTTGGAGGTCTGCATGCCGGCCCGGTGCTGGATCGCGCCGGAGATGCCGGAGGCGATGTAGAGCTGCGGGGAGACGGACTTGCCGGTCTGGCCGACCTGGTTGGTGTGCGGGTACCAGCCGGCGTCGACCGCGGCACGGGACGCGCCGACGGCCGCGCCGAGGGAGTCGGCGAGTGCCTCGATGACCGCGAAGTTCTCGGCGCCGTTGACGCCGCGGCCGCCGGAGACGACGATCGCGGCCTCGGTCAGCTCGGGGCGGCCGGTCGACTCACGCGGGGTGCGCGAGAGGACCTTGGTGCCGGTGGCGGTCGCGGAGAAGGACACACTCAGGGCCTCGACGGTGCCCGCACCGGCGGCCGGCTCGACGGGGGCCGAGTTCGGCTTGACCGTGATGACCGGGGTGCCCTTGGAGACACGGGACTTGGTGGTGTACGAGGCGGCGAACGCGGACTGGGTGGCGACCGGGCCCTGGTCGCCGGCTTCCAGGTCGACGGCGTCGGTGATGATGCCGGAACCGATACGGACCGCGAGACGGGCCGCGATCTCCTTGGTCTCCGCGGAGGAGGGCAGCAGCACCGCGGCCGGCGACACCGCGTCGTAGGCGGCCTGCAGCGCGTCGACCTTCGGGACGACGAGGTAGTCGGCGAACTCCGGGGCGTCCGCGGTCAGGACCTTGACCGCACCGTGCTCGGCGAGCACACCGGCGGTGTCCGCCGCACCGTTGCCCAGCACGACGGCGACCGGCTCGCCGATGCGGCGGGCGAGCGTCAGCAGCTCCAGCGTGGGCTTGCGGACGGCACCGTCCACGTGGTCGACATAGACGAGAACTTCAGCCATGGGACTTCAATCTCCTGCGTGCGAAAGAGGCGGGGGCGGTGAACAGAGAACAGCCGGGGCCCGGAATCAGCTCCTGGCCCGCAAGGGGGCGGCTAGATGAACTTCTGGCCCGCAAGGAACTCGGCCAGCTGCTTGCCGCCCTCGCCCTCGTCCTTGACGATCGTGCCCGCGGTGCGGGCCGGACGCTCCGCCGCGGAATCCACCGCGCTCCAGGAACCCCCCAGACCGACCTCGTCCGCCTCGATGTCCAGATCCCCGAGATCCAGGGACTGAACCGGCTTCTTCTTCGCCGCCATGATGCCCTTGAACGACGGGTAACGCGCCTCACCCGACTGGTCGGTCACCGACACCACCGCCGGCAGGGAAGCCTGAAGCTGCTCGGACGCGCTGTCGCCGTCACGGCGGCCCTTGACGGTGCCGTCCTCGACGGAAACCTCGGAGAGCAGCGTGACCTGCGGGACGGAGAGCCGCTCCGCGAGCAGCGCCGGCAGCACACCCATCGTGCCGTCCGTCGACGCCATACCGCAGATGACCAGGTCGTAACCGGTCTTCTCGATCGCCTTGGCCAGCACCAGCGAGGTACCGATGACGTCCGTGCCGTGCAGGTCGTCGTCCTCGACGTGGACAGCCTTGTCGGCACCCATCGACAGCGCCTTGCGCAACGCGTCCTTGGCATCCTCGGGACCCACCGTCAGCACGGTGATCTCCGCGTCGTCCGCCTCGTCGGCGATCTGCAGCGCCTGCTCGACCGCGTACTCGTCCAGCTCCGACAGCAGACCGTCGACGTCGTCACGGTCCAGGGTCAGGTCATCGGCGAAGTGCCGGTCGCCGGTGGCGTCGGGCACGTACTTCACACAGACAACGATCCTCAAGCTCACGCCGGCTCTCCTACTGCATCGTCTTTTCTGGGCTGCCTTGTTGCACGCAGCATAGGCGCCTTATGGGGCGGTTTCCGGTCGGGGCGACCGATGCTCCGGTGGAAATATTACTCGTCAGTACACTCATTGATCTGCCCATAAGCAAGCGCTTGGAACTGTGACGTTGCCAACGCGGTCCGCCCATGTGCCGCATGCGGGTTCTCAGTCTCGCAGAGCGGTGAATCGGCCCTGGTGGTAGACGAGCGGGCGGCCACCTCCGGAGGGATCCCCGACCACCGCCTGAGCGATCACAATGCGATGATCCCCGGCCGGAATCCGGGCCACCACTCGGCACACGAGCCAGGCGACCACACCGTCGAGCAGGGGCACGCCTTCCGGCCCACTGCGCCAGCCGGTGGACGGGCCGAACCGGTCTGCGCCGCTGCGCGCGAACGTGGCGGCCAGTTCCCGCTGTTCCTCGCCGAGTATGTGTACGCCGATGTGCTCGGCCTCGGCCACCACGGGCCAACTGGAGGACGAGGTACCCACACCGAAGGAGATGAGGGGCGGCTCGGCGGCGACGGAGTTGAGCGAGGTGGCCGTGAAGCCGACCGGGCGCTCGCCGGCCGCGGTGATCACGGCGACACCGGCGGCGTGCTGTCGGAAGACCGAACGGAGAAGTTCGGGTGAGGCCGTCCGGGGGGCGGCGAGATCGGGCGAGGCCGTCATGGGAGTCCTTCTGCGAGGGGATGTACGGGGCCGTGGGTTCTCAGGCACCCGGACAGCGCGCACTGGCATGGCGTACGAGGTCGATGTGGACCCGGCCGTAGAGAAGGAGTGCTGGCGGCATGACGTCAGACTTTCGATACGTGGTGTGTGCAGTCAAGCGCGTCCCGCCATGTGGGAGATGCATCACGGTCCGTCACAACGCCTGCCCCAGCGCCGCGACGACATCGGCCGTCCTCGGCTGCCCCGCGGCCCGCCGGACGACCCTGCCCGCCGCGTCGAGCACCAGGACGGTGGGCGTGCGACCGATACCGAGTCTGCGTACGAGGGTGAGATGCGCCTCGGCGTCGATCTCGATGTGCGCCACGCCGTCGACCATCCCCGCCACCTCGGTCAGCGTGCGCCGAGTGGCCCGGCAGGGCTGACAGAACGCGCTGGAGAACTGCACCAGAGTCGCCCGATCCCCCAGTTCCGCGCCGAGTTGGGCAGCGTCCAGGGTCTCGGCAGCCGTCTGCCCGTCCATCCGCGTCCTCCTTCTCAGAGCTCTGCGCAAAGGGTCAGCATCGTATGGCCCCATTACATTCCCGGAGGTTTCACGTGACGAGAATCTCGCGCGCCGGGCCCTTTGGGGCTGGCCACGGCGTCGCACATGGGGCACGATCGCCACAATGCCGATTACCTACGGCTGCGTAACTTCCGCCGGGAGAACCCACCCCAGGCACTGAAGAAGGGTCTTCATCCAGATGGCAGAACTCGTCTATCGGCCGGTCGTCGGCGCCGCTCGTACGCTGTTCAAGGCGCTCGACCTGAAGATCGACACACAGGGTTCGGAGCACATCCCGAAGACCGGTGGCGCCGTACTGGTCAGCAACCACATCAGCTATCTGGACTTCATCTTCACCGGACTCGGCGCCCTCCCGCAGAAGCGGCTCGTCCGCTTCATGGCGAAGGAATCGGTCTTCCGGCACAAGGTCTCCGGCCCGCTGATGCGGGGCATGAAGCACATCCCTGTCGACCGCAAACAGGGCGAGGACGCCTACGCGCACGCGCTCGCCTCGCTGCGGTCCGGCGAGATCGTCGGTGTGTTCCCCGAGGCGACGATCTCCCAGTCCTTCACCTTGAAGAGCTTCAAGTCGGGTGCCGCGCGGCTGGCCCAGGAGGCCGGCGTGCCGCTGATCCCGATGGCGCTGTGGGGCACGCAGCGGCTGTGGACCAAGGGCCGCCCGCGCAACTTCCGGCGCAGCCACATCCCGGTCACCATCCGGGTGGGCGAGCCCGTGGAGGCGCCCACCGACCAGTACGCGGGCGCGATCACCCGCCGGCTGCGGGAGCGCGTGCAGGAGCTCCTGGAAGCGGCGCAGCGCGCCTATCCGGTGCGCCCCAAGGACGCGAGCGACACCTGGTGGGTCCCGGCGCACCTCGGCGGTACGGCTCCGACGCCCGCCGAGGTCCGCGAGCTCGGCTGACCGGCCGTTCGGCAGCGGATCGTCACGCCGGTTCGTGGAGGGTGATCCGTACCCCGGGGCTCAGTTTCTCGAGGGACTCGGCGAGTTCGGTGGCTGCGGCCCCGAGCTCGCCGGGTGTCACGGGGGCGAGACCCTCCAGCAGGAAGAGGGCGTTCACCGATTCCTCGGTGAGACGCGTGCGCACGCCCTGACGCCAGTTCCAGCGGCGGCAGGTGACTGCCTCGTCGTCGCGCCAGACGACCTCGCCGGGCTCGGGGTGTTCCACGGCGCCCTCGCCGCCGGCGACGGTGGGGAAGGGCTCCAGCCCCGTGGCGCGCACGAGCCGCATGGCACCGCCGATGCGGTCCAGGTCCTCGCCGCCGACAGGGATCAGGTGGGCGACGCTGATGGCGTTGTAGAGGTCGACCAGCAGATTGATCCGGGGCAGTCCGGCCTCGGTGAGCGCGCGCCTGGCCAGCGCCTCGGCGGAGTTGCGGGTGCGTGAGGGCTTGGCGCCGAAGGATGTGTAGGTCTCGCGCCAGGCGGCGATGTGCGGGTCCTCGTGCGGCGCCCGGCCGCCGAGCCGTTCGACCAGCCTGCGGGTCGCATCGTCCAGCAGCGCCGAACTGTCCTCGTTGCTGGGCCCGTTGACCAGACCGTGCGCCTCGACGGCGACATGGGTGAAGTCCGGGGCCAGGCTGCGCACTTCGTCGGTAACCGTGATCGTCAGTGCCATCGTCCGCCTCGCTCCGACGCGTTGCGGGCACAGGTCCGGGCGTTCCGGAACCACCGCACGCGGTACGGCACAGCGTACTGGACGGTTCACTCCACTGAACTTGGGCGTGCGCCCGCCGGGCACAGCGATGCGGCCGACCGGGTGTTCCGGTCGGCCGCATCCCCTGCGACTACTTCGACATCTCGTCCTTGAGCGCGAGCACGAACGCGTCGACGTCCTCTTCCCTGGTGTCGAAGGCACACATCCAGCGGACGTCTCCGGCCTTCTCGTCCCAGAAGTAGAAGCGGAAGCGCTTCTGCAGCCGTTCGCTCACGTCGTGCGGCAGGCGGGCGAAGACGGCGTTGGCCTGGACGGGATAGAGGATCTCCACGCCGTCCACCGAGCGGACCCCCTCGGCGAGGCGCTGCGCCATGGCGTTGGAGTGCCGGGCGTTGCGCAGCCAGAGGTCACGCGCGAGCAGCGCCTCGAGCTGGACGGAGACGAAGCGCATCTTGGAGGCCAGCTGCATCGACAGCTTGCGCAGGTGCTTCATCGCACGGACGGAGTCCGGGTCCAGGACGATGACCGCCTCGCCGAAGAGAGCGCCGTTCTTCGTGCCCCCGAAGGAGAGGACGTCGACACCGACCGTGTTGGTGAACGTGCGCATCGGCACGTCCAGCGACGCGGCGGCGTTGGCTATCCGGGCTCCGTCGAGGTGGACCTTCATGCCCCGCTCGTGGGCGTGATCGCAGATCGCCCGGATCTCGGCCGGCGTGTAGACCGTACCGAGCTCGGTGTTCTGGGT
Organism: Streptomyces sp. NPDC059499; assembly: GCF_042749285.1. Classification (NCBI taxonomy): domain Bacteria; kingdom Bacillati; phylum Actinomycetota; class Actinomycetes; order Kitasatosporales; family Streptomycetaceae; genus Streptomyces; species Streptomyces sp. NPDC059499. The sequence continues at coordinate 42,297 of NZ_JBHYTT010000007.1, forward strand.
GATCGACACGACCTGCGGCATCGCCCGGTGCTCGTCGTCCCAGCCGTAGGCCTGGCGGTCGATGAGCTCCGGTGTCAGCTTGCCGTCCGGGGTCGGGACGGTGAGCAGCTTCAGTCCGCCCATCCGCTCCGGCGCTCCGCCCTCGTCCACATTGATGTGGGCGGACTCGGCGCAGATCACCGCGCCCCAGCGGTCGGTCATGGCCTGCAGCGCGACGACGTTGGCCCCGGTGCCGTTGAACACCGGGAAGGCCTCGGCGGTCGGGCCGAAGTGGCTGTGAATGACCCGCTGGAGGTGCCCGGTGTAGTCGTCCTCGCCGTAGGCGACCTGATGGCCGCCGTTGGCGAGGGCCAGGGCGGCGAGAATCTCCGGGTGCGCGCCCGCGTAGTTGTCACTGGCGAAACCGCGTATCTGCGGATCGTGGTGACGTCGCGCATCGGTCCTTACGGTTGCGGGGTCAGCCACAGACGCTTTCCGTTCACTTCTCCGGCGGGCATGTCCCAGACGCCGGCGATGGCCTCGGCCAGCTCCTTGACATCGGTGAAGCCCGCAAACTTCGCATTCGGGCGCTCGGCGCGCATCGCGTCGTGCACCAGTGCCTTGACGATCAGGATCGCAGCAGCCGAGGTCGGACCGTCGTCGCCCCCCGCTTTGCGGAAGGCGTCGCCCAGAGCGAGCGTCCAGGCCTCTGCCGCGGCCTTGGCCGCGGAGTAGGCCGCGTTGCCCTCCGTGGGCTTGCTGGCTCCTGCCGCGCTCACCAGGACATAGCGGCCGCGGTCACTGCGCTGCAGGACGTCCTGGAACGCGAGGGAGGTCGACTGGACCGTACGGATCAGCAGCTTCTCGAGGAAGTCCCAGTCGGCGAGCGACGTCTCGGCGAAGGTCGCGCTGCCGCGCCAGCCCCCGACGAGGTGGACGAGGCCGTCGATCCGGCCGAACTCCTTCTCCGTCTTGTCCACCCACTCACGCGCGGCACCCACGTCGAGCAGGTCCACGATGTCTCCCGTGACGGTCGCTCCACCGTGCGCGTAGCGCGCGGCGTCGACCGCCTCGGCGAGCCGCTCCGGATGGGCGTCGGACGCCACCACGGTCGCACCCGCCTCGGCGAGCCTCAGCAGAGTGGCCCGGCCGGCGGGCCCCGCCGCTCCGGCCACCGCGATCACCGCACCCTCGAGCACACCGCTGCCCTCGTTCTTGTCTGTTCCGTTCATGGCCACCGACTCCTCAGAACGCGCGTTCACGCAGCTGCCCGCTCGGCATCCGTCGCCGTGATCCCCTTGGTGGAGGCGATCACGTGCTTCAGCTTCTTGGAAAGCGCCTCATAGAACATGCTCAGGGGAAACTCGTCCGGAAGCACGTCGTCGACGAGCTTGCGCGGCGGCTGGGTCAGGTCCAGGGCGTCCGGACCCTTGGCCCAGCGGGAGCCGGGGTGCGGGGCGAGATAGGTGGCGACCAGGTCGTACGCGGCGAACCAGTGCACCAGCTTGGGGCGGTCGATGCCGTCGCGGTAGAGCTTCTCGATCTCACCGCAGAGCTGGTTGGTGACCTGGGGGGCGCGGGCCCAGTCGATCTTCAGGGTGTTGTCGGTCCAGCGGACCACGTCGTGCTTGTGGAGGTACGCGAAGAGGAGCTGGCCGCCGAGGCCGTCGTAGTTGCGCACGCGCTCGCCCGTGACGGGGAAGCGGAACATCCGGTCGAACAGCACCGCGAACTGCACGTCGCGGCCCTGGCCGAAGCCGTCGCCCTCCAGGTTCACGGCCTCCCTGAAGGCGGTGAGGTCGCAGCGCAGCTCCTCGAGCCCGTACATCCAGAACGGCTGGCGCTGCTTGATCATGAAGGGGTCGAACGGCAGGTCGCCGTGGCTGTGGGTGCGGTCGTGGACCATGTCCCAGAGTACGAATGCCTGCTCGCAGCGCTTCTGGTCGCCGATCATCTCGCGGATGTCGTCGGGCAGCTCGACACCCAGGAGCTCGACGGAGGCCTCGGTGACGCGGCGGAAGCGGGCCGCCTCACGGTCGCAGAAGATGCCTCCCCAGCTGAAACGCTCGGGCGCCTCGCGCACGGCGATGGTCTCGGGGAAGAGCACGGCGGAGTTGGTGTCGTAACCCGAGGTGAAGTCCTCGAAGGTGATGCCGCAGAACAGCGGGTTGTCGTAGCGGGTGGCCTCGAGGTCGGCGAGCCACTCGGGCCAGACCATGCGCAGCACGACCGCTTCGAGGTTGCGGTCCGGGTTGCCGTTCTGGGTGTACATCGCGAAGACGACGAGGTGCTGGAGTCCGTCGGCGCGGTTCTTGGCGGGCTGGAAGGCGAGGAGCGAGTCGAGGAAGTCCGGAACGCCGAAGCCGTCGGCTGCCCAGCGGCGCAGGTCCTGGACGAGGGCGCGGTGGTACGCGGCGTCGTACGGGAGCAGGGGGGAGAGCTCCTCGACCGCGGTGATCACGCGCTCGAGCGTGGCGGTGGCCGTCTCCGGGGAGGGGGCTCCCGCGGCCGTGAAGTCGATGGAGCCGTCCTTCGACTGCCAGGGACGGATCTCTTCCACGGCACTCTTGAGCACGGGCCAGGCCGGGTGCTCGACAACCCGCGGGGCAGCAGCTATCGCGCCGGTGGCGGCGGTGTGCTCAAGAATTTCCGTCATAACACTTCCTTCACAGAAGAACCTCGCGTGGAGCAACGGTAACCACGCACGGCCACTTCGAACAAGTCGGATCCAGAAAATTATCCTGCGATCCTCCATCATCACCGTTATTTTTCCTGTCACACATCCGCTGGACAACTTCTTCCGCCGGACAGGCAGGACATTCGCCTTCCTGCGCGCGAGACCTGGTTCCCTGGGGTATGACCAGCACGCGGGGGCCGACGACGGACGGAAGCGGGATTGCCTTGACTTTTCTCACCATCGGTCACCGCGGAGTCATGGGTGTCGAGCCGGAGAACACGCTGCGCTCCTTCGCGCACGCGGAGCAGGCCGGCATGGACGCCATCGAACTGGATCTCCATCTGAGCAAGGACGGCGCACTCGCCGTCATGCACGACGCCGCGGTGGACCGCACGACGGACGGCAGGGGGCTGATCGCCGAGAAGACGCTGGCAGAGCTCCGCGAGCTCGATGCCGGACAGGGTGAGCGGGTACCCGTCTTCGAGGAGGTGCTCGACGCGGTCGGCTCACCCCTGCAGGCGGAGATCAAGGACGTGGCCGCGGCGCGGGCGCTCGCCGAGGTGATGCTTCGGCGCGATCTCGCCGGCCGGGTCGAGGTGTCGTCGTTCCACGACGAGGCGGTCGCCGAGATCGCGCAGCTGGTACCAGGGGTGCGGACGGTACTCATCGCGAGCCACTGGGGCGGGGACGTGGTCGAACGCGCCCGGGCGGTGGGAGCTTCCACGCTTGCCCTGAACATCCGCCGCACCACGCTGGAGGTCGTCGAGCAGGCGCACACGGAGGGTCTGAAGGTGATCGGCTGGGTGGTGAACACCCAGGACCATCTGCGGCTGGTGCGCGGCCTGGGCCTGGACGGAGCGACCACCGACTATCCGGAGATCCGCCGGGCGGGCCGCTTCACCGCCTGAGCGCCGGACGGGTCTACAGCTCCTTGACGAGCAGCTCGAACGCGAGGTCGTCGCGCTGCGGGATGCCGAAGCGCTCGTCGCCGTACGGGAAGGGCGTCAGCTCTCCCGTACGGCGGTAGCCCCGGCGCTCGTACCAGGCAATCAGCTCCTCGCGGACCGAGATCACCGTCATGTGCATCTCGGTCACGCCCCAGCTCTCGCGGACCATGCGCTCCGCCTCGGCGATGATGACCTTGCCGAGTCCGGCGCCCTGGAGCCCGGGCCTCACGGCGAACATGCCGAAGTAGGCGGCCTTGCCCCGGTGCTCGAGCTGACAGCAGGCGACGGGGTCGCCGTCCCGCTCGGCCACCAGGAGCCGCCCCGAGGCCGCCGTGACCACCTCGCGCACCCCGTCCGCATCGGTCCGCTGCCCCTGGAGGATGTCCGCCTCCGTGGTCCATCCGGTCCGGCTCGAGTCGCCGCGGTAGGCGGACTGGATGAGCTGCACGAGGACCGGCACATCGTCCTCGGTCGCGTCGCGGAAGGTCAGCTGGGCCCGGTCAGGGGACGGTGCGATGTCCATGGTGGCGTTCTCCGTTTGTCTGCTGCCGACGGTGCCGTCCGAGACTAACCCGGCCACCGGCCGCCCCCCGCAGGCCCTGGCGCGCTCCCCCAGTACCCCAGTGCGCCCCGGTAGGACGACCCGGCCCTGGGCAACGAGTAGGTGACACAGGCGTTCACCTGGAGGGGGAGGTGCACCGTGCACGGACCGGCGTTGGCCGGCTGGCTGCTGATGGTGCTGTGCGGGGTGACGGGGGCGTACTGCCTGCTGCGTACGCGCAGCGGAACGGCGGAGGAGCGCCGGACTGCGCGCGCGGAGGGACTGATGGGTTTCGGCATGGCCGCGATGGCCGTGCCCGCGGCCGTGTTCACCCTGCCCGGCTGGACCTGGGCGGTGTATGCGGTGCTGTTCGGCGGGGCGGCTCTGCGCGTGCTCGTGGCCGCCCGCTACCGCGCCCACCATCTGCACCATCTGGTCGGTTCGCTGGCCATGGTCTACATGGCGGTGGCGATGGCGCCAGGCGCGGGTCGGGGCGTGAGCGGCGGGCACATGGATCACGGGGTCGCCGGATCCTCGGCGTCGGCGGGAGGCATACCCCTGTTGACCGGAGTGCTGCTGGCGTACTACGCGCTGTACGTGCTGCGCTCCGCGGGACGGCTGGTCCCGGTGACCGCAGTCGCCGGCCCGGGCGGTGCGGCGGGCCCCGGCCGGGAGTCACGCCCCGAGCTGGCACTGGCCTGCAGGCTGACCATGGGGATAGGCATGTTCGCGATGCTGCTCACCCTGTGAGACAACGGGCCCGTTGTGCCGTGTCGTGCGTCACTTGGCGTGCACGGCCATACCCGCGAGTGCCGCGGCCCTCATAGGGTGACGCCCATGCTGGTCTCCCTCGTGCTGCTGGTCCTCGGTGCACTGACGGCCGTTGTGACTCCGCGCCTGATGGCCCGGGCACAGTGGCCGGAGCGCGAGCCGGTCGTGGCCCTGTGGGTCTGGCAGTGCGTGGTCGCCGGGGTTCTGCTCTCCTTCGGGCTCTCCATGACACTCAGTGCGGCCGCCGCCTGGCAGGAGGTACGCGGACAGGTCTTCGCGCCTGCCCCCCGCGCGGTGGTGGAGGCCTACGCGCTGGCCGCCTACGGACCCTGGTCGGCCGTCATCGCGGTGCTGCTCGCGCTCGGCGGTCTCTGGACCGCGGCCATGCTCGTACGGGAGATCCACCGGGCGCAGCAGCGGCGCAGGCGGCGCCGGAGCGAACTGCTGGTCCGTTCCCCGCTGATGCCCGGCGAGGAGCCCGGCAGCGACCCTCTGGTGGTGCTGGAGGGCGAGCGTCCGGATGCCTGGTGGCTGCCCGGTGCGGCGCCTCAACTGGTCATCACCACGGCGGCGCTCGGGCGGCTGAAAGGCCGTCAGCTCGATGCCGTACTGGCTCATGAGCAGGGACACGCGCAGGCCCGCCACGACTGGCTCCTGCACTGCTCGGCCGCGCTGGCGACCGGGTTCCCGCAGGTACCGGTGTTCGCGGCGTTCCGTGACGAGATGCACCGGCTGGTCGAACTGGCGGCGGACGATGTGGCGTCCCGGCGCTTCGGGCGCCTCACGATCGCCCTCGCCCTGGTCGAACTCAACGAGGACCGCGGGGTGTTCGGCCCGTGCCCGACCCCGGACGCGCAAGTGCCGCTCCGGGTGAACCGGTTGCTCGCCCCGGTGGAGCGGCTGACCGCGGGCCGCCGGCTGCGGCTGACCGCGGCGGCCGCCCTGGTGCCGGTCGTACCGCTGTTGGTGGCCTTCGTTCCGGGACTCAGCGCCCTGCGATGAGTGGGTTTCGCCCCACGTCCGCGAGGATCGTCCCCATGCGCTCCCCCTCCCGGCCCCCGCACACCGAAGCCGGCTTTCCGACGACCGGAGTCATCTGCGCGGCCCTGGCCGCTGTGCTGCTGATCCTGGTCGCGGTTCGCTGGTCGCCCCTGATGTCGCTGGACCGCACGGTCGCCGAGGCCCTGCACCGCAGAGCGGTGACCGAGCCCGGGCTCGTCCAGGTCAACCGGGTACTGACGGACTGGGTGTGGGACCCCTGGACGATGCGCGCTCTGATCGCCGTGGCCGTGATCGCCCTGTGGTGGCGCGGGGCGCGGTTGCTCGCCGTGTGGGTGGCCGCGACGAGTGCGCTCGCCACCGCGGTGCAGCAAGGGCTGAAGGCCGCCCTGGGCCGCGAGCGCCCCCAGTGGCCCGACCCGGTGGATTCGGCGAACTACGCGGCCTTCCCGTCGGGCCACGCGATGACGGCGGTCGTGAGCTGCGGACTGCTGCTGTGGCTGCTGCGCCTCTTCGATGCGGGGCCGAGGCTGTGGCGCACGGCACTGGCGGTGGCAGGGGTCTCCGTGGTGGGGGTGGCCGTCACCCGCCTCTACCTGGGGGTGCACTGGATGACCGATGTCGTGGGCGGACTGCTGCTGGGCGCCGCCGTGGTCGCGTTCTCGACAGCCGGTTACACGGCACTCCGGCGGCGCGGCGGACGGGACGCGGCCTTGTCGCACCGCCCGTGAGACGACGAGGATCAGGGACCATGGCCCTCAAAGGTGTGCTCTTCGACTTCTCCGGGACCCTCTTCCGCATCGAGTCGGTCGACTCGTGGCTGCGCGCCGTCCTCGACGCACGGGGCGCGACCGTGGGACGGGCCGACTTCGCACGGTACGTACAGCGGCTGACAGCTGCCGGGGCCCTGCCGGGCGGCCCTCGTCCGGAGCGGATCCCGCCGCACCTCACGGCGGCCTGGGCCGATCGCGACAGGAGCGCGGAGCTGCACAGGCAGGCGTACACCGGCCTGGCCCACCGGGCCGAGCTGCCGGATCCCGGCCTGTGCGACGCGTTGTACGACCGCCATATGGCGCCCGAGGCATGGCGCCCGTACCCCGATGCCTTGGAGGTGCTCCGTGGGCTGCGGCGCAACGGGATCGCGGTCGGTGTGGTCAGCAACATCGGCTGGGATCTGCGGCCCGTCTTCCGGGCACACGGCCTGGACGGCCTGGTCGACGCGTACGTCCTGTCCTTCGAGCACGGCATCCAGAAACCGGATCCCCGCCTGTTCCGGACCGCCTGCACGCTGCTGGGGCACGATCCGTCGGACGTGGTCATGGTCGGCGACGACCGGCACGCGGACGGGGGCGCGGCGGCACTGGGCTGTGACGTGCGTTTCGTGGATCACTTGCCCGTGCGTGAGCGGCCGGACGGGCTCCGTGCGCTCGGGCTGGTGACGCTCACGGACGGGCGGCCGGATCCGCACGCTTCGTGAAGGCTTCCTGGAGAAGGTGTGAGGGATGTCCTGTCCGCCGATGGGGCTGATTGTCGGACAGGGGCCTTAGCCTGGACGCATGTCCCCGTATCCGAACACGTCCGGTTCCGTGCGTTCCGTCTCCGTGGTCAACGAAGAGATTCGTGACCTGTGGCAGCGCTCGGGCGGACTGCTGTCCCCGGACGACGAGACGGAGTACCAGAGCCTGCTGGTGGAGTGGGCCGCGGCGGCGGGTACGAGCGTGAGGCCGGCGGCCTGAGAGCGTCCGGTGCGACACGGCCCCCGGCGGCTGATACCGCCGGTTCCGTCCGGCTCCCGTCGATGCCGCTGGGTCCTCTGATTCCGGCGATCCCCCGCGTCGCCGGATCCAGGGGTACAGCATGTCCCCGCGTGGCTCGTCGGTCAATGAATTAAGCGTGCCCCGCCGGGTGTGAACCACCTGGCGGGGCACAGCGTTATGTGCGGGAGGTACGGCCGGGTCAGTGGTCGAAGTAGTCCGGCTGCGTCTGCACGTTGAGCTCGTGCATCCGCACCCGCTTCGCCGGGTCCGTCCGCCGGTCGTCGAGCCTCAGCACGTCGAAGCCCTTGGCGATGTCGTTGGAGTAGATGTAGCCGTTGTAGTAGTAGGCCGACCAGGGACCGGCCGTGGTGACGGCCGCGGTCGTGATGGGTCCGCGCTCGAAGAACGCGATCTCCTTCGGCTTCGAGGAGTTGGTGAAGTCCCATACGGAGACGCCACCCTGGTACCACGCCTGGACCATCAGGTCGCGGCCCTTGACCGGGATGATCGACCCGTTGTGGGCGACGCAGACCTCGGTCTCGGCCTGCGGACGGTCGATCTTGAAGTAGCTGCGGAAGACCAGCTTGCGGTGGTCGCCCCTGCCGGTGATGTCGTAGATGCCGTCGGCGCCGCGGTTCGGACCGACCTCGTCGTTGCAGGTGGCCGCGCCGCCTCCGCCGAGCTCATCGGTGAAGACCACCTTGTCGGCACCCTGGTTGAAGGTCGCGGAGTGCCAGAACGCGAAGTTCACGTTGTCCTGGACCCGGTCGATGATCTTCGGGTTCTCGGGGTCCTTGATGGAGAACAGCAGGCCGTCACCCATGCACGCGCCGGCCGCCAGGTCCTTCGACGGGAGCACGGTGATGTCGTGGCAGCCGGTGGTCTTGGAGACACCCGGGTTGTCCGGAGCGCCCGGGTTCCCGCCGTCCGGGAAGAGGATCGGGAAGTTGACGATCCGGGACTTCTCGGGAGCGTTGCGCGGCACCTTGATGACGGAGATCCCGTCGTGCGGCGGCTGGCAGTCCGGGAACGTCGCGTTGGGCGAGTACGAGGAGACGTACACGTAGACGTTCTTGCGCTCGGGAACGATCGTGTGGGTGTGCGAACCACACGCGGTCTCGACTGCGGCGACGTACTCCGGGTTGCGCTTGTCGCTGATGTCGAAGACCTTCATGCCCTCCCAGGAGGACTTCTCCGTGGCGGGCTGAGTGGTGCTGGCGCACGAGTTGTCGCTGCGCGAGGAGTCGGTGGACAGGAAGAGCAGGTCTCCGGAGACGGAGATGTCGTTCTGCGAACCGGGGCACAGGACCTGTGCGACGGTGCTCGGGTTCTTCGGGTTGCTGATGTCGAAGATCCGGAAGCCGTCGTAGTTTCCGGCGAAGGCGTACTTGCCCTGGAATACCAGGTCCGAGTTCGTGCCCTTCAGAGCGTCCTTCGGAACGTTGGCGACGTGAGTGATGTTGTCGCTGTGGACGATCTCGTCCACGCCGGGTATCTCGCCGCTCTCGATGGCTGCCCTGGCTTCGGCCTGCTGACTCACGGAGACACCGCTGCTGGTGGCAGCCTTGTCACCGGGGTCGGGTGTCGCGGCCGCGGGTCCGGCCGTGAGCAGCGTGGCGATCAGTCCGGCCGCGGCTGTCGCCACACCCAGACGTCTGCGCCGCACTCTGGTGGTGTGCAACGAGGTCACTGCGTCCTCCCTTGTGGCCGTTCATGGTTGAACGGTGCATGGACCCCGGCAGTATCGTCCCTCGCATGTACACACCAACAGATGGCAACAGAGACGTAATAAAAGTTTTTGATCTTTGCCCTGTGGAAGGTGTTAGGACGGTCTGCAACACACCCATGTGGCACAGGAGGTCGCCGTGTTGATCCGCCGTCAGACCCCGCGCACACGCGCAACCGCTCTCGCGGCGACGCTCGCGGTGGCCGTACTCGCCCTGGGGGCCTGCGATTCCGGAAGCGGCGACAAGGAGACGAAATCCGCTACGGACAAGGGGCCTTCGGTGGTGGCGCCCGGAAAACCGGGCGAGCCCGCAAGGACCCTGTCCGCCGAGGAAGCGGTGAAGGCCGCCGGGGACGACACCCCCAACTCCGCGGACTTCCGCTACGCCGAGCTGATGATCGAGCACCACAAGCAGGCCCTGGTCCTCACCGCGCTGGTCTCCGGACGGGGCGCCTCCACATCTGTCGAACGGCTCTCCGAACGCATATCGGCAGGTCAGAAGCCGGAGATCGGCGCGATGGAAGGCTGGCTGAAAAACAACGGCGGAAACAGGCGCACAGAGACCCACGACCACTCCGCCATGCCCGGCATGGCGACCGACGACCAGCTGAAGAAGCTGCGCGCGGCACGGGGCAAGGCCTTCGACGCGCTGTTCCTCGACCTGATGATCACCCATCACCAGGGCGCGATCACCATGGCGACGGAGGCCCTCGCCGACGGCAACAACGTCACCGTCGAGGAGATGGCCACCGATGTCGTCGCCCAGCAGACCGTGGAGATCGACCGGATGCGCAAGCTCATGACCTGACGGCCCCGGGCGGGCAAACCGGACCCCGCGTGCCTCTCCCCCGTTGCGCCCCGCGGTGCGATGCTGGAGACATCCTGCGGGAAGAGGTGCGCCGTGCTCCGTGTCGCCGTCGTCGGTTCGGGCCCCAGCGGGGTCTACACCGCCCAGGCCCTGCTGCAGCAGTCGCGGGTGCCGGATGTGCGGGTCCATGTACTGGACCGGCTGCCCACCCCGTACGGCCTGGTCCGCTACGGGGTCGCCCCCGACCACGAGAAGATCAAGTCGCTCCAGAACAGTCTCCGGGCGGTTCTGGAGGACGACCGGATCACCTTCGTCGGGCATGTCGAGGTGGGCGGCGAGGGCGGGCTGTCACCCGCCCGGCTCAAGGAGCTGTACCACGCGGTGGTCTACTGCGTCGGTGCGGCGGCCGACCGACCGCTCGCCGTTCCCGGCGAGGATCTGCCGGGAAGCTTCTCCGCGACCGAGTTCGTCTCCTGGTACAGCGCGCACCCGGACACGGCCGCCGACGGCTTCACGCTCGGGGCACGCTCGGCCGTGGTGATCGGCGTGGGGAACGTCGCGGTCGACGTGGCCCGGATCCTGGCCCGCGGCGCGGCGGAGCTGCGTTCCACCGATGTGCCCCCGGCAGCCCTGGACGCACTCGCGGCGAGCCGGGTCCGCGATGTCCACATCGCGGGCAGGCGGGGCCCCTCACAGGCGAGGTTCACCACGAAGGAACTGCGCGAGCTCGGTGCGCTGCCGCGCGCACGGATGGTCGTGAACGGTGCGGAGCTGGCTCTCGACCCTGCTTACGCCGCCCCGGCGGGCGCGCCCGGGACGCCACCGCTGCCCGCCGTGGTGCGGCGGAATCTGGAGGTGCTGCGCGGGTGGTCGACCGATCCGCCGCCCCAGGAGGACGACCCCGAGCGCCACATCCGGCTCCGCTTCTTCCTGCGCCCGGTCGAGCTGCTGGAGAGGGGCGGACGGGTGGCGGGTGTGAGGTTCGCGCGGACGGCTCCGGACGGTGCCGGCGGAGTGCGGGACACCGGTGGCCACGAGGACATCGAGGCCCAGCTCGTACTGCGGGCCGTGGGCTACCGGGGAACTCCGCTGCCCGGGTTGCCGTTCGACCCGGCGCGGAGCACGGTGCCGCATCTGGCCGGCCGGGTGCTGCGGGACGGGGTCGCGTCGCCCGGGGAGTACGTCGCCGGGTGGATCAAACGAGGCCCGACGGGAGTGATCGGTTCGAACAGGTCCTGCGCCAAGGAGACGGTCGCCTCGCTGATCGACGACGCGCCGCTGCTCGCGGAAAGGGCGGTCGCGGCCGACCCGCTGGGCGCCCTGAGGAACTGGGGGCTGCGCCCGGTGGAGTGGAACGGCTGGCTGTCGATCGAGCGGGCGGAGGCCGCACTGGGCCGTTCGCTCGGACGTGGACAGGTGAAGATCCCCGACTGGCCCGGACTGCTCGACGCGGCGCGGGGCGACGGCATCGGGTGACGGGACAGCTCTTGAGCGGCCCGCCGTGGGGTCAGTCCTCCCCGAGACGTTTCGCCTGCCGGTCCGCCGCACCGAGGACGCTGTCGAGCAGGCCCGGAAAAAGGGCGTCCAGGTCCTCTGTCCGCAGGCCGCTCAGTTTCGCGGTGCCACGGTAGATCTGCCGGATCACACCGCTCTCGCGCAGCACCCGGAAGTGATGGGTGCTGGTGGACTTGGTGACCGGAAGCTCGAAGCGGGAGCAGGCCAGCTCATCTGCGGCGCCTGCCAGTTGGCGCACGATCCGCAGTCGTATCGGGTCGGAGAGCGCATGGAGCACGCCCTCCAGGCGGATCTCGTCCCGCGAGGGGTGGGCGAGCGCACGGGCGGCATTCGACGTCACTGTGGCTCCACTTCGTCCGGGCTGTCCATTGTACGAGATCTGTCGTAGTTTTACCGGCGGGTGGCGACCACCAGACGGGCGCGGGGACTGCCGTCCGGCCCCTGGCCGAGGTCCGTGAGGGGAAGCAGCCGCACGGAGAATCCGGTGCGCACGAGATCCTCCGTCACATCCGGAAGCCGGAACGTGCGGTAGTACATGACGAACGGCGGACGCCACAGCGCGTTGCGCACACGCATGGCCACGTCGAAGCCGAGCAGCGACCAGTAGGCACGCGAACCCACCGGGGGCGGCGCACCGACCGGGAAGACGAACCGGCCACCCGGCCGCAGCGAAGCGTGCACCTGCCGGAACAGCTCGGGGCGCTCCTTCGGCAGGAAGTGACCGAACGCCCCGAGGCTGAGGGCCAGATCGAAGACCGGCGCGAAGGGCAGCGCCAGCGCGTCGGCGCGCACCCAGTCCACCGCCGGACCGCCGTCGTCCTCCGGCCGTGCCGCCCGTGCCGCCTGCGCCACGGCGAGCATTCCGGCGCTGAAGTCGACTCCGGTGACCCGCTCCCGGCACAGCCCGCCCAGTACGCCCACACCCGCTCCGGTGCCGCAGCAGACGTCGAGCCCTCGGTCGAAGGGCCCGAGGGGGCGCACCGCCCGGGTGACGGCGTCGAGCACCCGGTCCGGGGTCCGGTAGGGCGTCCGGTCGAACTTGGGGGCGAGCAGGTCGTATCCGCGCATCGTCGACGAGAGCGCCTGGACGGCCAGTTCGCGGAGGGTCGGGCCCTGTGGAGTGAACATCGCGGATCAGCGTACCGAGAAAAGCCCGGGCCCCCGACCCGGGCGCATCCTCGTGTCAGACAGCTCGCTGGTACTGCTCGGGTGTCGGAACATCGCCACCGAGTGCGCGCGAGGCGTTGCGGGCGAAGTAGGGGTCACGCAGCAGTTCCCGTCCGAGGAGAACGGCGTCGGCGCGCTCCTCCGAGAGGATCTTCTCGGCCTGTACGGGGTCGGTGATCAGACCGACGGCGGCCACCGGAAGGCCCGCCTCGGTGCGGACCCGCTCGGCGAACGGCACCTGGTAGCCGGGCCCCACGGGGATCTGCGCGCGCGGCGCGAGCCCGCCGGTGGAGACGTCCAGCAGGTCGACGCCGTGCGCCCGCAGCTCGCGTGCGAAGCGGACGGTGGCGTCCGCCGTCCAGCCCTCCCGCTCGTCGTCCGCGTTCTCGGTCAGCCAGTCGGTGGCGGAGATCCGGAAGAACACCGGGAGCTCTTCGGGCCACACGGCCCGGACCGCGTCCACGACCTCCAGGGCGAAGCGGATGCGGTTCTCGAAGGAGCCGCCGTAGGCGTCGGTCCGGTGGTTGGTGTGCGGGGAGAGGAACTCACCGATCAGATATCCGTGGGCGCCGTGGACCTCGGCGACACGGAAGCCGGCCGCGAGCGCCCGGCGGGCGGCATCCGCGAACTGGGCGACGACCTGCTGGATGCCCTCGGTGGTCAGCTCGGCGGGCACCGGGTGGCCCTCGTCGTACGCGACCGGGCTCGGGGCGACGGGCTGCCAGCCCTTGCCGTCCGGGGCATCCGCCTCGACCGGACCGCCGCCGCGCCAGGGGCGGTCCGTCGATGCCTTGCGGCCGGCATGCTCGAACCTCACTGACATACATGTCACTCTTCCGCGTTCGGGCACAAGGAAGCCCCGCACCTCCGTGGGGGACGGAAGTACGGGGCTCCAGGTGGAACGGCGGATGCGGGCATGTCGACCTCTGCACCCGCCGTCCCCGCGCCGCTAGTCGGCTAGCAGCGCGGGTCTAGGAAACAGGAGGCGGCTTGCCGTCCTCCCCTTCACGGACAACGAACGCGTGACCCACCACAGTCCGGGTGTACTGCCGGTGGCCACTTCGTCCGGCGTGGGTCATGCAGGAGATGTCTACCTCTTCGCCGTCCTTCGACGGTTCCGCGGTCCAGCCGCAGGAGGTACACCGTGCGGCGAACGTCGGAGCGATATCGGGGTGCGAGACAATCCGGTGGACGAGGCTGCGGAGCAGCATGCGGCCGGTCATCGTCGCCTCCCGGGGTGAGGGTGCCGCCCCATTTCAACCGCCAAGTCGGAGGCGTGCGAGCGGTCGAAAGCAGGACCGCCCAACTCCGTCGCCTGACGCCATTGCTTGTGGAGCGCAGCACATACCGCGCATCCCGGGGCCGGCTTCGGGTCAGCCGGTAAGGGCGTCAAATACACAGGCCCCTGCATCGTCGTGGTGCGTTCCATCCCCGTACCTCCGTCGTCTTGTCGACGACGTCAGGGTTTCGCTCCACAAGGCTCCGCTACAGGGATGCAGCGTCCTACTTCGGCGACGCTAATTCGTCACTCCAAGGAACTCGGCAATGGTGCGGAGCCCTGGCGGGCGGTTCTGGAGAGCCATCAAGTCGGACACGATGGCGACGGCCAATGTGTGATGACGCATCCAAGTGGGAGCTACGCGCCGCAGGCTCTCCAGCGCCTTTACCGCGCCTTCCGCATCCCCTAGATCGGTGTGTGCGCGGGCGACGTCCAGAAGCAGCCACGTGCGCCAGGATTCGGGCGTGTCCTTCGACAAGCGCATGCCCTTAGCCAGGCGTAGGGCTTCCTCCGGCCGCTCGTGCTGCACCGCCAGGCGCACGCGCTCGATGCGGACGGACGACTTACTGAAGACGGACAGGAGGCGTCCGTCCCCCTCCGTGGGTGGCATCTTCGACAGGCGGCCAGCGGCCTCTTCCGCGGCGCGCATCATCCTGTCCGCGTCGTCGTACTCGTCCAGCCGGGCGTGTGAGGTTGCAGCGCTCATGGTCAAGCCGCCCCACACGCGGAGCCCTGACGCGTCGTCGGTGAGCCCGTTCCGCTCCATGCCGTCGGCCGCGTAAAGAGCAATGCTCTTGGCGTCGTCCAGCCGGTTGGATCTCTGGTACGCCCACGCCAGGCTGTTGCAGATCATGGGGACGAGGAGTGGATCCCCGGACACTTCAGCGGCAGCTATGGCCCGCTCCAGGGCCGCAAGGGCAAGGTCAAGCTTCCCCAGCCGGATGCTCAGGTGTCCCGCCAGCTGGAACGCCTTACCGAGTGCGGCTTGCCCTCCGTCAGATCCCTCCGACGCCGTGAGACGAGCGTCAGCGAGGATCCCCGGGAGCAAGTTCAGTAGCTGTGGGAACTCTGCCGAGTGGTACATGGACCACGCATCCGCGATCTCTGCCCGCAGCAGTGCCGGCGTGAGCACCTCCGCCCCGTCGGACTCCTGCGGTGGGGCGAACATCGGAGGGTGAATGGCGCGCCGCACAGCTACCAACTGGGGCGGATCGGCCTCCCCTGTCGACGGGACTCCGGGAGGATCACCGAGGAGCGTCGTCAGTTCGACACCAAGTCCACTGGCCAGCGCGTGCAGCGTCGGCAGGCGTGCGGACCCCTTGCGCTTCTGTTCAAGCTTGCGCACGACGTCGACGGACACGCCTGACTTCTCCGCCAGCTCCTCCTGTGTCAGGTTGGACAGCCGGCGGAGGCGGGAGAGCTTGTCTCCGAGATGCTCGCTCACCCCTCAGACGGTACGCCGACGAGGGGTGAGCGGACCCGGAGATGTCAGAGCCAGCCGGCCGAGCGCATCCGGGTGCGCCACGAGCGTCCGTGGCTGGGGTTGCAGAAACGCTTGACCTTTCCGCGTCCGGGGGTCTGCTCCACGTCGGTGCCGCACTGCGGGCACGAAACGGGCTGGCTCTTGGCGGGGTCGGTAAAGCTCATGGGTGTTACCTCTCTCAAGTCATGGGGAGCCCCTGGAGCGCCCATGTCGGGCTGCTCCAGGGGCAGTTGGGGAATGCATCGGCCGTCTCCTCCATGTCGGCGGAGACGGCCTCTGTGTGGTTCTTAGATGAACCGGCCGGTTTCGATCGCACGGCCCGTGTCCGCGTCGTAGACGTCAATGCGGGCGTCGACGATGTCCGTGATTTCCCGGTCACCGACCCATACGTGGTTCTCCACGCGAATGTTCGGCGCCTGGCCGGATCCGGCAGCGGGAACGCTCTGTGCCTGGCGCGCCATCGCCATGGAGTCGCGGTTGTTGTAGACCTGCGTCGGAGTGAGGAAGCGGAGCAGCTCGGGTCCGTTCTCGCCCACCCACGCAGTCTGTCCCAGCTGCGGGAATCCGCCGTCTGCGTAGCCCTTGGTGTTGCCCAGTGCCGGCTTGAAGCCGTAGCGACGCGTGAACAGCGAGTCGTTCCAGCCGCGTGCGGCCTTGCCGACGACGACGCCGTCACCGCCCCTGGATTCGACGTTCACGCCGGCCAGGGTTCCGGCCGTGTGACCGACGCCGTTGTTCGTGATGCCGATCTGGAACGGCGAACGCAGGTTACGCACCCACCCCGCCGGAGCGTTGTCACCCTGGAAGGAGAACGTCGACCAAAGGCGCCCCTTCGGGACCTGCCCCAGGATGAGCTTCTGAATCGACGACATGAAGCCGGAGCAGTCGAAGGAGGGGTTACCCGCTCCGCCCCACTGGTACGGCATGCCGTTCTTTGAGCGGGCCCACGTCAGGGCTTGACCCACGCTGCCGGTTGCGGCTGTGCCGCTTCCGTCGCCGCCGAAGATGGAGTCCTTCAGGCTCTTCAGCAGCCCGATAGGAATCTGCGTGACCATCTGGCCCCACTTCGACGAAGCGAACTGCTTCATCTGTGACTTGGCCCAGCCGGTAGCGGCGCTGAATACCTTGTCGGGGTTCGTCAGGAAGTCGGCCGTGTCCTTGACGCCGTTTACGACGGCCCCACCCGCGGACTTGATGCTTCCCCAGATGTCACCGACGATACCGCCGTTGGCGAACGCGGGTGTTCCGTTGGCGATCACCTTCTGAACGGCCCCAACGCCACCGGAACGCGCGGCGGCATTCCACGCGTTGATAGGTCCGGAACCCATCGCGCGCGTGACCTCCGGTCGGAGAATCGCCTCGCCGCCCCCGACCGCAATTACGCGATCGTCAACGCCCGGGGAATATCCGGGAAGAATTCCTCCCGTATGGAATCCCTTAAGGTCGAGCGGCTTGATTTCCTTCGCCCCAGTGATTCCGGCTACCTTGTTCCACAGTGGAACAATTCCGCCGTTGTACACGTGCTCGATCAGGAATCGGACAGGTTCCCGGGCAATATCCTTGATCTGATCCCAGGACTTCTTGATCGACTTCTTGCTGTCTTCGAAGGACTGAGAGACGGCCTTGACCGCTTTCTTGATCCCGTCGAAGGCCGGCTTGATGGCCTCGTCATACAGCCAAGTTGCCTTGTCGCCGATCCACCCGAAGATGGGCTTCAGGACTTTATCCCAGAGCCACTTTCCAGCGTCTCCGAGAGTCTCGAAGTCCTTCTTCGCTTGCTTCATGGCGGGCTTGATGGCCTTCTCGTACAGCCACGTTGCCTTTTCGCCTATCCACCCGAACACAGGCTTCAGGACCTTTTCCCAGAGCCATTGCGCCTTTTCGCCGATCCAGCCGAAGGCAGGTCCAATCGCCTCTTCCCAGAGCCACATTGCGACCTTGCCGAGAGCCTTGATGGCAAGCCAGGTGGGCAGGAGGAACAGAACGATCAGGCCCGTGATCAGCAGCTTCGCGCCTTCGTACAGGAATCCGAAGACAGGGCCGATGGCGTTGTTCCAGAGCCACATTGCTACGTCGCCGACGGCCTTCATCGCAGTCCAGATTCCGGAGAAGGCGGGCTTCAAAACGCTGTTCCAGACGAAGCTGACGGTTTCCTTGATACCGGACCAGGATTTGTCGACGACCTTGCGGAATGTCTCGGAGTTGGAATAGGCGAGCATGAAGCCTGCGATCAACAGGCCGACGACGATGACAATTGCCCGGATGATCGGTCCAATTCCCGTCGCAGTGAGGACCGTACCGAATCCAGCCGTTGCGATCGTCGAAAGCAATACAACGGATTGATACACGGCCATAGCTGCGGAGAACGCGACCATACCGAGGGCAATCGCCTTCTGAGCGAAGAAGATCCCCCACAACGCCGCCACGAGTTCCGGCGAATTCGTCGCGAGCCAACTGACCGCTTCGAAAACGGGGCCGACAACGGCCATAACCGTCATCGCCATCGGGGAGACGGCTTTACTCACGTCAAGGGCTGCCGTCAGAACGTCGCCGATGAACGATGCCACGCCGGGTGAAGTGTCCTTGACGTACGCGAGGAACTTCTCAAACTTCGGGGAGCCCTTCAGGCTGGAACCCCACTTCGCGAAACGTCCCGTGATGCTGTCTGACTTCGTCGCAATGCCGTCCATATGCGGCAAGAACGCGTCGATGATTCCGGCAACACCCTTGATCACGTTGCCGAACGCGACACCGAATCCCTCAACGGCCGGCTGAACACTATCGGCTAGGTCAGCTTTGAAGCTCTGCCAGAATGGCGTCTTCAGTTCCGCCGATGCCTTGTTCTGAAGCGTCTCAATTCCCGCGGCTGCTCCGAGAACGAGGGGCGTCAAGCCAGGCAGTGAGTTCTTGGCGGAGTCAACGCCTCGCGTGAAGAGCGGAAGGACGTCGGGCTGTAGCTCCAGGGACCATGCCTTGAACGCCTTGGAGATCCCGGACGGTCCCGCGATTGCGTCGAAGAGGCCACGCGCGGCCGGCGTCATGTTCGCCAGCGCCTTGCGGTACTCCTCCTCCTTGGAGATAGCTCCGTCGGTCACCTTCATCGACGACAGGCGCGCAGAGTCGACGCCACGCTGAGCACTGGCCACGGACTCAGCCGCAGACACCTGCGCGTCGGCGGAGGCCCGCACGGCGTCAGCCACGCTGCGGGCTCCGTCGCGTGCCGCCTTAGCGGCTGCCTCGTGAGCCTTAGCCAATGCGTCCGTCTGCTCGGCAACGGTCCGCTGAGCGCTACCGACTCGCTCCGCCGCAGCACGGACAGCGTCAGAACCTTCGACGCCCGCCTTCTTCTGCGCGTCCGCGGACTTTTTCAGCTCCGCGTAGTTCTGCGCCTGTTCCTTCTGGCTCTGCTTCGCGCGGTCAAGGGCAAGCTGAGCGGCCTCATGCTGGAGCTGCGTTGCCCGGGGGTCGGCGAGCGTCGCGTTCAAGTCCTCTTGCGCCTGGCGGACGCGGAGAGTTGCCTCCCGCTGGTCCAGGGCGCCGTCAGTGAGCCGATCGTTCAGCTCCTTCAGCTGCTGGGCGGCATCAGCTCGTGCCTGCGTGAGGTCTTGCTCTGCCTGACGTGCGGAGCGGTTCGCGTCGGTGAGACTCTGCTCTGCGCGACGTACGCCGTCAGCGGCGGCCTGACGCATCTCAGCCGCGCGCTGCGAGGCGTCGGCGACTGCCCGTTCCGCGCTCTCCATCGTCCGTGCGGCGTTGCGGTGAGCTGACGCCAACTGCGCCTGTGCGCCTGCGAGTTGGAGCGCTTTACTCGTCGCCTGTTGTGCTGAAGCTGCGCTTCGGTCGGTGGCGTTCTTCGCCTCGTCCTCCGCGGCCGACTTCAGTCGGATGACGTCGGTAACGCCCTTGATCGCGGGAATGGCGGCCAGGGCCAGGGCTCCGATACCTGCGCCAGCTGCTGCGGCCATGGAGACCACGGCACCGAGACCCGCGGCGATGGTCGGGCCAAGCGGGATAGCGGCTGCGGCAGCGATTTGCAGCGTCAGGGAGAGCAGAGCTGACGTCGCCTGCGTCGTGTCGACGCGGACGGGAATCCTGATGTCCTTGCGGTCCACGGCGTCGATCTCTTCGCGCAGAGCAGCCAGGGCCGCGCGGGCGGTTGCCGTGTCGGCGCGAACGGCTACGTTCGGGTGCGTCGCACCGAGCCTCTGAAGCTCCTTTTCGATGCGGAGGACTTCAGCGCGGGCCGCTCCGGCATCGACGTCAATCCCGATCCGCTTCCCGCTCAGCTGTTCCAGCTTCGAGCGGAGGCGAGCCAGTTCGGCGTCAACTCCCGTGTCAGACAAGCCCACTTGGAGCTTCGGCATTGCCTTGAAGGCAACTTCTAGCTTTCGCTTCAGGCTGCGGGAAAACGCACCTCCGGCGTTGTCACCCTGACGGGACGCAGCGCCGCGAGCGGCCTGGCCTCCGCGGGTGATCGCGTCCGGGATCGCGATCACGATGTTCCGGCTGATCGCGTCGCCCATGCGTCGGCCGGCGTCCTCCCCTACCTTGTCGGCGATGGGGAGGACGAGCGCCTTCAGCTTGTTGTGGAACTGCGGGATGATCGGGACGACGTCGACCGCAGCGCCACCAACGATGTCAAGATCCGGCACCGTCGATCACCCCCAGCAGAGGGCCGACGTCAGTCGGGTCGGTGCGGGCGTCCAGGACGTCAGCGACGCCGCGGAGATTGCCGTAGAGCGCGATGACGTCGGGTGCCGGCTCCATCGCCTCCAGGCTGCGACGCAGGAACTCGAAGTCGGCGCAAGCGTCGCTGCAATGAGTGGTCGGGAGTGGCATGTCGTCGACGAGGACGAGCTCCACATAGAAGCCGCAGCCGTCGCGCGCGCAGACGGCTGAGTTGGGAGTGTTCAAGGGTTCCTCCAGGGCATGCAAGAGGCCCGCAGCGCGTCCGCTACGGGCCTGACAGTTGGTCTGTGTGGTTGTGGTGGTTCGGATCCTCCGCGACCGTTAGGCGGCCTTCCTGGGGACGTCGAAAATGCCGGGGACGGGGCGCTGCGTGCTCTTGCGCTGGTCCAGCAGCCGCGCAAAGTGCATCAGCCGCTTCGCCTCCGCCTCGTCCCCGGTCTCAACGGCTAGCTGAGCGCGTGCGATCCACGCACCGCACGCGAAGGAGCACGTTGCACTGAGGCGGATGTGCCTGCCCGGACCTCGTCCCTTCCGGTAGGCACGTGGCCAGGTGCAGCCAGGGCGACGGCAGGCGGTGTCAGGGGTGGACTCGGCGGTCATGGCTCCTCCAGAGCACGCCAAACACCCCCACGTCGACGACGAGGGGGCTGGCAAGGGTTGTTGGTGCGCTACGTCAGTTCGTCGACGAGCGCTGAGATGTCGGTCAGTGCCGACGGGGCGCCGCGGAAGCGGTCCCCCGTAACGGTCAGGAACCGTCCGGTGCCGTAGACCTCCACGGCGTATCCGCCGCTCTTCCGGATCCGGCGTCCCTGTCGGACGTCGGCCAGGCCAAAGATGTGGAGACCCTGTCCGGACGGCGATACTTCGATGTAAGTACGGCCAGCCCTGCGGACGATGTCTTCCGCCCACGTGGCAACGGCGCCGTCAGGTCCAACGACGTGGTCTAGGTCCAGGCAGACGATGCCGTCACCGTTCAGTACGAAGCCAAGCCCCGTACCGGCCGTCGACTTCGACGCGTCCGTGTAGCTGCTCCATGTCCGCGGGTCCGTCGACGAGGCTGCCATGCCGGCAACCGTGAGCGGGACTTTCGTCGCGGACCGACGAACCCACCTGTCGCGAGTCGTCAGCTCCGTGGGCAGTGCCTTCTTGGATGCTCGGTAGATCGCTTTGCGGCATCGCGGAGAGCAAGCCTTCGCGTGACTGCGCGCCATGACCGGCATTGGCCGGTCACAGTGTCCGCAGGTTCGATCCATGGGGACCAGTCTACGCGACGGCGTCCCACTTTCAGCGCTCTCACCTGCGACTTTACCTCGTCTTGGCGTAACGCTTAGTGGGTCGTCGCAGCCTCCGGCTTGATCGTTCGTCGCCCGCGATCCACCGTGTCGAGCCGGCCGGAGGGGCGTCAGAGGGCCTCCAGGGGCCCCGAATGGCCTCTGAGAGGGCCTGTAGGTCGACCTCCAACCGGTTGCCAGACAGCGCCTACCAGCACTCTTACGGTCTTCATAAAGATCAAAAGGGGATCACCCCCCTGGGGTGATCATGGAATCGTCGCAGGTCAGAACGTTGCGATCATCAAGCGAGCGTCGGCCGACTCTCACCAGCGACGCCACGCGCCACGCAGCCGAACGCCTGCATGAGCGTGAGTCCGCGATCGTCGGCGAACGCCTGTCGCGCTCGTCGCCAGCGGTTCCACGCAACGACGTCACGTTGTCCGTCGGTCAGCGCCTCGTCCGCGGACGTCAGCCACTCGTCTACGTAGCACTGCATGAGCACCGCAGGCACTGCGGACGAGGCACTGCCTGTCGCCTGCCCTGCCGTTGCCTGTGCCCTGCGAGCTAGCTGTGCTGCCTTACGTGCGCTCATGCGCTCATGCGTGAGCGTCGCTCCGTGATGTCCAGGCTGTGTGAGGTGGGCACAGTGTGCAGCTCACCCATGCCCGTACCCTCACGCTCCAGCTCCCAGCCCAGCGTCTTCAGCCCAGCAGGAGACAGACCAAGGTGGTCTGCCAGGTAGCGCGCCTCTGCTGCCAGGCCCGCAGTCACACGGCCAGTGAAGGCGTCGCATGTGATGCGTACGAACATGGCGACCATGGGCACGAATGAGTCATCCCACATCGTCGCCTGGCCTGACGCCCATAGCTCTGCCCACATGTCCTGTTCAGGCTGCGTCCAGTCACGCCCTGACGGCATGTCCGGGGCAGGCAGATCACAGCCGGCAAGAGGCAGCACAACAGGGCCTGTCGCTCTGCGTGCTCCCTTCCCGCGGTACTCCCTGCTATTGGGGCTGGAGAGGTCTCGTCGTGGTCCGGGGGCAACCATCGCGGCCCCTCCTTTCGTTGTCGGGTCAGTCGATGCGGCGCACGTCTTGACGCCGCATCAGGTTTGTGAGATGGTGCTCGCCGCACCGGGAAACCGGACACGCCACCACGGGCGGACCCCACGTGGACGCGCACCCCTCATGGGGATCGCCGCGAAGCTTGCAGTCATTCGACCGCAACGGAGTGCGCCCTTTTCCAGGGCCTCCGTCGTGAAGGCGAAGGGTCCGTCTCGATGTCCGTCTCTCTTGTTGATTTTCTTGCTGTGTCCCCGTACGCGTTCGGCGCGGTTCTTGTAGTCGTCTTCCTCGTCGTCCTCGTCCTCTGCCTGACGTTCCTTCGAGCGCTCCGCATCAGCGTCCAGGGCGTCAAGGGCTCCGATAGGCCGGCCGTTATTGCTGAGGTTGGCGACGCTCTGAAGGCATTCGTGTTCTGGCGTAGGAAGTGACCCATGAGCACCCCCGCGGCTCGTCGTCGCGGGGGTGCTCATGGGTCAGCTCCGGGTGTAGGAAGGTTCGACGAACGGGTTCCGTCCGCCGGTTGGCAGGGGCTTGGGCGCCGGACGGTTGCCGTTCTCGTCCAGGCCGTGCTTCGCGCGGTACGCCGCAACGCCGGCGCCGACAGTGCCCCGGCCCGTGCCGCTTCCGGCGTCGGGGCCACGGTCACCGCCCGAGCGGGGGCCCTGCGGTGTCGGATTCAGTTCCGCGGCAAACGACGTCGCATCCGCGGTGAGTGCGGTCTCGTCCGCCCCCTGGAGTCTCTGCGACTGCTCCACCGTCAGGCCGGCGGCCAGGCCGGCACGGAGCTTTGCAAGTTCGAGCACGGGGCCCGTCAGGGGCTCCGGGGTGTTCTCTTCGGGCATGTTGGTACCTCTCAGTTGATGTTGAGCGCGATGTCCGCCGGCGCGGGCTTAAGCCCGTGGACCGGTCGGGGCTTCGGCTGTGGGGCAGGTGGGGTAACGACGACTGTCGGGGAGAAGTCCTTGACCGGCAGGGCGGCGGAAACGCTGTGGCGCGTCAGGTAGGCGTCCTGTGCGGCGAGCACGTCTTCAACGCTCTCCGGGACGTACGCAACGCCGTTCATCTGCGCGAGCCAGACGAGGTGATCGAGGGTGTACCGCCGGTTCTGCATCGCGGTGAACTGACCCCGGGGGGTCTCGTCGCTGATGCCCTGGACGTCACCGAAGCCACTGTCCTTTGCCCGCTGGAACAGACTTGACGGGCCGGACAGCTCTCCCTGACGCAGCGCTTCCCATTGCGCGGCCCTGATGTTCTTCAGGACCGGCAGGAGGGCACGCAGCGCGGTGTACGCCTCCGCCACGTCCCCGCCTGCGGTCAGCGCCTCGTCGGCCGTGCGGACCGAGCCGAGCGCCGGCGTGTGCTTCCTGGCGTCCGTCAGGAGGTCGGCAAGCTGTACTCCGAGTGCGGCAAGGATCTCCGTCCGATTCAGCTCACGAAGCATCGTGAGAGTGGCTGCTCCGGTGTACTCGCGGTGCACGGCGGCAAGCCGGCTCCGTACGGCGTGAGCGCCAACAGCGGCCGTATACGCAGCCTGTGCGCGCTCTTCGACGTCGGACGGCCAGGCGCCGGTGTCCAGGAACTCCGCTACCGCCTCGTCGGCAACGCGCTGGGCTTCGACCTCCGGGGCGTCGACGGCAGGGAGTGAACGGAAGAGTTCTTCAACGCGCGCCTTGCGCTCGTGGAACTCCGCGATCTCCGGGACAGCCGCGTGGGCGGCTTCAAGCTGTGCGTTCATGTTTTCCTCTCAGGTTCGACGAACGGGCCCCGCCGTGTCGGCAAAGGCCCGTGGGATGAAAGCTCTGTGTGGTCGTCAGGCGGCCTCGTAGCGGCCCGTCGACTCGAAGTACGTGCGCCGCTCTGCGCGTCGCTCACGGATGCGCCTGGCGCGCTCCGGCGCCTCCAGCCGGTAGGCGACCCTTGCCGCCTCGTTCCGGCAGTCGGCGCACTTCCTGGTGAAGCCGTCGGCACACAGGCTGTCCTTGTGGAAGTTGGCTTCGTCGACGACGAGAGTGCGGAAGCACGCGGGGCACTGCCGGGTAGGTCGGTCCGGGACGTCGCTGAATCGGTGCACGGTCTATCTCCTTGGGGTTCTGTCGGTCTGGCGACCCTTCGTTCTGCCAATGACGCCAAATGAAAAGCCGTCCCGAAGGACGGCTGAAGTCTGAGGCTCCGGCGGAGCACGTCGACGGAACGCGCAGGAGGAGAGTCCGCGGTCAACGTCGACGGCTCAACGCCGGAGCCATGCGCTCGCCCGGAGAGGTGCGGGGAGCGCAGTTGCTCGCGAGACGGCACGCCGCTATAGGTCGTGGCCGGTCCCGCGGTCTACGGGGTCGCGCACGCGCGCGAGTAAACCCCTCTACGGCTTCGTTATGGGGCGGGAATGCCCAGATGTGACGTTAGGCCCCGAATCCTTTACCTACGCTTTGCCAAATGTCCCACATAGCGAGATACGTGGTGCCGGCAACGAGGAATGCACACTCTGCGTAGCCGTCGCCCGCCTCCGCCGCTCAGCCGACGACGCGACCACATGAAGGCCCTGCGCGCCCACCTGAGGGCCTTTGGCGCCTCCAGGGCCTCCGAGTGCCGGAGAGCGGCACCCAGGCGCTCACGGAGGCGCACAGGCGCGCTCTAGACGTCGATGCCGCCCCCACGCCCTCCGCGCTCGCCCTTCGACGCCGAAAGAGGGCCTCCGGCACCTCCGCGGCCAGTTTGGCCAAAAATGCAAACTAGACCCCTACTTTCCTTTCTCCTTAACGCGCGTTAGAGAGAAGTAGAAATAGGGTCCAGTCTGTCCAATTGGCCAATCTGGCGACGAAATCGGGGCGCAAAAGGGGGCAGAGCGGGCACAGGTCAAATTGGGACCGCTTTTCGCGCGGGGGTAACGCCGCATCATTACCCGCCGGTAGTGTCAAAGGTTTGTCCAGCCGCCTCGCAAAGGGTGTGGAGGGCGTCGACGAGGCGCCGGCCCCGGAACGCGACGATGCCCCGCTCCCAGAGATCCAGGGCGGGGCAGTCGTCACGCGCAGTGATCGTCAGACAGCCACAACGACGTAGCCGTGGGCGCGAGCCTCGTTGACGCAGCCCCAGTGAGCCGCGTACCAGTCTCCCGCGCTCTCCACGAGCGCCAACTCGTCGAAGAGGGACGGCTCACCGCAGTGCGAGCAGTCGACGGTGGGCGGCTCCTCCGCCCCCTGAGCGGTGCACGTAGCGGCACAGGCGAACACCTGGCATCCGTCGAAAGTGCCAACGGGGATCATCGGGGCGTCGTCGCCGTGGCAGGTGACGCATGCCAGGCCGTCACGCTGCGCGGGGGTGAGGTTTCGTGAGAACATCGTGGCGTGCTCCTTCAGGGGAGTCCGCAACCCCGCTCCTTCTGCCAAGTCGACGCGGGGTTGCGCTGTTTCCGGGAAGGTTCCCCGGGGTGTGTCCACACCTTACGCACAAGCCGTGAGGTGTGTCCACACCTCTGCTAGTGTCGTCACATGCCGAACCAACCGAAGACGCCAGCAAGCCGCTTCCGCATCGACGCCGAACTGTGGGGCGCCTTCGGGGAGGCGACACCCGACGGCACTGACCGCTCTGACGTCCTCCGACGCTTCGTCGCCTACTACTGCCGAAGGCCCGACGCGAAGCTTCCTGAGCGACCTCCAGCCGGTCCGTGGTCCACGCCTCCGCCGGCTGAGTAGGCCGAGCACGACGAGAGCCCCCGCCAGTTGCTGACGGGGGCTCTCGGCTGTCCGGGGTCTATCGGGCGTCGCGCGACCCTAAAGGCTCTCCTGATACGCCACGTCATCAAGCGCGTCTTGCTCTGGATCGACGTGCGTCCCGATTTCGAACGTCAGTCGCTCCTCAACCGGCGCTCTCCATCGCTCAGGTGCGCGCACAGTGATCCGCACTCCGGCCTCCAAAAGCATCCTGCGGTGCATGAGTGGGTCACTCGTCGCGTGCCAGTCGTCAGCCCACGTGGTGTCAAGCTCCACGACCTCCTCCCGCGCGGGGACGACAGGGACGGCCCGCAGTTCCTCCAAGCGGTCGGAGCGGGCCTGAAGCTGCGCCATGACGGCGTCAGCTGCCGGCCCGCGGAGTTGCCCCAGCCTCGTCGACAGCTCTTCTACGTCGGCCGTCAGGTCTGCAATCTCCGCCCGGTGGTCGACGCCCGGGACGCGGACCGCCTGCGTTCGACGGAAGGGACCCATGTGCGCCAGAAATTGCGTCTCTGCGTACTCCAGGACGCCCGGTGACTGGATACTCAACTTCACTTCGCCCGCCTTGTGGAGCTTTCCGAAGCACCGGAACACCTCCTTCTTCACGCCCGCCTCGTGGCCCTTCTTCTCGCGGTACCAGTTGACGAACATGTTTTGCTCACAGGTGCCGCACATAAGGACACCGAGCAAGGGGTGCCCGTCCTTTCGACGAGGCCCTGTGCTGCCCGTTGCGAGCACCTTTAGCGCGTCCTGGAGCTTATGCCAGGTGTCGTCGTCGATAAGGGGTTCGCCCTGGAGCACCGGAGAACCGTCGGAAGTTCGGACGACTGTGCCGTCTTTCTTGACGAGGTGGCCGCGCATGACGGGCGAAAGGAGCATGTCCCGGACCACTGTCAGCTGCCAGGTGCTTTCCGAGTCCGGATCCCGCGGCGGAGTAGCGAGCATTCCCCGGTGATTCTTCGGCGTTACGGCGTCCATGGTCTCTAGCCACCGAAGGATCTCACTGTAGCTCCGGCCAGCAATGGCGCGAGCAACCATGGATCGACGGATATCCGCGGTGGACTTGGTGGGGTCCTTCTTGTCCTCGTGCGCGAAGAGCCACCATCCCTCGTTGTCGTCGGCGAACACGCGCCGGCCCGGCTTGTAGCCGTACGGGACGACTCCCCCGGGCCAGCGGCCGAGCGACTGAAGGTGAGCGGCGGCCCCCTGATTCCGCTCCATGATGGTCTGGCCTTCGAGCTGTGCGGCGAAGGCCAGAATGAGCATGATGAGCTCTGACATGGGTGAGCTGAAGTCCAGCTCCAACTTGTCCCCGCCGGGTCCGCTGGCGAACACGAGGCGCTTTCCGTGCTGCTTCGCGTAGCGCCCTAGGTCCGCCATGTCAGCCATGGAACGCACTGCGCGGTCCATGCGCTGCCAGATCATGACGTCCCACTCGTCAGGGCGATCCAGCCAATATCGAAGCTCCTCGCGCTCCCACGGTGTTGTCTTGAGCGCGGACACGTCCAGGTCACTGGCCCATCCGACGAAGGTCCCGCCCATCCGGGTGCCGGTGGCTTCGACTGTCTCCCTTTGCACCTCCGGGGACGTCGACGCGTCGGTGTAGCGGCTGATGCGGAGGGCTCCAACGACGCGTAGTGCGGCGTCAGTTGTCGCGTGGCGCCGTGGCGCTGGCGGAGTCATGGGTCACATGGTAGTCACGTCAGTTGGCATGGGCGAGCTGGATGCCGGGCACGGTTCCGTGCCGCGTGAGGAAGTCGGTGATGCGGCGGAGCGCGTCCGCCTGCCGGTCGTTCCAGATGCCGAGGTCGGCGGGGCTGATCCGGCCCTCCGGGCTGACAGCCGTGGCCTCCACCAGGATCAGCCCCGTGCCGCCCGTCGCGCGGGAGGCGTAGTGGGCGAAGTGCCAGTCGTTCGCCGCGCCCGTGTCCGGCCCGGACGTCTCCGCGCTGTACTGGCACATCGGGGCCATCCAGATGCGGTTGGGAATGGACAGCGACCGCAGGGTGTAGGGCTCGAAGAGTGCGCTCACGGGAGACTCCGCTTCCTCTGGATGCGACGATGCGACGGGCAGGACAGGCGGGTGGACCTAGGCGGATGGACATGCCGAACACGCCTTGTACGAGATTCACCGTACTACGAGATTTACCGTACTACGTGAATCGTCGAATTACGAAGCCTCTCGTACAACCGGCCCCGTCCGCCCTTCACCTCCCCGGCCGCCGCCGCCTGAGCCTGATGTCGGCCTCGGCCGCGTACATCTGGCTCCAGCTGCGTCCGCCGCCCGACGTCCAGGTCACCTGGACGTTCGCCCCGTCCACCCTGACGCCCTCCACCGTCATGGCCCGGTCGCCGTCGCGTACGTCGCCGCGGAGCAGCTCGCGGGCCTTGACGGTGACCGGATCCGACAGACGCGCGTTCTCCGCTTCCTCGGCCGCCCCGACGAGCGCCGCGGCCAGTTCCCTGGCCGCGGCCGGGGAGCAGGACCAGGAGGCGCCGGCGGACGGGCCCTCGATCAGGATTCCGACCCTGGGGGCGCCCTCGGCCGGGCCGGGGGTCACCTCCAGCGCCGCACCGCGTCCCTCGGTGTCCTCGATCTCGATGCTCATGCCTGTCGCGCCTCCTCGTCCCGCTCCGGTCAGCTCAGCCGGAGACTCTCCGGCGGGCCCAGATAGCTGGGCTTGAGGCCGCCGGTGTCCACCACCAGGTTCTGCAGCACCACCGTCGGGTCGACCATCCAGAATTTCAGCACATGGACGCCGGCCCGGCCGATGTGGTGTGCGGTGCTGGTGCGGTTGACGTTGTCCGAGGTGTTACGGGCCCACTGCGGGTTCATGGTGCCGTCGTCGGCGCCGGTGACCGCGGTGACGTTGACGGACTGCGGGGCGTCGTCGTCGAAGGAGACGGCGTACGTGAGCCCGTCGGCCGCCCGTGCGTTGTTCCGGGGCGACAGGTACGCCCAGACCGTGACCGGCCCGGTGGTGAACAGGCTGACCTGGTACTCCAGCCTCGGCCCCTTCCCGCCCGGCGTCTGGCGTGCGGCCGTGACCGGGAAGGGCTCCATGCCCGAACCGGTGCGGCCGATGCCGGGGATGCGCTGCCAGGAGATGCCGTCGCGGCCCAGCGCCCGGTGGAAGTGGTCCGCCTCGATGGAGACGTAACCGTTGGCCTCGACGAAGCCGGAGAGCTGTGCGCGCCGCGCCCGGGGGCGGTCGATCACGGCCTGGACGACCACCTCGCTGTCACCGGGGCCGGACACGGTGACCGGAACCCGGGTGACGCCCTCGGGTGCCCGTGACCAGTCGACCCTGAAGGTGACCCGGGTCTGGGCGTCCACGCGACCCCGCGTCCGGTCGGCGACCAGCCACGACGCGCCCGTGCGGATGCGGTAGTCGAAGGGTTCGGAGCCACGGTTGAACACCTCCACGTACTGGGCCGGCTGGCTCTGGTACGGGCTGAAGACCGGCAGCACGGGCTCGGCACCGTCCTGCCCCGCGGCCGGCCACCAGGCGGCCGAGCCGTCGATGGCCACCCCCATATCGGCCGTGCGCGGGAGTTCGATGCGGCGCACGGCGGGGAAGATCTCGTCGGCGATCGCCACGTTGTTGAGCTCGGGCTGCTGCCAGGGAGCGTTGGGGCCGTAGCGGTCCACATCGCCGTAACCGATGTGCGGCTGGGACTGGAAGCCCTCCCACTTCCCGTCGGCCACCTCGGTGTTGAAGCGGCGCGCCAGCGCGAAGTCGTCGGCGAGCCTGGCCTCGGCGGTGGCCGCGAGCTGGTTGGTGAGGGCCCTGCCCTGGGGCGCGTAGTGGAGGTTGGTGAACTCGGCCTCACGCAGCGCGTACAGGTTGGCGGTCGCCCTGACCTCGTAGCCGACCAGCTGGTACCAGGCGTCCTGGGCCGAGGCGGGGAGCTTGCGCCCGATGCGCGCCGCCGCGGTGTCCAGACGCTGCCAGTCCTCGGTGACCCGCTCCAGCTCGCGGTAGTCGGTCAGGCTGAAGGGTGTCGCCCGGTCGTCGTAGACGATGGCGGACGAGTCCTTCGCCGGGTCCTTGGCGGGGTCGAGGGTGATCCTCCGGTTGAGCAGCTCGGGCTTGCGGCGGGACTGCAGCTGGGCGTAGGTACGCAGGACGGAGGCCACATCCTCGGCCTGCTTCTCGCCGAAGTTCTGCCGGGCGTACTGCTCCTCCCACTCCGGGATCCGGTCCAGGGTCCAGCGGTCGGGGTCCCAGGCGTACTCCAGGAAGAACTGCGTGGGCAGTTCGTTGCCCTTGAGGTCTCCGACGTTGGTGATCCACAGGCCGTGGTTGCCGTAGGCCGCGCTCTGGTGCAGCTGGTCCCACATGTTGGGGAGCGAGGCGGTGTCGACCCACTTGTAGTTGCGTCCCACCCCGACGTAGTCGAAGTGGTAGTAGAGGCCGTACCCACCGCTGCGGTCGTCGTTCTCCAGGTCGGGCAGCTTGCGGACGTTGGACCAGTTGTCGTCGGTGAGGACGACGGTGACGTCGTCGGGGACCCGCAGCCCGCGGTCCCAGTAGCGCTGGACCTCCTTGTAGAGCGTCCATACCTGCGGCACGTCGGCGTCGGAGCCGAGTTCCTCGGCGAGGATCTGGCGCTGGGTGGCGATGATCTCCGTCATCAGCTCGATGCCGTCACCGTCCGGCAGGCTGACGTCGCCGTTGCCACGCATACCGAGGGTGACCACGCCCTCGAAGTCCTCGTCCGCCATGCGGCGGATGCCCTGCCTCCAGTAAGCCTTGATGGCCTCGGCGTTGCGGCGGAAGGACCATTCGCCGGTGCCGCCGAAGGGGTCGTGGCCGGGCTTGGTGATGTTTCCGGCGCTGTCGCGCACGGCCGCGACGGCGTGCCGGTTCCACTCCTCGATCCCCCGCATCATGGGCGCCTCGTGCGAGGTGCCCATGACGACTCCGTACGCCTTCGCGGTGGCGTGGTTCTGCGGGTCGTCCTCGGCGAACGCGCGGCCCCAGACGGCGGGCCACAGGTAGTTGGCCTTGAGCCGCAGCATCACCTCGAAGATCTTGGCGTAGAAGTCGGCGTTGAATCCGCCCTCGAATCCGGGCGCCTTGCCGGGGCCGAAGAAGGCCGGGGCCCAGGTCCCGAGCGCCGGGTTCTCGTCGTTGATGAAGAATCCGCGGTACTTCACGGCCGGGGTGCCCTGACTGTGCAGACCAGGCAGGACATACAGCGCGTCACGGTGTACGGGTGCGACGTCGTCCCACCAGTACCAGGGCGAGACGCCGATGCCCCGGGAGACGTCGTACGCGCCGAAGATCGTGCCGCGCTGGTCGCTGCCCGCGATCACGAAGGCACGGTCCACGCCCGGCAGCGGCTTCTCCACCACGGCCTGAAGGCTGGTCTCCCATTTTCCCGCGATCCCGGAGACCTTCAGCTTGCGCGCGGCGACCAGAGCGTCGATCAGCGGGCTGCGGCCGAGGGTTCCCACGAGGACGATCTCGCGGCTGCCCCTGGGGGCCGTGTCGTGCGCGAGCACGGGGCGGACCCCCGTGACGCGCTCGATGTCTGCCCGGAGGTCACCGGCCACCCGCACGACGCCCGCGTGGTCGCTGTCGCTGACCACGATCGGGGCCGCCCTGCCGGCCCTCACCAGCGGGAAGGCGCCGGAGCGCGGGGTGAAGGAGATGTAGGCACCGGGGTCCGTGGGCCGGAGAGGGGCGGGGCCGCCGGACATCGGTGTCGTCGCTGCCGCCTCGCCCGTGATCCCCATCAGGGACCCGAGAGGTGTGGCCGCGAGGGCCGTCAGCCCCAGGCCGGCCCCCAGGATCGATCGGCGACTGCTGTGGTGCGGGACGTGCTGGTCCATACTGCTCTCCCAGTTTTGTTCACACTCTTGACAAATTGGACGGGTGTGAGTCCTTGGCATGTGTTCGGTGGAAGGGGTGGAGCGCGTCAGTCGATGGCGCCGGACGCCGCGGCTGGCTGGGCAGCGGTGGCTGTCACCGCTGCGCCGTCGCCGTCGGAGGCGGGTGACAGGGCCGCCACGATCGCGTCGGCGGTGTCGTCGGGCTCCGGGCTGATCAGACCGACGGCGATGTACACCACCAGCGAGGTGACCAGCGGGGTGACGATCACCAGGGTCTGGTCCGTGCTCTCGAGCACGAACTTCACGAGGGCGTAGCCCAGCAGCCCCAACGCCCAGGAGGACAGGGCCGCGCGGGGCCCGAACCTGCGGAACGCCGGCAGCAGCCCCAGCAGCATCGGGATGGAGATGGGGCCCATCACGGCCGCGACGAGTCCGACGATGATGCCCAGCACACCGCCGAAGTGGTCCGCCTCGATGGCGACGATCATGCTGATGGTGATGAATACGACGGTGCACACCCGGGCGACGAGGAGTCCGGTGGCCGGGGACAGGTCCCTGGCGCGGCGGACCACCGCGGGGATGATGTCGCGGGTGACGACCGCGGAGACCGCGTTGGCGTCCGACGAGGCCATCGCCATCGTGTGGGAGAACATCCCCGCCAGGGTCAGACCGACGAGCCCGGCGGGCAGGTACGACTCCGCCATCAGCGCGTAGACCTTCTCCGGGTCGGCGATGCCCGGCAGCAGCACGGCCGCGGCGACGGGCGGGAACAGCAGCACGGCCGGCCACACCACGTACAGGAGCGCCGAGAGCCCGGCGGAACGGCGTGCGGCCTTCGGGGAGTCCGTGGCCATGTACCGCTGGGCCAGGTTCCACATGCCGCCGTTGTACTCGAAGAGCTTCACGACGACGTAGGCGCCGAGGAAGGTCGCCGTGTACGGGCCGACGAGCGGCTGCCCGTGCCCGTCGGGCAGCCTGTTCCAGATCGTTCCGAGGCCGGCCACGCCGTCGCCCAGCCGGTCCAGAACGACCCAGAGCATGGCGAGCGCGGCAGCGCCCTGGATGATGAACTGCCCGAAGTCGGTGAGCGCGTCGGCCCACAGGCCGCCCACGGTGCAGTAGAGCAGGGTGACGATGCCGGTGATCAGGATGCCCACCGTCATCGACATGCCGGTGAACACGTTGAGCAGCACCGCCACCGATGCCCACTTGGCGGCCACGTCGAACACCTTGAGCAGGGCGCCGCTCCAGGCGAGCGCCTGCTGCGTGGGCACGTTGTACCGCTTGGCCAGGTACTCCAGCGGGGACGCGACCGCGTAACGCTGCCTCAGCCGCTGCCAGCGCGGTGCGAACAGCCAGGCGCCCACGGCGGTTCCGAGAGCGAGCGGCAGGAAGGCCCAGACGTAGACGGTGATGCCGTAGCTGTACGCGATGGCGGCGTAGGCGACGAACACGGCCGCGCTGTAGCCGGACATGTGATGGGAGATACCGGAGAGCCACCAGGGCATCCGGCCGCCCCCGGTGAAGTAGTCACTCACGTTGCCTACGCGGCGGTGCGACCACAGGCCTATGAGCAGCATCACCAGGAAATAGCCGCCCAGGGCGGCCCAGTCGAGCGGGGCCATGAAAACTCCTTGATCTGCATCGGATCGCACCGCGGCCGACCGGGAGCCGGCGGCCGCGACGGATCACCAACGGGGCGTTTTCTTCTCGTAGTACGGGTCGATCCGCTGCATGTAGCCGGTGTCGTCCCGGTTGCGCAGTCCGCACGCGATGTACTGCTCGTGCAGACGGGCGAGGGCGTCACGGTCGAGTTCGATGCCGAGTCCCGGCCCCCGGGGGACCTTCACGGCCCCGTCGGCGAAGGCCAGCGCGCCGGGGACCACGACCTCCTCGGTCTTCCACGGCCAGTGGGTGTCACAGGCGTAGGTGAGGTTCGGTGTGGCGGCCGCCAGATGGGTCATCGCCGCCAGGCTGATTCCGAGATGCGAGTTGGAGTGCATCGACAGGCCCAGGCCGAAGGTGTCGCAGATCCCCGACAGCAGACGGGATCGGTGGAGGCCGCCCCAGTAGTGGTGGTCGGAGAGCACCACCTGGACCGATCCCTGTCCGACGGCGGGCGCCAGGTGCTCGAAGGCGACGACGCACATGTTGGTGGCGAGGGGGATCGATGTCTCCCGTGCCACCCGCGCCATACCGTCGAGGTCGGGTGTCGGGTCCTCCAGGTACTCCAGGACTCCCTCGAGGCGGCGCGCCACCTCGATCGAAGTGGCGACGCTCCAGGCCGCGTTGGGGTCGAGCCGTAGCGGCAGCGCGGGAAATGCCTCGCGCAGGGCCAGGATCGCCTGGACCTCCTCCTCGGGCGGCCGCACCCCGCCCTTCAGCTTGACCGCCGAGAAGCCGTACTCGGTGATCATGCGTCGGGCCTGGGCGACGATCGCGTCCGGGTCCAGGGCCTCGCCCCAGCTGTCCGGATCGGCCCCCGGATGCGCGGCCCACTTGTAGAAGAGATAGGCGCTGAACGGAACGGAGTCCCGTACCGCACCGCCGAGAAGGTCACTCACCGGTCGGCCCGCCGCCTTGCCCTGGATGTCCAGGCAGGCCACCTCGAACGGGGAGAACACCCGGTCCACGGCGCTGCTCGTGGTGATCATTCCGGTGAGTCCGGATCCGCCGGTTCCGCTGTCGCCGGCCAGCACGTCGGCCACTCTGCGGTGCATGGCACCGAGCGCGTACACGTCCATGCCGGTGACGGCCTCCCCGGCTGCCCGCAGCCGGTGCAGATGCCCCTCGTCCGCGTAGGTCTCGCCGAGGCCGACCAGGCCGTCGGCCGTGTCGACCTCGACGATCGCCCGCAGCGCGAAGGGTTCGTGCACACCGACCGCGTTCAGCAGAGCCGGGTCCCGAAAGGCAACAGGGGTGATTCTCACTCCGGTGATCCGGAGGTCTTCGGTCATTCCGTCGCCTCTTCCGTACCCATCAGCATGTGTGCGTCCAGTGCCGGCCGGCGGCGAGCGTCAGGGTCTGACGCAGCGTGCCGTAGGCGGGCTTGGCGGTGTTCTTCTCGTCGAGGATGTTGGCCGCCCCGTCACCGGGGAACGTGCGCGGAACCCAGGAGTACGTGTCGCTGAAGCCCCACACGGTGAAGGTGTTGCAGCGCGGGGTGGGCAGGCAGCCGCGCAGGAGGACGGCGTGGCCCTCGGCCCGCGCCTCGAGCCTCGTGCTGTCGGCGGGCAGCGGCATCCGTACGTCGGCCTCGGGGACGGCGAGCGTCTGCGGATCCGCGTGGGGCCCCCGCCCATGACGTGAGGCGGCATTGTCGGTTGCGGCGGACGCCTTGGGCAGGGTGAAGGCGGAGACGAGGATCGCGACAGCGGCGGCCACCGAGCGGGTTGCCTTGAGCATGACAGACGCCTTTCCGCAGTTGCGCCCCGTCCGGAGCCCTCGGCGTGAGCCGAGGGCCCCGGGGCGGCCTTCGAAAGTTTCGACATCACCTCCGCACATCCCGGGCGTGCGGAGCGGGCAGGCAGGAAACCGCTGCCCCTGCCCGTCAGTTCTCCGGGACCACCGGCTCGTGCGACGTGGTGCAGACGAGCCGGCGCCGGTGATCGACGGTCCGCTCGGGCCCGGTGAGGCGCAGGCGTACCGTGTGCCGGACGTCGGCGTGGTCACTGGATGCGGCGAAACGGAGTTCGATGTCGCCGGGCTCGACGATGCGGCGCCCGCCCGTCCCGGTGAAGGACACCAGGTCCGCGTGGAAGCGGAAGCGGACCCGCCGGGTCTCCCCCGCGGCGAGCGGCACGCGGGCGTAACCGATCAGCCGCGACTCGGGGCGGGTGGTCTGGGCGACCGGGTCGTGGACGTAGAGCTGGACGACTTCGGCGCCGTCGCGTTCGCCGCTGTTACGGACGGTGAGCTCGAGGTCGGTGGCGCCGTCGGTGGGCAGCTCGGCCGGGACGGGAGCGCCGGCCTCCCATGCGAAGGAGGTGTACGAGAGTCCGTGACCGAACGCGTGGAGCGGGGTCGGGTCCAGGTTGCTGACCCCGTTGACCCGGCCGAGCGGCGGCTGCAGGTAGGTCCACGGCTGGCCACCGGGACCGTTGGGGACACCGATGGGTAGCCGTCCGGAGGGGTTGACCCGCCCCGACAGCACGCCCGCCAGTGCCGGTCCGCCCTCCTCGCCCGGGAAGAAGGCCTGCACGCACCCGGCCAGCCGGTCGGCCCGGCCGCCGAGCGCGTACGTACGGCCCGTCAGCAGCACGAGGACCACCGGGGTTCCCGTGTCCAGCAGCGCGTCGAGCAGCTCGGCCTGGATACCAGGCAGGGACAGATCGGCCGCGTCGCAGCCCTCGCCCGAGGTGCCGCGGCCGAACAGGCCGGCCCGGTCGCCGAGCACGGCCACGCAGACATCGGCACCGGCGGCCAGTTCCACGGCCTGCGCGATTCCGGCGGTGTCCGCCCCGTCGACGTCGCAGCCCTCCGCGAAGTCGATCCCGGCATCCGGGAATTCCTCGCGCAGGGACTCGAGCACCGTCGGAACGGCGATGCCCATCGGCATCTCGGGATGCAGGACGCCCACATGGCTGGGGAAGGAGTAGCAGCCGAGCATGGCCAGCGGGTCGTCGGCGCGCGGCCCCACGACCGCGATCCGTCCGGTGCCGCCGAGCGGCAGCACATCGCCGGGGTTGGCGAGCAGGACACAGGACCGCTCGGCCAGGATCCGGGCCAGGGCCCGGTTCCGCGGCGGGTCGAGGTCCACGGTGCCGCGCGCCCGGTCCGGGTCCACCCCGTCGAGCGCGGCGGGCAGGACCGGCCGTTGCGGGTCGAGCAGCCCGAGCTCGCACTTCTGCAGCAGGACACGGCGCAGAGCCCGGTCCACCAGTTCCTCGGCCACCGCTCCCTCACGCACGGCGGCGATGAGCTCGTCGCCGTAACTGCGCACGGTGGGCAGTTCCACATCGACGCCCGCGGTGAGTGCGAGGCGGGCGGCATCGGCGCGACCGGTGGCGACCCTGTGCAGGGTCTCCAGGAAGCCGATGCCGAAGTAGTCGGCGACGACGGTCCCGCCGAACCCCCAGGTGTCCCTGAGCAGCTCGGTGAGCAGTGTCGGGTCCGCGGCGGTGGGCACCCCGTCGATCTCGGCGTACGAGTGCATCACCGAGCGGGCTCCGCCCTCGCGGAGCGCCATCTCGAAGGGCGGAAGGATCACGTCGGCCATCTCCCGGCCGCCCGCACGGACCGGCGCGAGGTTCCGCGCCCCGGCGGACGCGGAGTAGCCCGCGAAGTGCTTCAGCGTGGCGACGATCCCGGCGGACTCGAGGCCCCGGACGTAGGCCGAACCGATCGTCGCGACCAGGTACGGGTCCTCGCCGATGGTCTCCTCCACGCGGCCCCAGCGAAGGTCCCGCACGACGTCCAGGACGGGAGCGAGCCCCTGGTGGACGCCGACCGACCGCATGTCGGCGCCGATCAGGCGGGCCATCTCCTCGACGAGCTCGGGGTCCCAGGCCGCACCCCAGGCCAGCGGCACGGGATAGGCGGTGGCGCCCCACGCGGTGAAGCCGGCGAGGCACTCCTCGTGGGCGAGCGCCGGTATGCCGAACCTGCCGGCCTCGGTGATCCGTGCCTGCGCCCGCGCCAGCGCGACGGCGCCGACACCCGGGTCCACCGGGGCGGTGCCGAACGGCCGGGTGAGCTGGCCGAGTCCGCGGGTGGTGAGCTCCTCGAAGTCGACCGGGTCGACCATGTCGTTCTGGTGGGGTGCGACCCCGTCGCCCTCGGCGTCGGCGCCCACCCAGATTCCGTAGAGCTGTGCGGCCTTCTCCTCGAGGGTCATCCGGGTGATGAGATCGGCCACCCGCACCTCTGGGGTGAGCGACGGGTCGCGCCAGGGGCCGTCGGCCTCGGGTACCGGGTCGGCCTTACGGGCTTGGGGGTGGGGGTGGATTGCCATGGCGGCAGGGGTTCCTCTCAAGAGTGCGGTGGTGCGGGGGCGGCAGAGGTGTCGCTACTTGCCGCCCACCCCCATCAGTCCGTTGACCAGCGCACGCCGGGCCACGAGGTACACGGCGAAAATGGGCACGACGGAGAGCACGATCGCCGCCAGCACGGCCGGGATGTTCACGCCGAACTGGGTCATGAAGTTGAACAGCCCGAGCGTCAGCACCCGGTTCTCCTCCGACTGCGTCAGGATCAGGGGGAACAGGAAGCCGTTCCACGCCTGCAGCGCGGAGAAGATCGCCACGGTGCTGATGCCGGCCTTGGAGAGCGGGATCGCCAGCTGCCACAGCATCCGCACGGGCGAGGCGCCGTCGAGGGACATCGCCTCGTACATCTCCTCCGAGACGTCCCGCATGGTGCCGCTGAGCACCAGGACGGCAACCGGCATGGAGAAGGCGGCAGTCGGCAGGATGATCGCGT
Organism: Streptomyces sp. NPDC059499; assembly: GCF_042749285.1. Taxonomy (NCBI): domain Bacteria; kingdom Bacillati; phylum Actinomycetota; class Actinomycetes; order Kitasatosporales; family Streptomycetaceae; genus Streptomyces; species Streptomyces sp. NPDC059499. Next base: position 80,935 of record NZ_JBHYTT010000007.1, read on the forward strand.
AGAGGGTGTCGTAGAGACCCATCTTGCCGATCAGCAGGTACAGGGGCACGATCACCGCCTGCGCCGGTATCGCCACACCGAGCAGGAACGTGCGGAACGCCAGCGAGGAGAGACGGCTGCGGGTGCGCACCGCCACGTACGCCACCGGAATGGACAGCACCAGCACGATGGCGACCGTGGACACCGCGACGATCGCGGTGTTGCCGAGCAGCGTGAGGAACCCGCTGTTCAGCACGGTGTTGTAGTTGTCGAACGTCGGATCCGTCGGGAACGCCAGCGGGTCGCCGTTCAGCGCCTCGTCCTGCCGCATGAGCGACGCGGAGACCAGCGTGTAGAGCGGCACCAGGACGATGACGAGCCAGACCAGCGAACCAAGGCCGGCCAGCGGGTTGCCCAGCAGCTTCCGACGGCGGGCCGATGCCTGATGGCGCTTCAGGGACGGCGAGATCCGCTGCGGGGCAACGGGGCGGGTGTCGATCGACATCGCGTCACATACCTTCCCGGGTGGACCGCATCGATCCGAAGCCGCTGAAGCGGACCAGGACGAGCGAGAGACTGGTGGCCACGACGACCAGTGCGGTGGCGATGGCTGCGGCGTATCCCAGGTCGTACGTCTGGAAGCCGGTCCGGTACATCAGGTACGGCAGGATCGTCGTGTCCGTGCCGGGACCGCCCTTGGTCATGATGAGCACGGTGTCGAAGTACGTCAGCGAGCCGACGATCATCAGGACCGACGAGGTCGTCATGGTGTGGCGCAGCTGCGGCAGGGTGATGTGGAAGAACTGCCGCACCATGCCGGCGCCGTCGATGGCGGCCGCCTGGTAGAGGACCTCCGGGATCTGCCGGGCACCGCCCTGGTAGATCAGCGTGTGGAAGGGCATGAACTGCCAGCCGCCGACGAACGCCACCGTGAGCAGCGCGCCCGTGGACGACCCCATGATGTTGGGATCGATTCCGATCCAGGGGCCGATCTCCTTGATCACGCCGAAGTTGGGGTCCAGCAGGGCGTGGAAGAGCATGGCGATCGCGGTGGTGGAGAGCAGCAGCGGAATGAAGAAGATCGCGGACAGCACGGCCCGGCTGCGCTGGCGTCCCGCCGCCCAGACGCCCAGCAGCAGTGCCACAGGGGTCTGGAAGGCCCAGCTGATCGTGGTGAGCAGGAGGCTCAGCCAGGCTGCCTGGCCGAACTCGGAGTCCTTGAACAACCGGGTCCAGTTGTCCAGGCCCGTCAGGGTCGGGGAGTTGAGCCCGTCCCATTCGCAGAAGGAGAGATAGACGGCGATCGCCAGGGGGATGATCGCGAAGACGGCGAAGAAGAGGATGCCGGGCAGGGCCCAGGCGACCGGGGGGCGGCCGACGTTGCCGACGGCCGCCTTCCTGTCTCCGCGCCTCTTCGCATGCGGAGTGTGGTGGGACATCGTCAGTGTGCGGCCTTCATTGCTTCGACGAACTGCTCCGGAGTGGTCTTGCCGGCGAACAGCTTGCTGATTTCGGTGAGCAGCGGGGTGGCGTACTGGGCCTCCAGCGCCTGGTCCCACGAGAGGGTGAAGCTCGGAGCCTTCTGGACCAACTGGTACTGGTCGTTGGCGAACTCGGGGTTGGGCGAGGTGCTCAGCATCGAGGCCGCGTTGGAGGTGGTGGGGATGTCACCGTTGTCGACGAGGGCCTGGGCGTAGCTCTTCGACGCCATCGTCTTCAGGAACGCGATGGCGGCGTCCTTGTGCTTGGTACGGGCGTTGACGGACCAGTAGTTGGTCGGGTTGCCCACCACGTTCGCCGGGTCACCCACACCGCCCGCCACGGTCGGGAACGCGGCCCAGCCGAGGTCCTTCTTGGCGAATTCGGGTGCCTTGCCCAGCTGGGTCGAGTACTCCCACGAGCCCATGAGGTGCATGGCGGCCTTGCCCTTGTTGAGCAGGGTCGGGGCTCCGCCGTTGCCGTAGTCGACCGAGTTGAAGTTCTTGCCGAACGCACCGTCGTCGATCAGCTCCTTGACGGTCTGTGCCGTCTTGAGCACCGCCGGGTCGCCCCAGCCGTCGGTGTCGCCGTTCTGGATCTTCTGGAAGACCTCGGGTCCGCCGATCCGGTCCAGCAGGTACTCCATCCACATCAGCTCGGGCCACTTGTCGGAGCCGCCCAGGGCGAAGGGGGTGATGCCCGCGGCCTTGAAGGTGGTGATGGCCTTCTGGAGGTCCTCCCACGTCTTGGGGACCTCGAGCTTGTGCTCGGCGAAGAGGCTCTTGTTGTAGAAGACCATCACGGGCTGCATGCCGCGCATCGGCACCCCGTATATCTTCCCGTCGAGGCTGCCCGCGGTCATGATCGACGGGAGGAAGCCGTCCTTGAGCGTGGCGTCGTTCTTGACGGTCGAGGTGAGGTCGACCAGGTTCTTGGAGTCGACGTACGGCTTGATGGAACCGCCGCCCCAGTTGAAGAAGACGTCCGGGGCGCTGGGCGAGCCCATGGCGCTGCGGAGCTTGTTCACGTAGTCGGTGCCGGGGACCGACACCAGCTTGACCTTGACCTTGGAGGTCTTGTTGAACGTGTCGACCGCAGCCTGCTGTACCTTGACCGCGTCATCGCCGTAGACGTACGCGGTGATGGTGCCGCCGCCGTCGCTGCCGCTGTCTCCCGAACCGCAACCGGCCAGGAGACCGGCCATCGCCATCGCCGCACCGACTGCGACCCATCTCGTCGTACGTGTGCCCTGAGTGAAAATACCCGACCGCATGACCGCACCCTCTGTCGAATGTTTCGGCTTGCCTTTCGAATGTTGCCGGAACCGTACGGTCGTGTTTCGGGCTCGTCAAGAGGGTAGGGCTAAGGATTTACCAACACCGCCCGGCCACCTGTTCGGGGCTTCGGGGAGCTACGATTCGTGCATGAGCCCTGCAAAGGTCCAGCCCCAACAGGAGAAGGTGTCCGTCGACGAGTCGTCGGAGAGCACCGCCACGCTGGCAGAAATCGCCCGAGCGGCCGGAGTTTCGGCTCCGACAGTTTCGAAAGTGCTGAACGGGCGAGCCGATGTTGCCCCCAGCACCCGCACCAGGGTGGAGGAACTGCTGCTGCGTCACGGCTACCGCCGGAGGCGCGGCGCCTCGCAACAGTCCCAGCTCATCGACCTGGTCTTCCACGAACTGGACAGCGCTTGGGCGATGGAAGTCGTCCGGGGAGTCGAGAACGTCGCCCGTGAGGAGGGCCTGAGCCTGGTGCTCTCGGAGAGCGCCGGCCGGCTGACCCCGGGACAGACCTGGGTGGACGGCGTCCTGGCACGCCGCCCGGCCGGCGTCATCCTGGTGCTCTCGGACCTCGACGCCGCTCAGCGCGCCCAGCTCAACAGCCGCAGCATCCCGTTCGTCGTGGTGGACCCGGCGGGCGATCCCGGCGACGACATCCCTTCGGTCGGCGCGGCCAACTGGCAGGGCGGTCTCGCCGCCACACGCCATCTGACGGGTCTGGGACACCGCCGGATCGGCGTGATCGGCGGGCCGACCCGCATGATGTGCAGCCGTGCCCGCATCGACGGCTACCGCGCCGCGCTGGAGACCTCGGGCATTCCGATGGACCCCGAGCTCGTGCGCGAGGGCGAGTTCCACCACGAGGACGGCTACACGGCGGCCCTGGAGCTGCTGCGCCTTCCGAACCCTCCCACCGCGATCTTCGCCGGCAACGACCTGCAGGCGCTCGGCGTGTACGAGGCGGCGCGTGAGCTGGGACTGCGGATTCCGGAGGACCTCAGCGTGGTCGGATTCGACGACCTGCCGCTCACCCGGTGGATCGGGCCGCCTCTCACCACCGTGCGGCAGCCGCTGATAGAGATGGCCGAGACCGCCGCCCGGCTGGTGCTCGACCTCGGCCGGGGCCGGCAGCCCGCAACCACCCGGGTCGACCTGGCGACGAGCCTGGTGGTCCGCAGCAGCACGGCCCCGCCGGCCGGCTGACGGGCGGGCGGGACGCTGTCGGCGGGCCGGGCACCGGGCCATGTCCGGGGAGAGCTTCGCCGACGTGTACGGACGGTCCGTGCGACGTGTGGGCGGTCCACCGGACGGCAGGAGGGTGGGGCACACGGACGACGACGGCAGCGCCCCCCGGCCGCTGACCCGCACACGCGGGCTCCCCGCTGCCGGAGTCGGTCATCCCGGGTAGACGTCGAGGCGGCCGCACATACCGAACCTCCCGAGTGCGGAGGGCTGTTCCGCGTGCACCCGGGCATCGCGGAGGTGCGCGTCCTCGCCGCGTGCCAGGGCGTCGAGGTGCCGGCCGGTCGCCCGGGACGCGGCCTCCGCGCCCTGCTGCCAGCGTGCGCGCCAGTCCTCGGTCCGGGGGCGCACGAGCTCCGCGGCGGCCCGGTGGAACGCGGCCAGCGGCCCGGGATCGCCCGCCACCGTGGCGCCGCGCAGTGCGAGGAAACCCTGGACGGCGAGATCGCGGCGGGTGCGTGCGGCGAACGCCTGCGCCTGCTCGGTGCCGCCGGGAAGGGTGGCTGCCGCGCGGTAGAGCCCGGCATCCGCGAGGATCCGGGGCGGAAACGTGAGCACGGCGTCACCCGCTTCCGGCAGCCCGCCGTTCTGCATGAGGACGACGATGCGCAGCCCGTTCTCGTTGACCAGCCGGTGGATGGTGCCCGGGGTGAACCACACGAGTGCCCCGGGAGCCAGGGGGGTCTCCTGGAAGCCTGAGGCCGTGAGGGTCTGCACCGACCCGCTGCCTCCGACGACCACGTAGCCCTCGGAACACGTCAGGTGCAGATGCGGGGTCCCACCGCGCAGGCCGTCCTCCGTGGGCCAGTCGTAGACCCTGAGGTGGGACACGGCGACAGCGCCCGGCAGTCCTTCGAAGGTCGTCACAGGTGCTCCTCGGTCGGGTGTCGCCGTCGCCTGCCGGGCACGCCGCTCCGTGCGTCCCCACGCCCGTTCCAGCGGCCGCACCTCGTCTGCCGCGCCTGGGGAGCAAGCGCTTTCGCACCAGACAACCCGGCGCACGACCGGGGGTCAAGAGCGCCTGCCGCAACCGGGCCGGCCGGGGCGGCGGCCGTATGTGCGGGCGACTGTCAGTGGCCCGGTGCAGACTGTCCCGTATCCGGCACAACGGCGTTTCGGGAGGTCTCTGTCATGACCGACGTACTGCTCACCGTAGGCACCCGCAAAGGACTCTTCATCGGCCGCAGGCGCGGCGGCGCATGGGAGTTCGGTGATCCGCACTTCAACGCGCAGGCCGTCTACTCGATCGCGATCGACACCCGCGGGCCGGCACCCCGTCTGCTGGTCGGCGGCGACAGCGCGCACTGGGGCCCCTCCGTCTTCCACTCCGACGACCTGGGCGCCACATGGGTCGAGCCGAAGCAGCCGGCGGTGAAGTTCCCCCAGTTCACCGAGGCGTCGCTGGAGCGGGTCTGGCAGCTGCATCCGGCCGGTCCCGAGGCACCCGGCGTGGTGTACGCGGGGACGGAGCCGGCGGCCCTGTTCCGGTCCGAGGACGGCGGCGAGTCCTTCGAGCTGGTCCGCCCGCTGTGGGAGCACCCGACGAGGTCGAAGTGGGTGCCCGGCGGGGGCGGCGAGGGTCTCCACACCATCCTGACCGACCCGAGGGACGCCCGTGCGGTGACGGTCGCGGTCTCCACCGCGGGCGTGTTCCGGACGAAGGACGGCGGCGAGCAGTGGGCTCCGTCCAACAAGGGGGTCTCCGCGGTCTTCCTGCCGGACCCCGATCCCGAGTTCGGCCAGTGCGTGCACAAGGTCACCCGTGACGCGGCCGACCCCGACCGGCTCTACCTGCAGAACCACTGGGGGGTCTTCCGCAGCGACGACTCCGGGGACAACTGGACGGACATCGGCGGGGGCCTGCCTTCGGACTTCGGCTTCGCCGCCGTCGCGCATCCGCACCGCGCGGACACGGTCTACGTCTTCCCGATCACCGCGGACGCCGACCGCGTCCCCGCCGGTCGCCGCTGCCGGGTGTTCCGTACGCGTGACGCCGGAGCGACCTGGGAGCCCCTGACGCAGGGCCTGCCGGACGGCGCCCACTACGGCACGGTGCTCCGCGATGCGCTCTGCACGGACGACGCCGACCCGGCGGGCGTCTACTTCGGCAACCGTAACGGCGAGGTGTACGCGAGCGAGGACGACGGGGACAGCTGGCAGCAGCTCGCCTCGCATCTGCCCGACGTGCTGTGCGTGCGGGCGGTGGTGCTCGACTGACCCGCAGCCGACCGGTGTGGTCGTAGCACCGGTGGAGCACCAGTTAGAGTGCGGCCCGTGGCAGCACGACCGTTGAAAGAAATCGTTGAGCCGGGGTGGGCGCAGGCCCTCGAGCCCGTGGCCGAACGCATCGCCGCTATGGGCGACTTCCTCCGCGCGGAGATCGCCGCGGGGCGCACCTACCTACCCGCGGGACCGAATGTGCTGCGGGCGTTCCAGCAACCCTTCGACGAGGTGCGCGTCCTGGTCGTCGGCCAGGATCCGTACCCGACACCGGGGCATGCGATCGGGCTGAGTTTCGCGGTGGCGCCCGAGGTGACTCCGGTACCCGGGAGTCTGGAGAACATCTTCCGGGAGCTGCACTCGGATCTTGGCCTTCCACGGCCCTCCAACGGCGATCTGACGCCCTGGGCGCAGCAGGGGGTGCTCCTGCTCAACAGGGCGCTGACGACGGCTCCCAGGCGGCCTGCGGCGCACCGGGGCAAGGGCTGGGAAGAGGTCACCGAGCAGGCCATCCGCGCGCTGGTCGCCCGCGGCACACCGCTCGTGTCGGTGCTGTGGGGCCGTGACGCCCGGAATCTGCGGCCGCTGCTGGGCGACTTCCCGGCGATCGAGTCCTCGCACCCCTCCCCCATGTCGGCCGACCGCGGCTTCTTCGGTTCACGTCCGTTCAGCCGGACCAATGAACTGCTGCAGCGCCAGGGGGCGCAGCCGGTCGACTGGCGGCTGCCGTGACGGCAGCGCCGGACCCGTTCGTCATCGGTGTGGACTCCGGCGGGTCCGGGCTGCGTGTGGCGCTCGGGACCGTCGGCACCGAGCATCCCTTGTCCACCACGGTCTGCGCCGAGCCGGTGCGGACGGGAACGGCCGGCATCGATGCCGGGCACATGCTGGAGCAGCTTCTACCGACGGTCCGGGGGCTGCTGGAGGAAGCCGGGCCGGGGGCGGAGATCGCCACTGTGGCCATCGGGGCCGCCGGGATGGCGACGCTCGGCGGGCAGTTGCGTGCCGAGCTGCCGGCAGCGCTGGCGCAGGCGCTGGGCGTGCGGCGGGTGGCGCTGGCCGCCGACGCGGTGACCGCGTACGCGGGTGCGCTCGGGCAGCGACCGGGCGCTGTCGTCGCGGGCGGCACGGGCATGATCGCGCTCGGCACCGATCTGACGACGTGGCGAAGGGCCGACGGCTGGGGCCATCTGCTGGGTGACTCCGGCGGCGGTGCCTGGATCGGCCGCGCCGGACTCGACGCGGCGATGCGCGCCCACGACGGGCGGGCCGGTGGTTCCCCCGACCTGCTCGCGCGGCTCCGGAAGATTTTCGGTCCCGCTCCCGGTCTTCCCGGGCTCCTGTATCCGCGAGGCGACCGTCCGGCGCTGCTCGCTTCCTTCGCCCCCGAAGTCGCGGCCTGCGCCGCCGAGGACGAGGTCGCCGCAGGCATCCTGCGGGAGGCGGCCGTTCACATCGCCGAAGCCGCGGCGGCGGTCTGCCCCCCGGCCGCGGACGCCGAGGACGGCGGTTGCGAAGTCGCCCTCACCGGCGGCCTGTTCAAGATGGGCGATCCGCTCACCGGGCCGTTGCGCGAGGAGCTCGCGCGACAGGTCCCGCAGGCCCGCGTGGTGCCCGCCGCAGGTGATCCGCTCCATGGTTCGCTGGCCGTCGCGCGGGCTCTCGCCCGGGCGGAACTGCGGCTGCCCATCCACCCGGAACTGCTGTTCGTACCGGAGGTAACGTGAGCATACCGAGCATCTGACCGCCCGGACAGAGCAGGGCAGTTGACCGGTATGCCACTCAACAGACATAACCGGACAGATAACGCCCGACCACCCCCTCCCCGAACAGAGGGGCACCCAAAACCAGTAGCATGCGGCGCCATGAGCACCCCCACTGGGCCCGCTTCCGGCCTGCCTGTACGAATGCCGCGACCTCGCCAGTCCGGACGGCACCGCCGCCCGGAGCCCGTGGTCGCACCTGAGGGCGCTGCCGCGCTCGTTCTCGCTGTTCCCGGTACCCCTTCCTCGGCCACGCGCAGCCTCGCCGAAGAAGTGATCAGCATCGCCCGTTCCGAGCTTCCCGGTCTGAACGCACAGATCGGTTATCTCGACGGTGACGACGCCGAGTACCCCACGCTCGTCTCCGTGCTCGCGCATACCGCCACCGAGCGCACCGCGCGCTACGAGCAGGCCGTTGCCGCGGGTCGTGAGGTCTCCGAGCCGCAGGGTCCGTCCGCCGTCGTGGTGCCGCTGCTCGCGGGGCCGGACAGCGCCCTGATCCGGCGGATACGGCAGGCGGTCATGGAGAGCGGCACCCAGACCGAGCTGACCGATGTGCTGGGCCCGCACCCGCTCCTCGCCGAGGCACTCCACGTGCGCCTTTCGGAGGCCGGACTGGCACGCGCCGACCGTGCCAGGCTGTTCACCGTGGCGACCGCGGCCGACGGCATCGTGCTGGCCACTGTGGGCGGCGACGAGGCTGTGCAGGCCGCCGGGATCACCGGCATGCTGCTGGCCGCGCGCCTCGCGGTTCCGGTGATGGCCGCCGCACTGGATGTGGAGGGGTCGGTCGCCTCGATCGCCGCACAGCTCCAGAACTCCGGTTCGGCCCAGCTCGCGCTCGCGCCGTACCTGGTGGGCCCGGAGGTCGACACCGGCCTGCTGGAGGCCGCCGCGAGGGAGGCCGGCTGCGCGACCGCCGAGCCGCTCGGCGCGTACCCGGCCATCGGCAAGCTCGTGCTCTCGACGTACGCGGCGACGCTCGGCATCACGCCTGCGACGCCGCAGGGCGCCCAGGCGCACTGATCGACGCTTGCGTCTCCGACTGATCAGGCGGCACGGACCGGATTGACCCCGGTCCGTGCCGCCTGTCGTTTCCCGGGCGCTTCCCCGCACCTCACGGGGAGTCTCCCCGGGCGCCGGGACACCTCAGGCGAAGACGACGCAGGAGGCGGCGGGAGCGTCGATGGAGCCCGCGTGGGCCGGAATGCCTGTTTCCGCGTCGACGGCGAACCAGCTGACGTTGCCGGAGTGCTCGTTCGCCACGTACAGCCACTGCCCGCCGGGATCGAGGGTCAGGTCGCGGGGCCATTGCCCGCCGCAGCCCACGGCCGCGGCCAGGAGCGGCTTCTCGGCCGTCTCGTCGAGCGTGAGGACGGAGATGCTGTCGTGGCCGCGGTTCGCGGTCCACAGGAACCGCCCGTCGTGCGAGACCACGACCTCGGACGGGTACGTACGCGCGTCCCCGGCCGTGACGCCTTCGGAATCCACGTCGTGGGGCAGCACAGGCGTCTCCCCGAGCGGCTCGAGCCGGCCCGTGGCCGCGTCCCAGCGGCATACGGTGACCGTCGGCTCCAGTTCGTTCAGCACGTAGGCGTGTCCCCCCGACGGATGGAAGGCCATGTGTCGCGGCCCGGTACCGGGCCGCATCGCCGTCTCTCCGTGCAGCCGCAGCGACCCGGTGCGCGGGTCGAGGGCGCAGACGCGCACGGAGTCCGTACCCAGGTCCACGCTCAGCACCCAGTTCCCCGAGGGGTCGGCGAGCACCTGGTGGGCGTGCGGGCCCGCCTGCCGGCCGGTGTCGGGCCCGCTGCCCTCGTGCCGGAGCACGGAGGCCGCCGGGCCGAGGGAGCCATCGGCCCGTACCGGCAGCGCGGTCACGCTCCCGGAGCCGTAGTTGGCGGTGACCAGATGACCGGCGGCGAGTGCCAGGTGGGTGGGGCTGCTCCCGTCGACGGACCGCACCGGGCCGGCAGGCCGCAGGCCGTCATCGCCGATCTCCCATGCGGCGGCGGCGCCGTCGGAGGTCTCGCTGACCGCGTACAGACGCCTGACACCCGTTTCGGAGGCGGGGCCGACCGCGAGGAAGGAGGGGTCGGGAACGGCGTCCGTGGCCGCGAGCACGGTCAGCGCCCCGGTGTCCGGGTCGACGGCGACCGCGGTGACACCTCGTCCGCCGGCCGAGGTGAACGACCCTATGAATGCCCGCCCGGCGCTACTGCTGCCCATCGCGCTACCCCGCCTTTGCCGTCTGTTCCGTCTGTCGCGATCTTTCCCGGCGACGGTAGCAGGCAGCCCTTTGTGGTCCAGACCAATCCGGAAAGCCCTGCGGACCCGTACCGCACGCCCGTGGACCCGGGGCAGGCCGAGGGGACCTCAGGCGCCGATCAGCGGGGCCCGGGGGGAGCTGTGCAGGGGCGCGGCCAGTTCGGCGAGCGCCCGCTCCAGGCTGTGCAGGTGGGCGAGCGCGGGTTCGGCGACACCGGCGGCCGGCAGGTGGCCGGCGGCGGAAGCCGTCTCGTGGCGCCTGCGGCCCGGGGCCGTCAGCGCTTCCACGGAGGCTTCGACACGCCAGCAGGCGGCTGCGAGACGGGCGTCGTGCGAGGCCTCCGGGTCCGCCGCGACGGACGCGAGACCGCGTACCTCGCGTGCGCACGCGTCGAGCAGTACGAGCACCTGCCCGGCCCGCGCCTTACGGGCGCGCAGCGGGCTCAGGGGATGGACCAGCGGGCCGAGCGAGAGCCGTACGCGCCCGAGGAGCGCTTCCAGTTCGGCGACGCGGGGAGCCGGGTCCGCCGTCGCCGAGCCCGCGAGCCGCGCGGCGGCCTCCGCGGTACAGGCGTGCACACAGCGCAGGGCCCGCTGGATCCAGGCATCGGTCGTGGCGTGCGTGGTGACCGGCAGCAGGAGGAGCACCGCGGCCATCGCGCCGAGCGCCCCCACACCCGTCTCCACGAGCCGCAGTGCGAGCAGTGAGGGGTCCAGCACGCCGAGAGCCCCGTAGAGCGCACCTGCCATGACGGTCACCGAGAACATCATCCAGGTGTACGAGACCGCCGCCGAGTAGAAGATCCCGAAGACACCGGCCGCCACGACGACGGCGGTGGGCACGGCGGCACCGTGCAGCGGAACGACGACGACCAGACCGACGGGGATACCGATCAGCGTGCCCAGGACCCGGCGGAATCCCCGCACCAGGGTCTCGCCACGGGACGCGGTGTTCACGAAGACCCACCAGGTGGCTCCGACGGCCCAGTACCAGCGCTCCTGGGAGAGGAGCTGCCCCACCAGGAGCGCGAAGGCGCCGCCCGCGGTCGCCTGGATCGCCTGGCGTGTGGTCGCGCGGGCCAGCCCCCGGCCGGCCACCGGGATGAGTACCGAGGGGGCGGGCAGCCGCCGCTCGTAGCACCAGAAGCCGAAGCGGACGGCGGACGAGGCCAGCAGGGAGAGGACGACCGCGGAGTACAGCTCGGGCAGCTGCGCGGGCAGTGTGTGCAGGAACTGCGTGACGAAGAAGGACATGAAGGCGAACACACCGAGGGCGTGTCCCCGCGGCCCCCACCGCCGGGCGTACACGCCGGCGCCCATCACCGCGAGGAAGGCCACGTCGCGCGCCACGGGCTGGTCGTGCAGCAGGGCTGCCAGGGCCAGCACGGGGAGCCCCGCGGCGGGCAGCAGAGCCGTCGTGAGGGCCTGCCCGCGCACGGTGGGGTCGGTCACCGTGAACAGGGCCAGCAGTGCGGCGAGACCGCCGGTGATCGCCCCGACGAGCGAGTGGCCGGCCAGCCCGCACACCACGACCGCCAGCCCGATGCCGAGGACGGCCCGGACCCCGCTGCGCAGCCGCAGCCGTCCCGGATCCGCGGCAACGAACATCCTCTTCAGCAACGAAGGCTCTCCCCTGTGAACCCGGCCCGTGCACCGGCATGAAAAAGGCGCCACGGGGATCCGCAGCGCCATCGACAGATACATCAGAGCATCCCGGCACCTCATGGCTCAAATCGAGGCGAATCCACTGGGCCATTGGTACATGTTCGGACCCGTACGGCGTGCCACGAGTAGGCCAACGGACCCGGTCGCCCGCTGAAGGCACCGACCGCGGGCCGGGCCCCGGTTACAGTCGGGCGAAGGATCACCGAGCCAGGAGGAGAACGGCCGATCATGGCGGTGGACGCCCTCGACACCCGAATCCTGCGGCTGCTCATCGAGCAGCCGCGCACCAGCGTCCGTGAGTACGCACGCATCCTGGGAGTGGCGCGCGGCACCCTCCAGGCCCGGCTGGACCGTCTGGAGCGGGACGGCGTGATCACCGGCACGGGACCGTCGCTCTCCCCCGCCGCACTCGGTCACCCGGTGCTCGCCTTCGTCCACCTGGAGGTCACCCAGGGGCACCTGGACGAGGTGGGGGACGCTCTCGCGGCGGTCCCGGAGATCATCGAGGTGTTCTCGACGACCGGCGGCGGGGACCTCCTGACCCGCGTCGTGGCCCGCGACAACGGTCACCTCGAGGACGTGATCCAGCAGCTGATCCAGCTCCCCGGTGTGGTCAGGACGCGCACGGAGGTGGCCCTGCGCGAGAGGGTGGCGCACCGGGTCCTGCCGCTGGTCGAGGCGGTGGGGCGGGCGGCGGGCAGTCCGGACTGATCACCGTCCGGCATGCTGGAAGCCATGAGTCCCAGGCGCACCCCGGCCCCTTCTGTCATCTTCGATCTCGACGGCACGCTCGTCGACAGCGAGCCGAACTACTACGAGGCGGGGCGCCGCCTCCTCTCCCGGTACGGCGTACAGGACTACGACTGGGACAAGCACGCACGGTTCATCGGGATCGGCACCCGGGAGACCCTGACCGTCCTGCGCGCGGAGTACGGGATCGAGGCGCCGGTCGAGGAGCTGCTGGCGGGGAAGAACGCCCTGTATCTGGAGCTCGCCGGTGCTTCGACGAAGGTCTTCCCGCAGATGCGGCTCCTGGTCGAGCGGCTGCACGAGGACGGGGTCGCGATGGCGGTGGCCTCGGGTTCGTCCCGGGCGGCGATCGGAGCCACCCTCGCCGTCACGGGGCTGGACGCGTACATCCGGCTGTACGTGTCCGCCGAGGAGGTGCCACACGGAAAGCCCGAGCCCGATGTGTTCCTGGAGGCCGCCCGGCGGCTCGGCGCCGAACCGGCCGACTGCCTGGTGCTGGAGGACGCCGTGCCGGGCGTCGCGGCTGCGCACGCGGCGGGAATGCGCTGCGTCGCGGTTCCCTTTGCCGAAGGGATCGCCGGTGAGCCCGCGTTCGCGACTGCGGATCTGCTCTTCCCCGGCGGGCAGGACGAGTTCACCGCACAGGCCGTGCTCGACCGTCTCCGCCAGGGACTTTGATTCGGATCAGGCCGGATTCGGCGGGGTGATGGCGGTCCCGGCAACCGGAGGTCCGGCGGACGGATATCCTGATCATGCCGCACACCCCACGTACCGTACCGAGCCGTTGAGCCCGATGAGGTCGCCGCTGCGGCAGTCGGAGCGGGCCACAGTTCGAGATAGGTGTGCACAGGTGCTGGTAGCTGGTCGGTACCGGTTGATATCCCCCATCGGTCGTGGCGGCATGGGTGAGGTGTGGCGCGCCACGGACGAAGTCCTGGGCCGGGCCGTGGCGGTGAAGCTGCTGCTCGGGGACCACGCCGACGCCTCGTCGACCGCCCGGTTCCGCCTGGAGGCGCAGACCGCGGCGCGTCTGAGCCATCCTCATCTGGTGGCCGTGTTCGACTTCGGCTCGTGGGAGGACCGCTTCTATCTGGTGATGGAGCTGGTCGAGGGCCGGAGCCTCGGGGACCTGCTGGAGGCTCAGGAGTCGGTTCACCCCGAGCAGGTGGCCGACATCGCGGGCCAGGCGGCTGCGGGTCTGGCGGCCGCGCACCGGCAGGGCATCGTGCACCGCGACATCAAACCGGGCAACCTGATGCTGGACGCCGACGGCACGGTGAAGATCGGCGACTTCGGCATCGCCCAGTTCGTCGACGATCCCTCGACGGCTCTGACCACCGCCGGCCACATCGTGGGCACGAGCCTGTACCTGGCTCCGGAGCGGGCGCTGGGCCGCACTGCCGACTCCGCGTCGGACATGTACTCCCTCGGCTGTGTCATCTACCAACTCCTGGTCGGCCAGCCGCCGTTCCGCTCGGACACCGCGACCGCGACGCTCTACCAGCACGTGGACACGCCTCCGGTGCCGGTGAGACAGCGGGGGGTCGGCATCTCCCCCGCCTTCGATTCGTATCTGCTGGGCCTGCTGGCGAAGCAGCCCGAGGACCGGCCGAGCGCACAGCAGGCCTCCGAATGGTTCCGCAGCGGCGCCTGGCGCGGGCGCCCCGAGCCGCTGCCGCAGCAGCATGCCGCCGCCCCGCGGCCCGTCGCCCCTGCCGCTCAGGCGCCGGGTGCCGCCACTCCGGACACCGGGGGCATGTCGACGTACCGGCTGCCGCAGCCCACCGGGCGCAGACGGGCGACGCCCGCGCCCCGGGCTGCCAGATCAGCGGCCACGCGCCGCCTCAGCGCGGGTGAGGCCATCCGGCGACGGCCCCGTGTGGCCAGTGCCGTCGCCGGAGCCGTCGCTTTCGTGGCGGCGGTGTATCTGGGAACGGTCCTGTTCTCGCCGGACTCCGGTGCGGCGGACACCCAGGATCCCGGTCCTGCGCCGACGGCCACGCTGCAGTCGCCCGCACCGGACGAACCGGCCGGCCCTGCCGGGGACGGGCCCCGGCAGGACGGTCAGCAGGACGGCGAGGACGGCGAGGAGTCGGACGACTGAGCGCCGCCGCGGCGCTCGGCCTCCGCCCGCGTTCGCGTCACCAGCGCGCGTGGATCTCCGCACGGATCCGGCGCTCGTACAGCTCCCGCACCGCGTCCAGCGTGCCCTGCGGCAGCGGGGCGAGATCGGCCGCGGCGGCGTTGGCCCGGGCCTGGGCCACGGAACGCGCACCGGGGATGACGCTCGTGACACCGGGCTGCTGGATGATCCAGCGCAGCGCGGTCTGCGCCGAAGTGGCGCCTTCGGGAGCGAGTTCGGCGAACTCGGCGGCAGCCGCCACACCGGTCGCGAAGTCGACGCCGGAGAACGTCTCGCCCTGGTCGAAGGCCTCGCCGTGGCGGTTGTACGTGCGGTGGTCCTCGGGAGCGAAGACCGTGTCCTTGGTGTACTTGCCGGACAGCAGTCCGGAGGCGAGCGGAACCCGCGCGATGATCCCGACCCCCGCCGCGGCAGCCGCCGGGAGCACCTCGTCCAGCGGCTTGAGACGGAACGGGTTGAGGATGATCTGCACGCTCGCGACACCCGGCCTGGCGATCGCCGCGAGTGCCTCCGCGCACGTTTCGACGCTGACCGCGTAGGCGCTGATCCGCTTCTCCGCGACGAGCGTGTCCAGGGCGTCGTAGACCGCGTCCGAGGAGTACACGCTCGTCGGCGGGCAGTGCAGTTGTACGAGGTCGAGCGTGTCGACGCCGAGGTTGGCGCGCGAACGGTCGTTCCAGGTACGGAAGTTGTCCAGTACGTAGTTCTCGGGGACCTGGTCGGCGCGCCGGCCCATCTTGGTGGCGACGAAGACGTCCGCGTCCGGACGGTCCTTCAGGTAGCGGCCGATGAGCTGCTCGCTGCGGCCGTCCCCGTAGACGTCGGCGGTGTCGAAGAAGGTGACTCCCGACTCGACGGCCGCGTCCAGGACGTCGAAGGCGTCGGCCTCCCGCACCTCACCCCAGTCCCCGCCCAGCTGCCATGTGCCCAGCCCTACGACCGATACGTCACGTCCGGTCCTGCCCAGTGTCCGCTGCTCCATGGGGAGCATGCTACGTCTCTGCCCGGGGCCGGCGGCGTGGCGGACCGCCGGCCCCGGGGTGGACTCGGCCCTCGTCAGCCGCTGGTCACGCGTACGTAGTCGACGACGAGCTGCTGGGGGAACGTGGTGCTGCCGTCCGGATCGCCCGGCCAGTAGCCGCCGACGGCGAGGTTGAGTATGAGGAAGAAGGGCTTGTCGAAGACCCAGGGATTGCCGTTGAGGTCGGCGGGAGTGCGCCTCTGGTAGACGGTGCCGTCGACGGACCAGGTGACGGAGTCCGGGGCCCAGTCGACAGCGAAGGTGTGGAAGTCGTCCGCGAAGGCCGCCCCGCCCGGGAGGCTGTATCCGGCACCGATTCCTCCGGATCCGGAGTAGCCGGGGCCGTGGAGGGTGCCGTGGACGGTGCCGGGCTCGAAGCCGACGTTCTCCATGATGTCGATCTCACCGCTGTTCGGCCAGCCGACGTTGCCGATGTCGGCGCCGAGCATCCAGAACGCGGGCCACATTCCCTGCCCGCGCGGGACTTTCATCCTGGCCTCGACATGACCGTACGTCTGGGTGAACTTGCCTGAGGTGTTGAGACGGGACGAGGTGTACTCGCAGGTTCCGTACCAGCACTGGTAGTTGCCGGGGTTCTCCTTGCGCGCGGTGATGACCAGGTTGCCCTGGCCGTCGAGGGCCGCGTTGTTGTTGCCTGCCGTGTAGTACTGCCGTTCGTGGTTGTTGACGTTGTCGCCGGTCTCGATCTGCCACTTGCCGCCGTCGACGGCCGAACCCGCGGCTCCGTCGAACTCGTCGGCGAACACCACGGCGGCCGGGGCCGCGGCCTTCGATTCCGCGGAGGTCGCGGTCGTGTGGGGAGACGGCGCAGCCGAGGCGCCCGCGGGAAGGGCGGTCAGGGCGGCCGAACAGCAGAGCAGCGAGAGGGCGCACATCATCGTGCGACGCCGTTTCGCCGGACGCCTCATGGTGTGTTCCGAGGGGTGCACAGTCATCACGTCACTTCGAGGTGGAGGATGGTGGGGGGGCATGTGCATGACAGGTGAATGCCGAGGGATGAACGGTTGGGGCGCTCATCCCTGGCATATATTTCAACTCTTGATTTAAGACAGGTACCGAAGAGCCGTCAAGGTCCTGGTCCGGACCGGGCGGGTAGAAGTGATCGCCATGGGGAACGGACATCTCATGCGTATTCGACCCGTACTCGCCGCCCCCGCCGCAATCGCCCTGGCCCTGCTGGCTCCCGCCGGTGCCCTGGCGGCCTCCTCCGCCGTCGCGGCCCAGGCGCCGCCCACCTGCCGTGACAGCCGCCTGGCAATCGCCGCCACCGCCTCGGACCAGCCCGACGCGGTACGGATCAGCATCACCAACCGCGGTGGCACGGCCTGTGTCGTCGACCGCATCCCCACCGTGGTCTTCGGCGGCCTGGACGGCTCGGCACAGCCGGTGCCCCCGAGCGGGAGCGCCCCGTACCGCCTGGCGGCCGGCCGCTCGGCGTACGCGGCTGTGCGCACGCTGGACCCCACGTCGACGGAGCTGAGGGTGGCGGACCGGCTGACGGTCGCCGGGGACCCGTCCCACCGGGGACGCACCTTCGACGCCGCCGCCCTGGGAGCCCCCGACGGTATCCGGGTGTGGGAACCGGTCACGACGTCGTGGCACCCATCGCAGGCCGCCGCCGACGCGGTGCTCGAGCGGCACACGGACTGACCGGCCGGGCAGATCCCACGGCCCGCCGTACGGCCGCCGTCGTGCGCCGCGCGGCCGACGGCGGCACAGTGGAGGTACGGGCCGCGCGGTGCCTGCGCGGCCCGGGCCGGGCGAAGCCGCAATGCCTCGTCCGACGGCAATCCCGGGCGGAAGGATCCAGCCGTGAACAGCGACGACGCACGACGTTTCGTGGTGCAGATCCATGACGCCCGGCGGATGCACTTCGACTTCCGCCTGGAACTGGACGGCGTCCTGAAGTCGTGGGCCGTGCCCCGCGGCCCGTCGGACAACCCGCGCGACAAGCGGCTTGCCGTGCCGACGGAGGACCACCCGCTGGAGTACCGCGAGTTCGAAGGAGTCATTCCAGAGGACGAACAGGGCAGCGGCACCGTCATCGTCTGGGACCAGGGCACCTACCGTCCCCTCAGCCACGACGCCGAGGGCGCTCCCGTACCGTTCGGCGAGTCCCTGGCCCGCGGGCACGCCACGTTCTGGCTCGACGGAAGCAAACTGCGCGGCGAATTCACGCTCACCCGCTTCCACATCGGCGACGAGAGCGACACCGACGGCCCCGAGGCCTGGCTGCTCATCAAGGCCAACGACCGGCAGGCCGTACGCGACAGGCCCGGCACACCCGACCCGTACCACGCCCGCTCGGCACGCACCGGCCGGACCCTGCACCAGGTCGCCGCCGCGGAACGGGAGAGCGCCGGCTGACCCGTCGTCCGGGTCAGGACGCGGTCGCCCGCCCCTCGACCCGCGCCGCGAGCTGCTCCCGCAGCCGGCTCAGCCGGGCGATCTCCGCGTCGAGTACGGCAAGCCTCCGCGCCGCCACTCCCTCGCTCTCCGCGCCCCCTTCCCCGGATCCGGAACAGGACCGGGGCGGTCCGTCGACCAGGAGGTCCAGGCGGTCCGAGCAGTGCCGCACATCCTCGACCGTCAGCCCCAGCGACAGGAGCTCACGGATCACGCGGACCCTGGCGACATCACGTGTCCCGTACTCGCGCTGGCCCGTCGTGCTGCGCCTGGGCGGGGGCAGCAGTTCCCGCTCCTCGTAGAACCGCAACGCTCTCGGCGTGGTCCCCGCTGCCGCCGCAGCGTCACCGATCCGCATCCGCCACCCCCAGGATTCCCGCATCGTTCTCACAACGTGACGACGACAGTGCCGAGATGGCGACCGCCGATCATCTCGTGCAACGCCCGTGCGGCGTTGTCCATGCCCGCGAACCGCACATGCGGGAAGGTGATCTCCCCGGAGCGCAGCCACTGCCCGAACCTCCGGTTCCACTCACCGTGCGCCTCCGGGTGGTCGAGCCCGCTGATGCCGGTCATCGTGACGCGCTTGACGACGAGCTGGAACGAGTCGATCTCGACGGGGGCCGTGGTGCCGCTCCCCTGCTCGGACAGCTGACCCGACAGCGCCCCGACCAGTACGAACCGGGCGCCCGGGCGCGCCGCCCCGAGGGCCGCCCGCAGTTGCTCTCCCCCGACCATGTCGACAAACACATCGATGCCCTCGGGCGCCGCTTCGGCCAGCTGCGCGGACAGTGAACCCTCCTGCCCCCTCAGTACGACCGCGTCGTACCCCAGGCTCTCCCGCATCACGGCGGCCTTCTCCGGTGAGCCGGTGCTGCCGATCACGCGGCCGGCTCCGAGCAGCCTGGCGGTCTGTCCCGTCATGGATCCGACCGCTCCGGCCCCGCCGGACACGAACACCGTCTCCCCGGACCGCAGTTCCGCGACCCGGGTGAGTGCCGCGTACGCCAGGGACCCCTGGGACAGATGGGCCACCGGGTCGGGGAGGACGTCGCCGAGCGGCGTGCATCCGGCGGCGGGGACCACGGCGTACTCCCGCCAGCCGAGGTAGTGCGAGACCAGGTCGCCCACGGCCGGTCCGCCGGGGCCCGGGTTCGCCACGACCTCTCCGACGGCCGCACCGAACAGGGTGTCCCCGGGGCCCACACCCGGGAAGGGGGCGCCCTCGACTCCCCCGCCGATGACCGTACGCAGGGCGGGAAAGACCTGGAAGCAGTCGTTGCGCACCAGGACCTCACCCTTCCCGGGCTGCGGCAGCGGTGTCTCCACGACACGGAAGTGCTCCGGGCGGGGCAGCCCTTCGGGAACGGCGGCAAGTCGTACTTCCCGGGAGGTGCGGGGCAGGGGCGGCCGAACGGTCATGCGGGCTCCTCGTCTGCGTGCCGTGCCTCCGGCCGATCGGCCGGAGGCCCGCAGACGCTAAACCCTCACCTGTACGTCAGAGGCAAGCCCCGGGCTGTGCTCACGCCGGCCTCACGGCTGCCAGGTGGGCGAACACCACCACGTTGTCCTTGTAGTCCTTCGCCTTCTTGTCGTACTCCCCGCCGCACGTGATCAGCCGGAGCTGGGCGGTGCCTTTGTCGGCGTACACCCGCTCGTCGGGGAAGTTCGCCTTGCTGAACGTCTCGACCGAATCCACCTTGAACACGGTGACGATGCCGTCCTCGCGGGTGATGCTCACCTTGTTGCCGGGCTTGAGCGTCCCGAGCAGCAGGAACACGGCCGGGCCCGTCATGGTGTCGACGTGACCGGCGACGACCGAGGTACCGCGCTCGCCGGGAGTCGCCCCGTCCTTGAACCAGCCGGCCAGATTCATGTCGTTCGGGGGCGGCGCGTCCAGCCGCCCCGACGGGCCGATGGCCAGCGGTGTGAACGGGGCGTCGACGGCGATCTTCTTGATCCTGATCCGCGCGGGTTCGGACCGGCCCAGCCCGTAGGACTCCGCGGACGCGGACTGCGCCGGAACGGGCGCGGGCGAGGCGGCGGCGCGGGAGGACGCGGGCGCCTGTGTCGGCGCCACGGCCGCGACGGGCGGCGGGACTCCTGCCGAGGCGTCGAGCGAGTTGTAGACGAGGAGGAAGCCCAGGCCCACCGCCACGGCGGGCCACAGCAGGGAACGGCCGAGGGCAGGGGAAGCGGACTCTGTGTCGGACGGCTGCTGGGCGGCCATGCGCATGCTGCCTTTCGTGTACGAGGAGGGCGGGGGCGGAACGGACCGGGGAGCGCCGGGGAAAATCGGCGCGGCCACCGCCCGGGGAGGGCGGCGGCCACGACAGGAATACCTTCGGTCCGGCGGATGGCTGTCAGGCTGCCGCGACACCCGAGGCGTTGCGGCGGCGCAGCCGGTATGCGGCCGCCCCGATTCCGCCGAGCATCAGCACGGAGCCGGCTACCAGGCCGCCGCCGGACAGAGCCATCGCTCCGCCGCCGGTGTGGACGCCGCCTTCCGGCTTCTCGTGCTTCCAGGTCTCCGACTTCTCGCTGCCCGTGGAGCTGCCGGACTCGGAGCTCTCCTCCTTGTCCTTCTGCCAGTCGTCGGCCGTGATGCCGGCCAGCGCACCGCCACCGGTGTGCACGCCGCCCTCCGGCTTCTCGTGCTTCCAGGAGTCCGGCTTCTCACGGTCCGCGTTGTTACCGCCCGCGGACTCCTCCTTGTCCTTCTGCCAGTCGTCCGCCGTGATGCCGGCCAGCGCACCGCCACCGGCGTGCACGCCGCCCTCCGGCTTCTCGTGCTTCCAGGAGTCCGGCTTCTCACGGTCCGCGTTGTTACCGCCCGCGGACTCCTCCTTGTCCTTCTGCCAGTCGTCCGCCGTGATGCCGGCCAGCGCACCGCCACCGGCGTGCACGCCGCCCTCCGGCTTCTCGTGCTTCCACGAGTCGGGCTTCTCACGGTCGTCGTTGTTGCTGCTCGATGAGGAGCCGCTGTCCTTGTCCCAGCCATCGGCCGAGGTCACGGCGTACGCGGCTGGGGCAGAGACCGCGAGGACCGCCGTGACGGCGGCCGATGCGAACAGGGTGCGAGCAGAGCGCATGGATACACAATCCTTTCGCCACCCCCGCGAAGGCCGGCACGTTGTCGGCTCATCGGATCGCAGGTGCGACGTGATCCACCGTCAGCTGAAATTCCGTGTCCCACCACTGGGGAGGGCCGCATTCGAGGGACTCCCTGGGCTCTTCGTGTGACAGCCGGCCAGATGTCACCCGTTGGACGGCACGCCACGCCGAGGCGATGTTTGGGCGGCGGCGGCCCGTCGGTGCTCCGGTCCCGGACGTGCGCTGCCCGAGGTGTTCGTGATCTTCCTGCCGGCTTTCCTGTCGAGCGTGGCGGCCCTTCACCAGCCGCGACGGCCTCCACAGGTCGACCGACGCCCTCCCTGTGCGGGGCGAGCTGAAGACCGGCCTCATCTCCCTCAACCGGTCGGGCACGCTCGCCGACTTCGAATACGAGCGGCCCCATGGGGATTGATGAGCCGATCCACCACTTCCTGAACAGACGAGGCTTCAGATCCCGCACTCCGTCACTGAACAGGGCGAGTCAAAGGGGCAATCACTGCAGGGGCGCCATCAGTTCTTGTCGCCAACAGGCCCTGATACATCTGTTGTTGCACATCTCTTGACGCGTTCGTAACAAGGGTGGAGTATCTGCCGCAGCCAGAGAGAGCGCTCTCTGACTGTGCGCGTCGTGTACCCGCCCCACGACTCAGGAGACACTCGTATGTACGCACCCCCCCTGTTCCACAGACCCGTTGCCCCGCTGGGCAGAAGACGCGGCGGTGTGCTGGCCGTCGTCGCCGGACTCGTCCTCTCGCTCCTGGCGTTCGTCCCCTCGACCCCGGCGAGCGCGGCACCCGCGCTCCTGTCGCAGGGCAAGACGGTCACCGCTTCCAGCCAGGAGAACGGCGGCACTCCCGCCGCGTCCGCGGTGGACGGCGACAACGGCACCCGCTGGGCGAGCGCCTTCGCCGACCCCCAGTGGATCAAGGTCGACCTGGGCGCCTCCGCCTCGGTGAGCCAGATCGTGCTGCGATGGGAGGCCGCCTACGGCACCGCCTACCGCATCGAGTTCTCCACGGACGACAGCAACTGGAGCACCGCCTACTCGACCACGACGGGCCCCGGCGGCACGGAGACGCTCAACGTCTCCGGTACCGCCCGCTACGTCCGGCTGACCGGTACCACCCGGGCCACCGGGTACGGCTACTCCCTCTGGGAGTTCCAGGTGTTCGGGACGACTGGCGGCGGGGGCGACCCGCAGATCCCCGGCGGCGGTGACCTCGGCCCCAACGTCCTGGTCTTCGATCCCTCGACCCCGAACATCCAGGGCAAGGTCGACGAGATCTTCAGGCAGCAGGAGTCGGCCCAGTTCGGGACCGGCAGGTACGCGCTGATGTTCAAGCCGGGCACGTACAGCAACATCAACGCCCAGATCGGCTTCTACACCCAGATCGCGGGTCTCGGCCTGAAGCCGGACGACACCACGTTCAACGGTGATGTCACCGTGGACGCGGGCTGGTTCAACGGCAACGCCACCCAGAACTTCTGGCGTTCGGCGGAGAACCTCGCTCTCAACCCGGTCAGCGGCACCAACCGCTGGGCCGTCTCCCAGGCCGCCCCCTTCCGCCGCATGCACGTCAAGGGCGGACTCAACCTCGCGCCCGACGGATACGGCTGGGCCAGCGGCGGCTTCATCGCCGACAGCAAGATCGACGGCCAGGTCGGCCCCTACTCGCAGCAGCAGTGGTACACCCGCGACAGCTCCATCGGCAGCTGGGGCAACGGCGTCTGGAACATGACGTTCTCCGGAGTCGAGGGCGCACCCGCGCAGAGCTTCCCCGAACCCCCGTACACGACCCTGAACAACACCCCGGTCTCCCGCGAGAAGCCGTTCCTGTACCTCGACGGCAACAACTACAAGGTCTTCGTCCCCGCCAAGCGCACCAACGCACGCGGCGTCTCCTGGAACGGCACCCCACAGGGCGAGTCCATCCCGCTGAGCCAGTTCTACGTGGTCAAGCCCGGCGCGACCGCGCAGACGATCAACGCCGCCGTCCGCCAGGGGCTGCACCTGCTGTTCACCCCGGGCATCTACCACGTCAACGAGCCCATCGAGATCAACCGCGCGAACACCGTCGCGCTGGGCCTCGGCCTCGCCACGATCATCCCGGACAACGGGGTGACCGCGATCAAGGTCGGTGACGTCGACGGCGTCAAGCTGGCCGGCCTCCTGGTCGACGCCGGTACGCAGAACTCCTCGGTGCTCGTCCAGGTGGGCCCCGACGGCGCGTCGGCCGACCACTCGGCCAATCCGACCTCGCTCCAGGACGTGTTCGTCCGGGTCGGCGGAGCGGGCGCCGGCAAGGCGACCACCGGCATGGTCGTCAACAGCGACGACACGATCATCGACCACACCTGGCTCTGGCGCGCCGACCACGGCGACGGGGTCGGCTGGGAGACCAACCGTTCCGACTACGGTCTGCGGGTGAACGGCGACGACGTGCTGGCCACCGGCCTGTTCGTCGAGCACTTCAACAAGTACGACGTGCAGTGGTACGGCGAGAACGGCAGGACGATCTTCTTCCAGAACGAGAAGGCGTACGACGCCCCCAACCAGGCCGCCATCCAGAACGGCGCCACCAAGGGGTACGCCGCCTACAAGGTGGCCGACTCGGTGACCACCCATGAGGGCTGGGGCATGGGCAGTTACTGCTACTACAACGTCGACCCGACGATCCGTCAGGAACACGGTTTCCAGGCGCCGGTGAAGCCCGGAGTGAAGTTCCACGACCTGCTCGTGGTGTCCCTGGGCGGCCAGGGTCAGTACGAACACGTCATCAACAGCACCGGATCCCCCACATCCGGCACCTCGACCATCCCGTCACAGGTGGTGTCCTTTCCCTGAGACGGGGTGAGGTGAGCGAAGCTCCACTCACCTGAGGGCGCGGGGCCCAGCAGCAGTCGCTGCCGGGCCCCGCGTCATGTCCCGACGAGCATCTCCAGGTAGGAACGCAGCTGCGGACCCGTCGCGGGGGTGATCCGCAGCCCCAGGTAGCCGTCAGGCCGTACGAGGATCGCCTCGCCGCCACGAGCGCCGTACATCGACCGGAACTCGTCGAGGCCGTCGTGCACGGCGGGCAGTCGCAGCCAGGGAGCCCGCGCCTTCGGGGCGAGGACCGCGCAGGCGTTCAGCAGGCCGGGCGCCGCCCGCCCGGCGGCGGCCGCCACCTCGTCGAACCGTGCCGGCTGCTCCTCGTCGTCGGCGTAGAGCAGCAGGGTGTGGTCGCGTCCCCGCAGCAGGGTGAACAGCCGTACGGGGAAGGACGCCAGGCCGTACTCGAGGCCGCCGCAGTCGGGAGCGCGGTCGCCCGGGGCGGGGCCGTCGTGCGCGGTGCCGTCCGGTCCCACGACGGGGCTGCCCCGGTAGCCGACCAGGAGCTGTGCCTCCCGGCGCATCATCGTCGCCGGGTCGTCCGGATCGGACTGGATGCCGCTCCGCGCATGACGGACCGTCCGCCGCACCACTTCCTCCCCGACCGGTCGGCGCTCGGAGTCGTAGCTCGCCAGCAGGCCCGCGCCCGCGCGGCCGCGCACGGCGGCGGCCAGTTTCCACGCCAGGTTGTAGGCGTCCTGGACGCCGGTGTTCATACCCTGGGCTCCCGTGGGCGGGTGGATGTGGGCGGCGTCCCCGGCGACGAACACCCGCCCCTGTCCGTAACGGTCGACCAGCCGGTGGCTGATGCGGAAGACGGAGGACCAGCGCAGCGACGAAGCGGTCGTGGGCACGGGCGAGAGCCGGTCGAGCACCGCCTGGATGTGCTCCAGCCCGGGCTGCGGGCCGCGGTCGCCGCTCAGACCGTGCACCACCTCGTCCTTCCCGGTCTGCCGGGCCTGCGACAGCTCGGGCGGGGTCAGCATCGACATACGGTAGCGGCGGAGCCCGGGCAGGGGGATGCACACGAGCAGGTCGTCGGTGCGCCTGTCGACGACGTGCGAGGACCGGACCGTGTACCCGAAGGGCAGGTCCCAGTCGACCTCGACATCGCCCAGCATGTACTCCTCGGGGAGGGCCGCACCCTCGAAGGCGAGCCCGAGTCCCTTGCGCACGACGCTGTGGGCGCCGTCGCAGCCCACCAGGTAGCGGGCCCGGACCTCCTCCGTACCGCCGGAGGCAAGCGCGAGACGTGCCCTGACCTCGCCGTCGTCCTGCTCGAAGGAGACGAGCTCCGTACCGCGCTCGACCCTTCCTCCCAGGCGGACCAGGAGCTCTTCGAGGAGCCTTTCCGTCTCGTACTGCGGGAGGGCGGCGAAGGCGTAGGGAACGTCCGCGGGCAGGGTCAGATCGACCCGGCCCTGTTCCTCGCCGTTGACGTAGAGCAGTTGCCCCTTCAACGGGATTGCGGTCTCCAGCGCCTCACGGACCATCCCCATCCGGTCCCAGATCTCCAGGGTCCTGGGCTGGACACCCACCGCCTTGGCGAAGGGCTGACGGGCGCGGAGCCGGTCGACGACCCGGCACCCGATGCCCCGCCGCTGCAGTTCCGACCCGGCCGTGAGACCGACCGGGCCCGCCCCTACGACCAGCACGTCGACGTCGATCACGGTGCCTCCCGGGAGGAAGTGCGTCCCTCAAATGCAGCACACCGGGTGCGTTATGTCTATTTCGCGCATCGGGTGGGCCGACGCGGGAGGAGTCGTTCCCTCCCCCGTCGGCCCGAGTTCGTCCGCCCGTGAAGTCTGCCCGTGGGCGTCAGGCGACGGTGCAGGCCTCACCGCCCAGGGTGAAGGCTGTGGGCTCGGCGTTGCTGCCCGACCAGCTGCCCGAGAAGCCGAAGCCCACGGAGGAGCCGGACGCCACCTTGCCGTTCCAGCCGACGTTGGCCGCGGTCACCTTCGCGCCGTCCTGCTGCGGGGTGGCGTTCCACATCTGGGTGACCTTCTGCCCGCCGGGGAAGGACCAGGCCAGCTGCCAGCCGTCCAGGGCCGCGCTTCCGGTATTGGTGACCGTCACATCCGCCTGGAAACCACCGGACCACTGATTGGTGATCGTGTACGTCACCGAGCAGTCGGCGTCCGCCGGAGGCTCCTCCGGGTCGGGGTCGGGGTCCGGATCCGGGTCGGGGTCCGTGCTGCCGGCGTCCGAGGACTCGCCCACCTGGATCCCCCGGCCGTTGGTGGAGACGTACACCCGTCCGTAGACCCGCGGGTCACCGGTGATCGCGGCTCCTGTCCAACCCCACTGGCGTGTGTCGTCGTTGATGCGGGTCCAGTGCGCACCCGCGTCCGTGGACCGGAAGATCCCGCGCACCCCACCGATCTTCGCGCTCACGAAGACGGTCTGGTACGAGGCGCCGGGGGCCGCTTTGCCGAACCCCACGCTGTCCGCCTGCTCCACACCGGAGAACTTGGTGAAGCTCGCACCGGAGTCGGTGGAGCGCCACAGCCCGTACGCGCCTGTCGACGTACCGCCGGCGAGCCAGATGTCGCCCTCGGTACCGGGCAACGCCTTGAAGCGGACGTTCCCTTCGGCGGGCAGGCCGCTCGCCTTGGCGGTGAACGTGGCGCCGCCGTCGGTCGACACGTAGAAGGTGCCGGCCTTGAAGCCGTAGAACTTCTTCGGGTTCTTGCGGTCGGACTCGACCGTCGCCCCGGCCGGGATGCCGGTGGACGCGGTCCAGGAGTTGCCGTAGCCCGTCGTGCGGTGGACGGCCGCGCCGTCCGGGCTCCAGACGAATCCGCTGGCGTCCGCCGCTGCGGCGACCGTCCCGCCGCCGGTCACTCCGGCGGGCTCGGAGCCCTGGAACCAGTTGGCCCCGTTGTCGGTGGAGAAGCCGATGTGGGGTGCCGCGTCAGCGTTGCCCACCCGTACGACCGTGCCCGGTGACGCCTCGGCGAAGTCCAGACTGGTGGTCGAGTCAAGGTTCGGCGAGGTGAACATCAGGCTGGGCACCGCGTCAAGATTCGTGTGGCGGAAGCCTCCGATGTCGCCGAGCGCACTCAGCAGCGGAGCTCCGGAGGGCGGGCTCGCCAGGTCGTTGACGGCCGTCTCCTCCAGCCCCTTGACCATCGGGGTGATCTTGAACTGGCTGCCCGAGTCCCAGGCGGTGAGGTTCTCGGTGCCGTAGACCGTCGCGCCCGTGCCGTACATCATCCGGTCCGAGTCGAACGGGTCGATCTCCAGTGCTTCCGTCATCCAGCCCAGTTTGGGCGAGGTCTCGGGCGGTGACGGGTTGGCGCCCCAGCTGAGCCAGGGGACGGTGGAGACGTCGAGGGTGTAGCGGTTGGAACGGTTCGGGTAACTGGTGTAGTCCCAGGCCTTCGTCCAGGTCGCGCCGCTGTCGGTGGAACGGAAGAGCTGGGTGTCGGGCCACCAGGAGCTGTAGGCGGTGGCCATCAGGGTGCCGGGCCGCTGCCGGTCCACGGAGAGTCCGCTGAAGCCGTAGTAGGTGTCGGCCTCCGCGACCGGGCTGACGTCCGTCCACTCGCCGGTCCCGGTGGCGTACCGCCAGATGCGCCCCTTGCCGCCGTCGTACGGGCCGCCCGTGTCGCTCAGGGTCAGATACAGGTGGCCCGTCGAGGAGTCGAGTACGCCCTTGTGCGCGAGGTACCCGGTCGGCTGTCCGGCGATGCGGGACCAGGTGCTGCCGCCGTCCGTCGAGCGGTAGACGGTGTTCGCCTTGTCGGCGACCCCCACGTAGATGTCCTTGGTGGTGCTGCCCGCGCTGCCGGAGCGCTCGTCGAACGTCACCCAGACGATGCCCTGGTTGTCGCTCGCGTACCCGCTGGTGTCGGACGGGTCCTGAGCGTAGTTGCCGGGATTCGGAAAGGCCGTCACCTCCGACCAGGTGACCCCTGAATCGGTGGACCTCCACAGCCCGTTGCCGCTGGGGGCACCCAGGTAGAGGACGGAGTTCTTGTTCGGGTCGACCGCGAGGCGCTCGCCCATCCCGCGCCCCGGCATGTTGCCGCCGAGCTTGAAGGGAAGCGTGGTCGCCTTCCAGGACGCTCCGCGGTCCGAGGACCTGAGGACGGCGCCGTTCGTCGGGTCCCAGCTGTTGGTGTAGGTGCCGACTGCCGCGTACACATTGTCGGGCTCGGCCGTGTCGGAGGCGAGACTGACGACGCCGGACCAGCCCCATCGGTCCCAGTCCACCCAGTCGAGCAGCGGGGTCCACTGTTTGCCCGACTGGTCCCAGCGGTAGGCACCGCCGATGTCGGTACGTGCGTAGGCGAGGTTCTTCTCGGACCGGTTGAAGACGATGCCCGGCACGAAACCGCCGCCGTCGATCCGCGCGTTCTTCCATGTGTAGGTGTCCGCGGCGATCGACACATCGGATGCTTCGGCCGCGCGGGGCACTTCGTCGGAGCGTGCTGCCGCCGGGGATCCGGTGACGGCCAACCCGGCGGTCAGGGTGAGTGCCGCCAGTAATGCGGCGAATGGTCTGGCGCTCAGGCGCACGGAAACGTCCTCTCCGAGCTGGGCCGCCGATGACGACGGCTATGGGTGGGCACAGAGATGGGAGCGCTCCCATGAAGCAACCCGATGGTAGCGCCGCGCGCCGCCGGGGAGAAGGGTGATGCGCACGGTTCATCGGATGAATGTGCCAAGACCACCGCACAAACCACCCCATACCCATCCGACGCCACCACCCGCCGGCCCCGGACGCCCTCACCCCGCACCCAGTTCCCCGCAGAATCAAGGAAAGGGACACATCTCCGCCACATTCCCGGAGGCTGTGTGACGGATGAACACGCGGCGAGAGAAATAGCTCCACCTATTCCCTGACCGCCGCCATTCCCGGCCTTCGCCTCCCCTGCTGTGCGGGCGGGCGGGGATACGCACGCGTTTCTTCACGCGGGCACGCATTTCGCCGGTTCCGCAAAAACCTGCACACCGCATACGCAGACCGAGCACGCGGACCACCGAGGAACACCAGGTCCGGACCAGGTACGTACCAGGTCCGGGGCCGTTTGGTACGGGAGTGCCCCACTTGGGGCAAAGAGAGTCACGACCACGAGGAATTCATCCCGTGAAGCTCGTGAAGGATTTGCCGTCAGAAAATGAACAGGTCTGCACGCGAGGCGATTCGAGGGCGCCGATATCGACCGCACCAGCCTTGTTCGATTGGCTGCGCAAGCCGTCGGCGTGCTTTGATCCTGGCCCATACGGGAGCCGCACCACGGGTTTCCGGTTTAAGGAATTTCCAGACGAAGGGCAGCGCTCATCATGAACCTCACCCCCCAGGTTGAGACCCTCGAGATCTCCGACAACGACCTGGACAACGTGTCCGGCGGCCTCATCGGTGGCGTTCTCGGCAACGTCACCGCCACCGCCGACTCGATCGCCCCGGTCACCGGCATCGTGGGCTCCGTCACCGGTCTGGTCGAGTCGACCACCGGCGTGAACACCGGCGCGGTCACCGGTCTGGCCACCGGCCTCACCGCCGGTCTCTGAGAGACGGCAGCACCCACCGAGCCCCGGAACCGATCGGTTCCGGGGCTCGGTGCCGACCGCCGACAGGTGAGGGAAGAGTTCCGTGCAGTTCCGCCAACAGGCCCTTTCCAAGCTGCAGTCGCCCGAACAGCTCGACCTGCCGGTGCGTTTCGCACGCCCGCAGGGACTGCTCGTCCTGAGCATCACCGTGGCCGTGATGGCGGCTGCCTGCTTCTGGGCGGTCACCGGCACCGTCGCCACCACACTCAGCGCCCCCGGGATCCTCACGCACGCCAAGGGCAGCTACATCCTGCAGAGCCCCGTCGCCGGACAGATCACCGAAGTGCTCGCGGAAGAGGGCGAAAGCCTGCCTGCCGACGCACCGTTGCTCAAGGTCCGCACGGAGAAGGGCGATCACGTCGTCCGCACCATCGACGCCGGCAGGCTGACCACGGTGACGGCAACGATCGGCGCAGTGGTCACCACCGGCGCCGATGTGGCGAGCGTCGAACGCGGCGACGGCACAGACGATTCGCTCGTCGTGATGCTCTACGTACCGGGCAGCAAGGGGGCGGCCGTCCCGGTGGGCGCCTCCGTCGACCTCACCGTCCAGTCCGTGCCCTCCCAGCAGTACGGCGTGCTGCGCGGCCGGGTGGCAGCGGTCGGCAGGCCCCGGACCCAGCAGCAGATCACGCGCTTCCTCGGTGACGGCCAGCTGGGAGAGCAGTTCTCGCGCCAAGGCAGGCCGGTGGCGGTCCTGGTGAAGCTCGACCGCTCGGCCGCGACCGAGTCCGGCTACCGGTGGTCCTCGGCCCAGGGGCCCCCGTACGCGATCGACTCCATGACCCTGGCCACCGGCTCCGTCCATCTGGCCGACCGGCGTCCGATCGATTGGCTCCTCCCGTGACCGCACCGCACCCCTCCCCCGCAGCGCAGCAGCTGCCGCCCCCCGGTCGCGGCAGACACCGCCCCGAGAGCACCTCCGGAGGCAGGCGGCGGTCGCGGCCGCGCCCTGCGCCGAAGACCGGACGGACCAGGACCGTCCGCACGCCCACCGTGCTCCAGATGGAGGCGCTGGAGTGCGGAGCGGCCTCCTTGGCCATGGTGCTCGCGCACTACGGCCGGCATGTGCCCCTGGAGGAGCTGCGCATCGCCTGCGGAGTGTCGCGCGACGGGTCGCGGGCCAGCAACGTGCTTAAAGCGGCTCGCAGTTACGGCTTGAAGGCCAAGGGCATGCAGATGGAGCCCGCCGCACTCGCGGAGGTCCAGGCGCCGGCCATTCTGTTCTGGGAGTTCAACCACTACGTCGTGTACGACGGCATGGGCCGGCGGCTCGGTCGCCGGGGCGTGCACATCAACGACCCCGACAAGGGCCGACGTTTCGTACCGTCCGAGGATTTCGACACCAGTTTCACCGGAGTGGTGCTCGTCCTGGAGCCGGGCGACGATTTCCGGCGCGGCGGCCGGAAGCCCGGCGTCATGGGCGCCCTGCCCGCGCGGCTGCGCGGAACCACGGGCACGATGCTGGTGGCACTGCTCGCCAGCCTGCTGCTCGTGGCCGTCGGGGCAACGCTGCCCGCCCTGAGCCGTACGTACATCGACATGTTCCTGATCGGCAATCAGACCTCGCTGCTGGGCGTGCTGTTCGGCGCGATGGGCACGATGGTCGCGCTCACTCTCGTACTGACCTGGCTGCAGCAGGCGAATCTGCTGCGCGGCCGCATCATCTCCTCCACGCTCGGCAGCGCCCGCTTCTTCCGTCATCTGCTGCGGCTGCCGGTGACCTTCTTCGCCCAGCGCAGCCCCGCCGACCTCGTCCAGCGCCTGCAGTCGAACGACGCCGTGGCCGAGACACTCGCCCGGGACCTCACCGCGGCCGGTGTGGACGGAATCGTCGTCATCCTCTACGCGTTCCTGCTGTGGACCTACGATCCGCAGCTGACCGTCATAGGGGTGGGAATAGCCCTGCTCAACGTGGTCGCGATGCGCATCGTCGTCCGGCTGCGGGCCACCGGTACCCAGAAGCTGCGGGCCGACAGCGCCCGGCTGACGAACACCTCGTACACCGGGCTGCAGTTGATCGAGACCATGAAGGCGACCGGCGGGGAGAACGGCTACTTCCGGCGCTGGGCGGGCCAGCACGCGACGACACTGGACGAGCAGCAGCGTCTCGGGGTGCCGAGCGCCTGGCTCGGTGTCGTCGCCCCCGCGCTGGCGACGCTCAACAGCGCGCTGATCCTCTGGATCGGCGGGCTGAGGGCTGTCGAG
This sequence comes from Streptomyces sp. NPDC059499, assembly GCF_042749285.1. Lineage (NCBI taxonomy): Bacteria > Bacillati > Actinomycetota > Actinomycetes > Kitasatosporales > Streptomycetaceae > Streptomyces > Streptomyces sp. NPDC059499. The sequence goes on from NZ_JBHYTT010000007.1 coordinate 112,928, forward strand.
GGGCACATCTCGATCGGACTGCTCGTCGCCTTCCAGGCGCTGGTGACCCGCTTCACCGCACCCGTCACCCGGCTCAACGGGGTGGCCGGACGGGTCCAGGACTTCGCGGCCGATGTGGCCCGCCTGAAGGATGTCGAGAACTTTCCGGTGGACCCCCTCTACTCCCGCCGCGAGCCCGCGGCGAGTACCCGTCGGCTCAAGGGCCATGTGACGCTCGACGACATCACGTTCGGCTACAGCCCGCTCGACAAGCCGCTGCTCACCGGTTTCTCACTGTCCGTGGGCCCCGGTCAGCAGGTGGCGCTCGTCGGCGGGTCCGGCAGCGGCAAGTCGACGGTCTCCCGGCTGATCTCGGGGCTCTACAGCCCGTGGGAGGGCACGATCCGGATCGACGGGCAGCGTCTCGAGGACATTCCGAGGGGCGCGCTGGCCGCGTCGGTCTCGTTCGTCGACCAGGACGTCTTCCTGTTCGAGGGCACGGTGCGGGACAACGTGGCGCTGTGGGACCCCTCGGTACCGGACGAAGCCGTGGTCGCCGCGCTCCAGGACGCCGCGCTGTACGAGGTCGTCGCCCGTCGCCCGAGGGGTATCCACAGCAGGGTGGAGCAGGACGGCCGCAACTTCTCCGGCGGCCAGCGCCAGCGTCTGGAGATCGCGCGCGCTCTCGTGCGACGTCCCAGCATCCTGGTGCTGGACGAGGTCACCAGCGCACTGGACGCGGAGACCGAGCGGGTCATCATCGACAATCTGCGGCGGCGCGGCTGTGCCTGCGTCGTGATCGCACACCGGCTGAGCACGGTCCGCGACAGCGACGAGATCGTGGTCCTGGACCACGGATCCGTCGTGGAACGCGGCCGGCACGAGGACCTGGTGGCTGCCGGGGGTCCGTACGCCGAACTGGTCAGGGAGCACTGACGTGACGTCCGTACACCACCCCGCGGGCGGGGAGGCCCTCGGGCAGGACCCGGTCATCGGAGCGCTGGGAGGGCTCGGCGCTCCCATCGACTGCACCGGGCTGCGCAGCCTCTCGCTCGAAGGTCCCCAGGTGCTGTGGCTCGTCGTGGGTGGTGCCCTCGACCTGTTCGCGGTCGACGCGCTGGAGCAGGGCCACTGGCACTTCCTCGGCCGGCTCGAGCCGGGAACACTGGTGCTGGGGCCCGTCGAGGGGCCTCAGCACACGCTGGTCGGCCGGCCTCTGCAGGAGTGCGTGCTGCGCCGGATCCCGCTGCGGGAGCTCTACCGGCCCGAGTACGCGGCCCAGGGCGTTTTCGAGGGGCAGTACCGCAGCCACTACGACACGGGCGATGCCGCTCTGAGTCTGCTGGAACACGCCTTCTCGCTCGGTGTCGGGCGCAGCCAGCGTGTCCTGTTCGAGGCCCCGCTGGACAGCCGGACCGCTCTCGAGGAGACGGTGGGCGACGACAACATCCTCTGGCTGCCGGTGTCGCCGGGCAGCGTGCAGTACGGTGCCGCTTTCAGCGCCGAAGCGGCCGGTGACCTGCTCGTCGACGGCGAGCTGTGGCAGGGGATGGTCAACCAGCAGTACCGGTTGCTGTCCGCGCTCGACCGCTGGATCGAGCAGCTGGAGCGCGCCCACGAGGACCGTACGGCGGCCGGCATGAAAGCGGGCGAAGCCGTCCGCAAGGAGGCCGACGAGGCGCTGCTGACCTCGATGGGCCGTTCCGGCAGGAGCTCTTCGCGCAGGACGGGCGCCACCGATGACGCGGTGTACGCGGCCTGTCGGCTGGTGGCGCGTGATTCGGGGATCATTCTGTCGGAGGCTCCGGCGAGCGGTGCGGTGAGCGACCGGATCGATCCGGTCGAGCGTGTCGCGGTCGCCTCCCGGATCAGGACGCGTCCCGTGCGGCTCGACGGGCGCTGGTGGCGGGAGAACTCCGGGCCTCTGGTGGGCCACCGGGCCGCTTCGGGGGCACCGGTCGCGCTGTTGTGGCGCCGCGGCAGGTACGAGGCGGTGAACCCGCTGACCGGTCGGCGCTCCCGCGTCGACAGCACCGCCGCACAGGACTTCGAGCAGCGTGCCGTCATGTTCTACCGGCCGTTGCCCGAGCGGCCTCTGGGCAAGTGGCAGCTGCTGCGCTTCAGCCTGTTCGGCACGCGGGCCGATCTGCGCAGACTGCTGCTGACCGGACTCGTGACGGTGGCGCTCGGTTCGCTGGTGCCGCTCGCGACGGGCCAGGTGCTCGGCGTGTACGTGCCGAATGCCGAGAGCGGCCTCATCGTCCAGGTCTCCCTGGCCGTGATCATCACCGGTGTCGTGTCGGCCGCCTTCATGCTCCTGCAGAACCTCACCATCCTGCGCATGGAGGGGCGCATCGAGAGCAGGCTCCAGCCTGCTGTGTGGGACCGCTTGCTGCGTCTGCCGACGAAGTTCTTCACCGAGCGTTCGACGGGCGAGCTGGCGAGCGCGGCGATGGGTGTCAGTGCGATCCGTCGCGTGCTGTCCGGGATCGGGCCCGTGGCGGTGCAGGCCGGCACTCTCGGTGCGATGAATCTCGGCCTGCTGTTCTGGTTCAGCGTCCCGCTGGCGCTGACCGCCATCGCGATGCTGGTCGTCATCGCGGGTGTGTTCCTCACCATGGGCATGTGGGAACTGCGGTGGCAGCGGCGGCTGGTGGAGCTCGGCAACAAGCTCAACAACCAGGCGTTCCAGACGCTGCGCGGGCTGCCGAAGCTGCGGGTCGCCTCGGCGGAGAGCTTCGCGTACGGGGCGTGGGCGGCGGAGTTCGCCCGCAGCCGTGAGCTGCAGAAGCGCGCGGGCCGGATCAAGAACCTGACGACGGTGCTCAACGCGGTCTATCTGCCGTTGTGTTCGCTGGTCATGTTCATCCTGCTGGCGGGCCCTGCCCGCGGCTCGTTGTCCGCCAGTGAGTTCCTGACCTTCAACACCTCGGTGACCATGCTGCTGACCGCGGTCACGCAGCTCACCGGGGCGTTCGTGTCCGCTGCCGCCGTGCTGCCGATGTTCGAGCAGATCAGGCCGGTGCTCGACGAGGCGCCCGAGGTACGGGGGGCCAGCACGCAGCCCGGCGAGCTGTCCGGGGAGATCGAGGCCCGGGGCCTGTCCTTCCGCTACACCGATGACGGTCCCGCCGTGCTCGACGACCTGTCCCTGACGGTGCGGCCCGGCGAGTTCGTCGCGATCGTGGGACCGAGCGGCTGCGGCAAGTCGACGCTTCTGCGGCTGCTCATCGGCTTCGACAAGCCGGCTTCCGGCAGCGTCCTGTACGACGGCCAGGATCTGGCGGCACTCGACCAGGCGGCCGTGCGCCGCCAGTGCGGGGTCGTCCTGCAGAACGCCCAGCCGCTGTCCGGCTCGATCCTGGACTGCATCTGCGGCGCCGAGGTCTTCACCCAGGAAGAGGCGTGGGAGGCCGCCGCGATGGCGGGTCTGGCCGAGGACATCAAGCGCATGCCGATGGGCCTGCACACCATGATCTCCGGTGGCGGCGCCATCTCCGGTGGTCAGCGTCAGCGGCTGATGATCGCCCAGGCGCTCGTCCGGCGGCCCCGCATCCTGTTCTTCGACGAGGCCACCAGCGCGCTCGACAACGAGACCCAGCGCACGGTGATCGAGAGCACCCGGTCCCTGAAAGCCACCCGTGTGGTGATCGCGCACCGGCTCTCCACGGTCCTGGACGCCGATCGTGTGATCGTCATGTCGGACGGCCGGATCGTTCAGCAGGGGCCGCCCGCCGAGCTGCTCGCGGACACGGGCGGGCGGCTCCACGAACTGGTGCGGCGCCAGATGCAGTAGGCGACCGGCGGGCGCCCCTTCCGACGCGCCCGCCGCTCAGTCGGACGGGCCGCGCCGGCCGCCGGGCCTCGGAGTGGCCGCGGCGTCGCGGATGCTCTCGTGTGCCGCCGCTGCGACCGCTTCGGCGGTGATCCCGAATTCCCGGTACAGCCGCGCGTAGTCGGCGGACGCGCCGTAGTGCTCGAGGCTCACGATCCGCCCGGCGTCGCCGACCACCTCGCGCCAGCCCTGGCCTACGGCGGCCTCGACGCTGACCCGGGCGCGCACGGTGGGCGGCAGGACCTCGTCCTGGTACTCCGGGGACTGCTCGGCGAACCATTCGCGGCAGGGCATCGAGACCACACGTACGGCCAGGCCCCCGCCCGTCAGGAGGGCACGCGCCTCAAGAGCGATGTGGACCTCGGATCCCGTCGCCACGAGGATGACGTCGGGAACCACCCCGGAGGCGTCGGCGAGGACATAGGCACCGCGCGCCGCCCCCTCGGCCGAGGCGTTCGCCAGGTTCCCGCGCTCGAGCACGGGGAGGTTCTGCCGGGTCAGGACGAGACCGGCGGGCCGGTCGGTGTGCTCCAGGACCGTCCGCCAGCAGACCACCGTCTCGTTCGCGTCGCCCGGGCGTACGACGTCGAGCCCGGGGATCGCCCGCAGTGCGGCGAGGTGTTCGACGGGCTGGTGCGTCGGACCGTCCTCGCCCAGACCGATCGAGTCGTGCGTCCACACATAGGTGACGGGCAGCTTCATCAACGCGGCCAGGCGGACGGCGGGGCGCATGTAGTCGCTGAACGTCAGGAACGTACCGCCGTAGGGGCGGGTCAGGCTCTGCAGGGCGATGCCGTTGAGCACGGCTCCCATGGCGTGTTCACGGATGCCGAAGTGCAGGGTCCGCCCGTAGGGACCGCCCTTGAACTCCGCGGTCTGCCGGTCCGCCGGAACGAAGGAGGGCTCGTCCTCCATCGTGGTGTTGTTGCTCCCGGCCAGGTCCGCGGAGCCGCCCCACAGTTCGGGCAGCACCGGGGCGAGGGCACCGAGCACCTTGCCGGACGCCTTGCGGGTGGCCATGCCCTTCGCGTCGGCGGGAAAGACGGGCAGGGCATCGGCCCAGCCGTCCGGGAGCCGCTGCTCCCGGAGGCGGTCCAGCAGCGCGGCCCGCTCCGGGTTCGCGGCGCGCCAGTCCTCGTACCCCGGCTGCCACTGCGCCCGCGCCGCCCGGCCCCGCTCCCCGACCGCGCGGGTGTGGACGAGGACCTCGTCCTCGATGGCGAAGGACACCTCGGGGTCGAAGCCCAGGAGCTTCTTCGTGCCGGCGACCTCCTCGTCGCCCAGGGCGGACCCGTGCGCCTTGCCGCTGTTCCTCTTCGTCGGGGCGGGCCATCCGATGATGGTGCGCAGCATGATCAACGACGGGCGGGTCCGGTCCTCCTTGGCCGCTTCGATCGCGGCGAGCAGCGCGTCGACGTCCTCGACGTAGTCGCCCGTGCGGGTCCAGTCCACCGTCTGTACGTGCCAGCCGTAGGCGGCGAAGCGGGCGGGGACGTCCTCGCTGAAGGAGATGTCGGTGTCGTCCTCGATGGAGATGTGGTTCGAGTCGTAGAACACCACCAGGCTGCCGAGCCGCTGGTGGCCGGCGAGCGACGCGGCCTCGGAGGCCACGCCCTCCATCATGTCGCCGTCGGAAGCCACCACGTACACCTGGTGGTCGAAGGGGCTGGTGCCGGGCCCGGCGTCCGGGTCGAGCAGCCCCCGCTCCCGGCGGGCCGCCATCGCCATGCCGACCGCCGCGCCCATGCCCTGGCCCAGCGGGCCGGTGGTGACTTCGACACCGCGGGTGTGCCCGTACTCCGGATGCCCGGGGGTCGCCGAATCCCAGGTCCGCAGCGCCTCCAGATCCTCCATCTCCAGGCCGTAGCCCGCGAGATAGAGCTGGATGTAGAGAGTGAGGCTGGTGTGACCGCAGGAGAGGACGAAGCGGTCCCTGCCCAGCCATTGGTCATCGGCCGGATCGTGCCGCATGACCTGCTGGAACAGCAGATAGGCGAGGGGCGCCAGGCTCATCGCCGTGCCCGGGTGGCCGTTGCCGGTCTTCTGTACGGCGTCGGCGGCCAGCACCCGGACGGTGTCCACCGCCCGTACGTCGACCGGCCCCCAGCCGGCCCGGTCCGCCACCGGCAGCGCGAGGCCGGGGTCTCGCGGTGGGGTGCTGCCGGAAGAGGATCGCTCGGGCGCCATGGTGATGTCTCCCTCGGGATGTCGCTTACCGGCCCGTACGGGCCCGGCCCTGCGGCTCGGCCCCTCTTGGCATCCTCGGGTCCCTGGGCGCCCTTCGCATCCCGGGGCGGGAGCGGTGGAGCGGATCGGACGGTGCTTCGGGAAAGCCGGCCGGGACGACGCGTACCCGTTCTCGCCCGAGGCACGCTCGGCCCCTGTCACTTCCGGCGTTCCCGGCGCGGTCCGCGCGGGGCCGTACCGATTCCCGGACGCCGGGTCCGGGTACACCGGTGTGGCACTGATCTGCGGCCCCAGGATCCCTCGCGCATGGGCGCGTACCGGGTCACCGGGCCTGACGGTGAGTCGACCGGAGGTTCCGGGGCGTCGGGCGCGCCACCACGTCCGACGGCAAGGGCATCGGCCTCACGAGCAAGCCCTTCGACGTCTACCAACGGCTTCCACGCCTGACCCACGGGCCACGTACGCCGTGTCCGGCTCAGTCCGCGGCGCGGAAGCCGCGCAGGCGCAGGCTGTTGCCGACGACGAACACGGAGGAGAAGGCCATGGCCGCTCCGGCGATCATCGGGTTGAGCAGGCCGGCCGCGGCGAGCGGCAGGGCGGCCACGTTGTAGGCGAAGGCCCAGAACAGGTTCGAGCGAATGGTGCCCAGCGTCCTGCGGGAGAGCCGGATCGCGTCGGCTGCGGCCCGCAGGTCCCCCCGTACAAGGGTCAGATCGCCGGCCTCGATGGCGGCGTCGGTGCCGGTACCCATCGCGATCCCGAGATCGGCCTGGGCGAGTGCGGCAGCGTCGTTGACCCCGTCACCGACCATCGCCACGCTGCGGCCCTCAGCCTGGAGCCTCTTGACGACGGCCACCTTGTCCTCGGGCATGACCTCGGCGATGACGTCGCCGATGCCGACCTCGGCTGCCACGGATTCGGCGACGGCCTTGTTGTCGCCGGTCAGCAGTACCGGGGTCAGGCCCAGTCCGCGCAGCCGCCGGATCGCCTCGGGACTGGTCTCCTTGACTACGTCGGCCACCTCCAGGACCGCACGCGCCTCGCCGTCCCAGGCGACGAGGACGGCGGTCCTCCCGACCTTCTCGGCGTCGTCCTTGGCGCTCCTGAGCTGCTCGGGCAGGTCGATGGCCCACTCGGTGAGCAGCTTCTCCCGGCCGGTGAGAACGGCGTGGCCCTCGACGACGCCCTGCACGCCGAGGCCGGGAACGTTGGCGAAGTCCTCGGGGGTGGGCAGGGCACCGGCCTTCGCGACTGCCCCGGTGGCGATCGCTCGGGCGATCGGGTGCTCGGAGGCGTGCTCCAGGGCGCCCGCCAGACGCAGGACCTCCTTCTCGTTCGTGTCCCCGACGGTGCGCACGCCGACCAGGGTCATCAGGCCGGTGGTGACGGTGCCGGTCTTGTCCAGGACGATGGTGTCCACCCTGCGGGTGGTCTCCAGTACCTCCGGGCCCTTGATGAGGATGCCGAGTTGCGCGCCACGGCCGGTACCGACCATGAGGGCGGTCGGGGTGGCCAGGCCGAGTGCGCAGGGGCAGGCGATGATCAGTACGGCGACGGCGGCGGTGAACGCGGCTGTGAGGCCGGTGCCGTTGCCGAGCCAGAAACCGAGCGTGGCGAGCGCGAGCCCGATGACGACCGGCACGAACACCGCCGAGATCCTGTCGGCGAGGCGCTGGGCGGCGGCCTTGCCGTTCTGCGCGTCCTCGACGAGCGCGGCCATGCGGGCGAGCTGGGTGTCGGCACCGATCCGGGTGGCCTCGACGACGAGCCGGCCCCCTGCGTTCAGCGTCGCCCCGGTGACGGTGTCGCCGACGGACACCTCTACGGGTACGGACTCGCCGGTGAGCATCGACGCGTCCACGGCGGAGGTCCCCTCGACGACGGTGCCGTCGGTGGCGATCTTCTCTCCGGGGCGGACCAGGAAGCGGTCGCCCACCCGCAGATCCGCTGTGGGAACGGTGACTTCGAGTCCGCCGCGCAGGAGGGTGACCTCCTTGGCGCCGAGCTCCAGGAGTGCCTTGAGGGCGGCACCCGCCTTGCGCTTGGAGCGGGCCTCGAAGTACCGGCCGGCCAGGATGAAGGCCGTGACGCCCGCCGCGGCCTCCAGATAGATGTTCCCGGAGCCGTCGCTGCGGGCGATCGTGAACTCGAAGGGGTGCGTCATGCCCGGTGTGCCGGCCGTTCCGAGGAAGAGCGCCCACAGTGACCACAGGAACGCGGCCCCGGTACCGACCGAGATCAGGGTGTCCATGGTGGCCGCTCCGTGCCGGGCGTTGGTGAGGGCGGCACGGTGGAAGGGCCAGGCCGCGTACGTGACGACGGGAGCGGCAAGGGTGAGCGAGAGCCACTGCCAGTACTCGATCTGCAGGGCGGGGATCATCGCCATCGCGATGACGGGTACGGCGAGGACGACTGCGGTGACCAGTCGCCCGCGCAGCAGCCTCAGCTCGTCGTCATCACGCCCGTCATCGCTCGGGCCGCTCGCGGCGTCCTCGTCGTTGCCGGTCCGGGGCGGGTTGGGTACCTGGGCGGAGTAGCCGGTCGCCTCGACGGTGGCGATCAGGTCCTCGACCGAGATGCCGTCGCCATAGGTGACCTTCGCCTTCTCGGTGGCGTAGTTGACGGTGGCCTCGACCCCGTCCATGCGGTTCAGCTTCTTCTCTATGCGGGCCGCGCACGAGGCGCAGGTCATCCCGCTGATGGCGAGCACGGCCCGGGCGGCACCCGGAGTCCTGGTGGTCATGTGGCTGCTCCTCGTTCGGCGGGGACCCGGGCCGGAAGTACGGGTCCGATGGAGGCCGGGTGCGGTTCGCTCCGCTCAGGCCCGGCGGGTCAGCTCGTGGTCGGCGTCGTCGACCGCCGCGGCGATCGCCGTGTCGTCCGGCTGTCCGCCGGCGGAGACGGTGACCAGGCCTTCGGCCACGTCGACGTCCGTGGACACGTCCTCGTCCAGCGCTCCGACCGACTCGTGACGGCGGTCCCGCCGTGCCCACAGGTCAGGCCGGACGCGCGGTGGACGGTGGCTGTGGTGCCTGCGGTGCCGGTCGTGGTGGTGCCACGAGCGACCGCGCGGCTGCCGTCGGAAGCGAACCAGGACATGGGCTCCCCCTTGAGACCTTGATACCCCCATGGGGTACCATTCGAGATCTCCATGTATACCCCCCTCCCGTATCCTGCGCAAGTCGCGCCGAAGCTCTTGCGCATACCCCGAGGGGGTATAGATTGATGAAAGTGGGCCCCACCCCGGAGCCCGCCCGGACGAGAAGGAGCAGCCATGAACACCGCCGGAAGGATCACGTCCTTCACCGCAGCACTCGCTGTGTCCTTCGGCGCCGCCTACGGCCTCGGCAACACCGTCGGCCCTCTGGGCGGCACCGAACCGGCCCCGCGGGCCGACCACATGAACAGCACGGCATCGGAGGGGGGTGGCGACGGCAGCGACCCTGCGCCATCACCGCCCGGAGGGCTCCAGATCTCCGAAGGCGGCTACACACTCGACCTCTTCACCCCGCGCCTGAAGGCGGCACAGGAGGGCGAACTGCGCTTCGCCGTACGCGACCGGTCCGGCCGGCCGGTCACCGCGTACCAGCGCGAGCACGACAAGGAACTCCACCTCATCCTCGCCTCGCGCGACCTCGCCACCTATCGGCACCTGCACCCCACCCGGGCAGCCGACGGCACCTGGAGTACTCCCGTCACCCTCCCTGCCGCCGGTGACTACCGGGTCTTCGCGGACTTCACCCCCGGCGCGAAGAACGCCCCCGACCTCACTCTCGGCGCCGACCTCGCCGTGTCCGGCGCCTACAAGCCCGCCGAGCTCCCCAAGCCGTCCCGCACCGCCACGGTCGACGGCTACACCGTGACCCTGAACGGGACGCTTCGGCCCGGAGCCGCGGAAGACCTCAGGCTCGACGTCAGCAGGGGCGGCCGCCCCGTCACCGACCTACAGCCCTACCTCGCCGCCTACGGACACCTCGTCGCCCTGCGCGCCGGCGACCTCGCCTACCTGCACGTCCACCCGAACGGGGAGCCCGGCGACGGCAGCACCGAGCCGGGTCCGGAGGTCTCGTTCACCGCGACGGCTCCCAGCTCCGGGACCTACCGCCTCTTCCTGGACTTCAAGCACAACGGCACGGTCCGCACCGCGGCCTTCACCGTCCGGGCCGGAGCGGCGCCGGTCACCCCCCAGCCCGCCGAGCCCACGACGGAGCACGAGGACGGCGGCCACACGCACTGAACCAGGGTTTCACCGGTGATCCCGCAGGCGCACGCGGCAGGTCGGGATCAGCGGCCGTGGTGTACGCGGCGCCGACCTTCCCGGCATCCGGCGTCGTGCTGACGCCCGCGCGCCTCCGGGTGCCCCTCCTGCCCGATGCCGACCGGGTTGGTTCAGTCCCAGCGGTCCTGGTTGATGAAGTGGCTGAAGCCCCGCCAGGAGTTGGGTCCCATCACTCCGTCGATGGGTCCGGTGTAGCCGTTGGCGGCGGCCAGTCGTTGGACCGCGGCCCAGGAGTTGGGTCCCATCACGCCGTCGATGGGTCCTGTGTAGCCCCAGTTACGCATGTTCCTCTGGAGCGCGGCGTACGTATTGGCGCCGGGGACTCCGTCGATCGGGCCGGTGTAACCGGACTCGATCCGCAGCCAGTTCTGCGTCCGCTTCCACATGACCGGACCCGGAACGCCGTCCTGCTCGGTCGACGACTTCGGCAGCCCGCCCCCTCCGGGCGGCGGGTCGGTGGGCTCCGTGAGGTCGAAGGCCCAGGAGCGGGCGAGGTTGAGGTCGACGGGAGAGACTCCGCCCGCGGATCCGACGGACGTGTACTGGTGGGCGGCCCAGTCGGGGTAGCGGCCTCCGAGGTCGGGTGCGCCGGGATAGGTGCCGTTGTTGGGCCCCCAGGAGGCCGCCCACAGGTGAGCGCCGGCGGCGACGGTGCGGCTCCATGTGCCGGCCCGCAGCGCACCGGCGCTGATGTAGAACCAGGGCACGTAGGCGCCGACCCCTTCCCGTACGCGGTTGAACCAGGTGGCCACGTCCGTGTCGTTCCACAGCCGGGTGGAGTCGTCGAGCACCTCGACATCCAGTGCGAGCACGTCACCGACGCGGTAGTCGTGGAGGTGGTCCACGAAGTAGTCGGCAGCGGCGGTGGGGGTGAGAAAGTCCCCCGACAGCCAGTAGTGCCCGACGCGCAGACCCGCGGCGCGGGCTCCGTCCACATGGCCGGCATAGGACGACGTGACGTAGGGGCCCTCGGCGAGCTGGCACCCTCCGGCCTTGGCGATGACGAAACTCCGGCCTTCCCCGGCGGCGCGGGCGTAGTCGATGCCGAGCTGGTAGTTCGAGACGTCCACGCCCTGCGCATCGGCGGCGGCACGGCCGGCACCGGCCGCGGAACGGGCGGCCGTGACGATGCCCACCGGGGCCAGGGCCGTGGCGACAGTGCCCCGGATCAAGGTTCTCCTGCGCATGCTTCCTCCGGTGATGACGGGGCCCACAGCAGCAAACATGACATGTTCTTATCAATATCTATGCGCGTAGGCTACCGTGGTTCCGCGTTCCTCCGCCAGCTCAAGTCACCTAAATAACAAGGGAGTTGCTGTGTGTGAGAACCATCGGCCCGACGACGGCCGACAGGATCGACCACGGCTCGAGATGAGCCGCCGCACCCTGCTGCGCGGCTCGGTCACCACGCTCGGCCTGGCTGCCGGCGGCGTTCTGTTCTCGGGAACCGCCGCCCAAGCCCTGGACATCTACAACCCGTTCAGCGGCTACCAGATGACGGGCACCTGGCAGGATCACCTCAACAGTGGCTCCCTGGGCGGGCTCGACTACGGGATGGGCGTCGGTACCGCGCTGCCCGCCGCCGGCGCCGGTGTCGTCACCAACATCCCCGACAACGGTACGGGTGGACACACGGTGACCATCACCCACAGCGACGGGTACCGGACGCAGTACATGCACCTGTCGCAGTTCCTGCTGGCCAACGGCACCTCGGTCGGCAAAGGCACCGTCGTCGGACGGTCCGGGGGTGCCGTCGGCGCCCCCGGATCCGGAAGCTCCACCGGACCGCACGTCCACTGGCATCTGATCACCCCGGGCGGCACCCGGGTCAACCCGCTCAACTACCTGGGCGGGGGCGGCGGACTGCCGAAGTCGTCGACGGAGCAGGACGGCGTTCCGGGTCCGGTCATGTGGAAGCGGACACAGAACTGGTTGCGGATCGAGTCCGGTTACACCGGGCCGATCGACGGTGTTCCCGGCGCCAATACGTACGCCGCGCTCCAGAGGAACATGCGTAACTGGGGCTACACGGGACCCATCGACGGCGTGATGGGGCCCAACTCCTGGGCCGCGGTCCAACGACTGGCCGCCGCCAACGGCTACACCGGACCCATCGACGGAGTCATGGGACCCAACTCCTGGCGGGGCTTCAGCCACTTCATCAACCAGGACCGCTGGGACTGACCCACCCCGGTCGGCGCACAAGAAAATCCCCGGTCCGCAATTGCGGACCGGGGATTTTCTCACGTATATTGAATTCTTCTGTGTGCCCACAGAAAAGGCCCCACACAGGGGGCCTACAAGAAATACAGTATCCGGCAGGGAGCTATTTTGTCAAATCGGGAAAGCGTCGAATTGGAGAAGGAGCAGGAATACGTCGACCGGCTCCATCGCCGTGTCGACGTGCTGCGCGGAGCCGCCTCGGACGCCGTCGAGGAGGCGCTGACGCCGGTCGGGACCGGGCTGCAGGCGCGCCTCGAACGCGATGTCCGCGTCGCGGAACGCTCGGGTCTGGTGGCTGCCCTCGACGCGGTGGACGGTTCGCTGTGTTTCGGGCGCATCGATCTCGCGAACGGCGACACGCACCATATCGGCCGGATCGGGATCCGCAAGGACGACACCGAACACACACCCCTGCTGATCGACTGGCGTGCGCCGGTCGCCCGCCCCTTCTATCTCGCCACCGGTCACACACCGATGGGGCTGCGCCGGCGTCGGCACCTCACTACCGAGGGCCGCGTCGTCACCGAGCTGCACGACGAGATCCTCGACCTCGGGGACCGGGAGCGCACCGGCTTCGAGGACCCGAGCGGCGATGCCGTGCTGCTCGCCGCCGTGGGCTCCGCCCGCACCGGCCGCATGGGCGACATCGTGCGGACCATCCAGGCGGAACAGGACCGCATCATCCGCGCCCCGCACCGCGGTGTACTCGTCGTCGAGGGCGGCCCGGGCACGGGCAAGACGGCGGTCGCGCTGCACCGAGCGGCCTTCCTCCTGTACGAGCACCGCGAGCTGCTCGCCAAGCGCGCCGTCCTGATCGTGGGCCCCAACCCCGCCTTCCTGCGCTACATCGGCGAGGTGCTGCCCGCGCTCGGCGAGACGGGTGTCCTGCTCTCCACGCAGGCCGAGCTCTTCCCGGGCGTCCACGCACGCGGTACCGACACTCCGCGCGCCGCCGCCGTCAAGGGCGGCGAGCCGATGGCCGAGGCGCTCGCCCTGGCCGTACGCGCCCGGCAGCAGCTGCCCGAGCCCGGCGCCCCACTGATCATCCGGAACGACGACGGAGACCTCGTCCTCGACTGGGAGATCGCCTACGAGGCCCGGCAGGCGGCCCGCGACACCCTCCTCCCGCACAACCTCGCCCGCCCGCACTTCGCCTTCCGGATCATCGACGCCCTCACGGCACAGCTCGGCGAGCGCCTCGGTGCGGACCCGTACGGCGGCCCCAACTTCCTCGGCCCCGACGACCTCGCCCAGTTGGGCAAGGGCGTCGCCGTCAGCGAGGAGGTGCACGCCGCCATCGACGTGCTGTGGCCCGAGCTCACCCCGGAGGAGTTCCTGACGGACTATCTGGCCGAGCCCGTGTACGTACCGGAGGAGGACGCCGACGCCATCCGGCGAGCACCGGGCCACGGGGAGTGGACCCCCGCCGACGTCCCGCTGCTCGACGAGGCCGCCGAACTGCTCGGGGCGGACGACAGCGCCGAGCGGGCCGCCGCCGAGGCAGGACGCCAGGAGCGGATCGCGTACGCGCAGGCCGTCCTGGAGATGTCGCGGGGCTCGGAGACGTACGAGTTCGAGGACGAGGAGGAGTCCGAGATCCTCGCCGCCCACGACATCATCGACGCCGAACGCATGGCGGAGCGGCAGGAGGAGGCCGACCACCGCAGCGCGGCCGAACGCGCCGCCGCCGACCGGACCTGGGCGTTCGGGCACATCATCGTCGACGAGGCGCAGGAGCTGTCGCCGATGGCGTGGCGGCTGCTGATGCGCCGCTCGCCGACCCGCTCACTGACCCTTGTCGGCGACCCGGCGCAGACCTCCGAGGAGGCCGGGGTCGGCTCCTGGGACAAGATCCTCCAGCCGTACGTCGGTGACCGCTTCGAGCACGTCAGGCTGGGCGTGAACTACCGTACGCCTGCCGAGATCATGGAACTCGCCGCCCGTGTCGTGCGGGCCGCGGACCCGTCCTTCGAGCCGCCCGGCTCCGTGCGGTCCACCGGTGAGGCGCCCTGGACGCGCGACTCCGGCGAGGATCTGGCGGGCGCGGTGGCGCTCGCGGTCGCTGAGCTGACGCCCGAGGAGGGACGGCTCGCGGTGATCGCGCCTGCCGCACTGCACGAGGAGGTCGCTGCCCGTCTGGACGGTGTCACGGCCGGTGAGGAGCCCGATCTCACCCGCACGGTGGTGCTGCTCGACCCGCGCCAGGCCAAGGGCCTCGAATTCGACCATGTACTGGTGGTGGAGCCCGCCAGGTACGGGACGAGCGACCTGTACGTGGCACTGACCCGCGCCACCCAGCGCCTGGGCATCGTCCACCGCGAAGAGCTGCCGGCTTCGCTGACGACGCCGCCGTCGGGCAGTGCGCCGACGGCCGCGGGTACGGACGGGTCCCCACGGTGACCTGCCCCGCTTCATGAGCAGGGAGTCCGAGTCGACGCCGCTCACCGCGCTCCCGCGACGAGCCGGCTCCTCGGTCCTGGGGCTGACGGGCGAACCCGGCATCGGTTTGTCCCGGACCTTGTCCGAGGCCGCGGACGGCCGCGCGGCGGTCGCGCTGACGCGCCGCCCTCGCGGCCGTACCGCCCTCCCTGTTCGGGGACTGGCGCGGGCCGACCGGCGAGGGGGCTCACGGAGAGTACGGCCACCCACCGGAGGGTGAGTCGCCGCTCCCCCGGCCGGAGCGCTCGGACAGCGCACCGACCGGGGGCCGGGTCATGGCCCGAGGACCGGATCTACCTCCGGGTGGACGCCCGCCCGGCGCTGCCGTTGATGACGAACTGCGATCCGGGTTCGACCACGACGTCGCCGTCGGCCGAGCCGGTGATGGTCACATCGGTCAGGGTCGCACTGCCCCGCGCACCTCCATGGGCGAGGATTCCGGACCCGTTGACGGAATTGTCGATGCGGACGTTCGAGATCTGCGCTCCGGGCACGGACCCGCCGCCCGACTTGAACTGGATGCCGTCGTAGGTCGAGTCATGGATGTCGGTGTCCCGGATCGTGACGCCGGGGATGTCCTGACCGGCCGCGAACAGGGTGATGGCACCGAACTCCTGGGCCTCTCCCCAGAACGCCCCACCCGTGCGGTGGAGCGCGTTGTTGGCGATGAGTGTCTGCCCGGAGAAGGGCAGCGGATCGTGGTCCGTCGCCAGCATGATGCCGGGGTAGTTCATGGTGTCGGAGATGATGTTGTTCTCGATCGTGTTGCCGTAACCGCCGTAGACCGCGATTCCGTTGGCCCTCCAGGGCAACTGGATGGTGTTGTTGCGGAAGTGGTTGTCGTGGCCGATGTCCACCGACGGATTCTTCACGTACTTGCTCGACCACACGGCCAGTGCGTCGTCGCCGGTGTTCCTGAACGAGGAGTTGAACACGGTCGAATTGCGCGTGCCGTTCGCGAAGTTGATGCCGTCCGCGTACGTGTTGCGAATCCGCATGCCGGTGAACTCGACGCCGTCGCCCGGTCCCCAGAGGTCCGGGATGTTGTCGTAGTCACGGCCGACCCACACGCCCACGTTCGCGTGCTCCAGCCACACATTGGTGATCTTGGTGTCGTCGCCGAAGCGTCCGTTCAGACCCACTCCGCCCTCGGCGTTGCCGTCTCCGCCCCGGATGGTGCCGGAACCGAAGATCGCCAGGTCCGAGATCTTGGTGTTGTCGTCGATGTCGAAGCCGAAGTTCCCCTCGTGCGGGTGGTTGATGCCGCCCGCGTTCTGAGGCTGGGTGAGGGTGTACAGCTGGGAGTGCCACATGCCCGCGCCACGGATCGTGACGTCCTTGATGCCGACCTGGTTGAACTGGCCCCGGTTCAGCGGGTCGTCGGTCAGTATCTTCTGCTCCTGACGCCACTGGCCCTGCGGGATCCACACACAGCCGATGTCACCGTTCTGGTCGGCCGTCACCGCCCGCTGGATGGCGTCCGTGTCGTCGATTCCGTCGTTCGGGACGGCACCGTAGGTGGTGATCGACGTGCATCCGGCCGGCTGGGCGGCGGGCGGCGCCACCTGCTCCAGATCGACGAGGTCGATGATGTAGAAGGAGGCCGAGTCGCCCGCGTCGCGCTGGAGACGGAACTTCGTACCGGCGGGGTAGGTCTGGCCGAGCAGGGCGTTGGACTCGTCGAACAGCCTGCGGGCGTCGGCCTGCGGCTGGTTGGTCAGTCCTTCCGGACTGTCCGTGTCACCGTAGAGCCAGCTGTGCTTGGAGGAGAGTGTCAGCTTGCGGGCGAAGGTGTCGTTGACGTACAGGCTGATCGTGGCTTGCGTCCCGCCGCCACCGGGGGCGTCGGGGATCGAGTTGCGGACCACGAGGGAGTTGGACGGCACGGTCGAGGTCACCTCGACGTACTGGCCGGTGGAGTTGAGCCGCACGGATTCACGGCCCGAGGACTCGGTGGCGAAGTTGGTGTGCCCGAAGGTGCGCTCCTGGTCGGCCTTCAGCAACGTGCCCTCGTAGTCGGCCTGTTCGGCCTCGTACTCGGTGTACGGGACCGCAGCCCCGCGGCCGACCACGATGGCGCGCGAGAAGACGTTGTTGTTCTCGTTGGTCTCGGTGAGGACTCCGGTCGCGTCCGCGGTGGCGGTGAGGTTGGCCCCACCGCTCTTCGCGGTCCAGCTCCCGCTGATGGGAACGGTGACCGTGCCTCCGGCGGGAACGGCCCCGGTCGTGCCGTTCAGGGTGGTGGTCTCCGCCAGGAGACGGGTGACCGTCGAGGAACTCACGGCCGTGGTACCGCGGTTGTGTACGGAGACCGTGAAGGTGACGGCTGCGCCCACGGCGGGATTCGACGGGCTGGAGGTGATGCCGAGCACCTCGAGGTCGGGGCCGGGGCTCTGGGAGACCACGAGCTTCGACGCGGCGGTGCGACTGTTGTTGCTGTTGTCCTGCTCGACGATCGTGTCGGTCGGGTCGACCGCCGCCGAGACGCTGTAGGTGCCCATCGGGCGCTTGCCGACGGCGACCGGCACGGTGGCCGACGCTCCGGCGGCGAGACCGCCCACGGGCGCGCTTCCGGCGACCAGGCCTTCGAGGCTGACGTCGACCGTCGTCGCCGCGGCCGCCGCCGTACCCGTGTTGCGCACGGTGGCGTTCACGGTGACGTCGTCCTTCTCGGACGGGGTGGCGGGCGACCACGTCAGCTCGGAGACGGTCAGGTCGGGGTTGGGCGCGGCGGTCCCGACGACCTGGATCTCTGCTACCTGCGCACCGGGCGCACCGGTGTTGGAGAAGAACTTGAGCTGTACGTCCGCGTACCGGCCGCTGACCGGGACGGTCACCGTGTTCTGGTTGCCGGAGGGGTTGAAGGTGTAGTCGGCGCGGTCCTTCAACGAGGTGAATCCTGCAGCGTTCTGGGCGCGGCCGAGCACCTGGACGCTCTGCGTACGGGTCGCCCATGCCTGGTCCGGGGAGAGCTTGACGACGACGGCCTCGATGTCGGCGTCGGCGCCGAGCTTCACCGTCAGCGTCGAGGGGTGTCCGTTCGACTCCCAGTACGTGGAGAGTTTGTCGTCATTGGCGTTCGCCGCCACATAGGTCTGCGTGACCGACGAAGCCTCGATCGGCTTGTTCAGCGCCAGGTTGGAGCCGTCCGAGGGCTGCGGGCCGGGATCCTCCCCGCCGTCCCCGGAGACCTCCACCTGGGAGAGCTGCGCGGCGTTCCAGCCGGTGTTGGCGGTCACCTGCACCCGGATGTACCGCGCCTGCTTCTCGGGGAAGCCGATGGTGACGGTGTTGCCCGCCGAAGGGCTGAACACCCGGGCGGCCGACGCGGACAGGGTACTGAAGCTGCTCCCGTCCGTGCTGCCCTGGACGGCGAGCGTCTGGGTCCGCGCCTCCCACGTCGTGGGCAGTTTCAGCACCACCTCGTCGACGTCGAACCGGTTGCCGAGGTCGATCTGGACCCACTGCGGGAAGGTGCCCGGGCTCTCCCAGTACGTCTGCTGGCTGCCGTCGGTGACGTTCGACGCCGCGTAGCCGCCGTGCGACCCGCTGGTCGTCGCCTGCTTACCGAGAGCCAGGTCGGGGCTCAGGACGGCCGCCGATGCGGCGACGGGCAGGAGCCCGACGGTCATCAGCGCGGCTGCGACCGCTCCGACGGCGAACCGCCGTCCGAGTTGCTTCCATCTCATGCTGTCCTCAGTTCCGTGGGCTGCGGGACCGGGAGGGCACAGCGGCGCGTCACCGACCGCACGGCGCGTTCTGCGTCACGCGGTCGGCGACGGCCGGGTGCGGGCTGCCGGTACACCGATGGGGGGACGATCGGGGACGCCGACGGGGAGGAAGGCAGGCCACCCGCCGGAAACTCGCGTGCATTGCAAAGGATTTTGAGTGATCCGGTCAATATTTTGCGGTTCCGAGGTGACAGGTTTCTAGCAGGTCACACTTTTGTCAACGGTTCTCACACCGGCACCACCCTCACGCCCACCAACTGCGCAGCTCAGCGCCACCAACCGGATCGCAAAGGAGCAGGAGTGATGAGCGAAGCCGCCTACGGCGCACCGCGGCCCTCGCCGTTCGGTAGCGGCGCAACCGCTAATCGCCGGTCAGTACAGTCCGGTCGCCAGCTACGTGGAGCAGGTCCCGCAGCCTCCACGCCGTCGGCATCGGGGCCGCGGGCAGCGCGATGTGTACGGTCCGGTGCGGGGCCCCTATGTGTTTGGTCAAGGTCGAAGGCCAGTAGGTTCGTGTGGTCGAGGGCGGGCGGAGTCGTAGGGGTGCGCATGAGTGATAGCCAAGTCACGATCAAGCTCACGAGTGACGAGGCCCTGGTGCTGTCGCACTGGCTGGAGAAGCTCCAGATGACGGACCTCAGCCGGGTTGTCGACGATCCGGCGGTCTGGGCACCGATCCATAGGATCGCTGGAACCCTCGACAAGTCGCTTCCTGAGCTGTTCGCATCCGACTATGACGAGCGCCTTGAAGCGGCTCGTCAGAGGCTTCGGCCGGAGGACTGATCGAGCGGTGTGAACTCCTCACCTTCCTGCGGCTGGTTGGGGTTCGTAGAAGGTGCCGTTGCGGAGCATCGCGAAGAGGGCGTCGGCTCGTCGTCTCACGAGGCAGAGAAGGGCTTGGGTGTGGTGCTTGCCCTGAGCGATCTTCTTGTCTTAATAGGTGCGGGAGGCCGGGTCGCCAAGGGCAGCGAACGCGGAGAGGAAGAAGGCCCGTTTGAGCTGCTCGTTTCCACGGCAGGATGGTTGTTCGCCGCGGATCGAGGAGCCCGAGCTGCGGGTTGCCGGAGCAAGGCCGGTGTAGGCGGCGGAGGGGAACGAACTGCTGTCGCCGACATCGATGAGGATGCGGGCTCCGGTCCTGACGCCGATGCCCGGCATGGACGTCAGGACCGTGGAAAGAGGGTGGTTGGCCAGCTGTTCCTCGATCCCGGTGGCGAGGAGTTTGCGCTGGTCGAGGACGGCGGTCAGCGACACGGCCAGGCTGGGGACGATCAGTGCGGCCGCGTCGGTGCCCGGGACGACGACGGTCTGTTCGTCAAACGCGGTGAAGATGTCCTCGACCAGTCGCTCGGCCATCCGCGACGCCTTCGGCCGTATCAGCGTGATCGGCCGGCGGCGTCCGGCCTTGCGGATCTGGGCCGGGGATCCGAACTGTTCCGGGAGCATCAGGACGGCCGCATGCTGGATTCTTGGGCCGAGGACTCACTCCAGGTGTGGGTGAATCTGTGTCAGCAGGCCGCGGAGCCGGTCGGAGACCCTCGTCGCCTCGCCGGCCAGGTCGTCGTCGAAGCCGACGATCATCTCCAGTTCTGCGAGGTCTCGTCTTCGAGGTCGACCAAGCGGAGCGTGTGGGGCATGACGCGGGAGGCGTCGGCGATGGTGAACGCGTCGCGGGCGTTGCTGATCCGCATCAGCACTGTCACCGTTGCCGCCCGAGGTCGCCGAACTGGCTGCCCGTCACGAACTCGGCGAACTCAGGGCCGCCTTCGCCCCCTAACAGCTCGGCGGCATCCTGGGGAGACCCATTTGGCCCGAGAAACCAGGAGACCGGACGGCCCACCGGACCCGTCGTGCGCCCGGCCGTGAGGCGGGACACACGACGCTCTCCTCGGAGCCGTCCGGCGCGCCACAGACGTGTGTCGGCTCCCCCCGAGATCCGAGGCGCACAAAAGGATCAGCCGAGAGGTCGCTCTACCGCCCGGTCAGAAGGGGCGGCACCGGAGCGAATCGCACTTCGCCGGACTCTCCGACCACGCTCTTCCTCCAGAACGCGGTGCATGCTTCTCGCGCGACGTCAATGATCCCGCCGTACTGGGACGCGAAATCGGCCAGAGCGGTAAAAGCCCGATTCGCATCTCCGAGCTCACCGAAGTGTGCCGTGTAGAGAAAGTTGCCCGACTGCGAGATCTGCTCGTAGTAGCCCAGCTCGCGAAGACGCTCGCCCAGCTTGAGTTCGATCGGGTTGCGGGAGCACTTGTGCTGGGCGATTCGCTGTTCCAGCGGCTCGGACGAATACGGACCGACGCGCCCCGCGATCTTGATGTGGACGTCAGCAGCCCGACCGCACTCAAGTGGTACGCCGCTCAGTTCAGCCTCCCGAGCGGTGGTCGGCACCACCAACTCCCGGTAGGTGAGGTCTCGATAGGGCACGTGGTCCAGCGCGTCAGGCCACATGGCCCGCACCGGCAGGCTCCTCGAGTATTCGCTGCGATACACCTCGGATTCGACAAATCCGAGCACCTCGGGGTGATTGTCGACGAGCTTGCGCGCTTGTTCTGTCTTCTCTCGAAGTACAGCCACCAGGTGACCTTTGCCTGTGTGGGCCCGGTCCACCACGAATTGCTGGGTGAAGTTGTGGTGGTAGCCAGTCGGCTGGACGCCAGCGAAGTTGTGCGGCTCGAACCCGAGAGCGACGAGCCCTGATACGAGTTCCGAGTCCACTGCGTTCAGCCCGACGTGCGATTCGAACGTCGTGTACTGCGCAGGGTCGGACGTACGCTGCCCGACGATCTGACGGGTCACATCAGTGAGCCTCCCACGCCTCTCGGGTGTGGTGAGCGCTTCCTGGGCAATCCGCCGACACAGTTCGTCGGTGAATTGCGCGAATGGCTGGCGCTCACTGCACAACGGAAGCTTCTCCGCAGGGTAAGTGAACGCTTTCATCGCGGCGACGACGGAGGAAGATACTCCCGACCCGTCGATGCCCACCTTTCCCCATGATTCCCGAGCGTTTGAACGAATCATTCCGTCACTCCTTTTGTCGACCCGGCATTTGAAGACTGGCAGAGGGCCGGCTCAACCTCCAGATCGCTCCCGCACCTGAAGACGTTTGAAGACGCTCACCTATTCATGAGCTCCTCACTGTGCCCCGACACTGTGAGTCATGGCGAAGACGAAGATTGTGAAGTGGCTCAGGCAACTGGGCTGGTGCAGGACGACTGCCGCGATCGGCTGCGCAACAGGATTGACACTGTCGTGGTGGGGCGCCCGGGCCGAAGGGTATTCCGGGCTGCCGGGCAACGTTCTCGGCCAGATACTCGGCGATCTGCTCGTGGCCGGTGTCGCCCTGGGCAGGGGGCGTTCGCGGCGTGAACCGGACCACCAGCACGGGAGCCGGCGTCGCGGGCGGGCAACCTCCCACTCCCGGCTCCACCATGCAGACAGGCGGGACACTCCACGACGAGGGGAGCACCCGCGGCTACGATGCAGGACACGGTGCGACCAGTCAGGGCGGCACATCGGCGCCTTCACACAAAGGTGGCGGCATGGACTCCTTCGGTCAGCTGGTGCGACAACTGCGGGGGCAAGCAGGCCTGTCCTTGGCAGCCCTCGCGTCCCGCTCGGACGTCTCCAAATCGCATATCGGCAACCTCGAATCAGGCACTCGGCAACCGACCCCGGCCGTCGCGCGGGCTCTGGACAACGCTCTGGGAGCCGGAGGCTTCCTGGTGGCTCTGGCGGCAGGAACTGATCCGGTGAGACGCCGCACAATGCTCACGGGAATGGGACTCGTACTGGGGACGGAGACAGCACGGTCGGGGGCGAACTCGCTTACCGAGCACATACGTCAGACCCTGATGGCTTCCCTGGGAGCCACCGTCGACGACTGGTACGAGATCTCCGAGACCCACGGCCGCGATTACATGACAGTAAGCGCCCCCGCGCTCCAGGGCCGGCTGATCGGGGACTTGGCGGCACTCAAGGCCGCTCTCCCAGAGAACCCCCAGTTGTGGTCCGTCGCGTGTCGCCTCTCGGCACTGGAAGCCATGGCGTTGACGTCAATGGGAGACAAGACAGCGGGCGATCGATGGTGGCGCACAGCACGGCTCGCCGGATCGCGGTCCGGAGACGTAGAAGTGAACTCCTGGCTCCTGGGCCGCGAAGCCTTCCGGGCAGCCCACGAGGGAGCCGATCCCTTGGCTGTACTTCGGATGGCGGAGGATGTCGAAGCGGTCGAGGCACACGCAGCCCGAGGGTGGGCGTTTGCCCGCCTGGGGGACCGCAGCGCCGCGACGGAAGCCGTTGCATCCGCCCATCGGGCTCTTGATCGCTTGCCAATCACCTCCCAGCCGACGATGTACCAGATGCCGACGTGGCGTCTGGGTCTGGCCGAGAGCCGGGTCTTCGCCTTACTGGGCGACACACGGTCGATGTGGTCGGCGCTCTCCGATGTGCCGCCGGACATGGCCGAGTGGGTCGCGCAGCGCGAGATCTGTATAGCGCTGGCTGAGTCGGTGGGAGGCGACCGGCCTTCCGGGCTGGCGCGGGCCGACGCCGCTCTCTCCATGCTGCCCGAGGTAAGGCAGGTCTCCGTCGTCCGCAACCTGGCCCGAGAGGTTGCCCTCGTCGAGCGACCTGAGTGAACGCCCCACCCGAGGAGGATCCGACATCGACACGTGTCGCCGCTCACTCGGAAGCGCGGCACGAACCGATGATCACCCAACGCGACGTCATTCACCGGAGGCTTTCCTTCGACTCGGCGACGGTAGCGCATCGTCACGTCCTACCCTCCGGCTCCCAGGCGCGGAGTAGGTCGATCAGGCCTGCATCCCCGTCGATCCGCAGGGAGTCCGCCGGGATGCGGTCGTACATGAACAGGACCAGCTCACCGGTCGTGCCGCGTGCGGAGACGCCAGCCGCTTCCGGGCCCTCGTCGGCAGCGGTGGCGGGCGGCGTTACGGAGGTGGCGATATGGCGTGGAGCGTGCGCCGTCGCCTCGACCGTGAGGCACCAGGAGTGGCCCTCGGTGGTGTGGAAGTCGAAGGCGGGGGGCTTGTGCGGCCAGGCGCTCGGAGTCGCGCCGCAGGTGGACAGGAATTCGGCGACACGACTGCGACGTTCCCCACCATGTCCAGCAACCACGGTCCGGGCCGCCCTCCCGCAGGGCGTTCACCAGCTCCTGCGCCGATGTGGCCAGCCAGGCCGGCAGCGCCTCTCGCTTCTTGGGTACGGCGGCCGAGCCCGCTGCGACAGTGGCGGCCCAGGAGCGGGGACCCTCGCCCAGGTACTCGAAGGCACGGCCCAGGGGCGGATCCGGGTCGGGCTAGAAGGGCTCCTGCCGTTCCGGCGTACCCCCGGGCATGGTGATGTGCGTCAGCGCCTCGGCCGTGGTGGGGAGTGCGGGTATCAGGTCGCCGACACCCGTGACGCCCAGCAGCCTCGTGAGGTGGGGCGGTGCGGCGGCCAACGACAGGGACCCGTGCCGGTCCTTCGCGTACCGGAGGACGGCGATCATCGCATTGAGGCCGGAGGAATCGCAGAACTTCAGGGGCGCCAGGTCCAGGACCAGATGCGGCCTGCCCTGCCTGATCAGCTCCATGGCCCGGGTCCGCAGGGCCGGCGCACTGTCCACATCGATCTCTCCGGCAACCGTGAGGACGGCGGTCGAGTCCGCCGGATACCTGACAGTGAGGATGAGGGTCTGGCTGTGCGTCATGGGTGTCAGTACTCCAGGCCGGGAGCGGGTCGCCGTCACGGCGGGAGCGGCGTGGCCCGCTGGAAGATCACGGGTCAGATATCGACTGCCGAACCGTACCCCATGACAACTGTTGTCGTACGGAAACCCATCGAGCCTCCGTCACGACCCCGGGAACCTGTGGCTGACGGGGGTAGGATATTCGGGGCCGTGCATGTGTGTCCCGGACCCCAGTCCTGGCTTTCCGTACGCGCGCAGCGGATGCCCGGCTCGATTGCTCGGTCCGGTGGCCAGACGGACGAGTGAGGCGATGCCGGATCGGAGTGTCATCAATATGGGCCTGAGCCCCGAACCCGACCATCGGTCGCGGGATGTGGCCCGTGAGGGTTCCGAGTTCGTCGAACTCCTCGAAGTCCTCTGGGAGCACGGACGCGAAGCCGTACCGACAGGCCCGGTCTCCCCTTCCCAGCTCCGCGTGCTGTACACGCTGGACCGGGAGGAGGGCATCAATCTGCGGATGCTCGCCGATGCCCTGGGATCGGCCTCCCCCTCGGTGAGCAGGCTGTGCGACCGCTTGCAGGCCACGGGGTTCGTGGAGCGTGCCCCCAGCCCGGTGAGCCGCCGGGAGCTGGAGCTCCGGCTGACCAGCCTCGGCAAGGCGTATCTCGTCGACCTGCGCATGCGCAGGGAGGAGGTGCTGATGTCCACGATCGACGCGATGCCGGCCAAGGCACGGCGTTCGCTCCTCGAAGGGCTCAGGGCCTTCCGCAGCGCGGCTGCGTCCTCGGGGCAGGACAGCGACGGGGCGAGACCCTTGCGGTCGACCGGGTAGAAGCCGGCCGGCCGCACGGCCGCCTGATCGGCCACGGTCACACGAACGTGCCATCGGTGGAGGACTGCCGTCCGAACCAGTCCAGGCAGACCACCAGGGCATCGTCCTCCAGCGGTGTCGCACCCCGGTAGTCCCGCAGATCGCGGAGTACCGCGAGAGGCACCTGCTCGGAAGGCAGGAAGCGGTGCGCGGACAGTGACCGTGCGAGGGCACGCTGCCCGTAGTGCTCCCCCGCCGCCGACGCGCTGTCGTAGACACCGTCACTACCGATCAGCAGCCGGTCGCCCGGTTCCACGTGAAAGCGCTCCGCGACGTACTCCGTCTCTTCGAACATGCCCAGCGGGAGCTGCGCGTCGAAGGCGAAGGATTCGACCCCGCGTCCCCTCAGCCGCCACATGCGGGGGGAGCCGGCGTCCACGGCCTCCACCTCGCCCGTGGCCAGGTCGAAGCGGAGCAGCAGGACCGACGCGTACAGGGCACCACGGTGCTGGGCGTAGACGGCCTGGTCGGCGAGGCTGGCCTGGCCGGAGAGGTCGAGGCCGGCGCGCCGGGCGTTGCGCAGCGCGTTGACGACGAGATTGGACAGCAGGGCCGCCTCCATCCCCTTGCCCATGCCGTTGGTGACGGTGAGCGTGAGGTGATGGGCCGACACCGACCAGTCGAAGTTGTCGCCGAAGATCGCGTACGCGGGCTCCAGGTGGGCGCCCAGCGAGAATTCGGGGCGGGACACGGAGCGGCCGGGCAGCAGCTGCCACTGCATCTCCGCCGCCAGTGTCAGCCGTGTGGCACGGCGGGCAAGGAGATAGAGGTCGGTGTCCCGTTCGGCGACGAGGATCTCGTGGCCGAGCGCCTCGCAGATCTGCTGCATCTCCGCGAGGCCCTCGCGGGACCAGCCGCCCTCCCGAGCCGTGACGCTGAGGACACCGAGCCGGTCGCCTCGGACGGTCACCGGCAGGTGCGCGGTCGCAGGTCCCGGCGTGGTCCGGGGCTCCACGTACGCCTCCTGGGCGCCGAAAGCCCGCCCTTGCGGGCTGTCATGTATGTGCACCGGCTCGGCGGGAGGCGCCTCGGACACCACTTGGAGCGTGGTCACGCCGTAGTCGGCGAGCCGCAACTCCACGCTCTGTACGTCGTACTGCTCCCGCAGAGCTGTCGTGACGACGTCGAGGAGCTGGTGAGGCGCGGCCTTGCGCAGCTCTCGCTCGACGGCAGCGAATCTGTCCACGTGATCCTGTTTCTCGTCGTGCTGCGCCGAAACCCCGGACCGTCCGTGGGCCCCGGCCGTCGGCCTCCAGCGTACGGGGCCTGTGCCCGATCCAGCGCGGCGCGCCCAAGGGGTCGCACCGGTGGTCGGGCCTGCTCATCTTACGATGCCCAGAGACAACTGTTTCCGCACAGCAAGATAATTCGCGTCATGACGCATGGGCCTCCCGAGGCGGGGCAAGGGCTCGTCAGGAAGCGGCTCGTACCAGGGAGGGTGACAAAAAGTGATTGCTGAACAGACTTTCGGGGTCATGCCGACTGACGGAGCGTCGGCTTCGAAGGCACCGGAGCGTGTCGGCGAGCTGCCCTGGATCGAGGACGCGGGCAAGGTGGCCCCGAAGGACGCGCGCGCCCTGTCGACGCTGTTCTTCGAGCAGCTGCAGGTGCTCGAGGAAGGCACGCGTGAGTACCAATACGCGCGCAACACGCTCATCGAGATGAACATCTCCCTGGTCAGGTTCGCCGCGCGCCGCTTCCGCAACCGGGGCAGTGGTGAGATGGAGGACATCACCCAGGTCGGAACCATCGGACTCATCAAGGCCATCGACCGGTTCGAACTCTCCCGTGAGGTCGAGTTCACCACCTTCGCCGTCCCTTACATCATCGGCGAGATCAAGCGCTTCTTCCGTGACACCACCTGGGCCGTCCACGTGCCCCGACGGCTGCAGGAACTCCGCGTGGATCTTGCCAAGGCGAAGGACGAACTCGCCACCCTCCTGGACCGTGACCCGACGGCGAAGGAACTGGCCACCCACATGGACCTCACCGAGGACGAGGTCATCGAAGGCATCATCGCGTCGAACGGCTACACCGCGGGCTCCCTGGACCTGCCGACCGACTCCGGGGAAACGCCGGGCTCGGCCTCCCGCACGTTCGCCGACGTCCTGGGCGAGCCGGACTCGGCCATGGAGACGGTGGAGAACCTGCACGCCCTGGCACCGCTCCTGGAGGAGCTCGACGACCGCGAGCGCCGCATCATCGAGATGCGCTTCGGCCAGGAGATGACGCAGTCACAGATAGGCGCCGAACTCGACGTCTCCCAGATGCACGTCTCCCGCCTCCTCACCCGCACCCTCACCAAGCTCCGCGCCGGCATGCTGGCCTGAATACGCCCGCACCCGGAGCCTCCGGGATACCGGCGGGCCGTCGTCCGCGCGATGAGGTCGCCTTCCCGTCCCGGCACCGGTCGGCGTGCGACCGGCCCGCCACACGCCGACCGGGACCGCATCGGTGACCCCACGTCCCTGCCCGGCAGGTCCCGCTCCCTCGCGGAGCCGGCAGGGTCCCACGCCGGGCCCAAGGCCCATCCTCCTGCCGGTCGCCGTGTACGGCGCGCAGCCCGCCCCCGCGCCGTACACGACAGGACCGATGACCGTCGCCGCCTCGGTTCGCGCGGTGCGTGAGCACACTGCGGCGTGCCTCCCCGGCGATCACGAACCGCACCGGTCGCCCCTTTCGCCTCAAGTCCGCGGAAACACCTCGTCGGTGCGTTCCCCCCACTGTTCCCCGGCCCGAAACCGGGCCCTGTGGCGTTTCTGGCCTCGCCTCAGTAGGGCCGGTGGTCGCTCATGCGGAACGGTTGCGCCGGCGAGCGGTCGCCCCGACAGCCCGCCCCCTCTTGGCGCAAGGCACTTCTGCCACCCGTCGGCCCGTCGGTCCCACACCGCTGGATCCGAGCCGGCTGATCGCTGGAACGCGCCGTAAGCGTCGGCTGAATACATCCGGTACCCGGACAAACATCGTGCGGGCGCGATCATCGTATCGAGCGAATGTCGGCAACTTCCCTTGGTCCAGGGGGCGCAGCGGCCTTTAGGGTTCCTCTGGGTCTGGACGGGTTCCCGTTCATATACCGCTTTTCCCTCCTGTTGCCCGGTGGTGTCCGCTTACGCGCTCCACCGCCCTGACCAAGGAGACCTTGCCCGATGACCACTGACTCGACCACGGAAGCCCAGGTGGAGTTGCCCCGGCAGTCCAGCCTGAGCACGGCGGCTGCCCGCAACCTCGCCACCACCACCAAGTCCGCCCCGCAGATGCAGGAGATCACCTCCCGCTGGCTGCTGCGCATGCTCCCCTGGGTGGAGACCCAGGGCGGGGCCTACCGGGTGAACCGCCGGCTGACGTACACCGTCGGCGACGGCAGCGTGGAGTTCGTCCAGGACGGCGCGGACGTCCGGGTGATTCCCCGTGAGCTCGGTGAACTGGCCCTGCTGCGCGGCTTCGACGACGTGGAGGTACTGACAGCCGTCGCGGACAGGTGCGTTCAACGCGACTTCCGCAGCGGCGAGACGCTGGTCGAGCGCGGGACGCCCGCGGACCAGCTCCACTTGATCGCCCACGGCCGCATCAGCCGGACCTCGGCCGGCAAGTACGGCGACGAGGCCGCCCTGGACGTACTCGCCGATGGCGACCGGTTCGGGGAGCACACCCTGCTGGACGAGGACGCCCGGTGGGAGCACACCGCCACCGCCGAGACCTCGGGCACGCTGCTCACCCTGTCACGC
The DNA here is from genome assembly GCF_042749285.1 of Streptomyces sp. NPDC059499. NCBI lineage: Bacteria > Bacillati > Actinomycetota > Actinomycetes > Kitasatosporales > Streptomycetaceae > Streptomyces > Streptomyces sp. NPDC059499. The sequence goes on from NZ_JBHYTT010000007.1 coordinate 141,892, forward strand.
GCCGACTTCACGGCCGTGCTGTCCACGGCGCCGAGCCTCCGAGCCCACCTCGATGAGTTCTCATCGCTGTCCCGCCAACGGCAGAACCACCGCGGCGAGGCAGAGATCGCGATGTCGGCCGGCCACATCGGCGAATCCGAGCTGCCCGGCGCGTTCGTCGACTACGAACTGAAACCGCGCGAGTACGAACTCTCGGTCGCCCAGACCATTCTGCGGATCCACACGAGGGTCGCCGACCTCTACAACGGGCCGATGAACCAGACGAAGGAGCAACTCAGGCTGACCATCGAGGCGTTGCGTGAGCGCCAGGAGCACGAGCTGATCAACAACCGGGAGTTCGGCCTGCTCCACAACGCGGACTTCAAGCAGCGCATCCAGACGCACTCCGGCCCCCCGACCCCGGACGACATGGACGAACTGCTGTGCCGTCGCCGCGGCACCAAGTTCTTCCTCGCGCACCCTCGGACGATCGCGGCGATCGGGCGCGGATTCAACGCGCGTGGGGTCTATCCGGACCATGTCGACCTCGGGGGCCAGCAGGTCCCGGCCTGGCGCGGGGTCCCGATCCTCCCCTGCAACAAGATCCCCGTCACCAGGGAGAAGACCAGCTCGATCCTCGCCATGCGTACCGGCGAGGAGAACCAGGGCGTCATCGGGCTGCACCAGACCGGGCTCCCGGACGAGTACGAACCGGGTCTGTCGGTGCGCTTCATGGGTCTCGACGAGAAGGCGATCACGTCCTACCTCGTCAGCACCTACTACTCCGCCGCCATCCTCGTGCCGGACGCGGTCGGCGTACTGGAGAACGTACAGATCGCGCACTGGCCCAGGTAGCGGGCCCGGCCCGACCAGGCCTGGTGCGACACCCCAACCCCTCTCGGGGCGGTCGCGCATGCCCCGGAGGGCCTCGGGACAGCCGCCCACCCCACGAAGGAGCCATGGATGTCCGAACCTGAGCTGCCACCACCACAGTCCCACCTGCAACAGGCCGCTTCCCGCTTCGGGGCGCACGTACTCGCTTCGGCCGCGGCCCGCGCCCTCGACATCAGTACCGCAACCGGCGGGCCACCCGGCGCTCCGGCCTCGCTCACCCCGCCTGCACCGTCCTCGCCCGCCCCGACTCCCCCAGCCACCCCGGCGGCCGCGGTGCACGCACCGGGCGCCGACCTGGAACGCATCCTGCGTGGCCCCAGCGGTCTGGGCACTGCGGGCCTGCGCCTGACCCTGCGGGAGAGGCCGCCATCGCCTTCGGCCCCGCCGGCGGACACCGCGGAGGGCACACCGGTCCCGGGCCTCTACTACCACCCGGTGCCCGAGCCCGACCCGGTGCGGGTCGAGGAAGTCGGCCGAAGGATCAAGGCCTGGGCGTTGGACGAGGTCAGCCTGTATCCCGAGGACTGGGAGGAGCAGTTCGACGGCTTTTCCGTGGGCCGCTACATGGTCGGCTGCCATCCGGACGCGCCCACCGTCGACCACCTGATGGTCGCCACACGCTTGATGGTGGCCGAGAACGCCGTGGACGACTGCTACTGCGAGGACCACGGGGGCTCGCCCGTCGGCCTGGGCGAACGCCTTCTGCTGGCGCACACCGCCCTCGACCCCCTGCACACGACCGAGGAGTACCAGCCGCAGTGGGCGAAATCGCTCCACGCGGACGCACCCCGGCGCGCCTACCGGTCCGCCATGGAGTACTTCGTCCGCGCGGCCAGCCCCTCCCAGGCGGACCGGTTACGGCACGACATGGCCCGGCTGCACCTGGGGTACCTCGCCGAAGCGGCCTGGGCGCAGTTGGACCACGTACCGGAGGTGTGGGAGTACCTGGCGATGCGCCAGTTCAACAACTTCCGTCCCTGCCCGACCATCACCGACACCGTTGGCGGCTACGAACTGCCGGCGGACCTGCACGCCCAGGCCGCGATGCAGAAGGTCATCGCCCTCGCGGGGAACGCGACGACCATCGTGAACGACCTGTACTCGTACACCAAGGAACTCGACGCTCCGGGCCATCACCTGAACCTGCCCGTCGTGATCGCCGAACGTGAGGGCCTCTCCGAACGGGACGCCTATCTGAAGTCGGTCGAGGTCCACAACGACCTCATGCACGACTTCGAACGAGAAGCCTCCGCCCTGGCCGAGGCCTGCCCCGCCCCCGACGTGCAGCGCTTCCTCCGGGGCGTGGCCGCCTGGGTCGACGGTAACCACCACTGGCACCGGTCCAACACCTACCGCTACAGCCTGCCCGATTTCTGGTAAGAGAATGGATTCATCCGTGACCCACACCGAACTCGCCACCACATCCCTCCACATCCCCCGCCCGTCAACGCCCTACCAGGGGGACATCGCCCGTTACTGGGACGGGGAGGCCAGGCCCGTGAACCTGCGTCTCGGCGATGTCGACGGCATCTACCACCACCACTACGGCATCGGCGACGTGGACCACACCGCACTCGGTGACTCCGCGGACAGCGAGAGCGAGAAGAGGCTCATCGCCGAACTCCACCGACTGGAGTCCGCCCAGGCGGAGTTCCTCCTCGGGCATCTCGGTGACATCGGCAGTGACGACACCCTGGTGGACGCCGGCTGCGGGCGCGGCGGATCGATGGTGATGGCGCACCAGCGCTTCGGATGCAAGGTCGAGGGTGTCACGCTGTCGGCCAAGCAAGCCGACTTCGCCAACCGTCGCGCCGGCGAACTCCGCGTCCAGGACCACGTCCGCGCCCGCGTCTGCAACATGCTCGCCACTCCCTTCGAGACCGGGTCGGCCGCGGCCTCGTGGAACAACGAGTCGAGCATGTACGTCGACCTCGACGACCTCTTCGCCGAACACTCCCGCATCCTCGAGGTCGGCGGCCGCTACGTGACCATCACCGGCTGCTGGAACCCGCGGTACGGGCAGCCGTCGAAGTGGGTCTCGCAGATCAACGCGCACTTCGAGTGCAACATCCACTCGCGCCGGGAGTACCTGCGCGCCATGGCCGACAATCGCCTCGTGCCACAGGCCGTCATCGATCTCACTCCCGACACCCTGCCCTACTGGGAGCTGCGGGCCACGTCTTCGCTGGTCACGGGAATCGAGGACGCGTTCATCAACTCGTACAGGGACGGTTCCTTCCAGTACCTCCTCATCGCGGCCGACCGCATCTGACCGCCTGCTGACCGGAAGGGCCCGCCCCGGAACGGGCCCTCTCCGTGCCACCGCCACGTGCCCGATGCGGCTCGGCACGGCGCCGGATCAGCCCACCAGATCCGGCGCGCGCAGCATTTCCGACGGGATGCCCCAGGCGTCGACGAAGTCGACCGCGAGGGGCCGGACCTTGCGGCAGAGGTCGTTCACCTCACGGCTGATCGCCTTGGAACGCTGGACGGTCAGCCGGCCGTGCTCCATGAACCAGGCCCGGTCCGCCTCGATCGTCGACAGGGCGAACAGGTCACACAGCAGGCCCAGCGCGACCTTGTTGCCGCTCTTCGGCAGCGCACGCACCCTGTCGACGAACGCTTCCAGCACCAGCCGCTCCACGTGCGCGTGGGCGACCGCGATGACGTGGTCCTGGACCTGCGAGAAGACGACTCCGGGGTTGCGCTTCTGGTCGATCCCGCGCTTGAGCCGGCGGGCGACGCCGGCGAGCATGTGCTCCTCGCGGTAGCGGAGCATGGCGAGCTGGTATTCCGAGTCGAGCAGGCCGGCTTCCTGGTCCCACTCGTCGCCGCCGGGCAGCAGATCGCGTACCCGCTCGAGCAGCTTGTGGGCCGAAGTCTTCTCGATGACCGTCTCGACGGCGAGGCTCGTGACGTAACGGACCATGCCGAGCTGGTCGAGGTCCTCGAACTCGCTCGCGTAATGGGTGAGCAGGCCCTTGGCCACAAGCTGCAGCAGGACGTGGTTGTCGCCCTCGAAGGTGGTGAAGATGTCGCTGTCGGCCTTGAGTGCGGCGAACCGGTTCACGGTGAGGTAGCCCGCGCCGCCGCACGCTTCGCGGCACTCCTGGATGACCCGGGTGGCGTGCCAGGTACCGAGCGCCTTGGTGCCTGCGGCCCGTGACTCCAGCCGACGCCGCGCGTGCGCGTCGTCCTCGATGCCGGAGAACACGTCGTGCAGCTGCGTGCGCACGACGTCCTGCGCGAAGTGCAACGCGTACGTACGCGCGATGAGCGGCAGCAGACGACGCTGGTGCAGACCGTAGTCGAGGAGCAGTTGCTCCTCCGCGTCAGGGGACGCCTCGAACTGCCGGCGCCGTACGGCGTACTTGGTGGCGATCGCGAGGGCGACCTTGGCCGCGTTGACCCCGGCGCCGCCGACGCTGACCCGGCCCTGCACCAGTGTGCCGAGCATGGTGAAGAAGCGCCGGTCGGGGTTCTCGATCGAGCTCTCGTAGACGCCCTCGGCGGTGACGTCGGCGAACCGGTTGAGCAGCGCCTCGCGCGGCACCCGCACGCCGTCGAACCAGATGCGGCCGTTGTCCACACCGTTGAGGCCCATCTTCCGGCCGTCGTCCTCGATCCGGACGCCGGGCGCCACCTCGCCGCCGACCCGGACCGGCACGACGAACGCGTGCACCCCCTCGGGCTTCCCGCCCACCTCCAGCTGGGCGAAGACGACCGCCAGCTCCGCGTGGCGGGCCGCGTTGCCGATGTAGTCCTTGCGCGCCTGGTCGCCGTCCGTGGTGATGACGAACTCCTGGCGTGCGGCGTCGTACCTCGCGAGGGTGCCAAGCGCCTGGACATTGGATCCGTGCCCGGTCTCGGTCATCGCGAAGCACCCCATCAGACGCCCGGTGATCAGGTCCGGCAGATGGGCGTCGTGGTGGCGTTCGGTGCCCAGGTGCAGGATCGCGCCACCGAAGAGTCCGAACTGCACGCCGACCTTCACCAGCACCGACAGGTCGCCGAAGGCGAGGGTCTCGAAAGCGGCGATCGAGGCTCCGATGTCGCCACCCCCACCGTACTTGCCCGGGAAACCCATACCGGTCTGTCCCGTCGCGGCCATCTCGACCACGAGCTCACGAACCCGCTCGCGAAACGCGTCGATGCCGAGTTCGTCGGCCTCCTCGAGAACGGAGGCATGCCTCACCAGGTTGCTCCTGACCAGGTCGCGGATCTCGGCGTACTCGCCGTCGAGCACCTCGGCCAGGGCCCGGACGTCGACCTCGGGCTGCACGTATCCGCTCGCAGCAGTGGATGTGTTCTCAGTGGCCATGCCATCTCGCTACCCCGCCCGGGGACGATCAAGCGGTCGAGGGGCGCTCGCAGGGCCGGACGGGGGAAGCGCGGCGAGGTGACCGAGCAGGTGCGTGCCACGACCCGGGCCGGGTACCGGGGGCCGGCGCGGGTGCTCGACACGCCGGGGCTCACGCCCGGCAGCCGACCGCGGCTCCGGGCACAGTGGAGGCATGACCGCGGACAACAGGAACATTCTGGCCCGGGGGCGCGTGGCGACCCGGCTGCCGGCCCAGGACCTGGACCGGGCTCGGCGCTTCTACGCCGAGCAGCTCGGTCTGGAGCCCGTCGACGAAAGGCCCGGTGGACTGCTGTACCGGTGCGGAGAAACGGAGTTCGCCCTGTTCGAGTCGACGGGAACCGCACCCGGCACGTTCACCCAGATGGGTTGGCAGGTCGACGACGTGGAGACGGTCGTGGCGGAACTCAGGCAACGCGGCGTGATGTTCGAAGACGTCGACGTACCCGGTCTCCGGACGAAGGACGGGATCGCCGATATCGACGGGAACTACCCGAGCAAGGGCGCACGGGGAGAACGCGCCGCCTGGTTCCGTGACAGCGAGGGAAACCTGCTGGGCATCGGCGAGCCGGTCGCCTGAACAGCGCACACCGTCGTGGTCCTGGGCCCGCCGAGAAGGCGTCCGGTGCCGCCGCGGTCAGCTCGGCTTCGGCGGCTTCTGTGCGTCGAAGGCGAAGAGAGTGTTCCTGGCCGCGGCCACGATCACCGCACGTCCCGCAACGGTCACACGCGGGCTTGCGCCCTGCTCACCCGTCAGACCGTCGGCCTGCGGATCCGTTGTCCACAGCACCCTGCCGTCGTGCGGGGCCAGTGCGACGACCCGGCCGGTGGCCGAGCTGAAGTACAGCGCGTCGGCTCCTGCCGCGGGACCTGACGCGCCCTCCACGCCCGTCTGCCGCGACCACTTCTTCCGGCCGGTCGCGGGGTCGACCGCCGTGACGAGACCGGTGTGCCCGCTCACGTACACGGTGCCGTCCGCCATGCCGGGCGTCCCCGCGTATGTCTCGGCCAGTCGGGAGTACGTGACTTTCCGCGAGGCCGGGTCGACCCGCGCAACCCCGTCGTAGCCGGTCAGTGCCGGTCCCTCCAGATGCTCCTGAAGGAGTACGAGCCTCCCGTCGGCGCCGCCCAACGGCACGGCGGGACCGTCGACCGCGATGGGCCTGCCCAGGGTCCCCGAGGCGAGGTCGACCGTGGACAGGGTCGGGTGGCGCACCTCCAAGGCGTCCACCTCCGCATCCGTCGCGCACATCGCCCATAGCTGTGGGCCCACCGGGACGGGAGCGCACTGGGTCCCTGCGGGGAACGACGTCGTCCAGGTGACCTCACCGCTGTGCGCGTCCCGGGCCTCGAAGCGGGAGTTGGAAGCGTCGACCGTGACGACGGCCGAGCCGACCACGACGGCGTCCTGGGTCCGGCCGGTGACGGCTGTCGACTGGGCGCCGGACGGTACGGACCACAGCTCCCGGCCGTTGCCGGCGTCGATGGCCACCACCTCGCTGGGAGGGCCCTGCGGGGCGTCCTGGGCGGCGAAGCGGTAGCCGAGCACCGTGTCGTCGGTGGCGCCCACCAGGTGCATGCCCTGGACGGGGACGCCCGGGCTCTTCGCCGTCCACACCCGCGAGCCGTCCTTGGCGCTGATACGGGTGGCGACGACGCCGCCGCCCCCGCAGAACAGTGCGTCACCGCGCGCGACGCAACGCAACTCGTCGGGGATGTCTTCGCTGCCACCCTGCACGGTCCCGTGCCACGGCTCGAAGCCGTCCGGCAGCGTGGCACCCGGCACCGCGACGCTGTTGCCCTTGTCGCCGCCGCTGTTCCCTCCGGAGCCGCCCGCCTTCAGCGCCGCGACTCCCCCGCCGATCGCTGCCACGGCGACCGCGGCCGCGAGCACAGGACGCCACCGGCGGCGCAGACGCCGGCCGATGGGAGTGCCGGTGCTCCCTGGACCGGGACCGGCCTCGGCGGTGGGCGGGGTATTCGGCGCCGGGGTGGCCCGCGTCGCGTGATGCTGGGTGATCATGTCGCGGGTGCGGCCCGCGCCGAGCCCGGTCGCTTCGGTCCCGCCGAGGTCGGACGGCAGATCCCGCAACAGCACGAGGAGTTCGTCCGCCGAGGGGCGCCCCTCGGGCTCCTTGTCCAGGCACGGCTCGATGACCGCACGCAGAGCCGCCGGCACCGCACCCAGCGACGGCTGCTCGTGCACCACCTGATATGCCGTCAAATACGGACTGTCCGCGTCGAAGGGCCCGTGTCCCGTCGCCGCGTACACCAGCAGCGTCCCCAGCGAGAAGACGTCGGACCGCGGCCCCACACCACGCGGCGCCTGCAACTGCTCCGGCGACATGAAGGGTGGCGTACCGATGACCCGCCCGGTCATCGTCAATGTCTGCTGGTCCACGGCGCGCGAGATGCCGAAGTCGATGACGCGCGGGCCCTCGGGCGAGAGCACGACGTTCGAGGGCTTCAGGTCACGGTGGACGACCCCCACCCGGTGGATGTCGCGCAGTGCCTCCGCCAGCCCGATGGCGAGCCTCCTCAGCTCCGCTCCGTTCAGCGGACCCTCCGCGGCGATGCGCTGGGCGAGTGTGTGCCCCTCGATGTAGGTCGTCGCCATCCACGGCTGCTCGGCCTCGGGCGCGGCGTCGACCACGGCGGCGGTGAACGCTCCACTCACCCGCCTCGCGGCAGCCACCTCCTGCCGGAAACGGATGCGGAACTCGTCGTCCCCCGCGTACTGCTGGTGGATGAGCTTGATCGCTACGGGTCGCCCCGAACTCGTACGGGCCAGGAAGACCGTGCCCATGCCACCCGAGCCGAGCCGCGCCTCAAGTGGATAACCGCCGATCTCGGCTGGATCTCCTTCGCGCAGCGACACCCTTCCCGACCTCCCGTCCCCCGTGCACCTGTGCCACCACGGGCCCGCGTACCTGTCCTGCACCCAAACTAGTCGCAGGGCGGTACGGCAGAGCAATGCGGGTGACCTCCCATGGGCACACCCGGAAGCCTTGTGCCCTCCTCGCGTGTGGTGCACGAGATTGCTCTGGAGCCCGGGGACCGGGTCCTCCTCTATACGGACGGGGTGACCGAGGCTCGTTTAGCAAGTGGACCGCAATTCGGCCTGGAAGGATTCACTGCCTCCATCATCCGCGCCACGGCCGTCGGAGAAACTGCCTAGGCCCTCCCTCCGGCAGCTGATCCACTCCCTTCGGAAACGCCAGAACGACAAACTGAACGCGGTGAGCCGCGGTCGAGGGTGCCGTGCCCCGGCAGTGGGGCACGGGCAGCCCGCCCGAGGTCAGAGTTGGTTGATCGGGCGCATCGCCAGGCCCTCGGTGCCGGCCCAGCCGTTCAGCCGCGCCGCGTCGTCGTAAGAGACGGAGGAGAGGCCGTCGGGCAGGTCGAAGACGAGCGTGCCGTTGAGTTCGGTGCCCTCACCGGCGACCAGGGTGGCGGTGAACCGGTCGGCCTGGTCGTACTCCGCCTCGCCGCCCTCGTCGTTGCCGAAGACGTACAGGCCCGCGTAGGCCGTTCCGTCTCCTTCGACGACGACGGGCTCGGTGTCCGGCTCTCCGAGGGTCTCGACGACTGGGGCCTCGTTGCCTGCCCCGAGTCGCACCAGCGGTGCCTCGTTCAGGACGCAGGGCTTCTTGTTGCCGTTGGTGACGGTCAGCAGGAAGTGGCGGGGCGTCTCCCCGGACGGGTCCTGCAGCTCGACCGCGGTGGTGAGGTCGGTGGTCCTGCAGTCCTGGTGGTCGGTGCCGTTGCCTCCGCCGGTCTCGCCGCTGTCCCCGGTCGCGTCGCCACCGCCGGTTTCGGTGGCGGTGCCGGAGTCACCCGATGTCTCGGGACCCTTCGACGTGCTTTCCCCGGCCGACGCGGAGGCCGACGGGGCGGCGTTGTCCTCGCCCCCGGAGGCCTGGCAGGCGGTCGCCCCCAGCATCGCCGCGACCGTAACTGCCCCCAGGAGGGCGCCGCGCAGGCCCTGACGTAGCGATACGACTCTCGATGTCTTCGCGTGCATGCCGTGTTCCCATTCCCCCGAGACCGACCCCCCAGGGCCGGTCGATGCTCAAGCTCTCCACAGCCATTCTGGTTGCTGCCCATCGGCCGGCCACCCAGGATCCGGGTCTGTTACATCCCTCGCACGAACTGATGCCTCGGCGTGACGAAGGCGCTGCGGTGTCAGTCCGCTCAAGTATCCTTCCCGCCACCGCACACCGAGTCGGAGGACCAAGAGAATTGACCGGCCTGTCTGCCTTCCCGCTGCCCTTTCGTGCTTCCCGTTCCATATCGTTCGCGACACCCCGAACGCTGCGGGAACTTCAGATGATGCAGTGCAGCTCACACATCCGGGCGAAGCCGGGGTGGTTCGACAAGATGAACGACGCCGACATCGTCGCCAGGTGGACGCAGGAAGCGGTCGCCCAAGGGCTCACCGAAGCACAGGTTCGTTACGTGCTCGACGAACTCGTGCATTACGCCGCGCTGCGGGACGGACGAACCGGCATCGAGGTGTCCGCCGTCGACGGGGTGTGGCAGTCGGACACATTGGTCGACGACAAGCTCGGATCCCGGCTGCGCGAAGCGGTCCGGGTTCTGGAACAGGTCCCCGAAGCGGAGCAGGACTGGCATCCCGGCTCCGACGGCCAGGTTCTGGATCTGGTTCATCCCTCACTGTTCTGCCTGGTGAAGGGGGTGAGCGAGGCGCCCGAGCGGGCTTGGCAGAACGAGACGGACCGCTACTCGAAATACGAACTCTCGGAGAAGTTCCAGTGGTTGCCCACGGACGTCGACGTGAGCGATGACGGCGATATCGCCTTCCGTTCGTACGTCAACAACGTGCACCCCGAGACTCATCACGAACTGGACTCCGTCCTACCGGACTTGCTCGCACGCATGCGCCCTCTGCTGGAGAACGTGCTCACCGATCTGCGCCATCCTCGGCCCCTGCGGATCGAGGCCGATCCTTACGGGTGGTACGACTCAGAGCCTGAGCATCCGGATAAATCGGCTTACAGCGATGACGGGGCCTACGCGGAAGCCCTCCGCGCTTGGGAGGAGGCCGAGGACGACTGGTGGGAGAACCGCCGCCCGGTCATCCCGGACGCCCCGGCCTTCACCCCGCCCGAGCTGCCCGGTGAATCCGCCCGGGTCGACCTGCGCGGCCGCCGTCTCCAGGTCATCGTCAAGCTCGCCACGATCCACCTCACCCCGGACAAGCCCGAGTACTCCGGCGGTTCCTGGCATGTGGAGGGGATGCTGAACGAGCGGATCGTCTCGACCGGCATCTACTACTGGGACAGCGAGAACATCACCGAGAGCCGGCTGAGCTTCCGTGCGGCACTCGACGACCCGAACTACGAGCAGAACGACGACAACGGGCTGCGTGAGGTCTACGGCCTGGAGGACGAAGACGCGCTCAACCAGACGCTGGGATCGGCGTCGACCCCGGCGGGCCGCTGCCTGGCGTTCCCGAACATCCTGCAACACCGCGTCGGCTCCTTCCGCCTCACGGACCCCGCCCGCCCGGGACATCGCAAGATTCTCGCGTTCTTCCTGGTCGACCCGTCGGAGAAGATCGTCTCGACATCCGATGTGCCACCGCAGCAACCATGGTCCGAAACTTCGACCATGACGCTTGAACAGGCCAATGAGTTTCGCGAACAACTCATGCGGGAACGCAAGTTCTTCGTCGACGAGCACAACGAGCAGCTTTACGAGCGAGAATTCTCCCTCTGCGAGCACTGAACGTGGGGCTCCGCTCACAACGGGTACGGGTGGGCCGCGAGGGGTCTCGGTGCCGGTGGACGTCGGTCGGTGTCGAGACCTTGCCGGGGCCCTGATGCACCGGGTGGCGGCCGGGCAGGCTAGTTTGCTCGGATGAGTCTCCTTGATGATGTGGCCGAGCGCGACGGCTGGCGGTGCTGGGTGTGTGACGAGGCGGTCGACCCCGACGAGTCGGTGAACGACCCGCGGGGGCCCAGCGTCGACAGCCGGACCGCCGATCGGAAGGCCAAGGTCGCCGAGCGGCTCGCGCACCGCGGATGCAACACCCGCAAGGGCGCGGTCAAGGTGGTCATCGCCTGGCCGGACAGCCTGTACGTCGTCGAACCCGCGCCGCTGATCACCGTTGCCGAGAGGCTGGAGCGCAAGGGGGGCCGCGAGATGGTTGGCCGTTGTCCGACGAAGCGGGACGCCCAAGACGCGGCGGATTGGCTGGTGGACCGGTTCTCACGACTCGTACCGGGGCTGCCGGTGACCGCCGTCGTCGAGCCGGGCGGCGGCCAGTTCCTCGTCATCCTGGCCACCGGCCGCCGCTGACCTCCCATAGTGCTCGGGAGAGGCGGGAACGTCGGTGGCTTCGCCGTGCCCGGAATGTATTCGCATGTGGGCGTGGCAATTCGGCGGCGATGAAAGGCAGATCCGTCTGCCCTGATACGACTACGCTGGTGCGGTTGTCAGAATTGAACGAAGGACACGTATGGCTCGCCCTTACACCCCCGGACCGAAAGAGTTCGTCTTCGTTGTCGGTGACGGCAACGACCAGCAGGTCTCCGTGGGCGACCCTCAGGAAGCGTACGTAGCCTTCTCCGCGTTCTTCCGGGAGCGAGATTCTGACACCTACACCATCGAAGACGTGCCGGCGGGCCAAAGATTGGTGCTCATGCCCGGTCAAGGTGTGATCGCCCGGATCGAAGTGGCGGACCGACGCCGGGTCGAATACCTGAAGGCCGACAGAGCCAATCGCTATATGCCGAGTGCGATGCTGTTCTTCGAGAACGGCTATGCCGGCCTCGACCACTTCGGCCAGTGGTTCTCTGACCTCGCCGACCTCGACGCGTCACCGGAGACTCGCGGTGCTACCCGCGCCGCCACGATCACGACCGAAGCCGCGGCAATCGAAGAAGTCGCTCGGATCTGGGCGAATTCGGGCATCGTGGACCCGAGCGACCAGTACTACGTCTTCTTCGATTCGCATGATGTCGGCGATGACCGAGCGGAACGAGCCGAACTGCTCAGCTTGATCGAATTCCTGGGTCTCGAACGAGTCGACGCTCCGGCCGAGGCTGCCGGTGGCGAAGTCTGGGTGCGCACCGACATGCGCCTCGACGCCGAATTTGAACGGTGGTCATGAACAGATGGTTCGGGATGGGGCTGCGGCTTCGCCGTGATGCTCCCCGTGTGCCCGCGGCCAACCGTGTCCACCCGGTGCCGTTCTGGAAGTGACTCGCTCACGGGTCGACCAGTGAAGCTTTGCCGCATTCCTGTGATGGTGGGTCGGTCGGCGGTTCCCCTCTGGTCGCTTCCTGTCGAGACCGCTGCCGAACCGAAGCGGCCGGTCAGATCGGTGCAGGCGGGACTCGCTCGTCTCGGCCGATAAGGAAGACTGAGTCCATGAGTGACATCGTTTTCACCCGCAGGAGCGGCTGGATCCCGAACGTGATCCGCGAGGCCGGTGAGCTGAAGCTGATGCTCGGTGCCGGGGCAGACGCCAACCATGAGCCTCGCACGTTCACGTTCCCGATCGAGGAAGCCCATCTTGCGGTGATCCGGGAGGACCTGGCCAGACACCTCCTGCTGTGGAGCGCGGTCCTTCCGCTGTGCGACGCCGCCGGAACCCGGGGGCGGCTCGACGAGAACGCTGCCGTCGCGCTCCTGGACCCGATCCTTCTCTCCGCGCCCGCGGATGTCGACGCGCTTTTCCAGCGCATCCAATGGGCCAGGGGCCAGCTCATCGCCCATGGAGCCGACATCAAGCTCCTCGAGCGCGGTCAGGTCTGCGCGGCAATGGGCGCGGCGACAGAGACGTCCAACGGGAAAAGGGCTCAGGAGTACCACGCGAACCGCCGTCGCGCCGAGCGCGGAACAGTGCTCGGTCCACTCGACGCCGCGATGCTGAGGTACACGGGCCAGTACCTGCACGGCGCGACGGTTCCGAAGCGGATGCCCGACGCCGTCGACCCCGCGCTGCTGCCGGAGGTCATGCGTGTGATCGCCACCGCGGAGCAGGCATGTACCGGCATGCGGATCAGCCGCGATCCGCGACGGGGCAAGCGCGCCACGGACAAGCGCGACTGGGAACGGATGGCGGCGACGGTCGACGCGGCCGTGCGCCGTGCACACCCTGAGCTCGTCGATGACGCGGTGCGTACCGTGAGCTTCCTGATGTGCTCGGAGGCCGCGGACCACTCCAGGAACACCCCCGTGGAGGACGACGAGGAGCCTGCCGGCGACAGCGACGGCCTCGGCGGAAGTGCGAGGAAGACGATCCTGTCGTTCACCGACGACAAGGGCGTCGAGAAAAAGTGGCTCCTTGGTGGTCCCCGCAGTGCCACCGCGGAGTTCTGGGATTTTGTCGGCGATCGCTCTACCGCGGACAACGAAGTGTTCACCATCGAGGACGAGGAGATGGGTGAAGGGATCCAGCTCCACTTCTACGCGGATTCCGCCGCCCGGGTCACGACGGTGCACAAGGGTGAACGTGGCGGGGCGGATCCGGAGTACCGGGTCGAGTACGGCCTGGTCGACGGGATCAGCGGGTACCGGAACCTGGTGAGTGCCTTCGTCCGCGGCGGCTGTGCCTCACTCGACCAGCACGGCCCTTGGATGTCGGACAACGCTGAGTTCGAGCGCGCACGCCGGAAGCGCGACGCCAAGTAGTCCGCCGATGCTTGCACTCACCGGCGCTACCCGCCGCTGGGAACCGGGGCAGGTCCACACGCCAGGACTGGACGGGACCAGCAGCCCGGTGGCGATCGAGCACGCGGAGTACAGGGAACCGGCGGCCACCCCCAGGACGATCTCGGTCAGCCCATGAAGCTCAACCGCACCTGACGGTCCGTATCGTCGACATTCGTGTCCACCGAGTTCCGTTAAGACAACCCAGACCAACCGCATTGCGACGCAGACCGAACCCGTGTTGTCGTCGTCACCTTTCGGGGCACACGGCGACTGAAGCGGGTACGGCGCGCATTGGCCGACCATGACACATCCCTCGCGCTATCAGCTCGTCATCCTGGCCGGAGAGCCCGCTAGGAGTCGTAACGCGCGTCGCCATCCGTCCTCAGGCCATGCAGGACCGATGTGCCCGCGCCGATCGTTCCTCACTGTCCTCTGCGATCAACCGTCGTACGCGGTCGGGCAGGCTCCACGGCCAGGCGATCTGACCAGCCGAGGCGCTATATGTCGAGGACCACATACGGTGCGGCAAGACCACGGGTTTCGGCCGCTTCCTCTGCCGCCGATCCCCGGTCAACGCCGCCTGGCTCGAACTCAGCCTCGCGGCGATCGACCCCCTCGACTGGACCCGCGCCCTCCTCCTGGACGGCAATCTCGCGGCTGCCGAACCCAAGGAACTCCGCTACCGGATCCTGCACGTCGCCGCCCGGATCACCCGAGGCGGCCGCCGCCTCCACCTCCGGATCGCGGCGACTTGGCCCTGGCGACATGAACTCGCGGCCGCATTTCATCGCCTGGCCGCACTTCCCCGCCGAGGCTAGCGACCCCTCTTGTAGACCGGAGGCTGCGGGTCGGGACGCGTCCGGGACAGCTTCGCGGCCGTGCCGCGGGCCGTTTCGAAGGCCCTGACCGGGTTCCCGTTCTCCCGCCAGGGCTGGGCGCCCCACCACGGTCCGATCAGGCGGAACTGTTCCAGGGCGGGCGCGTACATCATCGACCGGAGCATGTAATGGGCCAGGAAGTGGCGCAGGACGGGCAGGCTCTCGTCATCAGGCGCGACCCGGTCGAACGAGGCGGCAATCTGCTTCAGCACGCTCCGCGCCATCGGCATGACGGCCAGCGCGCCGATGGCGTGCCGCTCGGTGAGCTCGTTCAGCGCGTGGAGATAGATCCCGGCCAGCGGGCTGCCGGGCGGGGCCTTGCGGACCGCCTGGCGGGCAAACCGCATCATCCGCCGGTCGCTGCCGAACCACTTTGCGCACCAGTACTGGAGGGCCTGCCAGTGCCCCTCGTAGTGGTGGGGGGCGCGGGCGACGAGCCCTTCCCACAGCAGCTTGAACTGTGCGCGCCGGTACTTCGCTCCGCGCGCCGCCGTGACCATCACGACCCAGGGGCCCGGGTTAGCGGGGTCGAGCAGCGCGGCCTGCCGCGCCTCCTCGATCGCGGCCGGGAGCATGGCGCGGAAGCGCTTCATGTCCGAGGTCCTGACCTCGTGGGCATACCCGCTGCCCCGGATCTCCCAGGCGCGGTGCACCAAGATGCTCGCGTGGAGGGTGGCTGCGTCGCAGTTCCGGGGCTCGGCGACGCGCCAGGCGTCGAGCCAGGCGTCGTCCTCCCGGGCGACCTGTTGCAGCAGCTCCAGCCGGTTCCAGCGCTCGTCCCAGTCGTCGCCCGCTGCCCGGACGTACCGCTCGGCGGACTGCCAATCCCCTCCCCACGCAGCGTCGGCGACGGCCTGCCGCTCCTCCGTGCGGTGCGCCGGCGGGGGTGGGCCGGGGCGTCGCGAGTCGAGCTGCTCACGGGGCGGAAGACCGTAGTCGGACGCCACGAAGCGCTCTCCGATACGGCGAGGGGTGATGAAGTGCCGGTAGAGCACGACGAGGAACACGCCGAGCAGGACGGCGAGAAGGATGGTCACACCGGGGGATCATCACCGAACCAATCACCCTCCGCAATGCTAAGGCCAACGATAAGGCGAGGTCGGAGCGGACACGGAGCCACGCCCTGCTCGGGCTCGTGGACCGGTGGCCGTCAGGCCCGACCGGCAGTACAAGCGTCGGGTTGGGTTTCCTCGGCGCCGGCCACCTCTTCTGGATCGGCCGCGCGGCCGGGCGTCACTAAACAGATGTGCGAATGTCAGTCGCGCGTGATAGTCACTACCTCCACCAGGGGGTGATCAATTGCCTCCCTGTGAGAGACACCAAGGGGTGGGGACGATGGCATTGCTCCGTGATTGGGGGCTCACGCTGGGCCGATGGACCGGCCGGCCCACGGCGCGGCTCGAGAAGGACTCCGGCGATCCGGACGTGGCGCGGGTGCACGAGGCGGCCGCCGCAGCGGACTGGGGCTCCGTGCGGAGCCTGTTGGAGGCGCGACCGGAGAGCCAGGACCGTACGGGGCTCCTGTGGGCCGTCGGCGACACGGCCGGCGTCGAGCGGTGGATCGGCGACGTGCTGAAGTCGGAACCCGACTCGGCGCTGGCGCTGACCGTCGCGGGCATCCGCTACGTCAGCTGGGGCTGGGAGGCCCGGACTTCGGCGCGCGCGAAAAACGTCTCGCGCGAGCAGTTCGAAGTCTTCCACTCCCGGCTGCGCGAGGCCGAGGAGTGGCTGTACAAGGCTGCCGAGCTCGAGCCGCGCTGGACCTCGCCCTGGTACGTCCTCCAAGTCACCGGCCGCGGTCTGCAGGTCGGACAGGTCACGGCGCGCCGCCGATTCGAGGCGACCGTGCGCCGGGACCCGTACCACCTGGGGGCGCACACGCAGCTGTTGCAGCAGATCTGCAAGAAGTGGGGCGGGTCGCACGAGGAGATGCACGCGTTCGCCCGCGAGTCCGTTCTCAAGGCTCCCGGTGGCACGCCCCTGGGCCGGCTGGTGCCGGACGCGCACATCGAGGAGTGGCTGTCGCTCGACTCGGGCCCTGACGCCGCGTACATGCGCCGGCCCGAGGTGACGGAGTCGCTGAGGCAGGCGGCGGACCATTCGTACCGGCACCCGGACTTCGTGCCTGAGGGCCCATGGCTGGGGCTGCTGAACAGCTTCGCGATGGCGTTCTCGCTGGCCGGGGACCGGGCCTCCGCGCGGGAGTGCTTCCAGGCCACGCAGGGGCGGGTCACGGAGTCCCCGTGGGACTACCTGAACGGCTCCGACCCCGTCGCGGCTTACCGGAAGCACTGCTCGGCCGCCGGGCGCTGACCCGCAGGGCGTGTACGCCGAGTTGAGCGCCGCGCCCGCCCCTACCCCCCGTTCGCCCGTCTTCCCGTCCGTGCCGTTCGCCGGCCCGGGCGCGCCAGTGAAGGATTCTGTCCGGTGTCCCCTTCCGAGACCGCCCATACCTTCCAGGTCGATCTGCGCGGCCTGGTTGACCTGCTCTCCCACCACCTCTACTCGAGTCCCCGCGTCTATCTGCGCGAGCTGCTGCAGAACGCCGTGGACGCCATCACCGCCCGTCAGGCCGTCGCCCCGGGTGCGCCCGGCACGATCACCGTTCGCACCGGTGACACGCTCACCGTCACGGACACCGGCATCGGACTGACCGAGGCCGACGTCCACCGTTTCCTCGCCACCATCGGGCGCAGCTCCAAGCGGAACGCCGAAGGCGCCCTGGACGGCGCCGGACTCGAGTCCGCCCGCGGCGAGTTCATCGGCCAGTTCGGCATCGGTCTGCTGGCGTGCTTCGTCGTCGCCGATGAGATCACCGTGCTCAGCCGGTCCGCGGCCGACCCCTCGGCGCCCGCGGTCGAGTGGCGCGGCCACTCCGACGGCCGTTACACGATCCGCACGCTGCCGTCCTCCGCCGTGCCGGAACCGGGCACGACCGTGCGGCTCGTTCCCCGGGCCGACAACGCCGAGTGGATGAGCCCGCAGCGAGTCGTCGACCTGGCCCGGCACTACGGCAGCCTGCTGCGGCACGAGGTCACTGTCGTGGACCCGCACGGCGCAAAGGAGCGGATCAACGACACGCCGCCTTGGGAGCAGACGCACCGCTCCCCGCTCGCCCGCCGCGAGGCGCTGACCGCATACTGCCGCGACCGGTTCGACTTCACCCCGCTCGACACCATCGAGCTGGACCTTCCGGCGGCCGGGCTGCGCGGTGTCGCGTACGTGCTGCCGACGGCCGTGAGCCCGGCGCAGCGCGCCGGTCACCGGGTGCACCTGAAGGGCATGCTGCTCACCGACCAGGCGCCCGAGCTGCTGCCGGACTGGGCGTTCTTCGTGCGCTGCGTGATCGACACCACGAGCCTGCGACCGACGGCCTCGCGCGAGTCGCTGTACGAGGACGGCACGCTGTCTGCCGTACGGGACGCCCTGGGCGACCGGATCCGGGACTGGCTCACCGGGCTCGCGGCCAGCGACCCGGCGCTGCTGCACCGGTTCATCGACACCCACCACCTCGCGGTGAAGGCGCTGGCGCGCTACGACGACGAGTTGCTGCGGGTGGTGCTGCCGTGGCTGCCGTTCGAGACCACCGACGGCAACGTCACGCTGGAGGAGTTCGCACGCACTCACCCCACACTGCTGGTCACCCGCAGTGTGGAGGAGTTCCGGCAGGTCGCCCCGATCGCCGCGGCGGCCGGCCTGGGCGTGGTCAACGGCGGCTACACCTACGACCGCGATCTCGTGCACCGGTTGCCGGAGATCCGTCCCGGCACCTCCGTGAGCGACCTCGACCCGGCCACGGTCACCGCCCATCTGGACGCTGTGGACCCGACGGCCGAACTGCGAGCGGCGGCATTCCTGCTCGTCGCCAGGGAGACGATCGGCGTGCACGACTGCGACGTCGTGCTGCGCGACTTCCAGCCGGTGACCGCCCCGGCATTGCTGCTCGACAACCGTGAGGCGCGCCACGAGCGGACCCGGTCGAGTCTTGCCGCCGAGAGCGACGGCCTGTGGGCCGACATCCTGGGCTCTCTGCGGCACGGGACGCCGCGCGCTCAGCTGGTCCTGAACCACCTCAACCCGCTGGTGCGCCAGGCCATCACGATCTCCGAGCGCGGTCTGGCCGTCACCACCGCCGAGGCTCTGTACGGACAGGCCCTGCTGCTCAGCCGCCGCCCGCTGAAGGCGAGCGAGAGCGCCCTGCTGAACCGGGCCTTCATCGGCCTGCTCACCCACGCCATGCACAACCCCGGCACGGACGCGGACGGCTCCGGGCCCCGGAAGGACATCTGATGCTGAACACCCCCGAGGCCGTGATCGAGGCACTGCGTGAGAACCACGACCGCCCGCACGGTCCTCAGCGCACCGTTACCGCCGAAGAACTCGTCGAAGCGGCCGGTCAGTTCGAGAAGCCGGACGTCCTGGTCACCGCTCTGCTGGAGCTCATGTCGGCGTACGAGTACACAGGCGAGTACCGCAAGTCGCCGGTCGTCTTCGGCCGACTGCTGACGCTGTGGGACGAGTCTCCCGAGGAATTCAGCGAGTGGGAGGCCCACCAGGTCTACTGGCGCTTCAAGTGGGTGGCGACCTCGCTGCTCGACGTGCCCGAGGTATCGCTGGCCTCGGTCCGCGGCTGGATCGACGAGACACAGCGCCGGTACGAGAAGGCCGGGCACGGCATGCAGCCCGTGGCGGCGATGCGCTACCAGGTCGCGGCCCACACGGGCGCGGGGGTCGCCGACGCCTACGACCTGTGGGTCACCCGGCCGCGCACCGAGCTGAGCGACTGCGAGGCGTGCGAGACCCGGCACCTTGCCGCGCACCAGATGGACGGGTGCGACGACCCAGGGGCGCTCGACACGCTGCGGCCTGTCCTCGACGAGGCGATCGGCTGCGCCGAGGAGCCGCAGATGAGCCAGGCGCTGGCGCTCGGGGCACTACTTCGCTCCGGCCGGCTCGACGAGGCCCGCTCGCACCACCTGACCGGCTACCGCCGGGTTCGCGGCAACACCGGCATGCAGGCCTGGGTCGGCCGGCACCTGGAGTTCTGCGTGCTGTCCCGCAACGAGGGCCGCGGCCTGGAGATCCTCGCCGAGAACCGGCCGCTGTTCGAGGCGACCGGCGCTCCGCTGGCCCACCTGGACTTCCTGACAGGCGTTGAGCTGCTGCTCGCCCGGATCGTCGAGGACGGGCATGCCGACACGGGCGTCGCGGGTCCGCCGGGACGGAGTTGGACGGCGGACGAGCTGCTCGCGCACGTCCGCGCGCAGGCGGACCCGCTGACGGCGGCGTTCGACGCCCGCAACGGTACAACGGCGGTCGGGGACCGTCGCCGGGAGCGACTGTCGCAGCGTCCGCTGCTCGACGCGCCGCTGCCGCTGGGCCTGAGGACGTCTGTCGCCCGACCGGCGACGGCCGCGGCTGTGCCGCCGACAGCTACCGCCGCCGTCGCGATCCCCGAGGACTTCGTGACCCTGGTGCGCGAGGCCCGGCGGATGGCGAGCGTGGGTCACCCCGGGGACACCCGGCTGTGGACGCGGATCGCCGAGCGCCTGGCCGACGGCAGCACGGTGCACGACGACGTGCTCGGCCCGCTGGAGTTGCTGCGGGCCGAACTCGCCGAGCAGCGGGCGGGCGAGCTGGCGACGGCGGACCGCGACGACGAGGCCACCGTGGAGATGCGCCAGGCCGGGGAGCTGTACGAGCGGCTCGGCATGCCGTGGCAGGCGCTGTCCACGCGGGCCCTCGCCCTCGCCTGGACGGACCCGTCGGCCGAAAGGGACGCCGAGCCGGCCGGGGACGCCGAGCGGCTTGACTCCAACGGGATCCGGGACGCCTTCGGCGAACTCCTCAACAAGGCCGAACGGCTGTTCACCGAGGTCCCGTTCACGGGCGAGGCCCTCGGAGCGGCGGAGGCGGCGGCCTGCGACGACCTGGAGCAGGAGCGCAAGACGGCGTACCTCACGGTGTACTACGCGCGCACGTACGCGGCCTACCGGGAGCTGGGGCGCGGCGGTCCGAAAGTCTCCCCAGGTGCCGTCGAGCACTTCGAGGCGTGCGTCCAGGCCCTGCACACCGAGGCGGAGCGGCTGTCCGTCCCTCACCAGGTTGCCAACGCACGGCAGTTCGCCGCGGACGTGGCTGGCCGCCACGGCGACCTCGTGCGCGCCGAGGAAGGGCTGCGCACCGCGCTGAAGGACTTGGAGGCCGCCGACCGGCCGTGGCGCCGTTCGCGCCCGCGAGCCCTGCTCGCCCAGATCCTGATGGCACAGGAGCGACCGCAGGAGGCGGTGGAGTTGCTGCACCGGACGATCGCGGACGCGGTGCAGTACGACGACGCGGACTTCCCGATGGCGCCGACGTACGCGATGCTCGGCCACGCGGTCTCGCACCTGGGCGACCACGCGAGCGCGGTGCGCCACCTGTCGGAGGCGGCCGCGCGGTTCGATCAGTCCGGAGCTTCCCAGGAGGCGGCGGAGGTGCGGCTGCAGCTGATCGACGTCCTGATGCAGACGGGCCAGCAGGCCGACGCGGTCGCGGTCCTGGAGTCGCTGGTCGCAGAGGAGGCGGCGGCCGCGCTCGACGAGCGGACGGTAGCCCAGGCTCGGCTGATGCTGGCGCGCGGGTTGCGGGAACTGGAGGAGTTCCTGCCTTCGGCCGAGGAGTTCCTGCGGCTGGCGGACGCCGTCTCCGACTGGGAGGACGACGCCCCCATCCAGACGATGGTGACCGCTGAGACGGCCATCGCGCTGGCTCTGGCGGACCGCTGGGACGCGGCGGGCACGGCATACGAGCGTGCCTTGGCGGCGCATGCGCAGGCGCCGAACCCGTCCCTGCTCATGCACATGATGTGCGAATTCGCGCGTCTGGTCATGAACGCGCAGGGCTTGGAGGGCCTGGAGACGGCGCTGAAGCACCTCGTCGAGGCGGACGTGCTGGCGGCATCAGTGCCGGAGGGTACGGAGGACTTCGTGCCCTGGTTCGAGCGGGGCACCGTGCACTACCGCCGGGGCCGCGTCCTGGCGGAGGCGGAGCGGTTCGAGGAGGCCCTGGCCGAGACGGAGGCCGCCGTCATCGCCCACGAACAGGGCGGCAAGGAGGGCGAGTCGGCGCGTGCAGAGGCGGTCCGGATCGCCGCCCTGATAGAGGGCAACGCGCTGCGCCGGTTCAAGGAGGCCATCGCCCGGCTGACGGCGGCGGCGGCACGCTGTCGGAAGGCCGGACTCCCGGAGGCAGCGCAGGTCCTCGACGCGCTGCGACAGGACTACATGTCGCGGCTGACGGAGAGCCGTTAAGCCGACGTCGCGCCAACCGCCCCAGGCCCGGCCGTAGTGCACGCCGGGCCCGGGGGCGGTTGCGGCCGATGTCAGAGCCTGCAGACAGCGGGCCTTATCCATGATCACTGAGGCCGAGGCAGCCGGCGGAGGCGTTACGTGGCAGCGACAGGGTGCCCCGGCCCCTCAGAAGCGCCAGGTTCAAGCTGAGCCGCAGGAATGCGGCCACGCCAAGCGTCCTTTCGGGCATCTGGAGCGTTCACGACGGTGGCCCCCTTGAAGCCGCGATCGCACAACTGCACCGATGCCCCGCCCTGTCTCACCGGCTGCCGGAACAACTGAGCACTCTGCTGCAAGACATGACCTGGACAAACAGAACCGCCCAACAGCCCGTCGCTACCTAGGCACACAGAGGAACAAATGCAATCATTTCCAAACGCAGTACTGTCGCCGATGCGACGGGTTGCCCTGCCGCGGAGATACGCCGCTGAGCTCCTCGGCGCAATGGCGCTCCCGATGCGGGCTTACCGGCGGCCGAGTTGGGCCACGTGGGCTCCGATACCCAAAACGAGGCACATCAGACTGCCGGTCCTAGCTCGCCTGCATCTCAACAGATCAGCACGGCGCTGGTCTTTCGCGACGAGCAAGCGTTGAGTCCGCCCTCAGGCGCCACAGCCTTTGTCGACCGCGCCCCCCTCACTTGGTGCGGCCGGACATCCCTTCTACAGTCCCAAGCAACCTGAGCGACGGACTAGCCAAAGAAGCTCAACCGCACCTGCCGGTCGGCATTGTCCCTGTTGGTATCGACCAGGCAGACCGACTGCCACGTCCCGAGCTCCAGCCCTCCCCCGATCACCGGCAGGGTCGCGTGCGGCGGTACGAGGGCGGGGAGCACGTGGTCGCGGCCGTGGCCGGGGCTTCCGTGGCGGTGGCGCCAGCGGTCGTCGGCGGGGAGCAGGGTCTGCAGGGCCGCGAGGAGGTCGTCGTCGCTGCCCGCTCCGGTCTCCAGGACCGCGATTCCGGCGGTCGCGTGAGGGACGAAGACGTTGAGCAGGCCGTCCCTTCCGTGGGCGACACGGGCGAGGAACTGTGCGCAGTCCGCCGTCAGGTCCGTGACCGTCTCGGTCCGTCCAGTGGCGATGTTCAGCAGGTGCGTGGCGAAGGAGTCGGGCATGGCCCCATTCTGGCGCTGTCGGCGGGCGGTCGCGCCCCCGGTGGGTCCGGGAAGATCCGGGAGTCGCCCACGGTTGGTAGAAGGGTGAACAACTTCGGGATGCGCGAGCTGGACGTGGTCGTGATCGGCGCCGGGCAGGCGGGGCTGTCCGCTGCCTACCATCTGCGACGCGCCGGGCTCGAACCCGACCGGGACTTCGTCGTACTCGACCACGCCCCGCGGCCCGGGGGTGCCTGGCAGTTCCGCTGGCCGTCGCTCACCTACGGCAAGGTCCATGGCATGCACTCCCTGCCCGGCATGGAACTGACGGGCGCCGACGACGGCCGCCCTTCGTCCGAGGTGATCGCCGAGTACTTCGACGCGTACGAGAACCGCTTCGACCTGCGGGTACACCGTCCGGTCGAAGTGAAGGCCGTGCGCGAAGGCAGCGGAGGCAGCGAAGGAGAGGTCGGCCGCCTGCTCGTCGAGACGTCCGAGGACACCTACGCCACGCGTGCCCTGGTCAACGCGACGGGGACCTGGGACCGGCCGTTCTGGCCGCGGTATCCGGGCCAGGAGACCTTCCGGGGGCGGCAGTTGCACACTGCCGACTACCCAGGGCCGGCGGAGTTCGCCGGACAACGGGTGGTCGTGGTCGGTGGTGGGGCCTCGGGGACCCAGCACCTGATGGAGATCGCCGAGGTGGCGGCCGCGACGTACTGGGTGACGCGTCGGCCCCCGGCGTTCCGGGAGGGGCCGTTCGGCGAGGAGCAGGGGCGGGCCGCCGTGGCGATGGTGGAGGAGCGTGTACGGCTCGGGCTCCCCCCGCAGAGCGTGGTGAGCGTGACCGGACTGCCGCTGACCGACGCTGTCCGACGCGCACGCGAGGAGGGGGTCCTCGACCGGCTCCCCATGTTCGAGCGGATCACTCCGGACGGGGTGACCTGGGCCGATGGCCGGACGGCCGAGGTCGATGTGATTCTGTGGGCCACCGGATTCCGGGCCGCAGTCGATCATCTGGCCCCGCTGAAGCTGCGCGAGCCGGGCGGCGGCATACGCGTCGAGGACACCCGGGCGGTACGGGACGAGCGCGTTCATCTCGTCGGGTACGGTCCGTCGGCCAGCACGATCGGCGCCAACCGGGCGGGACGGGCCGCCGCCCGTTCGATCACCCGTCTGCTGGAGCGGACCGGCAGCGGTACGCCCGCCGCGCAGGGCGCCTCCGCCTGACCCGCACCGAGCGCAACAGAACACACGAACAGGGGATCGGGTGTTCGCCAGAACGTGTGATCGTCTCACATCTCATCGATCAACTCCGGTGCGCAGCCTGATGATTGCAGGGCGCAGGCAACGGGCTGCAGACCGCGACTGCGCAGTCCCACCGATGCACCATGCACAAGGAGAAGCACCGAATGAACTTCCTCACCAACCTGCTTGCCGGCGTCGTCCACTTCGTGGGTTGGCTCGTCTGACCATTGCTCGACCGGCGCCGCCGCTCCCCGTCCCACGGGAGCGGCGGCGCCGCCGTGTGTGACGGGGCTCGTCAGCCGCGGGGGGCAGGTTCGACCGGGCCCGCGAAGGGCGCCAGCGCGGCAAATCCGGGGTCCACGGTGACCGCTTCGACCAGCGCGTCGAGGGTCCGCCGGACCCGGGTCAGCGGGTGGTCCGGGAATTCCGCGTCCCACCTGGCGTGATCGGCCGCGTGGAAGGGAAGGCCGCCCTGGACCTCGGGGGCATAGGGGTGCGGCCGGAAGTACTGGTCGGGGCCGAGCTTCGCGAGGACGACGGCTTCCCGCATGCCTGTCATTCCGCGCTCGGGCGCCTGGATCTTCACCACCGTGCTGCATCCGGCCCGGGGCACCGTGAAACTGCCGATGAACACCTGTCCGTGGGCCTGTTGGGGCAGCGGCACCTTCAGTATCTGACGCAGCGCGGGCAGCCCGCCCAGCGTCTTCACCGATGCCTCTATGAGTCCGCCGCCCGCTTGCGCGGTCCAGTGCGTCAGCGTGTTGCGCAGGGTCGGGCCGTCTTCCAGCGCGGCAGGAAGGTCCGGCGGCAGCCCGAAGTAGTGCAGCGACAGCACATCGCCGTCGTCATTCGCCCAGGCGTCTTCGTCCACGGGCCGGTATCCGGGGAGTTCCACCCCGAGCAGAGCTCTCATGGACGGCGATCATGCCGTACGGGCGTGCCGTCGCACAGGCGCGGTCACGCCTCATGTGGCCACGGGGGCGAGGTCGCCGTCGCGGCGGATGAGCGCCGCGTACCGGCCGTCCCTCTCCAGCAGCTCCGCGTGCGTACCGCGCTCGGCCGCCTGCCCGCCGTCCAGGACGACGATCTGGTCCGCGTCCCTGACGGTGGAGAGCCGGTGCGCGATGGTGAGGGTGGTGCGCCCCTTCGACAGCGCGTCGATGGCTTGCTGCACGGCGTGTTCCGTACGGGTGTCGAGGGCGCTCGTCGCCTCGTCGAGGATCAGTACGGGCGGGTCACGGAGAATCGTGCGGGCGATGGCCAGGCGCTGCTTCTCACCGCCCGAGAAGCGGTACCCCCGCTCGCCGACGAGCGTGTCGTAGCCGTCGGGCAGCGAGGCGATGTGGTCGTGGATCTGCGCGGCGCGGGCCGCTGCTTCGATCTCCTCGTCGGTGGCGTCCGGCTTGGCGAAGCGAAGGTTCTCGGCCACGGAGGCGTGGAAGAGGTACGTCTCCTGGGAGACCACGCCGACGGCCCGGGCGAGGGTGTCGAAGTCCAGGTCACGGACATCGACCCCGTCGATGGTGACCCGTCCGCCGGTGACGTCGTACAGCCGCGGCACCAGATAGCTGAGCGTCGACTTGCCCGAGCCGGTGGGACCGACGACGGCCAGACTGCGGCCGGCGGGCACGGTCACGTCGATGCTGGTCAGCGTCGGGCCGCTCTTCTCGTCGTAGCTGAAGGTGACGTTCTCGAAGGCGACCTCACCCCGGATCTTCTCCAGCCGGACGGGCTTCTCGGGTTCGGTGATGTCCACGTCGAGATCGAGGTACTCGAAGATCCGCTGGAACAGGGCGAGGGATGTCTGCATCTGCACGCCGGTGGAGAGCAGGCTCACCGCCGGCCGGAACAGGCCCTGCTGCAGCGAGACGAAGGCGACCAGTGTGCCGATGGAGACGGCCGTGGCACCCGACTGGAGGGTGAGGCCGGCCGCCCAGTAGATGACGGCGGGCATCGCGGCCATGACGATGCCGATCGTCGACATCCTCCACCGCCCGGCCATGTTGGAACGCACTTCGAGGTCGACCAGGCGTTCCGACTCCTCGGCGAAGCCCTTGGTGAGGGAGTCCAAGCGGCCCATGGTGCGGCCGAGAAGGATGCCGCTGACCGAGAGCGACTCGGTGACCGTGGCCGCCATCGCGGCCATCTGCTTCTGACGCTGGGTGGTGATCCTCTTGCGCTCGCGGCCGACCCTGCGGCTGATCCAGACGAATACGGGCAGCAGGAGCAGCGAGACGACCGTGAGCCGCCAGTCCAGCGCGAGCATGGCGACCACGGTGGCGATGACGGCGGTGAGGTTGGAGACCAGCGAGGTCGCGGTGGAGGTGACCGTCGCCTGCATCCCGCCGATGTCGTTGGCGATGCGCGACTGGACCTCGCCCGTGCGGGTCCTGGTGAAGAAGGCGAGCGGCATCCGCTGCAGCTGGGTGTAGACGGCGGTGCGCAGGTCGTGCATGACGCGCTGGCCGACCGTCGTGGAGATCAGGGTCTGCAGCACGCCGAAGACGCTGGTCATCACGGCGGTGAGGATCATGCCGAGCGCGAGCAGCGTGAGCAGTCCCGTACGCCCCTGAGGGATCGCGGTGTCCAGGATCTCGCGGAGCAGGAACGGGGTGGCGACCGACACCAGTGACGAGGCGCCGACCAGCAGCCCCACGATCGCGAGCCTGCCACGGTAGGGGCGGAAGAGGCGGAAGATGCGACGCAGCTCGGCGGGCGGCTGCTGGGCATCACCGGCAGGGGGTGTCCACGTGGGTTCGTCGGGTTTCATGTGCTCCTTCGAAGGCGTGAAGCCAGCAGGCCTCGGGGGAGGCGCGCGGCGGAGGGGCGTGCGGGATCTCGACTTTACGGAGCCTAGCTCATTGTTACCTCTATTCACAATGAACAAGGTCCTGATATTGTTCCCTCATGGACTCCCCCGATCCCGACGGTCTTCTGGCCGAACAGCTGCTGCGCCTCACCCGCAGACTCCAGCGCATCCAGAGCCGCCAGCTGGAGCCGATCGACATCACTCCGGCGCAGTTCCGGCTGCTGCGCACGGTCGCGCACTACGAGGATCCGCCCCGGATGGCCGATCTCGCCCAGCGCCTCGACGTCGTCCCGCGTGCGGTCACCACCCTGGTGGACGGCCTGGAGGCCAATGACCGAGTGCGCCGCGCGCCCGACCCCACCAACCGCCGGGTGGTCCGCATCGAGATCACCGAGGAGGGCAGGGCCACACTCCGTTCGCTGCGCAACGCGCGGAAGGCAGCCGCAGAGGAGATCCTGGCTCCATTGACCGCCGAGCAGCGCGAGGTGCTCGGCGGGCTGCTGACCGCTCTGGTGGACGGAATGCCGGAGCGCCGCCGCTGCTGAGGCGCGGTGCGGGGCACCGCACCGTGTCGTCGAGGAGATCCTGAGATGCCGCTGCTGGAGCCGAAGCCGGAAGCCCTCCGTCCTGGTACGGCACGGGCGCCGTCCCCCGACCGGGTGCCCGGCTGGAAGGCCGCGGGCACACCCGCACCGCTGCGTGCCGACCTGACCGCCCTGCTCGGCGCGGAGAAGGTGCTCTGGAAGATCTCCGACCTCGTGCGGTACGCCTCGGACGCCAGTCCCTACCGTTTCCTGCCGCAGGTCGTCCTGGTCCCCAAGGACATCGACGACATCTCGGCGATCCTCTCGTACGCCCACGGCAAGGGCCGCAACGTGGTCTTCCGGGCCGCGGGCACCAGCCTCAACGGACAGGCGCAGGGCGAGGACATCCTCGTCGACGTGCGCCACCACTGGACAGGCATCGAAGTCCTCGACGACGGGGCGCGGGCACGGATCCGGCCGGGGACCACCGTCATGCGCGCCAACGCCACGCTCGCCCGGCACGGCAGACTGCTGGGCCCCGACCCCGCCAGCGCCATCGCCTGCACCATCGGCGGTGTCGTCGCGAACAACGCCTCGGGAATGACCGCCGGCACGACCCGCAATTCGTACCGCACGGTCTCCTCCCTCACCTTCGTCCTGCCGAGCGGCACAGTGGTCGACACGGCCGAACCGGCCGCCGACGAGCTGCTGCGTCACGCCGAGCCGCGCCTGTGCGAAGGGCTGCTGGCCGTCAAGGCGGAGATCGAGGCGGACGAGCGGCTCACCGCCCGGATCCGCGCCAAGTACGAGATCAAGAACACCAACGGCTACCGGCTCGACGCGTTCCTGGACGGGTCGACCCCCGTGGAGATCCTCCGTGGGCTGATGGTCGGCTCCGAGGGCACCTTCGGCTTCATCTCGGAGGTCGTCTTCGACACGCTGCCGCTGGACCGCCTGGTCTCCTCCGCTCTGCTGTTCTTCCCTTCCCTCACCGCAGCCGCGGCGGCCGTGCCGCAGTTCAACGAGGCGGGTGCGATCGCCGTGGAGCTGATGGACGGCAACACCCTGCGGGCATCGGTGCGCGTCCAGGGCGTCCCTTCGGACTGGGCGTCCCTGCCCGGGGGGACGACGGCGCTCCTGGTGGAGTTCCGCGCCCCGGACGAGGCCGCTCTGGAGGCCCACGAGCGGGCGGCGGCTTCGGTCGTCACGGGTCTCGACCTCGTCGTGCCGGCCGTGTCCGTGACCAACGCGTTCACCCGGGACGCCGCCACGGTCGCGGGCTACTGGAAGGCACGCAAGGCGTTCGTCACCGCCGTCGGCGGCTCCCGCCCCTCGGGCACCACGCTCATCACCGAGGACTTCGCGGTGCCGCCGTCCCGGCTCACCGAAGCCTGCGAGGCCCTGCTAGAACTCCAGGCCGTCCATGGCTTCGACGCCGCCGTGGCAGGTCATGCTGCGCACGGGAACCTGCACTTCCTGCTCGCCTTCGACGCCGCGGAATCCGCGGACGTCGACCGGTACGCCGCCTTCATGGACAGCTTCTGCTCGCTCGTCGTCGACCGTTTCGACGGATCGCTGAAGGCGGAGCACGCCACAGGGCGCAACATCGCGCCGTTCCTGGAGCTGGAGTGGGGCCCGAAGGCCACCGAACTGATGTGGCGTACGAAGCAGATCATCGACCCCGACGGGGTGCTGGCGCCGCGGATCGTCCTGGACCGCGATCCGAAAGCGCATCTGCGCGGGCTCAAGACGATCCCCAAGGTCGAGCCGGTCGCTGATCCGTGCATCGAGTGCGGCTTCTGCGAGCCGACCTGCCCCAGCGAGGACCTGACCACCACCCCCCGTCAACGCATCGTTCTGCGCAGGGAGATGATGCGCCAGCCGGACCGCTCCCCGGTGGAGGCCGGTCTCCTCGACGCCTACGGGTACGACGCCGTGGACACCTGCGCGGGCGACTCCACGTGCAAGCTGGCCTGCCCGGTCGGCATCGACACCGGCGCGATGATGAAGGATTTCCGTCATCACCGGCACTCGCCGCGCGAGGGGCGCATCGCGGCTCTCACGGCGAAGCACTTCAAGGCGGTGGAGGTCTCGGCACGTCTCGCGGTCGCCGCGGCCGACGCCGTCTCCGACCGGGTCGGCGACCGTCTGCTCGAATCGGTGACCCGGCTGGCCCGCAAGGCCGTTCGCCCCGATCTGGTACCGGAGTGGCTGCCCCAGATCCCCGGCGCCGCCGGCCGGAGGATGCCTCCCACCTCCCGGGCGGGTGCGCACGCCGTCTACTACCCGGCCTGTGTGAACCGCATCTTCGCCGGACCCGAGGACGAAGGATCGCCGTCGCTCGCCGAGGCGGTCGTCTCCCTGTCCGCCCGGGCCGCGAAGCCCGTGTGGATCCCCGAGGACGTCAAGGGGACCTGCTGCGCGACGATCTGGCACTCCAAGGGGTACGACGTGGCCAACGCCGTGATGGCCAATCGCATCGTGGAGGCGGCCTGGGGCTGGACCGCGGGCGGCAGGCTGCCGCTGGTCGTCGACGCGTCCTCCTGCACGCTCGGCATGTCCCACGAGGTGGTGCCGTACCTCACGGAGGCCAACCGGGATCTGCACCGTGAGCTGACCGTCGTCGACTCGCTCGTCTGGGCAGCGGAGGAGCTGCTCCCTTCGCTGACCGTGTTCCGCACAGTGGGCTCGGCCGTCCTGCATCCCACGTGCTCGATGGAGCATCTGGGAGACGTGGAACAGTTGCGCGCGGTCGCCGAAGCCTGCGCGGAGGACGTCGTCATTCCCGACGACGCGGGTTGCTGCGCGTTCGCGGGCGACCGCGGCATGTTGCACAAGGAGCTCACCGACTCGGCGACCGCCAAGGAGGCGGCCGAGGTGAACACCCGGGAGTACGACGCGTATCTGTCGGCGAACCGGATGTGCGAGATCGGCTTGGACCGGGCGACCGGCCGCACGTACTACTCGGCACTGATGGAGCTGGAGCGGGCGACCCGGCCGGTTCTCTGAACCCCGGCGCGCACGACACCTCCGACGCCCCGGCCGGTCCTCTGAACCCCGGCGCGCACCGCACCTCCGACGCCCCGGCCGGTCCCTGAGCCTGGCGCGCACCTCGGTCCCCGGGCGCCCGGCGGCCCTCGGACCACCATGTCCCCGGCGACCCCACCGGTCTCCAGGACCCCCCTGCGCGTACCCGGTCCCGGGCGCCCGCCGGCCGTCCGGGTCCGGCACGCCCGTCCTCCGGCAACACCGCCGGAAAGTCCATGGTTTCGGCGCGAGAGTCCACGCGCGAGGCCAAACGCATCCCTTGCGCAACAGCAGTCCCACCGTCCAGGGTCCTTACCGAGGTTCGGGAACCCGTCATGCCCCCATGGCTTCCCGCACTTATGCGCGCACCGTCAGATCCCCCTTCCTGGAGGCTCGATGAACGACGACGCACCAAAGGACCAGGACCCGCAGAACACGGACGACGGCTCGATGAGCCGTCGTTCCGTGCTTCGCACCACAGCCGGAGTGGCCGGAATGGCAGGCGCCGGGCTCGGACTCGGAACACTCGGCAGCGGCACGGCAGCAGCAGCGGAGTCGGCGAGTCCGGCGACCGTCCCCGCACGCCAGGGCAGGACCATGGCCGGGGTGCCCTTCGACCGGCGCTCCACCGTGCGGGTCGGCATCGTGGGCCTCGGCAACCGTGGCGGCAGCATGATCGATCTCTTCCTCGCCGTCACCGGAGTACAGGTCGTCGCCGTCTGCGACCCGGTGAAGGCCAAGGCCGAACGGGCGGCCGCGAAGGTGACGGCGGCGGGTCAGCCCGCGCCCGCCGTGTACACCAACGGCGAGGACGACTACGAGAACCTCTGCAAGCGCGGGGACATCGATTTCGTCTACGTGGCGACTCCCTGGGACTTCCACTTCGAGATGGCGAAGACCGCCATGCTCAACGGCAAGCATGTCGGCGTCGAGTGTCCGATCGCTCTCCAGCTCGACCAGCTCTGGCAGTTGGTCGACCTCTCCGAACGGACCCGGCGACACTGCATGCAGCTGGAGAACTGCTGCTACGGCCGGAACGAGATGCGGGTGCTGCGGATGGCGCACGCCGGTCTCTTCGGCGACCTGCTGCACGGGGCGGGCGCGTACAACCACGACCTTCGGGGGCTGATGTTCGACCCCGACTACTACGAGGGTCCGTGGCGGCGCCTGTGGCACACCCGGTTGCGTGGCGATCTGTACCCCAACCACGGATTCGGACCGGTCGCCAACTACATGGACATCAACCGCGGCGACCGCGCGGTGAGCATCACCAGCGTCGGCTCACCCGCACGCGGTCTCGCCGAGTACCGCGAGCAGCACATGCCCGCCGGTGACCCGAGCTGGAAGGAGACCTACATCGAGAGCGACCGGACGATCAGTCTCGTCCAGACGGCGAAGGGCCGGGTGATCCGCCTGGAGCACGACGTGTCGACGCCCCACCCGTACTCACGCATCAACAGCCTCGGTGGCACCAAGGGCGTCTTCGAGGACTACCCGACACGCATCTATCTCGAGCCCGACCACACCGATGACCAGTGGAAGGACTTCTCCGCGTACGCCGACTGGGACCACTGGCTGTGGAAGGAGCACGCCAACCCTCCCGGTGGTCACGGCGGGATGGACTACATGCTGGTGTTCCGCCTGATGCAGTGCATGCGGCTCGGACTCGCGCCCGACTTCGACGTCTACGACGCGGCCACCTGGACGGCGCCGGTTCCGCTGAGCCACCTCTCCATCAAGGCCAAGGGAGTTCCGCAGCAGATCCCGGACTTCACCCGCGGTGAATGGAAGAAGGCGCGCGCGGGCATGGACTCCGACAAGCCCGCGGAGTAGACGGGACGGGCCTCCGCGCCGGACGGCGCGGAGGCCCGCCGTGTGCTGGGTACCCGGCGGACCGGGCCGGCCTCGCGCCCTGCCGGCCCGCTCCGTCGCCCTCGGCTGCCGGCCGCCGTATCCACCAATAATCGCTTGCTTCGGACCGGGGCATGACGCGAACCTTGCACGGTTTGGTCACCTACTGTTCCACGAGATCCGTCACGGATCTCTGCCCCTTCCGATCCTTGGAACGTCATGCAGATTCGCGATCTTCCGTACTCGGATCCCGGCGACCCCGATGTCCGTTCAGGCCCACGTTTTCTGTTCTGGCTCGGGCGCAACCAGCTCACCGGCCAGCTCAAATCCCTTTCCTGGGGGCTGCTCCACCAGTGCGCGATCGCCGGGCTGCCGCTTGCCGTGGGAGTCGCGGTCCAGGCCGTCGTCGAACGTTCCGGCCGGGGCCTCGCGCTGGCCGGAGCCCTCATCGTGGCCCTCGGCATCCTCATCGCCGTGGGCGACACCATGCTCCACCGCACAGCGGTCACCAACTGGATCACCGCGGCGGCCAGGGTCCAGCAGTTGCTGGCCCGTAAGACCGCCGAGCTCGGCTCGGCACTGACCCGGCGGGTCGCGGCCGGAGAGGTCGTCGCCGTCTCCACCGGAGACGTCGAGAAGATCGGCTGGTTCGTCGAGGCGCTGTCGCGCTTCGCCGCCGCTGCCACCGCCCTCGTGCTCATCAGCATCGGGCTCATCATCTACCTGCCCTCGCTGGGCGTGCTGGTCGCGATCGCCATGCCTGTCCTGGCGCTCGCCGTGCTGCCGCTGCTCCCCCGCGCCACCCGGCGGGCCGATCTCCAGCGTGAGAAGGCGGGCAAGGCGACCGAACTGGCCTCCGACACCGTCGCGGGCCTGCGGGTGCTGCGTGGGATCGGCGGCGAGGAACTCTTCCTGACCCGCTACCGGCGCGCCTCGCAGGAGGTCCGCAAGGCCGCCGTGCGCAGTGCGCGCATGTGGGCGCTGATCTCGGCGATTCAGGTGCTTCTGCCCGGAATCCTGCTCATCTCGCTGGTCTGGTACGGGGCGACACTGGCCCGGGACGGCCGGATCGACGTGGGCCAGCTGGTCACCGTGTACAGCGCGGCGACGCTGATGCTCTTCCCTCTCCGGCACTTCGAGGAGATCGCCATGGCGTACTCGTTCTCGCGGCCGTCGGCACAGCGTGCGGTCCGGGTCCTGTCGCTGCGGCGCAGTGCGCAGCCCTCGACGATCGACGCCATGTCACCCGAGGGCGATCTGTACGACCCGGTGAGCGGACTGATGGCGCCGCGCGGCCTGTTCACGGCCGTTGTCTGCGGTGATCCCGACGAGGCGGGCCGGCTGGCCGAGCGGCTCGGTGGGCACGCGGAGACGGACGACGCCTCGGACCCGGAACCCTCGGTGCTCCTGGGCGGTGTGGCCCTGGACGAGCTGCCGCTCGGCTCGGCGAGGGCCGCGGTGCTGGTGCAGGACAAGGATCCGGTGCTGCTCTCGGGGACGCTGCGGGAGCTGCTCGACGTGCCGTCGTCGGGCAGGGTCACAGCCGAGGACGCGCTCGCGGCCGCCCACTGCGGTGACGTGCTGGATGCGCTGGCCCAGGCGTCCGTGGACACGGACGGAGACCCGATGCGCACCCGGATCACCGAACGCGGCCGGTCCCTGTCGGGTGGTCAGCGCCAGCGGCTCGCGCTGGCCCGCTCCCTGGTCACCGACCCGGAGGCACTCGTGCTCGACGAGCCGACGTCCGCCGTCGACTCACACACGGAGGCCCGGGTCGCCGCCGGGATCAAGCAGCTGCGCCAGGGCCGTACGACCGTGGCGTTCGCCTCGTCGCCGCTGCTCCTGGACCTCGCGGACCGCGTGGTCCTGGTCCACTCGGGCACGGTCGTGGCGGTCGGCGCGCACCGCGAACTGCTGCGGGACGAACCGCGGTACCGGGCGGTCGTCACCCGTGAGACCGACGCGGAGATCGCGGTACCGGCCGTGCAGGACGGGCTGGCCGGAATCGGTGCGTCGCAGTCGGCCGAAACGAAAGAGGAATTCGAGGAGAGGGCATGATCGGCGTCGCACCCCCCGCATACGACCCGGCCGCACCGCAGTCGGCGACGACCCTGCCGGTAGGCACACCGCTGACCGTACGGTCCTACGTGCGTTCCCTGCTCCGGCGTCACCGGAAGCCGTTCGTGGTGCTCATCGCGGTCAACGCGATCGCGGTGATCGCGTCGATCACCGGACCATACCTCCTGGGCGGGCTGGTCGAGGACCTCTCCAACGGCGTCACCGACCTCCATCTGGAGCGCACCGCGGCGGTGTTCGCCCTCGCACTGGTCGTGCAGACGGTCTTCACACGGACGATGCGGCTGCGCGGAGCGGTGCTCGGTGAGGAGATGCTGGCCGATCTGCGCGAAGACTTCCTCGTGCGGTCGGTCGGGCTGCCGCCGGGCGTCCTGGAGCGGGCCGGCACCGGCGATCTGCTCTCCAGGATCACGACGGACATCGACCGGCTGGCGAACGCGATGCGGGAGGCCGTGCCGCAGCTGGCGATCGGCGTCGTGTGGGCCGGGCTGCTGCTCGGCGCTCTGACGGTCACCGCCCCGCCACTCGCTCTGGCCGTGCTCATCGCGCTGCCGGTGCTGATCACCGGCTGCCGGTGGTACTTCCGGCGGGCGCCTTCCGCGTACCGCTCGGAGGCCGCCGGGTACGCGGCGGTCGCGGCGATGCTCGCCGAGACCGTGGATGCCGGCCGGACGGTGGAGTCCCACCGGCTGGGAGCGGGCAGGGTCGCGCTCTCCGACCGGCGGGTCAAGGAATGGGTCTCGTGGGAGCGGTACACACTGTTCCTGCGCTCGGTGCTGTTCCCCGTCATCAACGCCACGTACGTAACGATTCTCGGGGCGGTGCTGCTGCTCGGCGGCTGGTTCGTGCTGGAGGGCTGGCTCACCGTCGGGCAGCTGACGACGGGCGCGCTGCTGGCACAGATGATGGTCGACCCGATCGGTCTGATCCTGCGCTGGTACGACGAGTTGCAGGTCGCCCAGGTGTCCTTGGCGAGGCTGGTCGGCGTACGGGAGATCGAGCCGGACGCGGGCGACGACTCGGTCGGGCCGGACGGCCGGGACGTACGGGCCGACGAGGTGCGCTTCGGTTACCGCGCCGGTGTCGACGTCCTGCACGAGGTGTCGCTGGACGTGGCCCCTGGTACGCGTCTCGCCCTGGTCGGGCCGTCCGGTGCGGGCAAGTCCACACTGGGGCGCCTGCTGGCCGGGATCTACGCGCCCCGGACCGGTCAGGTCACGCTGGGCGGGGCCGAGCTGTCCCGGATGCCGGCGGAGCGGGTACGGACCCATGTGGCTCTGGTGAACCAGGAGCACCATGTGTTCGTGGGCTCGCTCCGGGACAACCTGCTGCTGGCCCGTTCGGGCGCCGAGGACGCGGAGCTGTGGGCCTCGCTCGCGGCAGTCGACGCGGACGGCTGGGCCAAGGCCCTGGCGGACGGTCTGGACGCGGAGGTCGGCTCGGGCGGTCTGGCCCTCACCCCGGCGCAGGCGCAGCAGATCGCGCTGGCCCGGCTGGTGCTGGCGGATCCGCACACCCTGGTGCTGGACGAGGCGACGTCGCTGCTCGATCCTCGGGCGGCACGGCACCTGGAGCGTTCACTGGCCCGGGTGCTGGACGGCCGGACGGTGATCGCGATCGCGCACAGGCTGCACACGGCGCACGACGCGGATGTGATCGCGGTCGTCGAGGAGGGCCGGATCAGCGAGCTGGGCAGCCATGACGAGCTGGTGGCGGCGGACGGCGCGTACGCGGCGTTGTGGCGGTCCTGGCACGGATGAGCCCGGGGCGGCGGCCGGGGAGACCCTCCGGCCGCCGTCTCACAAGAGGCGGACTGCGGCCCCTCCGGTGAGGATGAGGAGTGACTGGCCCCGGATACGGGGCAGGTGAGCGATGACCGCGTAAGCCCGAGAAGGGACGCACACCGTGGCACGACCCAGGATCCTCGTTGTCGGTGCAGGCTTCGCCGGAGTCGAGTGCGTACGCCGGCTGGAACGCAGCCTCATCCCCGGTGAGGCGGACATCGCCCTCGTCACGCCGTTCTCGTACCAGCTCTATCTTCCGCTGCTCCCGCAGGTGGCGTCCGGGGTGCTCACCCCCCAGTCGGTCGCCGTCTCCCTGCGCAGGAGTCGGCGCCACCGCACCCGCATCGTGCCGGGCGGCGCCATCGGCGTGGACACGAAGGCGAAGGTCTGCGTCATCCGCAAGATCACCGATGAGATCGTGAACGAGCCGTACGACCACCTCGTGCTGGCCGCCGGGAGCGTCACCCGGACGTTCGACATCCCCGGGCTGGTCGACAACGCGCGGGGGATGAAGACGCTGGCGGAGGCCGCCTACATCCGGGACCACGTCATCTCCCAGCTCGATCTGGCCGATGCCAGCCAGGACGAGGCCGAGCGGGAGTCCCGGCTGCAGTTCGTGGTGGTGGGCGGCGGATACGCGGGCACGGAGACCGCCGCCTGCCTGCAGCGGCTGACCGCCAACGCCGTCCGGCACTACCCCCGGCTGGACCCGAAGCTGATCAAGTGGCATCTGATCGACATCGCGCCCAAGCTCATGCCGGAGCTCGGCGACAAGCTGGGCCGCACCGCGCTGGAGATCCTGCGCAAGCGCGGCATCGAGGTGTCGCTCGGTGTCTCGGTGGCCGAGGCGGCTCCGGACAAGGTGACCTTCACCGACGGCCGGGTGCTGCCCTGCCGCACGCTCATCTGGACCGCCGGGGTCGCGGCCAGCCCGCTCGTCGCCACCCTCGACGCGGAGACGGTACGCGGCAGGCTCGCGGTGACGCCGGAGATGCAGGTGCCCGGCGTGGACGGGGTGTTCGCCCTGGGCGACTCGGCGGCGGTACCCGACCTGGCCACCGGTGACGGGGCGGTCTGCCCTCCCACCGCGCAGCACGCCATACGGCAGGGGCGGGTGCTGGCCGACAACCTCATCGCTTCGCTGCGCGGCCGTCCGCTGCAGCCGTACGTCCACAGGGACCTCGGTCTCGTCGTGGACCTCGGCGGCCGGGACGCGGTGTCCAAGCCGCTGGGTATCGAGCTGAAGGGAATGCCCGCCCAGCTGGTGGCACGCGGCTACCACTGGTCGGGGCTGCGGACCAATGTCGCCAAGACGCGGGTCCTGACGAACTGGATGCTGAACGCGATCGCGGGGGACGACTTCGTGCGGACCGGATTCCAGGCCCGCAAGCCGGCCACCCTGCGCGACTTCGAGTACACCGACGCCTATCTCACGCCGGAGCAGCTCCGCGCGCACACGGCGTCGACGGGCACCCGCGGCTGATCAGCGGTCAGGCGCCGGCCTCCACCGCACCGGTGGGGGCCGCGCTCGTGTCCGGCGCCGGGTTCAGGTCCGTCGGCCGAGCACGGTGTCGACCGTGTCCGCCTCCTGCGGCGACTTGTCCTCGCGGTAGCGCAGCACCCGGGCGAACCGCAGGGTGACGCCCGCCGGGTAGCGGGTGGAGCTCTGGAGTCCGTCGTAGGCGATTTCGACGACGAGCTCCGGCCGCACGGTGACGACGTGTCCGTCGTCACCGGTGGACAGTTCCCGGAGGCGTTCGGTCTGCCAGGCGAGCATCTTGTCCGTGAGGCCTTTGAAGGTCTTGCCGAGCATGGCGAAGGTGCCGTCCTGCCGCCTCGCTCCCAGATGGAGGTTGGACAGTTTTCCGGTGCGTCTGCCGTGGCCCCACTCGGCTGCCAGGACCACGAGGTCGAGGGTGTGCACGGGCTTCACCTTCAGCCAGGAGGCGCCCCGTCGGCCCGCGCTGTAGGGCGCGGTCAGGCCCTTGACCACCACTCCTTCGTGGCCGTGCGCCAGGGTGGTCTCGAAGAACGCCACCGCGCCACCGCGTGCCGCTTCGTCCCCGGGGTCCGTCACGAGGAAGCGCCGCACCCGCATCGGCTCCGGGACCAGGGCGGCCAGTTCCGTGTGCCGTTCGGTGAGGGGGAGGTCCAGCAGTTCGCGTCCGTCGACGGAGAGCACGTCGAAGAAGACGGCGACCACCGGGACCTCGGCAGCCGCTGTGGCGACGTCCCGCCGGGATCCGACCCGGCCGGCGGTCTCCTGGAAGGGCCGCGGTCTGCCGTCGGGCCCGAGAGCGATCACCTCGCCGTCGAGGACGAACCGGTCGCCTCCGAAGCCGGCCACCACCGTGACCAGCTCGGGAAGCCGGTCGGTGATGTCGTCGAGGGTGCGGGTGTGGACCCGCACCCGTGCCCCGTCGCGGTGCACCTGTACGCGGATGCCGTCGAGCTTCTCCTCGACCGCGCACGGCCCCAGCTTGTCGATGGCTTCGGGGACGGAGCGCGCGGTGTGAGCGAGCATCGGCAGGACCGGCCTGCCGACGGTGAGCCTGAAGGCCGGGAGAGCCCCGGGGCCGTCCGCGAGCAGCGCGCGGGCGACCGCCTCCAGTGATCCGGCGAGCATGACGGCGCGGCGCACCTCGGCGGGCTCAGCGCCGGTGGCACCGGCCAGGGCGTCGATGGCGACGGCGTCGAGTGCCCCCTGGCGCACCTCGCCGGTGAGCAGCCCGCGCAGAAGATGCTGCTCGTCGGCGGTGGCGGCGCCGAACAGCCGCTGGAGGCGCTCCTTGCGCGCGGCCTGCGAGCCCGGACCGGTCAGGGCCCCGATCGCCGTCAGTTCCGCGTCGACGTCCGTCACCGTCAGCGTCGCCGTGTCCGCGGGCGCCACCGGATCGCCCAGGGTGCTCCACCCGATGCCGAGCCGTCCCTGGGGGAGGCGGCCGGCGAGATACGGGATGACTACGGGTACGCCGTCGGGACCGGCCTCCCGGAACAGTCCGGCGAGCAGGGCGACCTTCCGGGTCCGTGCCGACGTCGCGGCGACCTCGAGGGACACGTGGGCGAGCCGGGCGAGCAGCATGGGGTCATGGTGCTACGGCTCGGGGCGCACCGCCCCCGGAACGGGCGCGGTGCGGTCAGATGAAGTTGAGCGCCGCGGCCGCGCCCACTCCCCCGAGCACCATGAACGCGGGCATCAGCACCTTGATCTCCACCCAGCTGCCGGCCCGGAAGCGCATGAACTTCGGGGGTCCGAGCGGGTACCACCGCTTGCGGCCGAGCGGGATCGGCCACAGGATCGGGCAGCCCGAGACGGTGAGCGCGTCGCCGACGCAGTGGACGAGGGACCCGAGCACGATCGGCAGGCCCAGCCACAGGTATTCCTGGCCGGGCTCGGCGAACAGCCAGTCGGAACCCTGGCCCGGCTTGTCGAGCACCCCCGCCAGGATCCACGCGCTGGTCGCGCCGAGCAGCCAGACGAGGACGTCGCTGGACATACGGGCGGCCCGCCACAGCAGACCCTCGACGGCGAGCACGAGGTGGACGAAGAGAATCGCCAGGACCGCCCACCGGCCGCCGGTGATCGCCGCGAGAGAGGCCCCTCCGCCGATCAGCACCGCCCACAGCCAGGTATGGGTGAGGGTGCGGTGTCCGCCCGTCCTTCGCGGGTCGCCGGCTCCCTTGGTCGCCTTGTAGACGGCGTAGGAGAGTTTGTCGACGATCTCGCACACGCCCTTGGAGATCGGGCCGAAGGCACGCGAGATCGTGGCGGACTTGTGGTCGAGGTCGGGGGCGAGCGCGGCGCCCGCGCAGATCAGTGCCCCGACGACGAGGACGGGCCAGGGCATCGTGTGGCCCGCGGCGGCGGCCGCGGCGCCCACCCCCAGCCAGGCCGCTGCCCCTGACAGAGAGTGTGCCGGTCCCATCATGGCTGTTTCCGCCCCCATCGTGATTCGGCCGTGCGACACGGCCGGGCCGCCATTGCCTGTGTGCTGCGGCCGAGTTGAGTGGGCAGCGTATCGTCCGTGATCTTCGGGCGGCCCTCCGGTTCCCGCATCCGGGCACAAGGCAGGCAAGATGGGGGCGTGACCCTTATCGATCAGCTGCCCCCGACCGCCGACCCGGACGCCCTCTTCGAGGCCTTCTCGTCATGGACCGAATCGCAGGGCATCACCCTCTATCCGGCTCAGGAGGAGGCGCTGATCGAGGTGGTCTCCGGGGCGAACGTGATCCTCTCGACCCCCACCGGCTCAGGAAAGAGCCTGGTCGCGGCGGGTGCGCACTTCACCGCCCTGGCCCAGGACAAGGTCACGTTCTACACCGCGCCGATCAAGGCGCTGGTTTCGGAGAAGTTCTTCGACCTGTGCAAGATGTTCGGTACGGAGAACGTGGGCATGCTGACCGGCGACGCCTCGGTCAACGCCGACGCCCCGGTGATCTGCTGCACGGCCGAGGTACTGGCTTCCATCGCGCTGCGTGACGGGAAGTACGCGGACGTCGGCCAGGTCGTGATGGACGAGTTCCACTTCTACGCGGAACAGGACCGCGGCTGGGCCTGGCAGATCCCGATCCTGGAACTGCCGCAGGCCCAGTTCATCCTGATGTCGGCCACGCTCGGTGACGTCAGGATGTTCGAGGAGGACCTGACCCGCCGCACCGGCCGCCCCACCTCCGTGGTGCGCTCGGCGACGCGTCCGGTCCCGCTCAGTTACGAGTACCGGCTGACGCCGATCACCGAGACGCTCACCGAGCTCCTGGACACCCGGCAGTCGCCGGTCTACATCGTGCACTTCACCCAGGCGGCGGCCGTCGAGCGGGCGCAGTCGCTGATGAGCATCAACATGTGCACGAAGGAGGAGAAGGAGAAGATCGCCGATCTGATCGGCAACTTCCGCTTCACCACCAAGTTCGGCCAGAACCTCTCCCGTTACGTGCGGCACGGCATCGGGGTGCACCACGCGGGCATGCTCCCCAAGTACCGCCGCCTGGTCGAGAAGCTCGCGCAGGCGGGCCTGCTGAAGGTGATCTGCGGTACCGACACACTCGGTGTCGGTGTCAACGTCCCGATCCGTACGGTGCTGTTCACCGCCCTCACCAAGTACGACGGCACCCGGGTGCGCACGCTGCGCGCCCGCGAGTTCCACCAGATCGCCGGCCGCGCCGGCCGGGCCGGCTTCGACACGGCCGGCTTCGTGGTCGCACAGGCACCCGAGCACGTCATCGAGAACGAGAAGGCCGTCAAGAAGGCGGGCGACGACCCCAAGAAGAAGCGCAAGGTGGTCCGCAAGAAGGCCCCCGAGGGCTTTGTCGCCTGGTCCGAGACCACCTTCGACAAGCTCATCACCTCCGACCCCGAGCCCCTGACCTCGCGCTTCCGGGTCACGCACACGATGCTGCTCTCGGTGATCGCCCGCCCGGGCAACGCCTTCGACGCGATGCGGCACCTCCTGGAGGACAACCACGAGCCGCGACGGGCTCAGTTGCGGCACATCCGGCGGGCCATCGCCATCTACCGCTCGCTGCTCGACGGCGGTGTGGTGGAACAGCTCGACACCCCGGACGCCGAGGGCCGGATCGTGCGCCTCACCGTCGATCTCCAGCAGGACTTCGCCCTGAACCAGCCCCTGTCGACCTTCGCGCTGGCCGCGTTCGACCTGCTGGACGCCGAATCCCCTTCGTACGCCCTGGACATGGTCTCCGTCGTCGAGTCGACCCTCGACGACCCGCGCCAGATCCTCGCCGCCCAGCAGAACAAGGCGCGGGGTGAGGCCGTCGGGCAGATGAAGGCGGACGGCGTCGAGTACGAGGACCGGATGGAGCGGCTGCAGGAGGTCACGTACCCCAAGCCGCTGAGCGAGCTGCTCTGGCACGCGTACGACGTGTACCGCACGAGCCACCCGTGGGTCGGTGACCATCCCGTGTCGCCGAAGTCGGTGATCCGGGACATGTACGAACGGGCCATGACGTTCACGGAGTTCACGTCGAACTACGAGCTGGCGCGTACCGAGGGCATCGTGCTGCGCTATCTGGCGAGTGCGTACAAGGCGCTCGAGCACACGATCCCGGACGACCTGAAGTCCGAGGACCTGGAGGATCTGATCGCCTGGCTCGGCGAGATGGTGCGTCAGGTGGACTCCAGCCTGCTGGACGAGTGGGAGCAGTTGGCCAACCCGGAGGTGGAGACCGCCGAGCAGGCGCAGGAGCGGGCCGACGAGGTCAAGCCGGTCACCGCCAACGCCCGCGCCTTCCGGGTCCTGGTGCGCAACGCGATGTTCCGCCGTGTGGAGCTGGCGGCCCTGGACCGGGTCCGCGACCTGGGCGAGCTCGATGCCGACTCGGGCTGGGACGAGGACGCCTGGGGCGAGGCGATGGACGGCTACTGGGAGGCGCACGAGGACCTGGGTACGGGTCCGGACGCGCGCGGCCCGAAGCTGCTGAAGATCGACGAGGACCTCGAGCACGGTCTGTGGCGGGTGTGGCAGGCCTTCGCCGACCCGGCGGGTGACCATGACTGGGGTATCCGTGCGGAGGTCGATCTGGCGGCCTCCGACGAGGAGGGCCGTGCGGTTGTCCGGGTCACGGCCGTGGGCCAGCTGTGACGGCGCACCGGCTTCGAGAGTGGAGTGGAACCGCATGACGACGAACCCCGCCGAGCGCTTGGTCGATCTTCTCGACCTGGAGCGGATCGAGGTCAACATCTTCCGTGGCCGCAGCCCCGACGAGTCCCTGCAACGGGTCTTCGGCGGTCAGGTCGCCGGACAGGCACTGGTCGCGGCCGGCCGCACCACGGACGGGGACCGTCCCGTCCACTCGCTGCACGCCTACTTCCTGCGGCCCGGCCGCCCCGGTGTGCCGATCGTGTACGACGTCGAGCGGGTGCGGGACGGCCGGTCCTTCACCACCCGCCGGGTCACGGCCGTCCAGCAGGGCCGGACGATCTTCAATCTGACGGCGTCCTTCCACCGTCCCGAGGAGGCGGGCTTCGAACATCAGCTGCCGCCCGCCCGTACGGTGCCGGACCCCGACGACCTGCCCACGGTCGCCGACGAGGTGCGCGAGCACCTGGGCGGGCTGCCTGAGGCGCTGGAGCGGATGGCGCGGCGTCAGCCCTTCGACATCCGCTACGTCGACCGGCTCCGCTGGACGCACGAGGAGATCAAGGACGCGGACCCGCGCAGCGCGGTGTGGATGCGCGCGGTGGGCCCGCTGGGCGACGACCCGCTCGTGCACACCTGTGCGCTGACGTACGCGAGCGACATGACGCTGCTGGACGCGGTCCGGATCCCGGTGGAGCCGCTCTGGGGTCCGCGCGGCTTCGACATGGCGTCGCTGGACCACGCCATGTGGTTCCACCGGCCGTTCCGGGCGGACGAGTGGTTCCTGTACGACCAGGAGTCGCCGATCGCCACGGGTGGCCGCGGACTGGCCAGGGGCCGGATCTACGACCGCCAGGGGCAGTTGCTGGTGTCGGTGGTGCAGGAGGGCCTGTTCCGCCGTCTCGACGGCGCGTAGCGCCCCCTGCGGGTCAGATGCCGGGCAGCGTGTCCTGCTCGACGTCGTGACGGCGGGTCCGGATGTCCGGGCCCGCCGGATGCAGTTTGGCGTCGCAGGAGGGGCCGAGTCCGGTGCGGCGTGAGTCCGCGCCGGTGAGGGGGCGCCCGCACAGGCCGCAGCGCACGGTACGGCGGTCCTCGGTCCGGCCGGCTTCGGGCTG
This sequence comes from Streptomyces sp. NPDC059499, assembly GCF_042749285.1. Classification (NCBI taxonomy): domain Bacteria; kingdom Bacillati; phylum Actinomycetota; class Actinomycetes; order Kitasatosporales; family Streptomycetaceae; genus Streptomyces; species Streptomyces sp. NPDC059499. The sequence continues at coordinate 186,145 of NZ_JBHYTT010000007.1, forward strand.
CGGTCCGGGGAAGAGTTCGGGGAAGGGCTCGGGGTACTCCACGTACGGATCCTCTCAAGCCCGGGCGGCGGGCACGACCGGTGACCGTGCGACCTGTCAGTCGCGCAGCCGGTCGAGTGCCTCGTCGAGGGTGCGGGCAGCCGTGATGAGGGAGAGGTGGGTGAACGCCTGGGGGAAGTTGCCCAGCTGCTCGCCGGTGGGGCCGATCTCCTCGGCGAACAGGCCGACGTGGTTGGCGTAGGTGAGCATCTTCTCGAACGTGTAGCGGGCCATCCGCAGTCGCCCGGCGCGGGCCAGCGCGTCGACGTAGAGGAATGTGCAGAGGCTGAACGTGCCCTCGGAGCCGCGCAGTCCGTCCGGGGAGGCGGCCGGGTCGTAGCGGTAGACCAGGCTGTCGGAGACGAGGGTGTCGTTCATGGCGTCCAGCGTGGACAGCCAGCTGGGGTCCTTGGGTGCGAGGAAACCCACCCTGGGCATCAGGAGCAGCGAGGCGTCCAGCACGTCCCCCTCGTAGTGCTGGACGAACGCCTTTTCCTGCTCGCTCCAGCCCCGTTCCATGACCTGATCGAGGATGGAGTCCCTGGCCCGGGTCCACCGGACGGTGTCGGCCGGTCTGCTGAACGCGGTCGCGAGCTTCAGTCCGCGGTCGAACGCGGCCCAGCACATCACCCGGCTGTAGGTGAAGTCCTTGCGTCCGCCGCGCGTTTCCCAGATGCCCTCGTCGGGGCGGTCCCAGGAGTCGGCGAGCCAGTCCAGGGTGCGGGAGACCTTCTTCCAGCCGCGGTAGCCCGCCTGGATGCCGACCTCGTGCCCCTCGGAGAGTGCGTAGAGGGCCTCGCCGTAGATGTCGAGCTGCAACTGGTCGGAGGCGGCGTTGCCCAGACGTACCGGATGGGAACCGCGGTAGCCCTCGAGGTGCGTGAGGATCTCCTCGGCCGGCAGGGGTTCACCGTCGACGCGGTACATGGTCTGCAGTGCCTCGCCGTCGATGTCCCCGTCCCCGAGGCGGGCGCCCAGCCAGCGGGTGAAGGCGGTCGCCTCCTCGACGAATCCCAGGTCCAGCAGGGCCCGCACCGACAGTGAGGCGTCCCTGACCCAGGTGTACCGGTAGTCCCAGTTGCGTTCACCGCCGATCTGCTCGGGCAGGCCCATCGTGGCGGCGGCCACCGGTGCGCCGGTGGGGGCGTAGGTGAGGAGCTTCAGGGTGATGGCGGACCGGTTGACCATGTCCGACCAACGACCCCGGTAGCGGGAGGTGCGCAGCCAGTTCTGCCAGAACTCGACGACCTCCCAGAGCTGCTCGTCGGTCCCCTCGACGGTGGGCTGCGGCGGCGCGGGTCCGTCGGGCCCGCAGACGGTGAAGACGGCGACCGCCGACTCGCCCACGCCCAGCGTCACCGTTCCGCGCACATCATGGCCGTCGCGCTCCAGGGGAAAGCCTGCCTGCAGATGCCCGCTGATCCCCGCAGACCTGAACACGGCCCCGTCCGGGCCGAGTTCGAGCTCATGGGGAGCACGCCCGTAGTCGAAACGGGGCCTGCACTCCATCGAGAACCGTACGGTCCCCCGCACCGAGCGCACCTTCCGCACCAGTGTGTGCCGGTCGGTGGCGCGACCGGAGGCGATCGGCGCCATCCAGTCGAGCACCTCGCCGACTCCGTCGGGCGACATGAAGCGAGTGACCAGCACCGCGGTGTCCGGGTAGTAGAGCTGCTTGCAGGAGTTCTCCGGGCCGTCGGGCGACAGCCGGAAGCAGCCGCCACGGTCGTGGTCGAGCAACGCGGCGAAGACGCTGGGGGAATCGAACCGGGGGGCGGCCAGCCAGTTGACGACGCCCTGCGAAGAGATCAGTGCGCAGGTCTGCAGGTCGCCCACCAGACCGTGGGTGGCTATGGGAGGGTATCGGTCCATGACCGTCCAATCTCCGGCATGTCACTATCTATGCCACTATCGGCCACTCGGCATCCGGCCGCCCGCCCTGCCTCGCGGAGGCACGGAATGGACATGATCCATGTCCGTGCGGTGAGCCCGCCGGACCGCACGGACCAGGTCGTGGAGCTCCTCGCCGGTCACCCCTACGTCCTGAACCTGATCGTGCGGCGTGGCGTCGCGCGCCACCCCGACGGTGACGCCTTCGCCTGCGACGTGTTGGCGGGGGCCGCGAACGAGGTGCTGGGGGGCCTGCGGGGACTCGAGATCGACGTGGACGGTTCCCTCGTCATCGAGCCGGTGGACATGGCGTTCCCGGGGCGGGCCTCGGAGAACGCGGCCCGCCGACTCGGGGCCCTGGCCGGCGCCCCGGTCTGGGCCCAGGTGGAGGCGCGCATCAGGTCCGAGGGAAGGTACGCGCCGAGCTTCTACCTGTATCTGGTCATCGCGGGTCTCATCGGCTCGGTCGGCATCGTCACCAACTCCCAGATCCTGATCGTCGGGGCCATGGTCGTCGGCCCCGAGTACGGCGCGATCGTCGCCGTGGCGCTGGGCATCGACCGGGGCGACCGGACCATGATCCGCGCAGGGCTCGGCGCCCTGTTCACAGGCTTCCTGCTGACGATCGCGGTCACCTTCCTCTTCAGCCTCCTCATCCGCGGCTTCGGTCTCCAGTCCGAGGCCTTCGACCTGGGGCTGCGTCCGGTCTCCGACCTGATCAACACCCCCAACTTCTTCTCCTTCGCCGTCGCGGCCCTCGCCGCTGTCGTCGGCATCGTGTCGCTCACGGAGTCCCGCACGAGCGCCCTCCTCGGGGTGTTCATCTCGGTCACGACCATTCCGGCAGCCGCGGCCATCAGTGTGTCCACGGCCTTCGCCAGCTGGTCCGAGGCGCGGGGTTCCCTCATCCAGCTCCTGGTGAACATCGTGGTGCTCATCGTGGTGGGCGCGGGTGCGCTCCGGTTTCAGCGTGCGATCTGGCGGCGGGTGGGCCGCCGGGCCAGGAAGCGCGGACACTCCTGAGGCCGCACGGCGGCCACCACCGCCGGAACGCACCGAGCGGGCGGAATCCGTCCGGCCGGGGATGATGGAGGGCAGGGCCGCCCGCACGGCCCCGCACGCAGTCAGGAGGGCCGCCATGCCCCAGGAACGCACCTCACCGCTCCGTGCCGTACCGGGCGCGACACCGAAGGAACGGGCCGCACTCGGCAAGGCAGCCCGCAAACGGGCTCCCCGGTCGAGCCATCAAGTGTACGAGCCACCGGCGGACCGGCCCGATCCCCTGGCCCTCCTGGAGGCCCAGTCGGCGGCCAGGGTGCAGGAGCTCGTCCCGATCCGCTACGGGCGGATGTCGGAGTCGCCCTTCCGTTTCTATCGGGGCGCCGCGGCCGTCATGGCCTCCGACCTGGCCGGAACGCCGGCCTCGGGCATCAGGGCGCAACTGTGCGGTGACGCCCATCTGCTGAACTTCAGACTGCTGGCCTCCCCCGAGCGCCACCTGCTGTTCGACATCAACGACTTCGACGAGACCTTGCCGGGTCCCTGGGAGTGGGACGTCAAGAGGCTGGCCGCCAGCCTCGTCATCGCCGGGCGCGCCAACAACTTCTCGGACAAGGAGCGGGCCCAGATCGTGCGGGCCACCGTGCGGTCGTACCGGGAGTCGATGATCCGGTTCGCGGGCATGCGCAATCTCGATGTCTGGTACACGCAGATCGACGAGGGCAGCCTCAAGGCCGTGGCAGCCGACCGGCTGGCCGCCCGGGGCCGCAAGCGCGTGGCCAGAGCGACGGCGAAGGCCCGCACCCGGGACAGCGTGCAGGCGTTCGACAAACTCACCGAGGTGGTCGGCGGGCGGCTCCGGATCGCCGCGGATCCGCCCCTGATCGTGCCGGTCGCGGACCTGCTGCCCGACGGCGCGGAACGAAGCGCGACGGAGAAGCAGTTCCGGACGCTTCTCCGGCGCTACGGACGCAGCCTCCCTTCGGACCGGCGGTCCCTGCTGGCCGACTTCAGGCCCGTGGACATGGCCCGCAAGGTCGTGGGCGTGGGAAGCGTCGGAACGCGCTGCTGGATCATCCTCCTGCTGGGCAGGGACGGCGGGGATCCGCTCGTGCTCCAGGCCAAGGAGGCCGACTCCTCGGTGCTCGCGCCGCACGCCGGGGCGAGTGCGTACCGGAATCAGGGCGAGCGGGTGGTGGCCGGCCAGCGCCTGATGCAGGCTGCCGGCGACATCTTCCTGGGCTGGGAGCGGGTGGAAGGGTTCGACGGGAAGCGCAGGGACTTCTACGTACGCCAGTTGCGTGACTGGAAGGGCATCGCCGAACCGGAGCTGATGGTGCCCCGTGGCATGGCGGCCTTCGGCGAGGTGTGCGGGACGACGCTGGCCCGTGCGCACGCGCGGTCCGGTGACCGGATCGCCATCGCGGCCTACCTGGGCCGCGGCACGGCGTTCGACCGGGCGCTGCAGACGTTCGCCGAGCGGTACGCCGACCAGAACGAACGCGACCACCGGGCGCTGGTCGATGCGGTGACCGTGGGCCGGCTTCCCGCGGCCGGGACGGGCGCGACGTAGCGAGACCTGGATTCACCACACCTCAACAGCGGGTACATCACGGCCATAGCGGGACATCGTGGTATCACGTGGGGAGCCCGGCGGGGCATGACCAGCCGGCCGGGGCCCCGAACCGAGGAGACCATGACCATGTCGGCCGAACCGGTCGGAACACCCGGCACGGAGTCCCCGGATCCGCGCACGGTGGTCCGCACCCGGAGCTACGCAGTCCTTCTGGTCATGGTGGCGATCCTCGGAGTCCCCATCTCTGCCGCGGCGTTCGGCTTTCTCGCGCTCGTCCACGAGCTCCAGAACCTGACCTACGAGGACCTGCCCCGCGCACTGGGCTTCGACGGCACACCGTCGTGGTGGCCGGTCCCGCTGCTCGCCGTCGCGGGCCTGCTGACGGGCCTGACCATCCGCTACCTCCCCGGAACGGCCGGACACAAGCCGGCCGAGGGGATGGTGAACACGGGGGCGCCGTCCGCCGCGGAGCTCCCGGGGGTCGCGCTCGCCGCCATCGCCTCCCTCGCACTCGGCGCGGTCCTCGGCCCCGAGGCCCCGCTCATCGCCATCGGCGGGGGGCTGGCCGTGTGCGCGGTGCGCCTGCTGAAACCCGGCATCGAGCCGAGGGCGAGCGCCCTGGTGGCGGCCGCAGGCAGCTTCGCCGCCATCAGCGCCCTTCTGGGATCCCCGCTCATCGGCGCGTTCCTGCTGATGGAGGCGTCCGGCCTCGCCGGGATGATGCTCGGCCTCGTGCTCGTGCCGGGGCTGCTCGCCTCGGGCATCGGGTCGCTCATCTTCATCGGCCTGGGATCGTGGACCGGGCTGGGGACGTACTCCCTCACCCTCCCGCACGTGCCGCACACACCCACGCCCACCGTCGCCGAGTTCGGCTGGGCCATCGCGCTCGGAGTCGCGGCCGCCGTCCTGGGAACGGGCATCAGAAGGCTCTCCCTGGCCCTGCAGGACTGGGTCGAGCGACGGACGGTGATCGCCACCGTGGCGATGGGCGTGGTCATCGGCGTACTCGCGCTCCTGTACGCCGAGAGCACGGGAGGGGACGCGTCCGAGGTGTTGTACTCGGGCCAGAACGCCCTCGGGGGGCTGCTCACCGAGGACGCCAAGTATTCGGTCGGAACGCTCCTGGTGCTGATCGCCTGCAAGGCGCTCGCGTACGCCCTGTCGTTGAGCAGCTTCCGAGGTGGCCCGATCTTCCCGTCGATGTTCCTGGGGGCGGCAGGCGGGCTGGCACTGTCGCACCTGCCCGGCCTGAACGCCACCTCGGGCTTCGCAATGGGGATCGGGGCGATGTGCGTGGCGATGCTCAAGCTGCCGATGACATCGGTACTGCTCGCCACGCTCCTTCTGGGATCCGAGGGCATCACCGTGATGCCGCTCGTGATCGTCTCCGTCGTGGTCTCCTACGTCCTCGTGCTCAGGCTCGACCCTCCCGCTGCGGCCACGCACACAGGGCCCAGATGATGAAGATGTTGATCGCGATGAGCACGATCGACCAGAACGGGTAGTAGGGCAGCCACAGGAAGTTGGCCAGCGCCCCCAGGCCCGCGAGCAGGATGCCGACCATGCGCGCCCACATCGCCCCGCTGAACAGGGCGATCCCGGCGAGGAGGATGACGATGCCCAGGATGAGATGGATCCATCCCCAGCCGGTCAGGCTGAGCGTGAACGCGTAGTTGCGCGTGGAGACGAACAGGTCGTCCTTGGCTAGGGCGGAGATGCCTTCGAAGATGGCCATGGCGCCGCCGAACACCATCAGTACCGCCGCGAAGAGGGTCCAGCCGTGCGCTCCTTGCGAGCCCGCGGCGTCGTGGTCCGTTCGCGCCCCACTCGTGCTTCCAGCCATGTCGGTCTCCTAGGTTCTGCAGCCGATGCGCGGCGCGGGGCGCGCCGAACATGTGACTTATGTCGCTTTTATCAGACTGACACACCATCACCCGATCGGCACGTAGGCCACCTGACACATATCTCTGTCCAGAGATACAATCCCGTATATGAGAGAACAGGGTGCGTCGGAGTCCGTCGACGCCCGGCTCGCGACCCGGCTGGGCCTGCTCCGTACCGAACGCGGCTGGTCACTGGACGAACTGTCCCGCCGCGCCGGCGTCAGCCGCTCGACTCTGTCGCGCCTGGAGCGCGGCGAGCTGAGTCCCACCACCACCGTGCTCGGACAGCTGTGCACGGTGTACGAGCGGACCATGTCGCGCCTGCTGATGGAAGTCGAGGCGGAGCCGCCGGGGCTCGTGCCCGCCGCACAGCAGCCGGTGTGGCGGGACGAGGGGGCCGGATTCGTACGCCGTTCCGTCTCACCGCCGCACGCCGGCCTGCGTGCCGAGGTCATCGAGGGCACGCTCGCCGCGGGCTCCGTCGTCACCTACGAGAATCCGCCCGTGCCCGGCGTGGAGCAGCACATCTGGGTGCTCGAGGGCACGGTCGAGATCACCGTCGATGCCGCGACGCACACCGTCGGCCCCGGAGACTGCCTGCGCTTCCGGCTGCACGGGCCCTCACGCTTCCACTGCCCCGGCCCCGACCGGGTCCGCTATGCCCTGATGATCGTCCTGCCGTGAATGTGAAAGGACCTGCCGCATGACCGAGATCGTCTCCGTGTCCGGCCCCGAGCTCGTCACGTACGCCGACGAGTTGGCTGCCCTTCTGGTCGAGACCGTGGACGGCGGATCCTCGGTGGGCTTCCTGGCACCGCTGGACCGGGCGGCCGCCGCCACCTGGTGGCGTGAACGGGCGGCCTCCGTCGAGACGGGCTGCCACGAGGTGTGGATCGCCCGTGACGGGGAACGGGTGGCCGGCACGATCGGGCTGGTCAGGCCCTCGCTGCCCAATGCTGGGCACCGCGCCGAGGTCGCCAAGCTGATGGTGCGGCCCTCCTCCCGCGGCCGGGGGATCGGCCGCGCGCTGCTCGCGGCGGCCGAGCGGTCGGCAGCCGCCGAGGGGCTCTCCCTGCTGATCCTGGACACCGAGACCGGCAGTCCCGCCGAACACCTCTACCGCGCGGCGGGCTGGACGGAGTGCGGGTCGATTCCCCGGTACGCGCAGGACCCCGCCGGCGCCCTGCGGGCGACCACCTTCTACTACAAGGCGGTCGGCCCCACGAATCCCCTGGAGTCACAATGAACAGCGACGCCACGCTATCGAGGAGATATCCCATGACCCTGCACGACATCCCGCTGAGCACCCTCACCGGCGAGCCGACCACGCTGGGGGCCTACGAGGGCTCCGCGGTCCTGCTGGTGAACGTCGCTTCCAAGTGCGGGCTCACCCCGCAGTACGCCGGACTGGAACGGCTCCAGAAGGAGTACGGCGACCGCGGGTTCACCGTCCTCGGCGTGCCCTGCAACCAGTTCGCGGGCCAGGAGCCGGGCACGGCGGAGGAGATCCAGACGTTCTGCTCGACGACGTACGGGGTGAGCTTCCCTCTCCTGGCGAAGATCGATGTCAACGGCGAGGACCGGCACCCGCTCTACACCGAGCTCACGAAGCTCGCGGACGCCGAGGGCGCGGCCGGTGACGTCCAGTGGAACTTCGAGAAGTTCCTGATCTCCCCGGCCGGCGAGCCGGTCGCCCGGATCCGCCCCCGCACCGAGCCGGACGCGCCCGAGGTCCTCGCGGCGATCGAGGCGAACCTGCCGCAGAAGTAGAACGGCGCGGGGCCGGACCGGTGTCCGGTCCGGCCCCGCGGTACGTCCGTGGGCGGCGCTAGCGGATCGGCATCCCCGACAGGGTGCGGGCGATCACCAGGCGCTGGATCTCGCTCGTGCCCTCGAAGATGGTGTAGATCGCGGCGTCACGGTGCATGCGCTCCACCGGGTACTCACGGGTGTAGCCGTTGCCGCCGAGGATCTGGACGGCCTGGGCGGTCACCGACTTCGCCGTCTCGCTCGCGAAGAGCTTCGACATCGATCCCTCGGCCGAGGTGAACGGCTTGCCGGCGCTCGCCATCCAGGAGGCACGCCAGACAAGCAGCCGGGCCGCGTCGATCTGCGTACGCATGTCGGCCAGCTGGAAGGCGACGCCCTGGTTGTCGATGATGGGGCGGCCGAACTGGGTCCGGGTCTTCGCGTAGTCGAGGGCGACCTCGTAGGCGGCACGGGCGGTGCCGACCGCCATGGCGCCGACAGCCGGGCGGGACGCCTCGAAGGTGGCCATCGCGGCGTTCTTGACGCGCTCCCCGCCGGACTTGGCACGCTCACGGGCCCGGGCGAGGCGCTCGTCGAGCTTCTCCTTGCCGCCGAGCAGGCAGTGCCCGGGGACGCGTGCGTCCTCGAGTACCACCTCGGCGGTGTGCGAGGCGCGGATGCCGTGCTTCTTGAACTTCTGCCCCTGGGAGAGGCCCGGGGTGGCGGGCGGGACGATGAACGAGGCGTGGCCCTTCGTGCCCAGCTCCGGGTCGACGACCGCGACGACGACGTGGACGTTGGCGATACCGCCGTTGGTCGCCCAGGTCTTGGTGCCGTTGAGGATCCACTCGTCCTTGGCCTCGTCGTACACCGCGCGGGTACGCATGGAGCCGACGTCGGAGCCGGCGTCCGGCTCGGAGGAGCAGAAGGCGGCGACCTTCACATCGTTCGCGTCGCCGTACATCTGCGGGATCCAGGTGCCGATCTGCTCCTCGGTGCCGTTGGCGAGGACGCCGACGGCCGCCAGGCCCGTACCGACGATCGACAGGGCGATGCCCGCGTCACCCCAGAAGAGCTCCTCCATAGCCACGGGGATGCCGAGACCCGTAGGGTCGAAGAACTGCTGGGCGTAGAAGTCGAGGGAGTAGATGCCTACCTTGGCCGCCTCCTGGATGACGGGCCAGGGCGTTTCCTCACGCTCGTCCCACTCCGAAGCGGCCGGGCGGATCACATCCGCGGCGAAGCCGTGAAGCCAGTCACGGACCTGCTTCTGGTCGTCGTTGAGATCGAGCGTGAACTCGGCCATGTTCCCTCCATGCGCTTCCGTAAAAAGAACACCATGCGTTACTCGCGGTAACAACAGTCTGTTACCAGCAAGTAGCCACTGTCAACCGGGGACACGCGGATCCGCGCCCGGCAGGTCATGGTGTTACGTTGCCCGGACGTCAAGAGATCGCATGGCAGCTGGCCGGGGCGGGGAGATACGACATGGAGACCACACGAGGGGCCGAGCGACAGCGGACGGCGGCCGAGCGCCGCCGCCGGGAGCTGCTCGAAGCGGCGGACCGAGTGGTGCTCAGGGACGGGCCCAAGGCGTCGATGAACGCGATCGCGGCGGAGGCCGGGATCACCAAGCCCATCCTCTACCGCCACTTCGGCGACAAGGGCGGCCTCTACCGCGCGCTCGGCAAGCGCCACACGGACGCGCTGCTGAGCGCCCTGCGGGCCGCGCTCGACGCCCCCTCCGAGCGGCGCGAGCGGGTCGAGGCGACCCTGGACACCTATCTCGCGGCGATCGAGGCCCGCCCCCAGGTCTACCGCTTCCTGATGCACCCCTCCGACGACGCGGCACCCTCCCCCGAGCAGGGCTTCGACGTGGGCCGGCACTCCGCCCCGCTGCTGCGCCGCCTCGGCGAGGAACTCGGCAAGGTGATCGCCGAACGGGTCGACCTCGGCCCGGACAGCGAGCAGACGGCCCGCATCTGGGGCCACGGCATCGTCGGCATGATGCACGCGGCCGGCGACTGGTGGCTCAGCGACCGCCCGTGCTCGCGCGAACAGCTCGTCCACAGCCTCGCCGACCTGCTCTGGGGCAGGCTGGCCGAGGCCGGCGACCTGCCGGGCGGCCAGGGCTTCTGAACCGCCTTCCGCCCGAGGAGTCAGTCCGTCCGCCCCCACGGCGCCCGCCGGGCCGCGCGCAGCGCCCTGGCGCGGCGCAGTCCGGTCAGCCGGTCGGTGTAGACCCTGCCGTCCAGGTGGTCGCACTCGTGCTGGAGGCAGCGGGCGAACCAGCCGGTCCCGGTGACCCGCACCGGCTCGCCTGTCATGGACCTGCCCTCGACCACCGCACGGTCGAAGCGCTCGGTGCCCGCTTCGAGACCGGGAAGTGAAAGGCACCCCTCCGGTCCGCGTACGGTGATGCCGTCCGCCTCGACGAGTACCGGATTGACGAGATGTCCTAGATGTCGGACTTCTTCGTCGTCCGGGCAGTCGTAGACGAACACCTTCAACGGGACGCCGATCTGGTTCGCGGCGAGCCCGACCCCCTGCGCCGCGTACATGGTGGCGAACATGTCCTCGACCAGCCGGGCGAGGGAGGTCCCGAAGTCGGTGACTTCCTCGCACGGACGGTGGAGCACCGGGTCGCCGAGCAGACTCAGGGCGCGAACGAGTCCGGAACTGCCGGGGATCGGGCGGTTTCGCATGGGGAGAAGCGTACGTTCCACGTGACCTCCACGTTCCCCGTGGTGCCGAGGTGCGGTCGACGCGCCGGACATCGATAGGCTGGGCGCGGACTGATGCAAGGAGGATCTAGGACGATGGCAGGCAACACGGAGCCGTTGTCGCCGCGGGCCAAGCTCGCCGTGACGGCGGGCAAGGCCGCGGCGGCGGTGTCGCGCGCTGCGGGGCGCGGCAGCGGATCGGTGATCGGCGGCCGGGTGGCGCTCAAGCTCGACCCCGACCTGCTGGGGCGGCTGGCGCAGCACTTGGACGTGATCCTCGTGTCCGCGACGAACGGCAAGACGACCACCACCCGGCTGATCGCCGAGGCGCTCCGGGCCGCTGGGCCCGTCGTGTCGAACGCGCTCGGCGCCAACATGCCCGCGGGAATCACCTCCGCGCTGGCCGGCGGATCGGACGCGAAGTACGGCGTGATCGAGGTCGACGAGAAGTATCTCGCCGGCGTCGCACGCGATACGACGCCGAAGGTGATCGCGCTGCTCAACCTCTCCCGCGACCAGCTGGACCGCGCCGCGGAGACCCGGATGCTGGCCGAGAAGTGGCGTGAGGGCCTCTCCGGCTCGAAGGCCGTGATCGTCGCCAACGCGGACGACCCGCTGATCGTCTGGGCGGCGTCCTCCTCCCCCAACGTGGTGTGGGTCGCGGCAGGACAGGCGTGGAAGGACGACGCCTGGTCCTGCCCCTCCTGCGGCGGTGTGATGCAGCGCCCCGGCGACGACTGGTTCTGCGGCGAGTGCGGCTTCCGCCGCCCCGCCCCCAGCTGGGCGCTCAACGGCGACTACGTCCTGGACCCGCACGGCTCCGCGTGGCCGATCCACCTCCAGCTGCCGGGCCGGGCCAACAAGGCGAACGCCACCAGTTCGGCCGCGGTCGCCGCGGTCTTCGGTGTGCCGCCGCAGGTCGCCCTGGAGCGGATGTACCAGGTGCAGGCCGTCGCGGGACGCTACGACGTCGTGACCTTCCTCGGCCGCGAACTGCGCCTCCTGCTGGCCAAGAACCCGGCGGGCTGGCTCGAGACGTTCTCCCTGATCGACCCCCCGCCCACCCCGGTGATCCTCTCGGTGAACGCCCGGGGCGCGGACGGCACGGACACCTCCTGGCTGTGGGACGTCGACTACACCCAGCTGTACGGCCACCCGATCTTCGTGCTCGGTGACCGCAAGCTGGACCTCGCGGTGCGGCTCGAAGTCGCCGGACTGGACTTCCGTGTCTGCGAGACCCTGGACGAGGCCGTCCAGATGGCTCCGCCCGGCCGCATCGAGGTCATCGCCAACTACACCGCCTTCCAGGATCTGCGCCGTCGTGTCGGCAACTGACCCCGGCGCGGGCCACCCCCGGAGAGGACGAAGCATGAGCAACAACAGCCTGCGGCTGGTGTGGGTCTACCCCGACCTCCTCAGCACCTACGGCGATCAGGGCAACGCCCTCGTGGTGGAGCGCCGGGCACGCCAGCGCGGTCTCGACGTGTCGCGTGTCGACGTGCGCAGCGACCAGCCCATCCCCACCTCGGGCGACATCTACCTGATCGGTGGCGGTGAGGACCGTCCGCAGCGTCTTGCCGCGGAGCGGCTGCGCCGCGACGGCGGGCTGAGCAGGGCCGCGTCCAACGGCGCGATCATCTTCTCGGTCTGCGCGGGCTACCAGATCCTCGGCCACGAGTTCATCAACGACCTCGGCGAGCGCGAGCCCGGGCTCGGGCTGCTCGATGTGGTCTCCACGCGCGGCGAGGGCGCCCGGTGCGTCGGCGACGTGCTCGGTGACATCGATCCGAACCTGGGGCTCCCGCCCCTGACCGGATTCGAGAACCACCAGGGCATCACCCACCTCGGCCCGACGGCCCGGCCGTTCGCCCGCACCCGGATCGGTCGGGGCAACGGCACGGGCGACGGCACCGAGGGCGCGTACAACGACACGGTCTTCGGCACGTACATGCACGGCCCCGTGCTGGCACGCAATCCGCTGATCGCGGACCACCTGCTGAAGCTGGCCCTCGATGTGAACGCGCTGCCGCCGTGCGACGACCGCTGGTACGAGGCGCTCCGCTCCGAGCGGATCGCCGCGGCGACGCAGCCTGCCTGACTCCTCCCGGCCGTCACGGTCTCCCCTACGAGCACGCCCCGTTGACGGGCTGCGCGTAGCAGCGGGGTTCCGTGTACGGCCGGTGGACGTCCAGCAGGCGGACGGTGGTTTCGGTCCCGCCACCTTGCGCCGGTAGGGTGGCGGGGATCCAACCGGACGACGTGGTCCGGTCGTCGGCCCACGTTGCAAAGGTTTCCCGGGCAATGCGAATTGGTGTGCTCACCTCCGGCGGCGACTGCCCCGGCCTGAACGCCGTCATCCGTTCCGTCGTGCACCGCGCGGTGGTAGATCACGGCGACGAGGTCATCGGCTTCCACGACGGCTGGAAGGGCCTCCTCGAGTGCGATTACCGCAAGCTCGACCTCGATGCGGTCGGCGGTATCCTCGCCCGCGGCGGCACGATCCTCGGCTCCTCCAGGGTCCAGCCGGCCCACCTGCGTGACGGGGTGGAACGGGCCAAGGGCCACGTCGCCGACCTCGGCCTCGACGCGATCATCCCGATCGGCGGCGAAGGCACGCTGAAGGCGGCCAACCTGCTCTCCGAGGCGGGGCTGCCCATCGTCGGTGTGCCGAAGACCATCGACAACGACATCGCCTCCACCGATGTGACCTTCGGTTTCGACACGGCTGTCGGGGTCGCGACCGAGGCCCTCGACCGGCTGAAGACCACGGCCGAGTCGCACCAGCGCGTGCTCATCGTCGAGGTCATGGGACGGCACACCGGCTGGATCGCCCTGCACTCCGGCATGGCGGCCGGCGCGCACGCCATCGTGGTCCCCGAGCGGCCCTTCGACATCGACGAGCTGACCGCGCTCGTCGGGCAGCGTTTCTCGGCCGGCAAGAAGTTCGCCATCGTCGTCGTCGCCGAGGGTGCGAAGCCTCGCGCGGGCTCCATGGAGTTCAACCAGGGCACCAAGGACGTCTACGGGCACGAGCGCTTCGCCGGAGTGGCGACGCAGCTCTCCATCGAGCTGGAGCAGCGCCTGCAGAAGGAGGCCCGCCCGGTGATCCTCGGCCACGTCCAGCGCGGCGGCACCCCGACCGCGTACGACCGGGTCCTGGCCACCCGCTTCGGCTGGCACGCGGTGGAGGCGGCTCACCGCGGTGAGTTCGGCATGATGACGGCGCTGCGCGGCACCGACATCACGATGGTCCCGCTGGCGGCGGCCGTGGAGACCCTGAAGACGGTCCCCGCCGAGCGCTACGCCGAGGCCCAGTGCGTGCTCTGACCGACACACAGGTCCACGATCCGCCCCCGCCCGCAACCGCGGCCGGGGGCGGTTCTAGTCTGGACCGGACAACCGGCACGAATCGGGGACGCCCCCGGCGGGAGTGAACAGATGGATCACAGCGGGCACGGCATGAACATGGATCTGCCGCCGTTCACGCTGGGACGCGGGCTCGAGTTCTCCGCGGACCCGTTCTTCCTGGCCGGCTCCGTAGCCGCGCTGGCTCTCTACGGGTACGCGGTGCTGCGTCTGCGCAGACGCGGCGACGGCTGGCCGGTCAACCGGATCGCCTTCTTCGTCGTCGGCGTGCTGTCCATCGCCCTGGTGATGTGCACCAAGCTCAACGACTACGGCATGGTCATGTTTAGCGTGCACATGGTGCAGCACATGGTGATCAGCATGCTGTCGCCGATCCTCCTGCTGCTGGGCGCCCCGGTGACGCTCGCACTGCGGGCGCTTCCGGTCGCGGGGCGGGACCGTACCGGGCCGCGCGAACTGCTGCTCATGCTGCTGCACAGCCGCTACATGAAGATCGTCACGCATCCGGTGTTCACGATCCCGCTCTTCATCGCCAGCCTGTACGCGCTCTACTTCACACCGCTGTTCGACTTCCTGATGGGGTCGAAGCCCGGCCATCTGGCGATGATGGTGCACTTCCTCGGCGTCGGCCTGGTGTTCTTCTGGCCGATCATGGGCGTGGACCCCGGGCCGCACCGGCCGGGCTACGTGATGCGGATGCTGGAGCTCTTCGCGGGCATGCCGTTCCACGCGTTCTTCGGCATCGCCCTGATGATGGCGAGCGGGCCGATGGTGGAGACGTACAAGACGCCCCCGGCCTCCCTCGGCATCGATCCGCTGAGCGATCAGAACTGGGCGGGCGGCATCGCCTGGGCGTTCAGCGAGATCCCGTCGGTGCTGGTCCTGATCGCTCTGGTCTTCCAGTGGTACCGCTCCGAGCAGCGGACGGCAAAGCGTGCGGACCGGGCGGCCGACCGGGACGGAGACCGCGAGCTGAACGCGTACAACGCCTATCTCGCCTCATTGCAGGCCCGCGGACAGTAGCGGCGGGCACGCCTGTGGGGTGACCATGGCTTCAACGGCCGTGCGGCCGATGAGGAGCGTGCGCTCATGTCCGGATCCACGAAGATCATGGGAGTGCTTACCGTCGGGGCGCTGGTCGCGGTGACGGCGTACACGGTGGCACTGGGGAGCAACGGCTGGCTCTGGTTCGGCTGGGTGGTCCTGGGACTGGCCACCCTGGGCATGGTGGCCACCCGCGACACCTGAGTTACGTCCGTGTCTCGCAGGGCAACCGATGGGTGCCGGGCATCACCGGTGGGCCAGGCCGCAGGCGATCACACACGCTGATCGGCGATGTGCGAAATTGTGTCCTGTGACCTGGCTGAACACGGTCACCAGCCCGATCCGGAGTGGGAGAGATCTTGTTCTATTACGTCCTGAAATATGTCGTGCTCGGACCACTGCTACGGCTGGGGTTCCGGCCCCGTATCGAAGGACTGGAGCACATTCCTGCCGAGGGCGCGGCCATCGTCGCGGGCAATCACCTGTCGTTCTCCGACCATTTCCTGATGCCCGCGATCATCAAACGGCGCATCACGTTCCTCGCGAAGGCGGAGTACTTCACCGGCCCGGGCATCAAGGGCAAGCTCACCGCGGCCTTCTTCCACAGCATCGGACAGATTCCGGTGGACCGGTCGGGCAAGGAGGCCGGTCAGGCGGCGATCCGCGAGGGGCTGGGGGTGCTGAGCAAGGGCGAACTGCTGGGGATCTACCCGGAGGGCACCCGCTCGCACGACGGGCGCCTGTACAAGGGCAAGGTCGGGGTCGCCGTGATGGCGATCAGGGCAGGCGTCCCGGTCGTCCCGTGCGCGATGGTCGGTACGTTCGAGATCCAGCCGCCCGGGAAGGTCGTGCCGCGGATCAAGCGGGTCACCATCCGCTTCGGCGAGCCCCTGGACTTCTCCCGCTACGCCGGGCTCGAGGACCAGAAGGCGGCGATCCGCGCGGTCACCGACGAGATCATGTACGCCATCCTCGGCCTCTCCGGCCAGGAGTACGTCGACGAGTACGCGGTCAAGGTGAAGGCCGCGCAGGCGGAGCAGTCCAGAAAGTTCCCGCGGCGGCAACGCTGAGCGTGGAGTCTGCCCCTGGCAGATCTCCCTGGTCCGGCGTCGTGGTGCCCCGTAGCGTTTCCCGTATGAGCAGAGGACGAGCGTTCGTACTGGGCGCCACGGGGCAGGTCGGCCGGGCCGCCGTGCGGGCGCTGGCGGAGGACGGCTGGGACGTGACGGCGGGGTCGCGCGGGGGCGGCAGGGACGGTACATGGGGGCCGGACGTCCGCAGTGTGTCGCTCGACCGTGAGGACGAGGGGGCGCCGGCTGCCGCGCTCGGCGACGGTTGCGACGTCCTGGTGGACATGGTGGCGTTCGACGGCGCCCACGCCCGGCAGTTGACCGGGCTCACCGGCCGTGTCGGCTCGGCCGTCGTCATCTCCAGCGGTGCGGTCTACGAGGACGGCAGGGGACGCGGCTTCGACACGCAGGGCGAGCCCGACGGCGCTCCTCACTATCCGCTGCCGATCCCTGAGACACAGCGCACGGTGGCCCCGGGCGACGCGACGTACGCGACGCGGAAGATCCAGCTGGAGCAGGAGCTGCTCGCGGCCGGCGGCGAGCTTCCGGTGACGCTGCTGCGGGCGGGCGCGATACACGGGAAGTACTGCCGCACGCCGCGCGAGCTGTACTTCGTCAAGCGTCTGCTCGACGGACGCGGGCGGCGGGTGCTCGCGTACGACGGGAGGTCCCGCTTCCATCCGGTCCATGTGTCCAACCTCGCCGAGCTGATACGTCTCGCCGCTCTGCGACCGGCTTCGCGGGTGCTCAACGCAGGGGATCCGCAGGCGCCGACCGTCTCCGAGATCGGTGCGGCCATCGACGACGTGCTGGGCCGGAAGACCGAAACGGTCCTGGTGCCGGGTGCCCCTCCCGAGGGTCACGTCGGCGAGACACCGTGGACCAGCTCTCATCCCATCGTCTACGACATGGCGCTCGCCCGGCGCGAGCTCGGCTACGTGCCCGTGACGGACTATGCGGATTCACTTCCGGTGACCGTCGAGTGGCTCGCGTCCGAACTGCACGGACGGGAGTGGACGGAGGCCTTCCCGAAAATGGCGCGGAACTACGGCGAGGCCCTCTTCGACTACGCGGCGGAGGACGCCTGGCTGGAACGGTACGACCGCAGGGCATGAGCCCGGTCGGCACAGCGGGCGGCCGGTTGGATCTCCGGCCGCCCGCCCGCTCACTTCAGATCTACGCTCACGGCTTCGGTGTGGCGTGCGGGGTGCACGTCACATCACTCGGGTCGGTCTTCCCGGTGAGCAGGTAGGTGTCCACCCGCTCGTTGACGCAGGGGTTGACCAGGCCGGTGACGCCGTGCGAGCCGGCGTCCTTCTCGGTGATGAGGCGGGAGCCCTTGAAGCGCTTGTGCAGTTCGACGGCGCCCCCGTACGGAGTGGCGGCGTCGCGCGTGGACTGCACGATCAGCACGGGCGGCAGGCCCTTGCCGGTCCTGACGTCCAGCGGGGTCTGCTGCTTCGTCGACCAGGTCGCACAGGGCAGGTTCATCCAGGCGTTCGCCCAGGTCATGAACGGGTTGTCCTTGTGCAGCCTGGTGTTGTCGCGGTCCCACTTCGACCAGCTGGTGGGCCACTTGGCGTCCGCGCACTCGACCGCCGTGTATACGGCGTTGCCGTTCTCCGAGGAGGCATTGCCCTTGGTGTCCGACAGGTCGGGGGCAGCGGCGTCGATCAGTGCCTGGGTGTCGCCGCCCAGGTAGTCGCTCCAGATCTGGGCGGTGGGTGCCCAGGCGGAGTCGTAGTACGGCGCACCCTGGAAGAACCCGATGAGCTCGGCGGGGCCGACGACGCCGCCGATCGGGTCCTTCTTGGCCGCGGCGCGCAGCTTCAGCCACGCCTGCTCGACCTTCTCGGGCGTGTCGCCGATGTGGTAGACGGAGTCGTTCTTGGCGACCCACGTCTTCCAGTCCTGCCAGCGCACCTGGAAGGCGACGTCCTGGTCGAGGTTGGCCTCGTACCAGATGTTGTCCTTCGAAGGATCGACCACGCTGTCGACGATCATGCGGCGCACGTGGTCCGGGAAGAGCGTGCCGTAGACCGCACCCAGGTAGGTGCCGTAGGAGACGCCCAGGAAGTTGAGCTTCTTCTCACCGAGCGCGGCGCGGATGACATCCAGGTCGCGTGCGGTGTTGGGCGTGGTCATGTGCGGCAGCATGTCGCCGCTGCGTTCGGCGCAGCCCGCCGCGTACTCGGCCGCGAGCTTGCGCTGCGCGCGCTTGTCGGCCTCGCTGTCGGGTACGGGGTCCGCCTTCGGGGCCTTCACGAACTCCTGCGGGTCGATGCAGGAGATCGGCGCCGAGTGGCCGACACCGCGTGGGTCGAAGCCGACGAAGTCGTAGGCCTTCGCCGCCTTCACCCAGAGCGGGTTCTTGGTGACGATGCGCCTCGGGAACGCCATACCGGACCCGCCGGGGCCACCGGGGTTGTAGAGGAGCGCGCCCTGGCGCTCGTCCTTCGTGCCCGTGCTGACGTGCCGGTCGACGGCGAGCTTGATCTGCTTGCCGTTCGGTTTGGCGTAGTCGAGCGGCACGGTCACCCATCCGCACTGGATGGGTGTGACGATCGCCCAGTCGGCCGGACAGTCCGTCCAGTCGATGCCGGCCTTCGCGGCTCGGGCCGCGGCGACCTGGACGCCGCGCGCCTCGGAACCGCCGTGGTGACGGCCGTCGGCACTGGCTGCCGGTGCGGCTATCGCCCCCGCTATGAGCGTGCCCGCGATCAGAGTGCCGGCCGAGCCGAGCACTGCTGTGCGTCTCAAGTGGAACCTCCCCCTGTGTGTTGCACCCGCTGGTGGCGCAGATGTTCGTATGTCCAGCGGATCCTTTCGTCTGTGGGGTGGCTGAGAACAGGGCGTACGCATGTTTCTTTACCGAACCAATAACCGGTGACCACGTCCCGCTGAGCGGACTCAGGCCCCGTGGCAGGCCTTGAGTCCGTCCAACAGCCCGGCGAGCGCCTCGTCCAGGACGCCGCGCAGCAGCCGGGCGTCTGCTGCGAGCGCTGTCACCAGGACGGCGGGACCGGCCAACGGGGCGAGCGCGGCAGTGGGTCCCAGAAGCCGGGGTTCAGGCAGGTCCTCCTCGAATGCCGGGTGGACGACCAGTAGTTGTCCTACCGCACGGTGTCCCCCCAGGACCGCGGCGCCGTCCCATCCGCCGGGCGCCCCGGGCCCGTACCCCAGCTGTTGGTCGAGCAGCGGGCGGCCGGCCCGGCGGACCGTCAGACGGGTGGTGAGGCTGCCGGTGACCTCGCCGTGCCGTCCCAGGATCTGTTCCTCGCGCAGCACCAGACGTGCGGAGTCGGCGAGTTCGACCCGGGTGCTCTGGTCGAGCTCGCTGCCGTGCGCGGAGATGAGCTGTTCGGGAAGCCAGCGGAGTTCCGCGCCCTCCCCCACGCTCAGCCGCAGGTGGTACGAGGCGCGGCCCGCGTCCGGACGGGCGCCGGGGAGTGCCACGGTGGCCGCGGCGGAGTCCACGGCCAGCCGTGCGCCGTCCTCGACCCTCGCCTCGATGGCGAGGCGGTCGCCGCCCAGCGGCGCGCTCATCGCTCCGACCACGGTGACTCGGGCGCGTCCGGGCTCCGGTGACCTGGTGCGGCGCAGGGCCAGCGGTCCCGCGCTCTCCAGCACGGGGAGCGCGGTGGAACCACGCCCGTCGGGGACCGCGCCGATACGAGCGGTGGCGTCGATGCTCATGCGGTCCAGGCCGCGAGCTGCGCCCGCACCCAGTCCGCGACGGGCGCCACACCCTCCGCGGAGGTCAGGGAGGTGAACACGACGGGGAGTTCACCGCGCTGCTCGGCGGCATCGCGGGCCATCCGGCCCAGGTCTGAGCCGACGTACGGAGCGAGATCCGTCTTGTTGATGACGAGGAGGTCGGCGGTGGTGACTCCGGGGCCCCCCTTGCGCGGGATGTCGTCGCCCCCCGCCACGTCGATCACGAAGACCTGGGCGTCGACGAGTCCCTTGGAGAAGGTCGCGGTGAGGTTGTCGCCGCCGGACTCGACGAGGATCAGATCGAGCGGACCCACGGAGTCCTCCAGATCCTCGACGGCTTCGAGGTTGGCGGAGATGTCGTCGCGGATGGCGGTGTGCGGGCAGGCGCCGGTCTCGACGGCCTGGATGCGCTCGGGCGCCAGCACGGCGTTGCGCAGGAGGAAGGCCGCGTCCTCGCGGGTGTAGATGTCGTTGGTGACGACGGCGATCGACAGCCGGTCGCGAAGGGCGCGGCACAGGGCTGCGACCGTCGCGGTCTTACCGGAACCGACCGGTCCGCCGAGCCCGATGCGCAGAGCGCGCCGGGTGCCGTCGGGGCGTGCGGCATCGGCGCTGACGGCCGAGGGGCCGCTGTGGGTGTGGTCGAGGTGCATGGGGGTGACTCCTGGTGGCAGATGTGGAGTTCTCAGGACGCGAACAGCCGGACCGGCCAGGCAGCGTGGGCTTCGGCGGTGATGTCGAGCAGCGGCGCGGAGGCGGCGGGCAGTGCGTCGATGCCCTCCAGTGCGGCTGCGGCGGCCTGTTCGGCGACCAAGTCAAGTTCGGGCGCGAGGCGGGCGAGGACGGCGCTGGCCTCGAAGGGGTCCAGGGAGAGCAGCCGGACGACCGCGGTGGCCGGGCCGCTGACTGCTTCGTACACGGCGCAGTGTGCGGCGTCCTCGGGCCCCAGGCCCGCCGCGCGTGCGGTGAGGCCGAGGACGACGGGCTGGTGGGCGCCGCGGGGCCGGGCCGCTGCGAGCGCGGCCAGTTCGGTGCTCGGCCAGGTTGCCCGCGCGGCCCGCATCAGCTGGCGGCCCAGCTTGCGTGCGACGGCCCGCAGCGCGGGCGAGGGCGTCCGGGCGTCGGCGGCGTCGTCGAGCGCCAGCGGGTCGAGGCCGTGGGCCGCCCCAGCGGCGAGTGCGGCCGAGGTCAGTCCGGTGGTGTGGAGCCGGCCCAGGCAGAAGCCCGCCAGGTCCTGGGCGTTGCGGATGTGTCCTGCCTTGACGGCCGGTTCGGCGCCACCCGAGTGGGCGTGGCCGCCGGCGGGGAACCGGCCGTCGGCAAGGACGAGCAGTGCGGCGCGTGTCGTCATGGAGTGCTGACCCACCCTCAGAAGAGAAAGTAGCGCTGGGCCATGGGGAGTTCGGCTGCCGGTGCCGGTTCGACGTGCTCCCCGTCGATGGTGACCGCGAAGCTGTCGGGGTTGACCTGGACCCGTGGCATGGCGTCGTTCTCCCGCATGTCCGCCTTGGTGACGCCGCGCGTGCTGGTGATCGGCACGAACGCCTTGCCCAGCCCCAGCCGGTCCGGCAGCCCGTCCTCGATGGCGGCCGTGGACACGAAGTTGAAGGAGTTGGCGGCGGGTGCACGCCCCACGGCGCCGAACATCGGGCGGGGCATGACGGGCTGCGGGGTGGGGATCGAGGCGTTGGCGTCGCCCATCTGCGCGTACGCGATCTGACCGCCCTTGATCACGGTCTGCGGCTTGACGCCGAAGAATGCCGGGTCCCACAGCACGAGGTCGGCGAGCTTCCCCGTCTCGACCGAGCCGATCTCCCGGTCCAGGCCCTGGGCGACGGCCGGGTTGATCGTGTATTTGGCGACATAGCGACGAGCCCGGTGGTTGTCGGCGGCCCCGTCGCCCGCCAGGGAACCGCGTCGCCGCTTCATCACGTGGGCGGTCTGCCAGGTTCGCAGGATCACCTCGCCGATCCGTCCCATCGCCTGGGAGTCGGAGGAGATGATCGAGATGGCGCCGAGGTCGTGGAGGATGTCCTCGGCCGCGATGGTCGAGGGCCGGATCCGGGACTCGGCGAAGGCCAGGTCCTCCGGCACGGCGGGGTTGAGGTGATGGCAGACCATCAGCATGTCGAGGTGTTCCTCGATCGTGTTGACGGTGTGCGGCCGGGTCGGATTGGTGGAGCTGGGCAGGACGTACGGCTCCGAGACCACGCTGATGATGTCGGGGGCGTGCCCGCCACCCGCGCCTTCGGTGTGGTACGCGTGAATGGAGCGCCCGGCGATGGCGGCGAGGGTGTCGGCGACGAATCCGGCCTCGTTGAGCGTGTCCGTGTGGATGGCCAGTTGCGCGCCTGTCTCCTCACAGACGCTCAGACAGGCGTCGATGACGGCGGGGGTGGCGCCCCAGTCCTCATGGATCTTGAATCCCAGCGCTCCGGCGCGCAGCTGGGAGTGCATGGCCTCGCGGGACATCGTGTTGCCCTTGCCGAGCAGGCCGATGTTGACGGGATAGCCCTCGAGCGCCTCGAACATCCGGGCGAGGTGCCAGGGCCCCGGGGTGATCGTCGTGGCCTTGGTCCCTTCCGCCGGGCCCGTGCCACCGCCGACGAGCGTGGTGATGCCGGAGGAGAGCGCCTGGTCGACGAGGGTCGGGGAGATGAAGTGGACGTGCGCGTCGATGGCACCCGCGGTGATGAACTTGCCGTTGCCCGCGATGATTTCGGTCTCGGGGCCGATGACCAGATCAGGGTGGATGCCGTCCATCGTGTCGGGGTTGCCGGCCTTGCCGATGCCGGTGATCCGGCCGTCGCGGATACCGATGTCGGCCTTGACGATGCCCCAGTGGTCGATGATCACGGCGCCCGTGATGACCGTGTCGGGTGCTCCCTCGGCGCGGGTGGTGCGCGCCTGGCCCATCGATTCACGGATCACCTTGCCGCCGCCGAACACCGCCTCGTCACCGGCCTTCCCGGGACCGCCCGAGCGGTCCTCCTCGATCTCGACGACGAGATCGGTGTCGGCGAGCCGGATACGGTCACCGGTGGTCGGCCCGAACAGATCGGCGTACACGGCGCGGCTGAGCTCAGGCATCGAGGGAACCTCCGGTTTCGCCGCGCAGCCCGGGAACGGTGCGCAGGCCTGCGAGCGGGACGAGTTCGACGTCGACCGGGATACCGGGCTCGAAGCGCACGGCGGTGCCCGCTGCAATGTTCAGCCGCAGCCCGTGCGCTGCCCGGCGGTCGAAGTCCAGACCGGGGTTGGCCTCGGCGAAGTGGTAGTGCGAGCCGACCTGGACGGGCCGGTCGGCAGCGTTGAGGACGGTGATGCGGGTGACGGGGCGCCCCTCGTTGAGCCGCACCGTGCCTTCCGCGTACAGGATCTCTCCGGGAATCATCCGGCCGCTCCCCCGTCAGACGATCGGATCGTGGACGGTGACGAGCTTGGTGCCGTCCGGGAAGGTGGCTTCCACCTGGACGTCGTGGATCATCTCGGGGATGCCGTCCATGACGTCCTCGCGGGTGAGCACCTTCCTTCCGGAGGCCATCAGTTCGGCGACGGTCCGGCCGTCGCGCGCGCCCTCCAGGAGGTGGGAGGTGATCAGGGCGACCGCCTCGGGGTGATTCAGCCGCAGCCCGCGCGCCCTGCGCTTCTCGGCGACATCGGCCGCCACATGGATGAGCAGGCGTTCCTGTTCGTGCGGAGTCAGTTGCACGCTTCCACCTCTTCGTCTTCCGCCCGGGACCGGCCCGGGCGCAGCGGGACCCTATCCCCGTTCAACACTCTGTTGAACGATGAAGCGGATCGCGCGGCCAGGTATTGCACGTTAGGGCGGAAGTTTTTCCGGCGCGTTAACTGATCTTTTGCAGATCCATGGACATCAGCCCGCGCAGGCCGCTTTCGAGGACTTCCGGGCCGACGTCGCCGAACATGGCCAGCTGGGCGATGTACCCCTGGGCCACGGCGATCAACGTGCGGGCGACGTGCTCGTCCGGCACCTCGGCGGTGAGCACGCCGGCCGCGCGGTACACGCCGACCAGTTCCGCCCAGGCCACGCGCAGACCCGCGTACGCCTCACCCAGCGTGCCCGCCAGCCGTTCGCTGCGCAGGGTCTCGGACCACACCTGGAGGATCAGCCCGGCGTAGGCCCTGTGGTCCAGCCCGCCCGCCCTGTCCGTCCCGTCGCCGAAAAGAGTGCGCACCACACGGCCGATCAGGACATCGGGAGTGGGCGGCGGACTGTCCCGGGAGGCCCGCTCGAAGGCCTGGCGGACTCCGCCGACCGCCTCGCCCGCGATGGCCGCGATCAGGTCCTCCTTGCCGCTGAAGTAGCGGTAGACCGCCCCCGCCGACAGCCCGACCTCCTTCAGGACGTCCTGCATCGAGGTGCCGTGGAAGCCGTCGCGGGCGAAGGCACGTGCGGCGCCGTCGAGGATCTGCCGGCGGCGGGCGTCGAGGTGTTCCTGGGATACACGGGCCATGGACCCAACCTAAAACGAACGTTCCTTCTTGACAAGCCACCGAGCCGAGCGGACAGTGGGAACACGTAAAACGAACGATCCTTCTCTTTGAATCGAGGCACTCGTCATGCCCGGACAGAACCGCCGCGCGGTGGCGGTCATCCTGCTCGTCCCTCTGATGGTGACACTCGCGCTCTGGGCCTTCTCGTGGCCCGCCGCCCGGGCAGCACCTCGGGACCTGCCCGTGGGCATCGCCGGCAACGCACCGGCGGCCGACCGGTTGCAGGAACAGCTCGAGCGGCGCGAGGGTGCGTTCGAGATCCACCGCTATGACGACGCACCCGCCGCCCGCGCCGCCATCCAGGACCGGGTCGTATACGGCGCCGTCGTGGCCACCGGGAAGGGCCCGCACCTGCTCACCGCGTCGGCGGCGAGCCCGGCCGTCTCCCAGTTGCTGCGCGAAGTGGTCACCGCCGCGGCTCCCCCGGGCAGCGAGGTGCCGGTCACCGACGTCGTCGCCGCGCCCGACACCGATCCCCGGGGCAGCGTGCTCGGCGCGAGCATCCTGCCGTTGGCCCTGGCCGGAGTCGCTTCCGGGGCGGTGGTGACCCTCATGAAACTGCGCGGCGCCCGTGCCGCCGTGACGCTGACCGGCGTGGCAGTCCTGGTGGGTGTCGCGGCCACGGCCGTGGCACACAGCTGGCTCGGCGTGATCACGGGCGACTGGTGGGCCGAGGCCGGCGCCATCGGACTGACCGTGGTGGCGATCGGCGCGGCCGTGGCGGGGCTCGCCGCCCTGATCGGCACGCCCGGCATCGGACTGGGGGCACTGCTGATGGTGCTGTTGGGCAATCCGTTCTCCGGGGTCACCAGCGCCCCCGAGATGCTCCCCGAACCCGTCGGCATGATCGGCCAGTGGCTGCCGCCGGGCGCGGGCGGATCACTCCTGCGATCCGTGGCGTTCTTCGACGGAAGTGCGGCGGGCGGAGCCATGGTGACCCTGGCGGTCTGGGCGGCGCTCGGCCTCACCGCCGTCCTGATCGGCGGCCGCACACGCCCGGGGAACCCCGACCGGGTCGAACCCTCCGAGCGGAACCCCGCACCCGCCCTCGCGGGCTGAGCGGTTCCGCACCGGTACCGCCGTGCACCCCCGCCGTAGCGGACGGGGGTGCACGGCTCTTGGCATGGTGACCGGAGTCAGTCGTCCCGGTCGTCGTGGCCGCGGTGCTCCGCGGCGATACCGAAACGGCGGCGTTCGCCGGGAGCGGCCGTCATGGAGCCGATCGAGGACACCGTACGAACGATCTGCTCCTCGGCCACGGCCTCGTCACTCTCGAGTCGCTGCAGGTCAGCCGCCGACACCAGGGCCACGAGCGGCTTGCCATGCCGTGTCACGACCACTCGCTCACCACCGTAGACAACGCGGTTGATCAGTTCGGCGAGCTCTGCTCGGGCTTGCGTCACCGGAATCTCGTAGGCCATGGTCCCCAGCTTAAGGCGCGAATCTCACGGTCACGGGGTCCGTGCGGCAGCGGAAAGCCCAGCTCCGGACGGGGCTGGGATTCTTCGTGGGCGCAGTGTGTGTAACGCAGCGCCCGCTTCGGCGTTCGCGATCCGCCCTCCCACCGCTCAGAGGCCTTCCGGCGTCCACCCGCACGGAGTCGACGACAAGGGCCTTGTCCGGAGCGACGTTCTTCCGGTCCGGGGGTCGTCGGCCTCAGACAGAGAAGCCGGAGATCCTCTGCGGAGTCACCCGGACGATCAGCCGCAGGACATCGTCCGACTCGGCGGGCGGGTCCTCTCCGAGGTACTTCTGCGAAAGCCTCCGCGGAAGCGACTTTTCCCGGTCCTCGATCAGTTCGACGGTGCCGCGGATATCCACCGAGTGGTACGGGTTCTCGATGTCGTAGACGGTGAGACCGACCCGTGGGTCCCGGGTGAGGTTTCGGGCCTTCTGCCGCCCGGCCGTGGTGGAGAACAGCACCGCGTCTCCGTCCCTCGCTATCCACACCACCGAGGTCTGTGGCCCTCCGTCCCGGTTCAGTGTCGCGACGGTGGCGAAGTTCCTCCCGTCCAGAAGCTTGCGCGTCTCCTCGTTGAACTCCACTGACACTGCCTCACCCTTCTGTCCTGCATCCCCTGTTGTCCACTGCGAGGATGAGAACAGATGCGAGGGCCGAGTTCTTCCCGATGGAGGATCGAACAGTCGGCACCCTCCCGGGGAACCTGGAGTCAGGGCGCCGCCGCTCCTGGGCATCGGCTGGAAGCCGAGCCGGTGACGGCACCGCACACCCTCACGCGAGGGGTACACGTCAGCGTGTACCCCTCGCTCTGCCGACGGGCCGAGGCAGTCGACGCCGGCCGTGCTGTCGGCGCCGGTCCCGCAGACCGCGAGCCTGTCGAGCGCCCTCTAGTCAGGGCACTTCTCGGGCTGGCCGGGGGCGTCGACGTGGCGGACACGTGCGGCCTGGTCGTGGCGGGCCGGAGAGACGGCGATGGTGCCGCCGCACTTCGTACAGACGGTGGTGGCGTCAGTCTCAGACATGGAACCGACCTTTCTTGTGGAGTACCTACGCCCCTAAGTTCACCCGGCGTACCGCGGACAGCCGTGCTCTCCAGGAATGCTCAGCGTGTCGCCCACGACCCCGTGACGGGGTCGTCCTCCCACGGGCCGCGTAGAAGCAGCGGGCGGAGGAGCGGCAGCTCTCCACCCGGCCCCGGCCGGCGTCTGGGCCGCACGAACGCGAGCCTCCTCAGCCCGCGATGTGATGGGTTATCAGCTTTCGCCCCTCGCTGAGAGCGAAACAGCATCGGCCCTGTTGCTTCCCCTGGACCTCTGAGCCATAGTTCCCATCAGAGGCTTCTGTACGTCCTGTACATTTTTTACGGACTCGAAAGAAGAGGCAACGCCGTGTACCGTCCCGCCGCCCGCTATGTACTGCCCGAGTTCACCGAACGCACCGCGACCGGCACCCGGACGCTGGATCCGTACTCGAAGCTGCTCGCCGAGCGGATCGTCTTTCTCGGCACGCCCATCGACGACACCGCGGCAACCGACCTCATCGCGCAGTTCATGTACCTGGAGTACGCCGAGCCCGACCGGCCGGTCTCCCTCTACATCAACTCGCCCGGCGGCTCGTTCCACGCCATGGCGGCGGTCTACGACACCATGCAGTACCTGTCCTGCGAGGTGGACACCTTCTGCCTCGGCCAGGCGGGCTCCTACGCCACCGCGCTGCTCGCCGCCGGTGCCTCCGGCCGCCGACATGCTCTGCCCGGCGCCCGGGTAGTCATTCAGCAGCCGGCTCTCGACGAGCCGGCGCAGGGCCAGCCCTCCGACCTCGAGATCAAGGCGCGCGAGCTGATGCGGGAGCGGGAGTCGCTCACCGCGATGCTGGCCCGTCACACGAGGCGTTCCGCACAGGACATCGGCACCGACCTCGAGCGGGACACCATCCTCGACGCCCCGGCCGCCAAGGCGTACGGGCTGGTCGACCACATCACGGAGAACCGCACACCGAATCGGCCGCCACACCCCGCGAGGTGATCCCCGTTGCTCTCTCCCCAGCTTCCGCCGCTCCCCGCGCTGACCCGCGCCGAGGGAGAGTTCATCGACTGCTACCTGGAGGTGCTCGATCAGGTCGGCCGGATCAACCCCGCCCGGGGCAGCGACACCTACGGAGCGCTCCGGGCCGCCCAGGCGCTGGCCTCACGGGCGACGGCCCTGCGCGACGCGCTCGCGCTGATGCATGAGCGGGGCGAGTCCCAGATCCATGCGGCCACGTTGGCACGGGCGTTGAGGGTGCTGGACGGGGAGCGGCGCGCGGGGCGGGTCACCGTGCCGCCCGCATCGACGGGTTGACCGCTTTTCAGGCCGTCTCCCTTGCCGTGAAGCCGTCCTGACGCCGTTTCACACCGCCTCTCCCGGAGGTCCCCGAGCCGCGACGGTCCATTCCGGTCGCCGCGGTGCGCGGCCTCGGGGCCAGCGCGGCGCGCAGTGCCGGGGTGAGGACGTGGCGGATCTCGGACGGGGTGAGTGCGGCGGGGGTGGGGAGGGGGTTGAGGTAGCGCGTATAGATGAGGCCGCCCAGAACCGTCACCACGGCCGTGGCGCGGGCGGTCGCGTCCCGTCCGCCGAGAAATTCAACAAGCCGGGCCAGCAGCTCGCGTTCCAGGTATTCGCGGACCACCTCGGCCGCCTCCTCGCCCCGGGTGGTGAGCTGCCGGAAGTCGGCGTCCTCCCACAGGTCCGTCACGGCGTCGACGAGGCGGTCGGGGAGGGTTGCCGGGTCGCCGCCGAGGACGTCGTCCACCGCGAGCGCGTTGGCGCACTGAAACTGCATCACGTCTGCGAACAGGCCCTTCTTCGAGCCGAAGTGGTAGGCGATCAGCGCCGGGTCGACGCCGGCGGCCCCGGCGACCGCGCGCAGGGTGGTGAGCCGGTAGCCGCGTTCGAGGAACAGTTCACGAGCCGCCGAGACGATCGACTCGCGGGTGGGCGGATTGCCGCGTGGGCGGCCCCGGGTGCGGGCGGAGGCGGGGGCGGCGTTATTCATCAGCGTTGAGCCTGCGTTTCGCGGTCGGCACAGTCAAGGGCGTTCCGGAAGCCACACCAAGGGATGGCCCACACCATGCGTATCGCAGTCTTCGGCGCCAACGGACCGACCGGGCGCCACCTCACCGAACAGGCCCTCGCGGCCGGCCACGAGGTCGTCGCCGTGACCCGCCGCCCGGGTTCCCTCCCCGCACGGCCCCGCCTCACCGTGGCGGTCGCCGACGCCACCGACCCGGAGGCCGTCGACGCCGCGATCGGTGGGACGGACGCCGTCCTCTCCGCGCTGGGCGCACGCTTCTCCAAAGGGAGCATCACCACGTACTCGGCGAGCGCCACCGCCCTCACCCGGGCCATGGCCCGCCACGGCGTCAAGCGGCTGCTCACCGTCAGTTCCAGCATCGCCGACCCCGACTGGCGGCCCACCGGGGCGCACTTCTTCAACCATGTGCTCGACCCACTGGTCAACCGGCGCCTCGGCCGCACCCTCCACGAGGACATGCGCCGCATGGAGGCCGTGATCCGCGGTACGGACCTCGACTGGACGCTCGTCCGCCCCTCGGGCCTCTTCGAGCACCCCGCCGTCACCCGGTACCACACCGCCGAGACCAGCGCCGACGGCGTCTTCACCGCCCGCGGCGACCTCGCCGCGAGCATGCTGCGCGAGCTGGAGGAGCGGCGGTACGTCCGTACGGCCATGGGTGTCATCACCACTGCCGTGAGACCGAACATCGCCAAACTCATCTGGAACGAGGGCGTGAAGAAGAGGTGAGCCGGCCGACTGCCGGACTGCCGGCCGCCGCAGCGGCGTTCCTCGCCCTGCCCCGCACGGCCACGCTGACCACCCTCCGCCCGGACGGGACCCCGCACGTCACGCCCGTCCGCTTCACCTTCGACGCGTCCGCCGGTCTGGTCCGGGTGACCACCTGGGCGGGAGCCCGCAAGGCCCGGAACGTGGCGGCGGGCGATGCGGCGGCCCGTGTCGCGCTCTGCCAGGCGGACGGATTCCGCTGGCTCACTCTCGAAGGCCGGGCCGCCGTCACCGACGACCCCGCCCGCCTGGCCGAAGCCGTTCGCCGCTACACCGTCCGTTACCGCGCGGCCCCACCCGACCCGCCGGACCTGGTCGTCGTCGAGATGGCCGTCGACCGCGTCCTGAGCCTCAATCTCTGAATCCCCCGTACAGAAAGCGAAGTGACACCGCGATGCCCACCCTTCCCGTCCTCGATTCCGTCCTTCACTACCGCGAGTCCGGCGACCCGGACGGGCTGCCGTTCGTCTTCCTCCACGGCAACCCCACCTCCTCGCACCTGTGGCGAAACGTCCTGCCCGGCGTGGCCGCGCCCGGCCGTCGTCTCCTGGCCCCCGACCTCATCGGCATGGGCGAGTCCGGCAAGCCCGACCTCGCCTACTCCTTCGACGACCACGCCCGCTACCTCGACGCCTGGTTCGACGCCCTCGGCCTCGCCGAGGCCGTCCTCGTCGGCCACGACTGGGGCGGTTCGCTCGCCTTCGACCGCGCAGCCCGCATCCCGGGCAGCGTGCGCGGCCTCGCTTTCACCGAGACGATCATCAAACCGCTGATCGGCGACGAATTCCCGGCGGCGGCGAGGGAGTTGTTCACTCTTCTGCGCACACCCGGCGTGGGCGAGGAGATGATCCTGGAGAAGTCGCTGTTCATCGACCGGCTCCCGGAATCGCTCGCCACCCCACTGGACCCTGCCGATCTCGAGGTCTACCGCCGCCCCTTCCCCACCCCGCACAGCCGCCGCCCGATCCTGGCGTGGACGCGCATGATGCCGCTGGACCACGAACCCTCCGACGTCGTGGCCCGCGTCGAGCGTTACGACGCCTGGCTGGCCGCCAGTCCCGAAGTCCCCAAGCTGCTCGCCGCGTTCGACCCCGGTCCGGGCGCGATGACCGACCAGAGGGCCGTCGCCTGGTGCGAGGAGAACATCGCAGGTCTGGAGGTCTCCCGCCACGGACCGGCCGGCCACCACTCCCCGGAGGACCACCCCGCGGACCTGGCCGCGGCGATCAGCACCTGGGCCGACCGCCACGGGCTGGCACGCCCGTAGGCGTCCTCTCCCACCAGAAGGTGCACGCGCCTCGCTCACCACCCACCGTCGAACACCCGGACTACGGATCGGGAGGTCGCCGCGAGGCCGTTCAGACTTCGAACGGTTGTCCCGTCAACGGCTGCACCGATGGCCCCCGATGCCGGACACGCCCGATGCGCAGATCAATTTTCCTCGCTCGTTCGGCGTAGACCATCCCCCTCACGGGGGACAGCTCAACTTGCGCAGTACGCGCGGACCCTGAGCGGAATTCACTGTTCCGCTGCTGGTACGAGGCCGGTCACGCAGCGTCGCCTCAGCTTCGGTCCCACCCCGTCCACCCGAACGGATCAGCCGTGATGACTCTCACAAAACGACCTTCAGCGCGGAAATCCGGCAGCCCGTGAGTAAAGATCCCTGGGACGACAAGCCCCCGCCACCGCGACGGGGCGGTCCGGGCGGACGCCGAGTCCTGCCGCTGTCCGGATGCCTGGTCGACAGAAGTGGATCGGCAGGAGTGGAGGACCCGAGCACAACGGGTCGACGGGATTTCCCGTCGACCCTCGGGGTGAAGCCGCCAAGTGCGGCCGGGCAACTTCGCCAGCCCGAACCCGACAGGTCATCCTTCACAGGCGGCTGACGAAGGGTTGCGCATGACTGCGCAGGTTCATGTCCCGTCTCTTTTCGCCCGGGTCGGTACGGCCTCGGTTCTCACATTCGCTGTAGGCACCACCATGCTCGCCCCCGGCCTCGTCAACGAGGCCGAGGCCGCTGCCCACTCGACGAGGGCGCTCAATATCGCCGCCTCGAAGAAGGGATCGCCCTACAGGTACGGCGCCAGCGGCCCCCATCGCTTCGACTGTTCGGGCCTCACGCTCTACTCGTTCAAGAAGGCGGGCAAGAAACTCCCCCGCACGGCCCAGCAGCAGTACAACAAGACCCGCCACATCTCCTCGTCGCAACGGCGGCGCGGCGACCTGGTCTTCTTCCACGCGGGCCGGAGTGTCTACCACGTGGGCATCTACGCCGGCGGCGGCAAGATCTGGCACTCGCCGAAGACCGGGGCGGTGGTCCGGCTGGAACGGATCTGGTCGAAGAGCATCTGGTACGGGCGGGTCCGCTGACGGCGGCCGCGCGGGCGCATCCGGTTTCGGCCGGAACCCCCGGCTGACACCGCCGTCAGCGGTTCCTGCAGGGCCTGCCGGGGGCCGGCGCTGCCGAGTCAGTGCAGCAGGGGCCCGGTCACCAGCACGAGCCCCAGCGCGGTGAGCGCCGCGCCGCTGCCGCCCTCGATCGCGCGGGCGGTACGCGGCCGGCGCAGCCAACGGCCGAGGCGGTCCACCAGCAGGGCCACGGCCGGGAACCAGAGGAGCGCCAGCACCACGACCACTGCCGCCAGCAGCAGGGTTCTTGGAAGCGGCGGCTGCCCCTCGGGGACGAACTGGGGCAGCAGGCTGAGGAAGAGCACGGGCGCCTTCGGGTTCAGGGCGTTGGTCAGGAAGCCCTGGCGCAGTGCCCGTACCGGCCCCAGCTCGGTTGCGGGCGCCTCATCCGGTGCGGAGGCGCCCGCAACCGCCCGCCGCCGGACCGCGTACAGGGCGCTCACCCCCAGGTAGAGCACGTAGGCGCCACCGAGCAGCTGCACGGTGCGGAACAGGACGGGCATCGTCACCAGCACCGCCGCGAGTCCGGCGACGGCCAGCGCGGTGTGCACGAGCAGTCCCCCCGCGACCCCCAGCGCCGCAGCCATCCCTGACCGGCGCGAGGCGAGGGCGTTGCGTACGACCACGGTGAAGTCCGCGCCGGGCAGGGCGACCATTCCCGCGGCGACCGGGACGAAGGCGAGCAGTTGTGCGTCCATGGGTACACCCTGACCCGGCCGGCCCTTTAGCGTGTACTTGCAATCTTCTGGGTCTGCCAAAAGGAATGCTTTATGTACGATCCGACGCGGCTGGCCGCACTGGTGGCGGTCGCCGAGGCCGGTTCGATCACGAAGGCGGCCGCGAGGCTCGGTTACACCGCGCCCGCCCTCTCCCAGCAGCTCGCGAAACTGGAGCGGGAGGCAGGAGCCGCGCTGCTGGTGCGCCACCATCGCGGGGCCCGTCTGACGGCCGCCGGTGAGCTGCTGGCCGGGCGTGCCCGACGGGTCCTGGACGAGATGGACCAGGCGCGGCACGAGCTGGCCCGGCTCGCGGGACTGTCGGGAGGGCGGCTGCGGGTCGGCACCTTCACCACGGCCGGTATTCATCTGCTGCCGCCGGTGCTCAGTGCGTTCCGGCGTGCCCACCCGGACGTGGAACTCACCGTGACGGAGTACGAGCCGCCCGGCGGGGTCGCAGCCGTGGCCGCGGGTGAGGTGGATCTGGCGCTGACCCATGCGTACGAACCGGCTGTCGCCGATCCGCTGCCCTCCGGGGTGTCGTCCGAGCCGCTGCTGGTCGAGGAGCTCGTACTGATCACAGCCGTGGGGCAGGCGCTGTCCGAGGGCGGCGGCAGGCTCCCGGTGACCGAATTGGCAGGCCGTCCGCTGATCAGCAGCGCACCCGCGCATCCGCCCCGGCGTGGGGTGGAGCGCGCACTGGCCGACGCCGGGGCGACACCGGCCGTGGTGTGCGAGTCCCCCGGCTACGCGCTGGTGTGCGCGCTGGTCAGCGCGGGCGTCGGCGTGGCCGTGGTGCCCGAGATGGTCGCGTCGATGTCCGCGACACCGGTCGCCGTGCGGCGCCTCGACCCCTCCGCCTTCCGCCGGACGATCTCCGTGGTGCACCGCGGCGACCGGTCGACGGCCGCGGCAGCGACACTCAGGGCTCTGCTGCGCAGCGGCTTCGGCCGCGCCGCGGGGGCGCGGTGACGTCAGGCCTGAGCGGGCACCACCCACGGGAGCGCGATCGACACGGTCTTGCCGCCGTCCGGGGTGGGGCTGACGCTCAGCCGGCCTCCGCATTCCTTGGCGAGGGCCCGGATGATCACCATCCCGCGGCCGTTGTCCTGCTGGACCGCGGCGGGTAGCCGTTGGGGCCAACGGGGGTGACTGTCCGTCACTCCCAGATAGAGCTCGACGTCCCGGTCGAGGCGGAGGTCCACCGTGAAGGTGGGCGACTGCCCGAAGGTGTGCTGGACGGCGTTGGTGGCGAGCTCCGAGACGATCAGCCGGATCGTGTCGGCTGCGTCGGTCCCGTCGGGAAGGCCCCAGTCGGCGAGAACTCCGGCCACGTACCTCCGGGCTCGGGAGACCGAGACCGGGTCGCTCGGCAGAGTGACGGTTGCTTCTTGATGGTCTGCCATGGCGACGCCGTCCCTTTCCCGCCCTGACCGACCTGCGATCGGCCTGGATTGTGCTTCGCGCCAGATTGCCACTGATGCCGCCGTCTGTAACGGCAATCCATCAAGATATGCATATATCTGTCGCCCAATACGGTGAACTCTGCCCCGGAAGCCGTATACGGGCGCAACACTGGCCCCCTTCCGAGCCGGACCCGGTACGGGCCGGCTCCCCGCAGAGCGGAAGGAGGCCGGCATGCGGCACGGCCCAGCGGTACGCCGACGCAAGCTCGGGGAGGAGCTGCGGAGTCTGCGCCACACCACGGGACTCACGAGCCGGGAGGCAGCCCGTCTGCTGGGCTGGCACCAGTCGAAGGTGAGCCGGATCGAGACGGGTGCGAGCGGAGTGACTCCCAGCGATGTGACCCGGTTACTGGATGCCTACGACGTGGACGACGTTCACCTCCGGTCCCTCCTGGAGGCGCTCGCGGGCTCGGCGGGCGGTGGGGGCACCGGGTGGTGGCACGCCTACCGGGGCCTCATCCCACCCCAGTACCGCGACTTCATCAGCCTGGAGTCCCAGGCCGGAGCCGCCCGCACGCTGGAGACCTCGGTGGTTCCGGGGCTGCTCCAGACCGCGGGCTACGCACGGGCGGTGACCCGGTCCTCGCTGGACGGGCTGCCGCCCGGGCAGCTGGACTCCCTGGTGGAGGTCCGGCTCGCCCGCCAGGGGGTGCTGTACGCGCCGCGCCCGCTGCAGTTGAGCGTCGTGCTCGACGAAGCCGTGCTGCGGCGCGAAGTCGGCGGCCCTGAGGTGATGAGAGAGCAACTCGACCATCTGGCACATGCCGCTCAACTGCCTCACGTGCACATGCAGTTACTGCCGTTCGAGGCCGGCAGCTATATCGGCCTCAC
Organism: Streptomyces sp. NPDC059499; assembly: GCF_042749285.1. Lineage (NCBI taxonomy): Bacteria > Bacillati > Actinomycetota > Actinomycetes > Kitasatosporales > Streptomycetaceae > Streptomyces > Streptomyces sp. NPDC059499. Next base: position 221,443 of record NZ_JBHYTT010000007.1, read on the forward strand.
GGGGCCTTTCGTTATCTTCTCCTTCCCGAACATTTCTGATCTGGATGTGGTCGTTCTTGACCATCTGACGAGTAGTCTCTACCTGGAGCGGAGAGAAGACCTCGAGGCGTACAGCTCGGCCTTCCGCACGATGCAGGCTCACGCGCTGTCGCCCGAGCGATCGCTGGACCTCATTGCCGCAGTCAGCCGCGGCGACTGACCGGACCTACAGACTGCCCGAGGGGGGCACGATGTCCGACCGTCTCGCACGACACCGTCTCGAAGCGCACGCACCGCGGTGGCGCCGCAGCAGCCGCAGCACCGGAATGAACAACTGCGTGGAAGCTGCCCGGCTCGGCGCAGGGCAGCTCGCCGTACGCGACTCCAAGGACGTGGACCTGCCGCCGCTGCGCTTCTCGGCGACGGCCTGGACCTCCTTCGTCGCCGGGCTGGGTGACCGCCGGGTCAGCTGACCCCGGAGGGTGCCGATGCCACGATCGTGGCCACCGCGGTCGCGATCTGCTCGCGGCTGAGGTCTGCCCGTGCGGTCAGCCGCAGCCTGGAGATCCCGTCCGGTACCGACGGGGGCCGGAAGCACCCGACCGCGAGACCGGCCGTGCGGCAGTCCGCCGCCCAGCGCACCGCATCCTCCGCGGACGGCGCGCGGACGGAGACGACCGCCGCGTCGGGGCGTACCGCTGTCAGACCTGCCGCGGTCAGCCGGTCGTACAGGTCGACGGCGACCGCCCGGGCCCTGTCCGCCCGTTCCGGTTCTCGGCGGAGCAGCCGCAGTGCGCCCAGGGCCGAGCCTGCCGCCGCCGGCGCGAGACCGGTGTCGAAGATGAACGTACGGGCCGTGTTCACCAGATGGTCGATGACCCGGGCGGGGCCGAGGACCGCTCCGCCCTGGCTGCCCAGGGATTTGGAGAGGGTGAGCGTGGCGACGATGCCGTCGCCGCCGGCCAGCCCGGCGGCGGCGAGCGCTCCGCGTCCTCCCTCGCCCAGCACACCCAGGCCGTGCGCGTCGTCCACGAGGAGTGCCGCGCCCTCGGCGCGGCAGACATCGGCGAGCTCCACCAGCGGCGCGGCATCACCGTCGACCGAGAAGACGGAGTCCGAGACGGCCAGCGCACGTCCGTCGTGTGCCTGGAGCGCCTTGCGCACGGCGTCGGGGTCCGCGTGCGGCACGACCGCCGTCGCGGCCCGCGAGAGCCTGCACCCGTCGACGATCGAGGCGTGGTTGCCCGCGTCGGACACGATCAGCGAGCCGTGTCCGGTGAGTGCGGTGAGAGCGGCGAGGTTGGCCGCATAGCCGGACGACAGCACCAGGGCGGCTTCGAACCCGCAGAAGTCCGCGAGCTCGCGTTCGAGTTCGGCGTGCAGCGCGGTGGACCCGGTGACCAGCCGTGAGCCCGTGGCGCCGGCCCCCCAGCGCAGGGCCGCGTCCGCCGCCGCGGCGGTGACTTCGGGGTGCCGGGTGAGGCCGAGATAGTCGTTGCTCGCGAGGTCCAGCAGTTCCGCTTCGGCGGGCCGGGGGCGCAGGGTCCGGACGAGTCCGGCGGCGGCACGGCGACGGGCCTCGTCATCGATCCAGTCGAACGGGGCGAAGGGCATGGGAGGGTCCCTTTTGTAGGCAGCTCACAGACCCTAGCCCGGTGCGCAGCAGGTCAGGATGTGGCAATACACACACCCTTGGCCGCCTCTCCTGTCCGGTTCCTCCTTGGCCGGAGGCCGTGCCGTACGTAAGGATCAGATCCATGGACCTGCTGAACACGCTGGTGGACAAGGGGCTGCGGCGCGAACTGCCGACCCGTGAAGAAGCGCTCGCCGTACTGGCGACCTCCGACGACGAACTGCTCGACGTGGTGGCCGCGGCCGGAAAGGTGCGCCGCCAGTGGTTCGGGCGGCGCGTGAAACTGAACTATCTGGTCAACCTCAAGTCCGGGCTCTGCCCCGAGGACTGCTCGTACTGCTCGCAGCGGCTCGGCTCCAAGGCGGAGATCCTCAAGTACACCTGGCTGAAGCCGGACGAGGCGACGAAGGCCGCGACCGCCGGGGTGGCCGGTGGCGCGAAGCGCGTGTGTCTGGTGGCGAGCGGCCGCGGGCCGACGGACCGGGACGTCGACCGGGTGTCGAAGACCATCGAGGCGATCAAGGAGCAGCACGAGGACGTCGAGGTGTGCGCCTGCCTCGGTCTGCTGTCCGAGGGGCAGGCGGACCGTCTCAGGTCCGCAGGAGCCGATGCGTACAACCACAACCTCAACACCTCGGAGGGGACGTACGGGGACATCACGACGACCCACACGTACGCCGACCGGGTGGATACCGTGCAGCAGGCCCAGGCCGCGGGCCTTTCGGCGTGTTCCGGGCTGATCGCGGGCATGGGCGAGACCGACGCCGACCTGGTGGACGTCGTCTTCTCGCTGCGCGAACTGAACCCGGACTCGGTGCCGGTGAACTTCCTGATTCCGATGGAGGGGACCCCGCTCGCCAAGGACTGGCACCTCACTCCTCAGCGGTGCCTGCGCATCCTGGCGATGGTCCGGTTCGTCTGCCCGGACGTCGAGGTACGTCTCGCGGGCGGGCGCGAGGTCCATCTGCGCTCGATGCAGCCGCTCGCCCTGAACCTGGTCAACTCGATCTTCCTGGGCGACTATCTGACCAGTGAGGGCCAGTCGGGCCAGACCGACCTCGACATGATCGCGGACGCCGGTTTCGAGGTGGAGGGTGCAGGCACGACGACGCTTCCCGAGCACCGCGCCCAGGCGGGCGGCGGCTGCGGTTCGCACGACGGCGGCTGCGCACCCTGCGGTGACGCTCCCGAGGCGGCAGCGGAGGACGCCGAGGTACCGGCGGCGCGGACGGACCTGGTGGCGGTCCGACGCCGCGGTGCAGGGACGGACCTCGCGCCCAATGCCTGAACCGCTCGCGCCCGGACGGCTGCGCGCCCTGGACCGGGCCCACGTCTGGCACCCCTACGGCCCGATGCCGGGCCGTCAGGAGCCGCTGGTCGTGGAGTCCGCGTCCGGTGTGCGGCTCCGGCTCGCGGAACCCGCCGAGGGGCACCGTGAGCTGGTGGACGGCATGTCCTCCTGGTGGTCGGCGGTGCACGGCTACAACCATCCGGTTCTCAACGAGGCCGCGCGCGGCCAGCTGGACCGGATGAGCCATGTGATGTTCGGCGGGCTCACCCACGAGCCCGCCGTCCGGCTCGCCACCCGGCTGGTGGAGATCACCCCTGAACCGCTGCAGCACGTCTTCCTCGCCGACTCCGGATCGGTCTCGGTCGAGGTCGCGGTGAAGATGTGCCTGCAGTACTGGCGCTCGGCCGGGCGGCCCGCCAAACACCGGCTGCTGACATGGCGCGGGGGCTACCACGGGGACACCTGGCAGCCGATGTCGGTGTGCGATCCCGAGGGCGGGATGCACGAACTGTGGTCGGGAGCCCTCCCGCGCCAGATCTTCGCGGACGCTCCGCCGGACGGGTTCGACGCCGAGCCGGACGACGCCTACGTGCGTCATCTGCGGGAGATCGTCGCGGCCCACGCCGACGAACTGGCCGCGGTGATCGTGGAACCGGTGGTACAGGGTGCCGGCGGCATGCGGTTCCACTCGCCCGCGTACCTGCGGGTGCTCCGCGAGGCCTGCGACGAGAACGACGTACTGCTCGTGTTCGACGAGATCGCGACGGGATTCGGCCGCACGGGGCAGCTGTTCGCAGCCGGGCACGCCGAGGTCTCCCCCGATGTCATGTGTGTCGGCAAGGCTCTGACCGGTGGCTATCTGACGCTGGCCGCCACGCTGTGCACCTCACGGGTGGCGGAGGGCATCTCGAGCGGAGATGTGCCGGTGCTGGCGCACGGGCCGACGTTCATGGGCAATCCGCTCGCCTCGACGGTGGCCTCCGCCTCCATCGACCTGCTGCTCGGCCAGGACTGGGAGCAGGAGGTGAAGCGGATCGGCACGGGGCTGCGGCACGGGCTCGCGGAGGCCTCCGGTCTGCCCGGTGTCCGGGACGTACGGGTGCTGGGCGCGATCGGAGTGGTACAGCTCGATCACGAGGTCGACATGACGGCCGCGACACGCGCCGCGGTCCGCGAGGGCGTCTGGCTGCGGCCGTTCCGCGACCTCGTGTACACCATGCCGCCCTATGTGACGGGCGACGACGATGTGGCACGGATCTGCCGGGCCGTGTGCGCGGCAGCGCGGGAAGGGTGACATGACGATTCTGGTGGTGTCGGGTACGGGCACGGAGATCGGCAAGACGGTCGTGACAGCCGCGGTGGCCGCGGCCTTCCGGGGCCGCCGGGTCGCGGTTCTCAAGCCCGCCCAGACCGGGCTGGCGCCCGGCGAGCCGGGGGACGCCGCCGAGGTGGCACGGCTCGCGGGCGCCCATGTGACCGCTGTCGAACTGGCACGTTTCCCGGAGCCGCTGGCCCCGGCAACGGCCGCGCGCCGAGCCGGAATGGCGCCCGTGCGCCCGTACGAGGTGGCCGAAGCCGCCCAGAAACTGGCGACGGAGCACGATCTGGTGCTCGTCGAGGGTGCGGGCGGACTGCTGGTCCGGTTCGACGACGAGGGTGCCACCCTCGCGGATGCCGCACGCCTGATGGGAGCGCCCGTGCTGGTCGTGGCACCCGCGGGTCTGGGGACCCTGAACGCCACGGCGCTCACGGCCGAGGCACTGCGGGCGCGTGGCATCGAGTGCCTCGGTGTGGTGGTGGGCAGCATGCCGTCCGAACCGGATCTCGCCGCCCGCTGCAATCTCGACGACCTTCCGGTCGCGGCGGGCGCCCCGCTGCTCGGCGCGGTCCCGGCCGGGGCGGGATCACTGCCTCCGGTCGACTTCCGTGCGCGGGCCGCGAGTTGGCTGGCACCGGAGCTCGGCGGGGACGGGTACGGCCGTTGAGCGGCTGAGCGGGCCCGTACGGGGGAGAATCGAGGTAGCCGTACCTGTCCCTCGAGGAGGTCCGTCATGCCGAGGTCCGTCACGCACCTGCGCAGCACGAAGATTCCGCGGGATGCGGTGCACCACCCGGTCTTCGCCCGGTTCTACGCCCGGATGAGTGTGACCGCCGACCTGAAGGGCGGCGTCGCCGCCCACCGGGAGGAGCTCCTGTCCGGGCTCTCGGGCCGGGTTATCGAGATCGGCGCGGGCAACGGACTCAACTTCGCGCACTACCCCGGGGCCGTCTCCGAGGTGGTGGCGATCGAGCCCGAGCGCAGCCTGCGTCAGCTGGCGGCCCGCGCCGGTCTGCGCGCGGAGGTCCCGGTCGATGTGGTGCCGGGCACGGCCGAGGCCCTCCCGGTCAAGAGCGAGGCCTTCGACGCGGCCGTGGCCTCGCTCGTCCTGTGCACCGTCCGGGATCTGCCCCGGGCCCTCGGCGAGATCAAGCGCGTGCTGCGGCCGGGCGGTGAACTGCGCTTCTTCGAGCACACACTGGCGTCCGGCCGGGCGCTGTCGACCGCTCAGCGCGCGGTGGACCGCACCGTCTGGCCGCTGCTCTTCGGGGGCTGTCACACAGCACGGGACACCCTCGCGGCGATCGAGGCGGCAGGCTTCGAGCTGGGGACGTACCGCAGGCTGCGGATCCCGGAACGGGGCGTGCAGCTGCCGTCCTCACCCTGCGTGCTCGGGGTGGCCCGGCGCCCCGTGGCCGTGGACTGAGGCACCCGGCGAGCGGCCGTGGACCCAGGCACGGGGCCGTCCGCTCAGGCGCGCCGCCACGGGAACTCGGGCACACAGCCCCGCACTCGGACGCGCGGCCGTCGGCTCAGGTACGCGGCGCCGGGCGCGGCCCGCCCGGTCACAGGGTCCACTGGCGCAGTTCGTCCGCGATGGCCCGGACATCCGCCTTGCCCTCCTTCACCAGCAGGGCCAGGTCGCGGACCTGTTCGGGCGACGTGATCACCTTCAGCCCCGACGCGACGAGGTAGCCGTACGCGACCGCGGACGCGAACATCGCGTTGGAGTGCTCCAGAGCCGGTACGTGAAGGAGCAGCTGCAGCAGGGCTGCCGCCCGGGAGTGCGGATCGCTGTAGACGGGGCTGCCGAAGATCTCCGCCTCGTGCCGGCCGACCGCCGCGACGAGCGCACCCCAGTCGACGACCTGGGGATCACCGGGCGTCTTGTGCTCGGCGACCATGAGCAGCCAGGAAAGGTCGATCTGGAGGTTCAACGGCTGCCTTTGCGCTCCGTGCCGAACTCTTCGGCGAACACCGACTCGTACTGCTTCATGAAGTCGGCCGCGGCCTCGACGAAGGTGTGTCCCACCTCGCCCGCATCCTGTCTGACGAGCTCCTCTATGTAGCGGTTCACGCTCATCCCCCGCTGCAGCGCACGCTGTCGCGCTGCTTCGGCGGTGGCCTCGTCCACTCGAACGTTCAGCTGAGTCTTGGGCACACCATCACGCTAGCGTGCCTGCGCTAGCACCGGCAAGGGGAACCGGCACGTGCCCCGTGCACCGGTGACACCCCGCGCAGGACGCACGGCCGCACACCGTCCGGCGGAACACCGGTGAGCTGGGAATACGCCGCCGCGCCTCCCCCGTCACCTCGCGCGCACCCGCATGCCGGCCATCTGCGGGCTGCGGGCGCGCCCCGTGCGGAGTGAGCGCTTCGGCTCCGCGCGGACACGACCGCGTCATCCGGCGGAAACACCCTCTCCCTAATTTCTATCGTCCGACAGGAATACGGCTTCGGCCGACTGCCCCGCGCTCCCGGAACCGTCCGCCCTCCCCTGAGAGCAGGTCCAGCCATGGCCGCCACCGCCCCCGCCGACCTACGTCCCGACCCGGCCGTACCCCCGGCCCCGGAAGCCGGCTCCCCCCTCCAGGAGTTCGGCTACCGACAGGAACTGCACCGCAGCCTCGGCCGGTACGCCTCCTTCGCCGCCGGATTCTCGTTCATCTCCGTCCTGACGACGGTCTTCCAGTTCTTCGCCGTCGGCTACGCCTTCGGCGGTCCGGTCTTCTTCTGGACCTGGCCGGCCGTGCTGGCCGGACAGCTCCTGGTCGCCGCGTGTTTCGCCGAACTCGCCGCCCGCTACCCGATTTCGGGCGCGATCTACCAGTGGTCGTCCCGGCTCAGCAATCTCACCTTCGGCTGGTTCGCGGGCTGGATCATGGTCATCGGTCAGGTCGTGGTGGTGGCAGCGGCGGCCCTGGCCCTCCAGATGGTGATGCCCCCCATCTGGTCCGGTTTCCAGATCCTCGGCGGCGACCCGGCACCGCTGTCGCGGACCGGGGCGGCCAACGCGGCGGTCCTCGGGACGATTCTGCTGGCCCTGACGACCCTGGTGAACGTCATCGACAACCGCGTGATGTCGTTGATCAACCGGATCGGGGTCACGGCCGAGATCATCGGTGCCGTCCTGATCGTGGTACTGCTGCTGACGCACTCCGAGCGCAGTCCGGGCATCACCTTCCACACAAGCGGTGCGGAGACAGGTGTGTTCGGCGCCCTGCTGGTGGGTTCGTTCACGGCCGCGTACGTGATGATCGGCTTCGACAGCGCCGGGGAGATGAGCGAGGAGACCCGCGATCCCCTGCGGACCGCTCCGCGCACGATCCTGTCCGCGCTCGGTGCGGCGGGCCTGCTCGGCGGCCTGCTGGTCCTGGGCGGGCTGCTGGCCGCGCCCAGTCTCACGGACGGGAACCTCGCGGCCGACGGCATGAGCTACGTACTGACCAGCAGTCTGGGTGACGGCCTGGGCAGGGTCCTTCTGGCCGATGTGGTGGTCGCCGTCGTGGTGGCGACGCTGGCGGTCCAGACGGCGGCGTGCCGGATGCTGTTCTCGATGGCGCGTGACGGTCAGCTGCCCTGTTCCGGCCTGCTGTCCAAGGTCAACCGGCGGACCGGGATGCCGACCGCGCCCGCGCTGGTGGTCGGGGTGCTCGCCGCGGTCCTACTGCTCCTCAACTTCTCCTCGCCGGACGCGTTCCTGGCCATCGGCACCACGTGCATCGTGATGCTGTACCTCGCGTACTCGATGGTGACCGGCCCGCTCCTGGTCCGCCGGCTGCGCGGCACGTACAGCTCCCGCACCGATGCGGTGGACGAGGCGGGCAGGCCGCTGTTCTCACTGGGGCGCTGGGGCCTGCCGGTCAATGTTCTCGCCCTGCTCTACGGCCTGTTCATGACGGTCAACCTGGCCTGGCCCCGGGCGGAGGTCTACGACCCGGCGGGCGGTCACTGGTACTTCCAGTGGTTCACGGTCCTGTTCCTGACCAGCACGGTCGCGCTGGGCGCCGCGTACCGCACGTACCGGAGGCGAGCAGTTCCAGCACGCTGACCGTCGGCCCCGGGCACCGGCAGGACCCCCGGTGCCCGGGGCCGCCGTGTGCCCTACCCGCCGCGCCTCGCCCCGGCGATCCGCAGCGCCGCGTCCGCCGTCGCGGCGGCGAACACGTCGGCCGACCGCTCCGGGTCCGAGCGGTGCACCAGGATCACACCTTCGATCAGACCGAAGACCAGATCCGTGCGCAGCGACAGCTCACCCTTGTCCAGGTCCGCACACGCCTCCGTGCCGGCCAGCAACTGCCCGTACGCGTCCTTGAGTTCGGTCCGGACGCGATGGAATCCGGCGAACCGTTCCGCCCGCACCTCGGGCAGCACGTACAGCGCGCCCAGATTGTGCGGGCCGGCGCACAGCAGTGCCACATCCGATCGGCACAGCTCCCACAGGCGGTCCTCCGCACTCGTCGCGTCATCGGCGAGCAGTCGCCGTGCCACCGCCAGCGACGGGGTGACCGTGGACTCGAGGAGCTCCGCGAGCAGGTCCTCCTTGCCCGCGACGTAGTGATACATCGTCGCCTGGCGCATGCCTGCCCGTTCGGCGACGGCCCGGGTGGTGGTCGCCGAGTAGCCGCGGCTGGTGAACAGCTCGGCGGCCGCGCCCAGCAGTTCGTCTCGCGCGGACAGACCGCTGTCGGGCCGCTGCTGGGCGCGCGGGCGACCGACCTTTCTTCCGGTGGGAGGCATGAGGCCGATCGTCGCACATCCCGGAGTGCGCGGATCTTGGTGAGCAGTCGGTAACGCACCCGCAATGGACGGGCAACGAACCCGAATCCCGGGCGACCTAATTTCTGTCGAGCGACAGAAACTGGCGCGGGGCCCGCCGCGAGCCGCGCACCGATGCCACCGCCGACCGGAGGTCCAGCCATGGCGACAGCGACAACACACGGAGCTCGGGAGCATGCCCGCTCCCAGCACGTCACCCGTACCCGTGACATGCCGGTGGTCCCCGCGGCCGACTGGCCGGCCGGCCTCCCCGGCGAGCCCGTGTGGGCCGAGACCGTCGCGGGAGGCAACTACACACACCGCGTCCTCGCCCGCGGTACGGAACTTCGCCTCACGGACCTCGACGGTGACGCCTGCGCCCATGTGCTCCTGTACGCCGACGGCCGCCCGTGGGAGCGGCTGAACACCGCCGACACGGTCAAGGTGCAGTGGAACGCCTATCTCGGCGCGGACCGGCTGCTCCTGTCCGACCAGGGGCGTGTCCTCGCCTCGGTGATCGCCGACTCCTCGGGCCGGCACGACGCGTTGTGCGGTACGTCGGCCCTCCTGCGCAACACAGCGCGGTACGGGGACGGCACTCCGCAGTCCGCCTCCCCCGCCGGGCGTGAACTACTGAAGCTCGCCGCCGCCAAGAACGGCCTCGAGCCCCGGGATCTGCCGCCCTCCCTCTCCTTCTTCCAGGGCGTGGAGGTACGGGAGGACGGTGCCCTGGACTTCACCGGCTCGGCGGGAGCGGGCACGGCCGTGACACTGCGCGCCGAGCAGGACCTGACCGTGCTCGTCGCGAACGTCCCGCATCCGCTGGATCCCCGCCCGGCGTACACCTGCACCTCTCTGGAGGTGGTCGCCTGGCGTGCCCGGCCGACGCTGCCCGGCGACCCGCTCTGGGACGCATCGCCCGAGGGGCGCAGGGCCTTCCTGAACACGTACGACTTCCTCACCGCCAGGGGGCGAGCATGACCGACACGACCACCACCGCCACGATCCCCGCACGGGCCGCGTGGTCCGCCGTGGTCCGCGCGGGCGAACACCTCACCCTCACCGACCTGCACGGCAATCAGGCCGTCGACTTCCTCGTGTACGACGCCCGGGACACCGCCGTCCGCTACAGCGCGCCGGACACCCTCCACGCGCAGGGCAGCATCTTCCTCACCACCGGCAGCGTGCTGATGTCGAACGAGCACTCCCCGCTCATGACGGTCACCGAGGACACCTGCGGCCGGCACGACACCGTCGGCGGCGCGTGCTCCAAGGAGTCCAACACCCTGCGCTACGGACACCACACCTGGTCGCAGCACGCCTGCGTGGACAACTTCCTCGCGGAGGGCGCCCGGCACGGGCTCGGCAAACGGGATCTCGTCTCCAACATCAACTGGTACATGAACGTGCCCGTCGAGAAGGACGGCACCCTCGGCATCGTGGACGGCATCTCGGCGCCCGGCCTGAAGGTCACCCTCCGCGCCGAGACGGACGTCCTGGTCCTGGTCTCCAACTGCCCCCAGATCAACAACCCGTGCAACGGCTTCGACCCGACAGCCGTCGAGGCCACCATCACCGCCCCCGCCGCGACGGGGGCCGCGCGATGACCTTCGACACCCTCCTGATCGCCAACCGCGGCGAGATCGCCGTCCGGATCATCAGGACGGCCCGCGAACTGGGCCTGCGTACCGTCGCGGTGTTCTCCGACGCCGATCGCTCCGCACCCCACGTCCGGCTCGCCGACGAGGCGGTGCGCCTCGGCCCCGCACCGGCCAAGGAGTCGTACCTCGACGCCGATCTGGTCCTCAAGGCCGCCAAGGACACCGGCGCCGGTGCCATCCACCCGGGCTACGGATTCCTGTCCGAGGACGCGGAGTTCGCCCGGCGCTGCGAGGACGCCGGCATCGTCTTCGTCGGTCCGACCGCCGATCAGCTGGAACTGTTCGGCGCCAAGCACACCGCCCGCGCGGCGGCCGAGGCGGCGGGGGTCCCCCTGGCGCCCGGCACCGGGCTGCTCCCTGACCTGCCCGCGGCCCTCACCGCGGCGGAGCGCATCGGCTACCCGGTGATGCTCAAGGCCACCGGAGGAGGCGGCGGAATCGGCATGTCGGCCTGCCGGTCCGCCGAGGAGCTGACCGACGCATGGGAGCGTGTCCAGCGCGTCGCCGCCGCGTCCTTCTCCTCGGCGGGGGTCTTCCTGGAGCGGCTCGTCGAGCACGCGCGGCATGTGGAGGTACAGGTCTTCGGCGACGGCCGGGGCCGCGTCGTCACCTTCGGCGACCGCGACTGCTCGCTCCAGCGCCGCAACCAGAAGGTCCTGGAGGAGGCCCCCGCCCCGGGCCTCCCGGACGCCGTCCGCAGCCGACTGGCCGCGTCGGCACGTGAGTTGTGCGCCTCGGTCGGCTACCGATCCGCGGGCACGGTGGAGTTCGTGTACGACGCCGCCCGCGAGGAGGCGTACTTCCTGGAAGTCAACACCCGTCTCCAGGTCGAACACCCCGTCACCGAGGAGATCTTCGGTGTCGACCTCGTCGCCTGGATGCTGCGCCTGGCACAGGGCGACACCGACGTCGTGCGGGAACCGTCGGCGCCACGCGGCCACGCGGTCGAGGCACGCGTGTACGCGGAGGACCCGACCCGCGACCACCGCCCGGGCGCCGGCCTGCTGACCCGCGTCGCGTTCCCCGAGGCCGAGGGCATCCGGGTGGACACCTGGATCGAGACGGGTACGGAGGTGACGACCTCGTACGACCCGATGCTGGCCAAGGTCATCGCGTACGGCACCGACCGCGCCGACGCGCTCACCCGGCTGGACGAGGCCCTGGCCGCGACCCGGGTGGACGGCATCGAGACCAATCTGGGCCTGGTGCGGGCGGCCCTGGCCGACGACCGGTTCCGGGGCGCCGCACACTCGACCGCCACCCTGGCCACGGTCACGGACCCGACCCCCCGAATCGAGGTGGTGGCCGGCGGCACCCTCACCACCGTGCAGGACTGGCCCGGTCGCACGGGCTACTGGCAGGTGGGCGTACCGCCTTCGGGCCCCATGGACGACCTCTCCTTCCGGCTCGGCAACACCGCTCTGGACAACGCCCCGGGCGCACCCGGCCTCGAATGCACGCTCCAGGGCCCGACTCTGCGCTTCACCCGCGCGAGGACGGTGTGTGTCACGGGCGCACCCGCCCCCGTGACGGTCGACGGCGAGCCGGTCGCGCAGTGGGAGCCCCTGACGGTCCCGGCCGGCGCCACCCTCGCCGTCGGCACCCCGGCCGCGCACGGACTGCGGACCTACATCCTGTTCGCGGGTGGCGGCCTGGACGTCCCCGACTTCCTGGGCAGCGCCGCCACGTTCACGCTCGGCGGCTTCGGCGGCCACGGTGGGCGGGCGCTGCGCACCGGCGACGTCCTGCACGGCGGGACCGAAGCGACGGGCGCGACCGACGGGACCGGCGCGGCCGCGGGCGTCGCCGTCCCGGAAAGCGCACGTCCGCACTTCGGTTCCGTGTGGCGGATCGGGGCGGCCGAAGGCCCCCACGCAGCGCCCGAGTTCTTCACCGAGGAGGACATCCACGACTTCTACGCCGCCGACTGGAAGGTCCACTTCAACTCGGCCAGGACCGGTGTGCGCCTGGTGGGTCCCAAGCCGCGCTGGGCCCGCACCGACGGCGGCGAGGCAGGCCTGCACCCGTCCAACATCCATGACACCCCCTACTCCGTGGGCGCCGTCGACTACACCGGTGACATGCCGGTGCTCCTCGGTCCCGACGGGCCCTCGCTGGGCGGGTTCGTCTGCCCGGCGACGGTGGTGACGGGCGAACGCTGGAAGCTGGGGCAGCTGCGCCCCGGCGACACCGTCCGCTTCCGGCCGGTGACGATCACCGGCGCGCCGCGCCCCGCGATCGTCGACGGCGGCATCCTGTTCCAGGACGGCAGCCTCACCTATCGCCGCAGCGGCGACGACAACGTCCTGGTCGAGTACGGGCCGATGCAGCTGGACCTGGCGCTGCGGATGCGCGTCCACGCGCTGATGGAGGCGCTGACGGCGCAGGCCGTCCCCGGCATCACCGGCCTCACGCCCGGCATCCGCTCGCTCCAGATCCAGACCGACCCCTCGGTCCTTCCGCAGGAAAGGCTCCTGGAGCTGCTCCACCGCACCGAGGCCGCCCTCCCGCCGACCGACGCCCTCGTCGTACGGTCCAGGACCGTGCATCTGCCGTTGTCCTGGGACGACCCGGCGACCCGGGAAGCCATCGCGCGCTACATGGCGGGGGTACGGGACGACGCCCCCTGGTGCCCGTGGAACATCGAGTTCATCCGCCGGGTCAACGGCCTGGACTCCGTGGACGAGGTCTACCGCACGGTCTTCGACGCCGAGTACCTGGTGATGGGGCTCGGTGACGTCTACCTGGGCGCGCCCGTCGCCACTCCACTGGACCCGCGCCACCGGCTGGTCACCACGAAGTACAACCCGGCCCGCACCTGGACGGCCGAGAACTCGGTCGGCATCGGTGGCGCGTACCTGTGCGTCTACGGGATGGAGGGCCCCGGCGGCTACCAGTTCGTGGGCCGGACGACCCAGGTGTGGTCGGGCTGGCAGCAGCGCGGTGCGTTCGAGCCGGGTTCGCCCTGGCTGCTGCGCTTCTTCGACCGCATCAAGTGGTATCCGGTAGAGGCGGACGAACTCCTCGAGCTCCGCGCGGACATCGCGTCCGGGCGCTTCGTACCACGCATCGAGGAAGGCGACTTCTCGCTGGCGCGGTACCAGGCGTTCCTCGATTCGAACGCCGAGTCGATAGCCGCGTTCCGCACCCGGCAGGGCACCGCGTTCGGCGCCGAGCGTGACGCCTGGGAGGAGGCCGGCGAGTTCGCCAGGGCCGAGGCGGCAACGGCCCCGGCCGAGGTGCCCGCGGAGATCGAGGTACCTGCGGGCGGCCGACTGCTGGAAGCCGAGTTCGCCGCATCCGTCTGGCAGTTGAACGTGGCCGCGGGGGACACGGTCACGGCGGGTCAGCCGCTGCTCGCGCTGGAGGCGATGAAGATGGAATCCCGCGTTCATGCCCCGATGGACGGCACGGTCGTCCGGATCCTCACCAAGCCCGGCGCCCAGGTGGAGTCAGGAACACCGCTGCTCGTACTGTCCCGCCGACCCGAGGTGGCACCATGACCGACCCCAGCCCCGTTCTCCGGCGGGTCCGTGCAGCCCACGCGCGTGTCCGGGCGGTCGACCGGCCCGAGATCTGGATCGACCTGCGTCCGCTCGCCGATCTGGAGGAGGAGGCGCGCGCTCTGGACGCCCGCGTCGCCGCGGGCGAACGCCTTCCGCTGTCGGGCCGTCTCCTGGCGGTGAAGGGCAATATCGACGTGGCCGGGCTGCCGACCACGGCCGGCTGCCCCTCGTACGCGTACGAGCCCGCCGCCGACGCCCCCGCCGTGGCCCGTCTGCGCGCGGCCGGTGCGCTGGTGATCGGAACGACGAACCTCGACCAGTTCGCCACCGGTCTGGTCGGGACCCGCTCCCCGTACGGTGCGGTGCGCAACGCCGTCGCCCCGTCCCGCGTCAGCGGCGGATCGAGCTCCGGGTCGGCGGTCGCGGTGGCCCTGGGCATCGCCGACCTGGCACTCGGCACGGACACCGCGGGCTCGGGGCGCGTTCCCGCGGCGTTCAACGGCATCGTCGGTGTGAAGCCGACCCGAGGTCTCGTGCCGACCGAGGGGGTGGTGCCGGCCTGCGCGAGCCTGGACTGCGTCACGGTGTTCGCCCGTACGCTCCCCGAGACGGAGCAGGCACTGGGCCTGATGAGCACGCCCGCACCGCGCGCCGTCCCTTCCCGGACACCGGGCCCCTGGCGCGTCGCCGTTCCTCCCGTCCGGCAACTGGGGGCGCTCGACCCCGGCTGGGCAGAGGCGTACGAGGCCGCCGTCGAGCGGCTCGGCGCGGCGGGTGCCGAGATCAGACCGCTGGACCTCACCCCGTTCACCGAGGCGGCCGCCCTTCTGTACCAGGGGGCTTTCGTGGCCGAGCGCTATACCGCCGTGGGGGACTTCATCGACGGCACTCCCGCGCCCACGGATCTCGACCCGACGGTGGCAGCGATCATTTCCGCGGCACGCGACATCCCCGCGCACCGTCTCTTCGCCGACCGGGACCGCCTGGCCCGTCTCCGTACAGCGGCCCTGAGCGCACTGGGCGACTCCGACGCCCTTCTGCTCCCCACCACGCCCGGGCACCCCACCCTCGCCGAAGTGACCGCCGACCCCGTCGGCGCGAACACCCGGCTGGGACGATTCACCAACTCCACCAACCTGTTCGACATGTGCGCGCTCGCCGTGCCTGCGGGCGACGTCGCGGGACTGCCCTTCGGCGTCATGCTGATCGGCCCGGCCGACACCGACGAACGGCTGCCGCGGATCGCGGCGCTCCTGACCCCGCCCGTACAGCTCGCCGTGGTCGGCGCCCACCTGACGGGCCAGCCGCTCAACTCACAGCTCCTCGCGCTGGGCGCCCGGCTGATCCGTACGACGAGGACAGCGCCCTCCTACAGGCTGCACGCGCTGCGCACGACTCCCGCAAAGCCGGGCCTGGAACGGGTCGCCGAGGACGGCGCAGCCGTGGAGACGGAGATCTGGGAACTGCCCCCGGAGGGGCTGGGGACACTGACGGCACAGCTCCCGCACCCGATGACGCTGGGCCGGATCGACCTCGCCGACGGCACCACGGCCCCTGGATTCCTCTGTGAGCCGTATGCGCTGCACGGGGCCATGGACATCACGGCGCACGGTGGCTGGCGCGCGTACCGCGCCGCGGAAACCGGCGGGGGCGGGCACGCGGCCACACCGTGACCACGCCGTCCCCGGGGAGAGGAAATGGCTCGCAGAACAGGTCGGTGCTCTGCTTGGTTGGCCGCATGAGCGAACTCCCTATACGTTCCGCGTCCCTCGCGATCCGTTGCGCGACCCCGGCCGACATCAGCGGCGTGCTCCGGTTCTGGGGTGAGGCCGCTGAGGGAACGAGCGTCAGCGACGACTACGACGGGGTGGCCGGGCTCATCTCGAGAGACCCGGAAGCCCTGCTCCTCGCAGAGCGCGACGGTGTCCTCGCGGGAACCGTCATCGCCGGTTTCGACGGCTGGCGATGCTCCGCCTACCGGCTCGCCGTACACCCGGACCATCGCCGACGGGGCGTCGCCACCGCCCTGATGGACGCGGCGGAGCAACGGTTCATCTCCCTGGGCGGGCGCCGGGTCGACGCCATGGTCCTGGAGGCCAACGAGACGGCGCACCACACGTGGGCGGCTGCCGGATACCACCGCGAGAATCACTGGCGGCGCTGGGTGAAACCGCTGTAGACACGTCTGGGGACGCCTCGCCTCTGCCTCTGCCTCGCTCTTCCTCTGCATCCGTCCCTTTGGAATTCGGGCCCTCCGGCGGATTCGGACTTCCTTCGGCGCATGCCGGAATCCGGTGCGGGCAGAGGACTGAAGCACCTCATCGGCTGCGATCATGGGTGACCTCCGGGAACGCCCGGCGCACCCGGCATTTTGCCGACCCTTTACTATGGATTCTCAACCGTCCCACTTCTCGAAAGGTGTGAGCGTCCGCCCATGGGCGAGCCTCCCAGTAGTAGAAACCGCCGACATCGCGCGAACCACCTGTCCCTGCCCGATCATGGGACGGAGGTGAACCGATGACCGAAGTGCTTCTGCTCCTGGTGGCGGTGCTGCTCTCACTCGCCTGCGGCGCTTTCGTGGCGGCGGAGTTCTCCCTGACCACCGTGGAGCGCGGCGAGCTCGAACGGGCCGTCGAACGGGGGGAACGAGGCGCGGCGGGAGCGCTCAAGGCTGTCCGCAGCCTCACCTATCAGCTCTCCGGCGCTCAGCTCGGCATCACCGTCACCAACCTCGTCGTCGGTATGCTCGCCGAGCCGTCCGTCGCCAAGCTGATCCGGGGACCGGTCGAGGCCATGGGGTTCTCCCCCGGCGTGGCTTCCACGCTGGCACTCGTCATCGGTACCGCCCTGTCCACCGTGGTCCTGATGGTGGTCGGCGAGCTCGTCCCGAAGAACTGGGCGATCTCGTCCCCGCTGGCCGTCGCCAAGGTGGTCGCCACTCCGCAGCGGGTGTTCACCGCCGTGTTCCGTCCCTTCATCAGCCACCTCAACAACACCGCCAACCGGATGGTGCGCCGCTTCGGCCTCGAACCGACCGAGGAGCTGGCCTCCGCGCGCAGCCCGCAGGAGCTGGTGGCCCTGGCACGTCACTCCGCGAAGGAGGGCGCTCTGGAGGCGGACACCGCGGAACTGTTCGTACGCACCCTCAACCTGTCCGAGCTGACCGCGGAGAACGTGATGACGCCGCGCGTCCAGGTGACCGCCCTCGAGGTCCGGGCGACCGCGGAGGACGTGGCGAACGCCACCCGGGCGACCGGCCTCTCCCGCTTCCCGGTCTACCGGGGCAGCCTGGACTCGGTCGTGGGGGTCGCGCACATCAAGGACGTGCTGGCCATTCCCGCAGCGCAGCGGCCCCGCAAGCCGGTCTCGGACATGCTGCGCGAGCCGCTCCTCGTACCCGAGACGCTCACGGTGGACCGGTTGCTGGACCGGCTGTCGGGCAAACTCGCCATGGCCGTCGTCATCGACGAGTACGGCGGCACGGCAGGCGTCGTGACGCTGGAGGACATCGTCGAGGAGGTCGTCGGCGAGGTACGTGACGAGCACGACCCGCACGAGACGCCCGACCTCGCACCCGCCGGCGAGGACGCCGACGGACGCACCCTGTGGTCGGCCGACGGTGCCGCCCGCACGGACCAGCTCCGGACCATCGGACTGCGGGTCCCGGACGGACCCTACGAGACACTCGCCGGGCTCATCGCCACCGAGGTCGGCCGCATCCCTGTGGTCGGCGACGCCGTTGAGCTCACCGGCTGGCGGATCGATGTCGTGGACGCCTCGGGGCACCGCGCCGCGCGCGCCCTGCTGCACGCGCCTCTGCCCGGTACCGACGATGCGACGGAGAACGAACGATGATCGCCGTGCAGCTGTTCATCGGGCTGCTGACCCTGGTCGTGAACGCTTTCTTCGTCGGCGCGGAGTTCGCTCTGATCTCCGTACGCCGCAGCCAGATCGAGCCGGAGGCCGAGGCCGGGAACCGGCGGGCGCGCAGCGTCATCTGGGGCCTCGAGCACGTCTCGGCACTCCTCGCGGCGGCGCAGCTGGGCATCACGCTCTGCACGCTGGTGCTCGGCATCGTCGCCGAGCCCGCCATCGCCCACCTGCTGGAGCCCGTCTTCGACGCGGTGGGGGTGCCGCACGGACTGGTTCACCCGATCTCGTTCGTGATCGCCCTGACCGTGGCGACCTACCTGCACATGCTGCTCGGCGAGATGGTGCCGAAGAACGTCGCACTGGCCGAACCGGCCCGCACCGCGCTGCTGCTGGGACCGCCGCTCGTGACCCTGGCCAGGGCGCTCCGCCCGGTGATCTTCACCATCAACGCCTTCGCCAACACGCTGCTGAAGCTGTTGCGGGTGGAGACCAAGGACGAGGTCTCCGCGACCTTCTCCGACGACGAACTGGCCCGGCTCGTCAAGGACGCCGGTGACGCCGGCCTCGTCGACGACCGCTCGGCGGAACGGCTGCGGCATGCCCTGGAACTCGGCCGACGGCCGGTCCGGGACGTCCTCCTCCCGGTCGACCGGGTGCTGTACACGCGGGTCGGGACGACGCCCGAGGAGCTGGAGCGGCTCTCGTCGGAATCCGGCTTCTCCCGCTTTCCCGTCATGGACAGCGAGCAGCGGATTCTCGGGTACCTCCATGTGAAGGACGCACTGGACGCCACACCCCGCGACGTTCCGTTCCCGGTGACGGCGATGCGGCCGATCGCCCGGGTACGCGCCAACACGCCGCTCGACGATGTCCTGACCGCGCTGCGGCGGAGCCGTACCCACCTGGCAGCCGTGCTGGACGAGGACGACGACCGGCTGGTCGGCATGGTCACGATGGAGGACGTGCTGCGTGAGCTGGTGGGAAGGGCCCAGGCACGCTGATCCCGGTGTCCTGCGGGAGTGGCGAGGGGCGCGGCTGCGGTCGCGCCCCTCTTCCGGCGGGATCCGGCCACGGCTTCCCACCACGGTAGGATCGCATCGCCATGGAATTGAATGCCTCCTACACCAGTCTTGTCGCGGTCGGCGACTCGTTCACCGAGGGCATGTCGGACCTGCTGCCCAACGGTTCCTACCGCGGCTGGGCCGATGTCCTCGCCGCCCGGCTCGCGGCCCGCACCCCCGGATTCCGGTACGCGAATCTCGCCGTACGCGGAAAACTCATCAGCCAGATCGTCGACGAGCAGGTAGCCGTCGCGGCGGCGCTGCAGCCCGACGTGATCACGCTCGTGGGCGGGCTCAACGACACCCTGCGGCCGAAGTGCGACATGGGCATGGTTCGGGGTCGGCTGGAGGAGGCCGTGGAGCGTCTCGCGCCGTCGTGCAAGCAGCTGGTGCTGATGCGCAGCCCGGGACGCAACGGTCCTGTGATGGAACGCTTCCGTCCGCGCATGGAGGAGCTCTTCTCGCTGGTCGACGACCTTGCGGAACGGCACGGCGCGGTGGTGGCCGATCTGTACGGCGCGCCCTCTCTGGGGGATCCCCGGATGTGGGACGTCGACCGGCTGCATCTGACACCCGAGGGGCATCGACGGGTCGCCGAGGCGGTCTGGCAGACGCTCGGACTGCCGGCGGAGAGCGACTGGCGGACCCCCGTGCCGGCTTCCCAGCCCGCCCGCTGGGCCAAGCGGCGCGTCGATGACGTCAGGTTCGCCCGGCAGCACCTGATGCCCTGGATCGGGCGGCGTCTCACCGGACGCTCGTCCGGTGACGGACGGGCCGGCGCACAGTTCGACGCCGGGCTCGGGCGCGCCTTCTACGTCACGCCTGCGGATGCGGCGAACCCCGGCCCTGTGACGGAGTGGCGCCGGCTGGACGGCTGAACGACCCGCACGCCCTGATGCCCTCCGCGCGTGCCCTGACGTCCTTTCGCGCGTGCGCGCGATGGCGCCGTCCACCCGTGCGCGCCCTGGCTTTCCGACTTCCCGACTTCACTGCCCAGCAGCCGAGTTGGCGCAGTTGCACCTGGTACGCAAGGGGCGGATGAGCCAGGCTGGTCGTCCACCGCGCAGGGGCACCTGGGCACCAGGACAGGGATGAACGATGAGTGACAGCACCTCGGCGCCGACGGACCGGATCGACACGGGCACACCGCACTCGGCACGCGTCTGGAACTACTGGCTGGGCGGCAAGGACAACTACGAGGCGGACCGCCTGCTGGGCGCGGCCATGGAGGAGTCGTACCCGCAGATCATCGACATCGCCCGTGCGTCCCGCCTGTTCCAGGCGCGGGCCGTCCGCTATCTGGCCCAGGAAGCGGGGATACGGCAGTTCCTCGACCTCGGCACCGGCCTGCCGACAGCGAACGCGACGCACGAGGTGGCCCAGACGGTGGCCCCTTCCGCTCGTATCGTGTACGTGGACCACGATCCGATCGTGCTGGCCCACGCTCGTGCTCTGCTGACCAGCCGCCCCGAGGGCGCCACGGACTACGTGCACGCGGACCTGAGGGACTTCGGGACGGTGCTGCGGGAGGCCGCCAGAACACTGGACCTGCGGCAACCGGTTGCCCTGATGGTGCTGTCGACCCTGGGGCATATCGCGGACGGGGGCGAGGCCGCCGCCCTTCTGCGCAGCTATCTCGACGCGTTCCCCGTCGGAAGCTTCCTGATGCTGTGCGACACGATCGAGACGGAGGAGACCCGGGCGGCGTCCGACGACTACGCCAGCGGTGGCGCGATGCCCTACATCTCACGGCCCAGGGAGATCATGCGCTCCTTCTCGGACGGCCTGGACCTGGTCGAGCCCGGCTTCGGCTCGATCAGCCTGTGGCGCCCGGAGGAGCCCGTCACCGGTGAGCCGGTCGACCAGTGGGGATTCGTGGCCGCGAAGCGGTAGCGCCTCTCATGATGAGGCCCCGGGATCAGGCCGGGGATCGTGTTCGTAGGAAAGCACACACCGGCCCGCGGCGTCGGCCTGCAGAAACCGCCAGTAGAATCTGGACACTGTTCTACCTCTCAGCAGGTTTGTGCAGGTCAGGGTATCTATCGAGCGTCGAGAACCTGCGATCTCTCACAATTTCTCACGTGAGCTCTTTGGGAGCCCCGTGGAAGACGTCAAGGGCAAGGGCTGCCGCTCGCATGTCCTCGGGTTCGATCGACACGTATTTACGCTTCGTGAAGGCTGCGTTCGTGTGGCCGGCCCACGCCGCGAGGATGACGTCCGGGACGCCGCTCACCGCCAAGGCCTTCAGCACGGAGTGCCGTGCGTCGTACAGCCGCACCTGACGCAGGCCCAGTTCACGCATCAGGCGGTACGCGTACTCCCGCAACTGCCGCGTGTTGAGCGGGATCCCGAGCTCGTTGACGACGATGTAGCCCGAATCCGTGTACGCCTCGCCTGCCGCCACCCGCTCCAGGGCTTGCTGGACCTGGAACCGTCGCAGCGCCTCCCACGGGCCCTGCGGAAGCGGGAGTGCGCGTTCGCCGGACGCTGTCTTCGTGTCCTTCTCCAGCACCCTGTGGTTGCCGATCATCGTCCGGGTGGTGGTGATCTCCAGGATTCCCACATCCAGGTCCACATCGGTCCACCGCTGCCCGCAGACCTCTGCCGGGCGGAGCCCCATCAGGGACAGGAGCAGCGGCGCGAACAGCCGGTCGCTCTCCATCCCGCGGACGAACGTCTGCACTTCTGCGACCGTCCAGGGCTTGACCGTGTCGCGCTCCCGCTTGTCGGTCTTCTTGTCGACGAGTGCCACCCGTACGTACCGCGCCGGGCTGGTCGCAATCAGCTTTCGTACAACCGCGCGCCCCAGGGCCTCGCGCAGCCGCGTCAGGATGCCCTCGACTGTCGAGACGGCGAGACGGGTACCACGCTCACCGCCGCGGCGCCGGCCACTGGCCACCACCTCGTCGACGAACTCCTGGATGTCGTCCTCGTTCAGCTCCTGCAGACGGACATGGCCGAGCCGGTCGACGACGTGCACGAGGGCCAGGCGGTACGTGCGGATCGTCGTCTCCTCGACGTCGCGCCGCTTGTACTCCAGCCACTGATCGAGCCACTCCCCTAGCGTGATCTTGCTGGGGGCGATGAAGGTGCCGGCCGACCGCTGGTGCAAGATGCGGTCGCGCTCCGCCTTGACCTCCGTCTTCGTGTCCTTTGTGATCGTCAGCTGGACGCGGCGCCCGTTCTCGTCCTGACCGGCGTCGACGACCGTCCGGAACCGGGCCTTGCCGTTCTGCAACACGATCTTCTTGATCTCGGCCACCGCTCCCCCTCAGTTCAGGAATCTGCGCCGACAGTGCCGTCCGCCTGCATCCACTTCAGCAGGGCGGCGGTCAGCTGGCGGGTGATGTGGCCTTGCTTGGCCTGCCGCTCGGCGACGGGCAGGTCTCCGAGCGTGGCCACTCGCCGGTCACGCTCTTCGGTGAGGCTTCCGTCCCACATCTGTTCGGCGGCCTGTACAACGTCGCGGACGTCGACGCCGTACCGCTCGGCGAAGGCCGCGTCCGCCTCGATGGGGATGCTGCGCCCCTGCCGGTCCCAGTGGTCCAGGGCAGCACGCACGTTGTCGCTACCCATCACGGTGAGAGTCGCATCCTCGCCGGAGAGCCACCCCCGCAGATCGGCGCGGCTCGCCTTCGCCCATGACTTCGGATACTCGGACCGCGGGGTGAGCATCACGTCGCCGTCGCCGGCGAAGAAGTCGCGGAGCTGCACCCCGAGAGCCTGCCCGAGAACGACGAGGGCACCTAGGTCCAGAGTCTCGCGCCGTTCGCTCTCCAGGTCTGAGATCTGGGTGCGCTTCCAGTTCAAGCCCGTTCGTACGAGCTCAGAAGCCAGGGCCCCCTGCGTGATGCGCTTGCTCTGCCGGAGGGCCTTCAGGTTCTCCCCCACGACCTTCCCCACGGGGTGCGGCGCTTCGGTCTCTTCTGTCATGCCACGAGCTTGGCACATCGCATGCGTATTCACAACGCACCGGAAGCCACTTTGGTCCGTGGCTTGACTCAGCATTCCACCTCGTGCACTCTGCTCCTAGGTCGCTTGCGTGTTGAACCAGACAACGAACACGCCAGACGGTCACGCAACCGAAAGGGCTGCCTGATGACGCCACCGACGCTCGATGAGCTCCGCACCTGGCCGGCAACGGTCGACGTAAACCAGGCCGCCACGGCCCTCGGAATCTCTCGCAGCAAGCTCTACGCCCTCATCCAGCGGAACGAAGCACCCGTCCGAGTCCTCGACTTCGGATCGAAGCGCGTCGTCACCGCCTCCCTCGTACGGCTCCTCGAAGCCGCATGAAAAAGACCCCCAGCAGGTGCGTCAACACCTGTCGCCGGGGGCCTGAAGCGCCATCCGCAGTCCATCCCTGAACAACGAAAAACGGCGGCGCGGGCTACCGACCCGTATGCGCCACCGTTTTAAGGAGCTTCCTGATGAACTCTACGACCCACATCCCCTCGATGGCTACTGCGCCTTCCGGCCACCTGCCTTACTTGGTGGCCCAGGCCCCCCGGGCAGCCTCAGCCAAGGCCGAGACGATCACCACCCCGTACACCGGAGCCCAGCTGGCCGGCGCGGAGTGCGCCGTCTGCACCCGGGACCTGGCGTACGCCGACGGCGAGCAGCCTCACAGCGTCGTCAACGGGGGCCAGCTCAACGCCTGCGCCCCGCAGTGCAACACCGTCTCCACCGGCTCGCCGCAGGTCACCGTCGAAGACGCCGACCTGATGAACGAGGCACCCCTCGCCCTGTACGACAGCCGCACCAGGATCGTCCTGGGCATCGACTTCGCGTGGCCCGCCAGCTTCCTCGTCCCCGCGCTCAACAAGGTGCTGCAGGAAGCCTTCGACTCCGGCCGGTGGGTTCGCCACGACACGAAGGCCACCCCGGCGGAGACCGCCACCAAGTTCATCCGGAAGGCCGTCAGCGCGGAGCTGGACGGCATCGACACCCACCCGCGGACCACCGCGGACCAGCTGCACCGGGCGATCGATGACGAATCCGCACGGCACCTCGCGAAGGTCGGCGGCCACTCCATCAGGGAGGCCCGGGCTGCGGAAGCCTTCAGCACTGCGGCCCGGGCGATGGAAGACGCCCTGGAGTTCTCCGAGGACCGCGAGGGCACCGTGCTGGCCCTTCGGACCGCCCTGGAGATGCTCACCAAGGGCATCAAGTGAATTCCCGGACTGACGCCGCTCCTCGCCTGGCCTCGGCCGGGC
Organism: Streptomyces sp. NPDC059499; assembly: GCF_042749285.1. NCBI lineage: Bacteria > Bacillati > Actinomycetota > Actinomycetes > Kitasatosporales > Streptomycetaceae > Streptomyces > Streptomyces sp. NPDC059499. Next base: position 245,739 of record NZ_JBHYTT010000007.1, read on the forward strand.
GGGGGCGGCCCCTGCAGGCAGTACCGGAGAACGCCACCGCCGGCGAAGTCACCGCGCTCAGGGCCGAGAACCAGATCGCGGCCCTGCGCGTCGACAGCTGGCCCCGATACGGAAGCCCCGGGTGGCTGCGGCTCGCCCCGTCGGATCCGCGTGCGTACGCGGCCACCCTCGAAGCGGCCGAACTGCACCGTCGCACCGAAGCCGAGCAGCAGCGTCTGGACGACCTCATGGACAACGACCCCGCCGAATGGTGGCGGGAGATCACCGCCGATGCCAATGCGTACGCGGCCCGGCAGGGCCACGCGATCGCCGCACGGCGCACGGCCGAAGAGGTTCGCGTGGCACAGGCCCGCGAGCAGAACCGGCCGCCTCACGAGCTCAGGGCAACTCCAGGCTGGCCGCCCATCGCAATCCCGGGCCAGCCGGGGAGATACCTCACCTTTGGTCAGGAGAACCGCGAGTGACCACGTACGACGACGCAGTCCTGCCGTCTGCAGAAGTGCTTGCGGCAGGCCTGCACGGCCCCGTCCTCGGTCCGTTCGCCGACGACGGGCAATGGATGAACGAGGGGCTGCCCCCGGACGACGGACCGCCGGTACGCGAACTGCGTCTCCGGCCGGCCTCGGAGATTCGGATTAAGCCTGTCCGATGGTTGTGGGACACCACCCCCGACGGTGCCCCGCCCACCTCGCACGGTCGGATCCCGATGTACTCGCTCGCCATCGCCGCGGGCGGGCCGGGGCTCGGGAAGTCTCAGTTCGCCGTCTGGATGACTGCTCGCATCACCACGGGCACCCTTCCCGGCGAGCTGTACGACCAGCCTCGCGGGGTCATCTACGCCGCAGCAGAAGACTCCTGGGCCATGACCATCGCGCCCCGGCTCATCGCGGCCGGCGCGAACATGAACCTCGTCTTCCACATCGACGTACGCGACCAGGAGCACGCGCACGCCCGCCTCACCCTGCCCATCGACACGTCCCTCCTGGGGAAAGCGGCCGAGGAGTACAGCGTCGCCCTCCTGGTCATGGACCCCCTGCTCTCGTACATCGACAAGGGGGTGAACGACTACCGGGCCGCAGAGGTCAGGCAGGCCCTGGAACCACTCGTATCCGCTGCCGACCGACACCACTTCACCATCCTCGGCCTGGCCCACTTCACGAAGTCCGGATCCGCAGACCCGCTCTCACGCGTCGCCGGATCCGGTGCCTTCGGCCAGCTCATCCGCTGCCTGATCGCATTCGCCCGCGAAGACACCGACGACGGCGACGACAAGTTCGTGATGTCCCTGGAGAAGAACAACCTCGGACGCCTCGGACTGCCCTCCCACCAGTACGCCATCGCCCCCGTCACCGTAGACACCGACGAGGGGCCCTCGTACGTCTCCCGCTTCGTCCTCGGCCCCGAGACGAACACCTCCGTACGCGACGTCATGCGCGACGAGACCACCCCCGGCGGCATCGACAGGGCAGAGCGCTCCGAGGCCGTCGAATGGCTGGAGGACTACCTCACGCAGGGAGAACGCTGCGGGGAAGCCCTTCCCAAGGAAGTCCAGGGCGCCGCCCGAGCCGAGGGGATCTCTCCGAACGCCCTGCGCGACGCCAAGAAGAAGTTGGGCGTCAGGAGCGTCAAGCCCAAGGGCGTGAAGAACGCTGCGTGGCTGTGGCAGCTCCCCGGATTCGTTCCGATCGACGACGCTCCCGAGCCCTCCTCTCATACACCGTCCACGCCTTCCCCATCTTCCCGTTGACCTGCATATATAGATCCCCCCCTTCCCCTCCCCTTCTCCCTCATCTTCTAGTGACCCTCATCTTCTCCGCTCTTGAAGGTGGGGAAGGTGAGGCGAAGAGGGGGGTGAAGGGGAGGGAGGGAAACTGCAGGTCACCCAGAAGATGCGGAAGGGGAGCCCCCAGAAGGAAGAGGCCCCCTCATGAACTACTTGCCCGAGCGCTCAGATCTCGTCGCCGGACCCGCTGATGCCCTTGCTGCGATGGTCACCAACTACCAGTGCGGACACTGCAACGGCCAGATCGAACGCCTTACCACCGACGACACGACCGGCGTCATGCACGCCTTCGTCCAGCACGAAGACAGCTGCCCCGTCCTGGCCGGCACTCTCCCAACGATCCCCGACACCTTCCGAGCCATCCGGGGGCAGTCGTGAACGTCAACGACATCGTGGCCGAGCAGATCGAAGCGGCCCGCGTACGAATCCAGGCCGCGAAACGACGGCGCGAAGAACTCTCCGCAGCCCGGGCCCGCGGCCTCGCCGCCCGCCACGCCCAGAAACTCCGCCACCTCGCAGCCCGAGTTTCAGACGAAACACCCCCGCACCCGGACTGACCCGCGCAGACCCGGTTCCACCCGCACCGCGCATAGCTGCACGTACATGTACGAGAGGACAACCCCGTGTCTGAGACCACTCCCACCCGATCCGCACCCGGCGGCCGGCACTACCCCGGGCGCCCTGAACTCGACGTGGCGAACGCCGCCTTCCGCCGCACCGTCGCCAGGGTGTTCCGGGACAAGGATCCGCAGACCTCCGCGAAGGCCGAGGCACTCGTACGTGAGGCTGCTGCCGCGATCAACGCCGTGACCGCGAAGGCGAACCGGGCCCTGGAGGAATCGGCGGGCCACAAGGCTGTGATGGCGAAGATGCAGGGCAAGACCACGAAGGCCCTGCGCGGCGTTGTACGGGCCGCTCAGTCCCGCGGGGAGGATCCCAGCCCGCCCGTCCTGCGGGTGCTGGAGCGCGGGTTCGGGCGCCCGGAGAACGGTCCGCACGGTGACGACGCCGCGTAACACCACCGAGATGGCCAACTTCGGCCGTGACCACCTTGTGAGCACCCCCTCGTTGACCAGCAGCGATGAACCAGCCTCCGGATACCAAATCCGCAGGATTCAGCGCCCTGCCGCCGTAATCGCAGCGGGCGGAGTGTTCCTCCCCGCAGAGGTCTGCCACCCCCTATGGCTGGCCCTGCGGGCCCACCTCGCCCGGCACCGTACGGACGGCGGGCAGGTCCGCCCCGAAGTTGTCGCGGCCCTGGACGCGTTGCGTGCCGCGGGCCTGGACTACCTCACCACCTCGTCCCCGAACGGACTTTCCGAGCGGACACCCGCGGACATCGGCGCACTCTCATCTCGTGGCCTGGTCACCACCGAGGAGCTTGCCGGCCGCCTCGGTGTGACCGGCCGGCACGTACGTCGCCTTGCTGCACAGCACGGGGTCACAGCCGCCGCACGGGGGCTCTGGCACCACGACGACGCCGAACACCTCACCCGACAACGGAAGGACCGCTGATGGCCCCCCAGCCGATGCCCACGCACGATCAGGACCCCGACATCAGCGCGGCCCTGGACGCGCAGGCCGCCTATCTGAACGCCCTGCAGGCCGCCCGCAGTGAGTACCGCCTGTCGGACCTCGCGAAGGCCGAGGTGATCGACGCCGCGTACACCACATACCTGACCGCCCTCCAAACTTCGTGGGACAGCCTCACCGTCCGCCGCAGGGCCAGGCTCGAACACCTGGAGACCCTCGTCCCCATCGGCCCCGGCATTCCCGCGGACGCCACCCCCGCCGACCGGGCCGTCCTCATGGCCGCCTTCCGTGCCGCCCACGACAAGGCGGAGGCTGCCGACCGGAAGGGCCGCGTCAAGCTTCTGCAGGAGGCCGAGCGGTGGGACGACGATGCTGCCCGCCGGGGCGCGCTCACCTCGATCGTCGACTCCTCGGACTGGCACACCATCAAGGCGTGGGCTGACCAGAATCTGACGACCGCCGGCTACGTCGACGAAGTGGTGGGCCTGCGGAACATGCTCGGCGGCGTGTCGAACGACGTCAACGACAGGTTCGCCCGACAGGCGTGCACCCCCGTGGCAGCGCCCGAGGAGGCCCGGGCGCTGCCAAGGCTGCTGCGGCTGAAGGACGCCGCGGAGACCGAGGGGATGCGGACCTCTGCCACCTCCAGGGCGTACGGCGCCGCGCATTCCCGCTTCCGCAACAACCTCGTCTGACCGCAGAACAGCCCGGCCGCCTCCAGGGTGCGCCGGGCGTTCTTCCCCCCATTGGTTGCCCTGGGCGACCGTGACGAAGGAGTTGATGGCCATGGCCCTCGTGATCGGTGACCTGGTCGGCCTGATCCGCGCGGACGACAGTGGGATGCGCCGCGGCCTCGCGACCGCAGAACGGCAGATGCGCGGCTTCCGGCGCGAGATGGAATCGAACCTGCGGGACCTGCACCGCCGGTTCACTGAGTCCACCCGCCGCATGGCCGAGGGCCTCGGTGATGGCGAGCGGGAAGGCAACCGTTTCGGGAAGGTTCTCGGCCGTCTCGGGGGCATGGCGAGCAGCCTGGGAAGCGTCGCCGTGTCCATCGGTGCGATGGGCGCGAAGCTCGGAGCGGCAGCCCCGGTAGCTGCCGGTCTGGTCGCGTCCCTGGCGAACATTGCGCCGGCCGCGGGCGTCGCCGTAACCGGTCTCCTCGCCGTCGTCCTGGCGACGAAGGCTTTGAAGATTGGTATGACCGGTGTCGACGACGCGGTCAAGGCCGCGTTGGACCCGGAAAAGGCCGAAGAGTTCGAGAAGGCCATTGCGAAGCTGTCGCCATCCGCGCGGGCGTTCGCCCGTGAGGTGAAGAAGCTCGCCCCCGAGTTCAAGGAAATGCAACAGGCCGTCCAGGAGAAGCTGTTCAAGGGATTCGACGGCGTCCTGAAGGGCTTGGCGAAGACTTCGTTGCCGGGGCTGCGCCGCGGCCTGGAGGACGCTGCGGGCGCCCTCAACCGCATGGGTAAGAACGTCGCCTACTCGGTAAACACCCTCTCCACTTCGGGGGCGCTGGGTACCGCCCTGAAGGGTGCCACCAACGGTCTGACGAACCTGTCCCGGGTGCCGGGTCAGATCGTCCTCGGCCTAGGGCAGATCGCCGCGGCTGCCGCACCGGCATTCGCTCGGCTGACCGGTGCAGCGGGTGGAGCGTTCGACAAGCTGTCCGCGAAACTCACGAAGGCATTCGAGTCCGGAAAGATGGAGCGGGCCATCGAGCACGCCATCGACATCATCCGCGACGTCGGAAAGGTTGTCGGCAACGTCCTCGGCACGGTCGGCAACATCTTCAAGGGCCTGACCGCGAACGGGCAGGGCCTCTTCTCCGTCCTTGAACCGGTCACGCAGGCGCTGCAGGACATCAGCGCGTCCAAGGGCTTCCAGCAGGCCCTCGGGGTGCTGTCTCAGACCATGCGCATGGCGGCCGAGACAATCGTCCCGCTACTGCACCAGGGCTTCGAAATCCTCTCGCAGATGCTCCAGAAACTTGCCAAGCCGACGCAGGAACTCGTCCGGGTCCTCGGTGATGGCCTCACGAAAATGTGGGCGGCGTCCGGGCCCGTGATGCTCAAGCTCCTTGATGCGCTTGCGCAACTGGTGCCAATCCTCACGCCCGTGATCGACCTCGTCGTGGAACTTGCTGCGACCACCATCACGGCACTCGGGCCGGCCTTCGACGCGCTCACGCTGATCTTCGCCGCCTTGGCGCCGCTCGTGGCCCAGATCGCCACGAACCTGAGCACCCAGCTGACGCCCGTCCTGGAGGCGATTGGCCCCGTCCTGGAGGAGCTCCTCCCGCCGTTCGTGGAGCTGGCCGAGACCCTCTTCCCGCAGCTGACGCAGATGCTGGCGGAGATGACGCCCTACCTCGCGGACGCGGCAGTGAAGTTCGTGGAAATGGCCGTGGCAATGGCCCCGCTGGTTGCTGCAGTCATCAGCCTCGCCGGGAAGATCATGAGCGATTTGATGCCCGTGATCGGCCCGGTGCTCGTCGGCCTGGTCATCATTCTCACCACTGTGCTGGGAAGCCTCGCTGACTTCATCACCCGTTACGTCATCCCCTCCGTCAAGGCCATTGGTGCCTTGCTGAAGGGCGATTTCTCCGGCGCCATGGAGCACGCCAAGACCATGGTCAGCAACTTCAAGGAGGACGCCCTCCGGGTCCTGGGCAACCTGATCCCGCAGGCTGGCGGTTACCTCCGCGAGTTTGCGAGCACGGTCGGCCAGCACGCGAAGGACGCGGGCGGGCGCCTCGTCAAGGCGGTGGCCAAGGGCATCACTGACGCGGTCGCATACGTGCGCGGGCTGCCCGGCCGGATCATCCGCGCGATCCCGTCCCCGGGGTCGCTGCTACAGGGCATCGGACGGGCCATCGTCCAGGGCCTGATCAGCGGCATTAAGTCGATGCTCCCGTCCGTGCAGGGAACCTTGGCGGACCTCACCAACATGATCCCCGACTGGAAGGGCCCCGAGGAGGTCGACAAGAAGCTGTTGGTTCCGGCCGGTCAGTCCCTGATGGGCGGCCTTATGGGCGGTATCGCCAGCCAGATTCCGGCGTTGCGCAACCAGCTCGGGACCGTCACCGGTGGCATCCCCAGCATGGCCATGGCCGGGGCCGGTGGCGGTGCGGCGGCCGGCGGGCGCGTGGTCCTGGAGCTCCGGTCCAGCGGGTCGGCTGTGGACGACTTCCTCGTCGACCGGCTGCGTGGCGCCGTCCAGGTCAAGGGCGGCGGCAATGTTCAGGTCGCACTCGGACAGGGGCGCTCATGAACATTCGATACGACGGCACCCCGTACCAGGCCGCCGTGGTCTGCAGCGGGACGTTCGGCGCCCCGTGCGCGTGGACTCTCCACATCGTTGACGAGACCGGGGAGATGTCGGATCCGATCATCACCTGGGATCCGTCCCCCATCCCCATCCAGCTGCTCGCCCGGTACGACGCCCTGGCCCTGTACGGCTTCGCGGTCGTGGAAGGCGGCCCGAAAGCCTGGACGTGGAACGAGTTCGGAGACGACGACGGCAGCTACTTCGTCGGCATGACGCCGATCCGCCCGCTCACCAAGAACGAGCGCGCAGACTCAGCCGGCCCCGCAATGGAGCGGCTGAAGATCTGAACGCTTCGAGGGCGCCCGTCTCCTTGCCGAGGGGAGACGGGCGCCCTTGCGCGCAACCACGTTCCCCGACCGGTGCGGCAGCAATCTCGCGCAACTTCACCTCACCGGCGACTGTGCGCCTGCATGCTGGTCCTTCTCACCCTCGGGAAGGGAGCACCAGCATGACGCTCAGGTTCATCGGCACCACGTCCGAGCACGGCAACTGCCCGACGCTGTACGAAGTCGAAGAGACCGGCGACATCGTCGTCCAGGGCGACAAGCTCATCGACCTCGAGCACCTCGCCCAGCTGCGCGACGTCGGCGAGCACGAGACGTTCGTCGTCATCCCCCGCGCCCTGCTCACCCGATTCGCACCCAAGGAGTGACCGTGCCCCCGCTGATCCCCTTCGAGGAGATCACCCACCACTTCGCAGAGTTCCAGCACACGGCCTTCCGGCTGGAGACTCGCCGCGGATACGCAACGGACCGCCAAGGCGCCCGCTACCAGGCGTTCCTGCGCGGCATCGAGCCCGCTGTGGAGCCCGCCCACCCGTGGAACACCAACGTGCGGGAGCGGGCAGCGCAGGGCGCCCGATTCTCGCGCGTACGGATCCTTGACGAGCCGCCCACAGACGGTCAGAGGTTCCTCATGGCGACCGCGGTCGGCAACGTCGAAGCCGGGGAGGACATCCGCGTCCTTCCCCGGAGCGAGGCCCAGCGTCTCGCGCTGCCCGACTTCGATCTGTGGCTGTTCGACTCCCGCGTCCTGGTCCGCATGCACATCGACGAGACGGACACCACGTTTGGTGTCGAGATCGTCGACGACCCGGCGCAGGTGCTCGCAGCGTGCCGGGCACGGGATGCCGCCTGGCCGCTTGCACGCCCTTCTGCCGAGGTGTGGGCGCAGGTACGTTCGTCCGTGTGACCACGGATTTTCAGAGCGCGAGGGTGGCCCTCGGTGCGCGCCTTCGGGAGCTGCGCGCCGAGGCAGGCCTCTCTGGAAAGCATCTGGCCGCGCTCCTCGACTGGCAGCCCTCGAAGGTGTCTCGGCTGGAGAACGGGAAGCAGACCGCCGTTGCCGAAGATCTCGTTGCGTGGGCTGCCGCCACCGGGGCGCAAGACCAGGCTGCCGACCTGGAGAGCCGCCGCCGCGGCCTGGAGTCACAGCAGCGCTCATGGCGTCGGCAGCTTTCCGCGGGACACCGGGCAGTGCAGGACCGCTACGTTGTCGAGTACCGGACCACGGCCACGATGCGTGGCTACGAAGCCACCGTCATCCCCGGGCTCTTTCAGACACCGGATTACGCCCGTCACCTGCTCGTGGGGAACTCCGAGCTGATGCAGTCCCCCCGCGACACCGAGGCGGCCGTGGCCGCCCGCATGCGCCGCCAGGAGGTGCTGTACGAAGCGGGCAAGCTCTTCCGGGTCCTGGTGTGGGAGGGCGCCCTCCACGCGCTCGTGTGCCCCCGCGAGGTGATGGCCGGCCAGCTCGACCGGCTTGTCGGGCTGATCGGCATGAGCACGGTCGAGCTCGGCATCGTCCCCCTCGGTGCACCCCTGCAGCTATCTCCGAAGCATGGGTTCTGGATCTTCGACGAGGAGCGCGTCATCGTGGAGACGGTCAACACCGAGTTGTCATTCGACTCCGCCGACGACCTCGCGCTGTACGGACGCGTGTGGGACGGGCTCAACGCGGCTGCGGCGTACGGACCTCAGGCGCACCGCCTCATCGCCCGGGCGCGCCACCTCATCGCGCCGATGTGAGCAACCCGCGCCAACCTGACGCCTCACCACGCAATCCCGCGCAATTGACCGGCCAGCACGGAGCCTGAGTTCGTACGGTCCTGCTCATGGCCACCCAGACAAGCACTTCAGCTCCGGTTTCCTACGGCTACTGCCACTGGCACAAGGGCCCGTCGGAGACGGCGGTCCTGGTCCGCATCATCGAGCAGGGCTCCGGCCCCGGGGCGGGCCTGTACGCCTGCGAACCGTGCCGGGGCCAGCATCATCTGGTGCCCGTGGCCGAGCATCCGGACGAGGTGGCCTACCGGGCGTACCTGGATCACACCGCGGTCTGCCCAGAGTGTGGCCGACCGGGGCGGTGCGACAGCGGGACGCTCCTGTGGAAAGCGTACCGAGCTGCGCTGACTGCAGTGGGGTTCTGAGACGGCCCGTCCGCGGCCACGCCGATGGTCGCGGACGGGCATCCCAACTACAGATGTAGTGGGGTTGTTCTGCAGGAGACGTCAGTGCCCACAGTTGGTGGTCCACCAGCCGCACTTGGCGCAGTACGTGTTCCGGAGAAGGGTCCAGATCATGATCCGTTCACCTCCTTGCGAACTACGTGCAGCGTGTACCTAACCCCTTCCGGGCCGTACTCCGCTCGATCGAGTACGGGGTCCCCATCTGCGTAAACGTCCCCAGCCCCCTCTGGGAGGGGCAGTGGGGGAGGGGCGGGCGAATCGGACACCTGCCACGCGGCCAGAGCCCAGGCGACGGGCGCCGCGTACACGAACTGCGGGGCCCGCTCCAGGAGTCGGCCGGCCAGTGCGAGCACGGCCAGGGATCCGCCGCAGCGCACGATGAGCGGGCCGAACCCGCCCGGGGCGAGGGCGTCACCGAGGCCGTGGAGGAGCAGCCCGGTGCCGTTGGACAGGCGCTGTGCCACCTCCCGGATCGGCGTCACAGCAGTCCCACCACGGCGTCCCCGGCGGTCGATACGACCGGCGAGAGGACGTACCCGGCGACACCGGCGGCGCCGGAGGACAGGCCCAGGCTGATGCCGCACAGGACGCTGAAGAACAGGTCCCAACGGAACCCGCGCCGGATCGTCCAGACCGCGATCAGGATGACCGTGAGGATGATGACGACACCGTGCCCGCCGGGTGTGAGCACGAGGTGCGAGGTGCGGGTGACATCGGAGGACTCCCCGCCGACCCCGTATTCGAGGGCTGCGTCCCCGATGGCCGAGGTGCCCCACAGGGTCCAGTCCGCGGCGAGTCCGAGGACCCCGCCGGCGGACAGGATGAGGAGCATTCCGTAGAGGGAGCAGAGCAGGAACGGGGCGAGCTGGCGGAGCGACTTCAGGTTGTGCTTCTTGTTGCCCGCCCACCAGCGGGTGATGTTCCAGGCGGCGATGGACAGGCCGACGATGACGCCACCGAGACTGACAGCGGTGTGCGTGGGAATTCCGAAGATCACGGGGTGTCCTCAGTGCGGGATGGCCGCGGCGATCGCGGCAAGCGTCAGGATGAACGCGCAGGTGCCCAGTACGGGCAGCACATACAGGTCGCGGTTCCGGGCCGGGCCCGCGAGGCGAAGCCCCACGAACCCGACCACCGCGGCAGCGGCGAAAAACGCGGTGAACATCAGGTGCTGGCCAGGACGCTGAGCGCTGCGCGGCGTACGCGCCGGCCGTAGCCGTCCGACTTGCCGAGCCGTTCGCCGATCGCGGTTCCGGTCAGTCCCGGATCCGCGCAGAGCCAGTTCCGGGCGTCCTTGACGTGGCCGTCGAAGGTGCTGTTGCCGGTCTCCTCGGACTCCAGATCGGGACCAGCGGAACCGATAGGCGGACCGACCGGAACCGAGTGCAGCACCGGCGGTTCCGGTGCCAGTTCCGCCACCGCCCGGACGTCTTCCCAGTGCTGCGAAAACGCCTGGTCATGGCTGGTTCCGGTCTTGGTTCCGGTCAGTTCCGGTACGGGTGTCCACGGGCCTAGAACCATGGGGTTCGGGCTCGCGACGGAGTTCGCCTGGTCCCGCTCAACCGTGACTGGAACCGCGATCGGCGCCGCTGGTTCCGGTGCCGGTTCCGGCACGGTGGACTCGTCCTCGCTGAGCCGGTGGACCCGCCACAACACCATCGGCGCGATCGCGGACACGGCGACAACGAGCTGCCACGACACTGGCAGCCGTCCGGCCGCAACAAGGTGCGCTGCAGCGTTCACCGCGATCAGCGCGGCAACGACGACCAGGACGTCGCGCTTCGCCCGCAGCGCCTTGATCGCATAGATGTCGAGTGCGGCAGGCACGCCAGCGGCGACGTACGTACCGAAGCCGCAGGCACGGGCCAGGTCGTACTCGGCCGACGCCAGCACGACCAGGACCGCACCGAGGGCACCCCAGAGGAGCGGATCCTTCTTCATCGGCCCTCCCCCCGGGCAGGGAGCGTGGACAGCTGCCGAGCGAGGCCACGAAGCGTCCCTGCGTAGTCGACGAGGACCGCGGCCAGGCCGTCCAGCTCGCCCGGGGTGAGCCCGTGGCCGAGGTGACCCAGTTCGACGAGGACACTGACGCTTCGGTCGGAGTGCACGACGAACGGATCCTGCACCAGGGCGGCGGTCGCCAGCTCAAGCCCTTCGTACGTCATGGTGTGCCGGGCCCCGATGTGCCCGGTGTCGCAGAGGAGCTGCGGTGCGTCCCCGTCATGGCCGGAGCACCACGTGGGCTCGGCGATCGTGACGGCGCCCTGGTCGATGGTCTGCACCGTCACGGTGCGCGCGCCGGTCATCGGCCGGCCTCCACCTTCTGGGAGGTCAGGTAGCCGGTGGCGGGGTGCTCAGCCAGCTTGGTGCGGAGGTAGTCGACGTTCCACCCGATGCCGTCGGGGTCCTCGGCCAAGGCGGCGCGGGCGACGATCACGGCGAAGCTCACCCGGCGCTCGAGGACCGCCCGGTACGTCTCTTCGTCGCCGACAGTGGCCGGGTGCGGAATGTCGATCGCTTCGAGGACGACATCCAGGAGTGCACGTACGTCGTCGGGCTTAGGGTTCTGCATGGGTCAGGACTCCTTGTACCGAAGGGGTTCGGGCCAAGGCGCCTTCCGGTGTGCAACCACCGGGGGGCGCCGCATATCTCACACGCGTCTCACAGACGGTGCTGCCGGGGGTGCACGGCAGGAGCGCGATCGCTGTGTCTGTGGACGGTGTGGACGCGGAATGACCAGCGCGGACGGCCGGTATGCTCTGGACACGTGACTGCTGTGTCTGCGAAGCCTCGCATCCCCAATGTCCTGGCCGGCCGCTATGCCTCTACGGAGCTGGCCGTCCTCTGGTCCCCCGAGCAGAAGGTGAAGCTGGAGCGTCAGCTGTGGCTGGCGGTGCTGCGCGCTCAGAAGGACCTCGGGATCGAGGTGCCCGACGCCGCGCTCGCCGACTACGAGCGGGTGATCGACCAGGTCGACCTGGCCTCGATCGCCGAGCGCGAGAAGGTGACCCGGCACGACGTCAAGGCCCGGATCGAGGAGTTCAACGCCCTCGCCGGCCATGAGCAGGTGCACAAGGGCATGACCTCCCGGGACCTCACCGAGAACGTCGAACAGTTGCAGATCCGGCTCTCGCTGGAGCTCATGCGCGACCGTACGGTGTCGGTTCTGGCCCGCTTGGGCAAGCTGTCGGCCGAGTACCGTGAGCTGGTCATCGCGGGCCGCTCGCACAATGTCGCCGCGCAGGCGACGACGCTCGGCAAGCGTTTCGCGACCGCCGCGGACGAGCTGCTCGTGGCCTACGGACGGCTTGAGGACCTGCTCGACCGTTACCCGCTGCGTGGCATCAAGGGCCCGGTCGGAACGGCGCAGGACATGCTGGACCTGCTGGGCGGCGACGCGGACAAGCTGGCCGACCTGGAGCAGCGCATCGCCGGTCACCTCGGCTTCACGCAGGCCTTCACCTCGGTCGGCCAGGTCTACCCCCGCTCTCTCGACTACGACGTGGTCACCGCGCTGGTCCAGTTGGCCGCTGCGCCCTCGTCGGTCGCCAAGACCATCCGGCTGATGGCGGGCCACGAGCTGGTGACCGAAGGCTTCAAGCCGGGTCAGGTCGGCTCGTCGGCCATGCCGCACAAGATGAACACCCGTTCCTGCGAGCGCGTCAACGGCCTGATGGTCATCCTGCGCGGCTACGCGTCGATGACGGGCGAGCTTGCGGGCGATCAGTGGAACGAGGGCGACGTGTCCTGCTCCGTGGTCCGCCGGGTCGCACTGCCGGACGCGTTCTTCGCGTTCGACGGGCTGCTGGAGACCTTCCTGACGGTCCTCGACGAGTTCGGCGCGTTCCCTGCGGTCGTGGCCCGTGAACTGGACCGCTACCTGCCGTTCCTCGCCACGACCAAGGTGCTGATGGGCGCGGTACGGGCAGGAGTCGGCCGTGAGGTCGCCCACGAGGCGATCAAGGAGAACGCTGTCGCCTCGGCGCTGGCCATGCGTGAGCAGGGTGCCGAACGCAACGAGCTGCTGGACAAGCTGGCCGCCGACGAGCGCATTCCGCTCGACCGCGGACAGCTGGACGCGCTGATGGCGGACAAGCTGTCCTTCACCGGCGCGGCCGGCGACCAGGTTGCCGCTCTGGTGGCCCGGATCGAAGAGATCACCAAGCAGCACCCGGAAGCGGCCGGCTACACGCCCGGTTCCATCCTCTGACGGTCCGCACCGCCGGCGCATGACACCCGAAGAGCTCCTGGCCGCCCGCGACCGCATCGTCCCCGATGTGGTCGCGGGCGGTCTGCGTGTGCTGTTCTGCGGAATCAACCCGAGCCTCATGACCGGGGCCACCGGACACCATTTCGCTCACCCGGGCAATCGGTTCTGGCCGGTTCTGCATCTGTCGGGCTTCACTCCGAGGCAACTGAAACCGTCGGAACAGAACGAGCTGCTCACCCATGGGCTCGGCATCACCAACGTGGTTGCCCGCGCCACGGCACGTGCGGACGAGCTGAGCACCGCGGAATTCCGCGAAGGAGGCGAGCTTCTGTCGGCGAAGGTGGAACAGCTCGGGCCTTCGTGGCTCGCTGTCGTCGGCGTCACCGCCTACCGCACGGCTTTCGGTGAACGCCGTGCGCAGATCGGTCCGCAGGAGCGGACCATCGGGGGCGCCCGTGTCTGGGCACTGCCCAATCCGAGTGGACTCAACGCCCACTGGACTGCGAGAACGATGGCGGAGGAATTCGCCCGCCTGCGCACGGCCGTGGTGCAGGACACACCTCCTCCCGCCCCTTGACCGCTGCACCCACGGCTCCCTGACCGCCGCACCCCCGCAAGGCGTTGAGAGGCCCCGGAGAGCCATTGAGCCCCTGAGCCATTGAGGTCGTCGGACAGGCACCGGTCAGGCGTCCCTCTTCCGCACTGCCCACCAGCCGGCGAGCAACGCGGCACCGGCCCACGCTGCGGTGACGGCGAGCCCCGTCCACGGCCCGAGGCTTCCTTCGGGATTCTGGTGGAGAACCAACTGCCCTGCCCGGTCCGGAAGATACTGCGCGACCCCGCCCGCGATGTCTCCGACCACGAAGGAGACGATCAGGATGAAGGGGATGAGCAGACTGAGTACGGCAACCGCGCTGCGCAGCAGCGCTGTCAGCCCCGCCGCGAACAGAGCCATCAGCGTGAGGTAGATGCCCCCGCCGAACGCCGCACGCAGTGCACCGGGCTCCCCCAGACCGATCGCGTAGTCGCCCATGAACATCTGTCCCACGAGGAACGTGGTGAAGCTGGTGATCATCCCCACGATAAGAGCGAGTCCGCCGACCACGGACATCTTGGCTGCGTAGAAGAGACCTCGACGCGGAACGGCCGAGAGCGATATCCGCATGGCCCCGTTCAGGAACTCGGAGGACAGGGCGGTCGCACCGAAACTGATGGCGGCGATCTGGCCGAAGTTCAGTGCGTAGAAGGCGCCGAAGACCAGCTCGGCGTCCGCGTTGTCCGCCTCGGCCTGTCCGACGGTCGCGAACGTGAGCACGGTGATGGCGAGGGTGGCGGCGAAGACCGCTATCAGGGGTCCGGACACGGACCGCACCGACTTGATCTTGATCCACTCGGAGTACAGAACGGCAGTTGTCGACATCGTCACGGCGGTCAGACCTCCTGGCGGGCGGTGGGTGATGTGGAGGCGGCGAATTCCGTTTCGGCCGCGGTGAGGTCGAGATACGCCTGTTCCAAGGTGACCTGCTCATTGAGGAGTTCGAGGATGGGGATCCCTTCGAAGGCGGCTACGGCACCGATGTCCTCCGCCTTGGCTCCCTCCACCGTCCAGCGGCCGTCGTCTCCCTGCTCCGGCTCGTATCCCTTGCGGATCAGCGCATCCCTCAGACGCGTGGATTCGGTTGTCCGGAGCCGTACGCGCGGCCGACTCCGGGAGTCGAGGAACGCCTGCATCGGCAGATCGACGAGGAGCCGGCCCCGACCGAGGACCACCAAGTGGTCGGCGAAGGACGAGGTCTCGTTCATCAAGTGACTGGAAACGAGCACGGTGCGGCCCTCGCGTGCCAGCCGCCGCATCAGCTCACGGATCCAAATGATGCCTTCCGGGTCCAGCCCGTTCGACGGTTCGTCCAGCATCACCACCTCGGGATCTCCGAGCAGGGCCGCAGCAATGCCGAGACGCTGGCGCATGCCGAGCGAGAACGTCTTGATCCGCTTCCCGCCGACCGCGCCGAGACCGGCTTCCTCGAGCACCTCCTCGACCCGTCTGCCTGCTATGCCGTTGCTCGCAGCGAGTGCCAGCAGATGATTGCGCGCGGTCCGCGAGCCGTGCGCCGCCTGCGCGTCGAGCAGTGCGCCGACCCGGCGCAGCGGGTTGCCGAGCGAGGCGTAGGGCTGTCCGCCGATCGTGGCGGAACCGCCCGTGGCCCGGTCCAGGCCGAGGACAAGGCGCATGGTGGTGGACTTCCCGGCGCCGTTCGGACCGAGAAATCCCGTCACTCGGCCCGGCCGCACGCTGAACGTGAGGTGGTCCACGGCGCGGGTCGGTCCGTAGTCCTTCGTGAGCTCGTGAACGTCGATGCTGGTCATGACCCCAGACTGGCCGCCGGCCCCTGCCCGTGGCCTCCCCCGCCCGAGTGGACCGTCTCCCTCTCACGGGGGAGCCTCCGGCCTCTCGGCGCTGGCACGATGGCAGCATGCGCCGCCTCCTCAGACCGCTGGCAATCCCCGCCACCTACAGCCGATGGCTTCACCTGCTCATCCCGTCCGCGGTCATCAGCGTGTGGATGTTCATTTCCCCGGGCAATCCATGGGTTCCCTTCCTCCTCGCGGTTCCTGTGGGGCTGGTTCCCGCGATGCGTCTCGCCGAAGGAGTACAGGCTCAGCTGCTCCTCACACCGCAGGAGCGCGGCCGTCCGGACGCCGCGATCTCCATTGGGCTTGCGGCGACATGGGCGGACCGCTGGCGCACCGTGGCCTGGCTGGAGGTACGGCTGCTGCTCGCGGCCGCTGCCACCTTCGCGACTGTCTGGCTGCCTGCCACGACGGTCGACCTCGTCAGCGCCTCGTTCGGGACCCGGTTGAGCGGTGACTGGCTGGTCCGTGGTGTCGAGCCGAGCTGGTGGTTCGTGCTGCTCGCCCCCCTGCCGATGCTGGTGCTGCTCGGGCTGGTCGTCGTTCTCGGCCAACTGGTCACCGCTGTCGCCCGGCGGTTGCTCGGTCCGTCACCGGTTGAGCGGATGACGGCCCTGGAAGAGCGCACCGAGCAGCTGCTCGAGCGCAACCGCATAGCGCGCGAGCTCCATGATTCGATCGGGCACGCGCTGACGGTCGCAGTGGTGCAGGCGGGGGCCGCCCGGACTGCGCGCGATCCCGAGTTCACCGACCGGGCACTCGCCGCCATCGAGGAGACCGGCCGCAGCGCGCTGGACGATCTGGAGCGCGTCCTCCGAGTGCTGCGGGAATCGGGCACCCCCGTCAGCCGGCGGCCCACCTTGCTCGAGGCCGACAGGCTGCTGGACTCGGCTCGCGGCGCCGGAGCGAAGGTCAGTGCGAATGTGTCGGGTCCGCTGAGTCTGGTCCCCGATCCCGTGTCCCGCGAGGGCTACCGCATTCTTCAGGAGTCACTCACCAACGTGCTGCGTCACGCCGGCCCCGTCCCCGTCCGGGTGAGACTCACGGTGGTGGACGGGTGGCTCGAGCTCGAAGTGGTCAATCCGATCGGTGGATCACCGAAGGGGCGGGGCACCGGCAGCGGCCTGCAGGGCATACGGGAGCGAGCCGCCCTGCTGGGTGGAAAGGCCAAGACGGGCCCGTTCGGAGGGGAGTGGATGGTGCACGCAAGCCTCCCGCTGGACCACATACGCTGACCGGATGCCGGTTACCGTACTTCTGGTCGACGACGAGCCCCTCGTACGCACGGGGCTGCGTGCGGTCCTCGAGGCGCAGCCCGATATCACCGTGGTGGGTGAGGCCGCCGATGGCGCCGCGGTGATCCCCCTCGTGCGTCAACTGCGGCCCGATGTCGTGGCGATGGACGTCCGCATGCCCTTGATGGACGGGATCGAGGCGACCAGGCTGGTGCTGCGCACGGTTCCCGATCCGCCGAAGATCCTCGTGGTGACGACCTTCGAGAACGACGAGTACGTGTACGAGGCGCTGCGTGCCGGTGCGGACGGGTTCCTTCTCAAACGCGCCCGGCCCGCGGAGATCGTGCACGCGGTGCGGCTGGTGGCGGAAGGGGAGTCGCTGCTGTTCCCCGCTGCGGTCCGGCGGCTCGCGGCAGAGTACGGCACGAGCAAGGCGCGGGCTGCGATGGACCGTGCGGCTCTCACCGACCGCGAGGCCGCAGTGCTCCGGTTGATGGCCCGGGGCCTGTCCAACTCGGAGATCGCAGCGAAGCTCACGGTCGGAGTGGAGACGGTGAAGAGCCATGTCAGCGCGGTCCTGGCGAAGTTGGGCGCCAGGGACCGCACCCAGGCGGTGATCGCCGCCTACGAGTCCGGCTTCGTGGCTCCGGGCTGACTCAGGTCACCTCTCGGTACCGGCTTCCGGAGCCGGTCGCCGCAGCCTGGGTCAGCGAGTACGATCCGGCAGACATGCGCGCGACCTGGGAGGACACACCGTGGGCCGGCTGACCGGTGGGGACCCGTCTCTGCTCCGGCGGATCAATTCCGCGGTGGTGCTGCACGCCTTGCGGGGTGCCCAGTCACCCACCCTCACGGACCTGACACGACTCACAGGGCTGTCCCGCCCCACCGTCGAGGGAGTCGTCGAGGGCCTCTTCGAGGCAGGTCTGGTCGTCGAGGCCCTGCCGGACGAGAGTGAGACACGGCGGCAGGGGCGGCCTGCCCGGCGGTTCCGGTTCCGTGCGGAGGCCGGGTACTTGCTGGGTGTCGAGATCGGCGCCCACCGGGTCTCCGCCCTGCTGTCCGGGCTGGACGGAAGGATCGTGGGTGCGGGCTCGCGCGAGGTCTCCGAAACGGCTTGCGCGGATGACAGGATCGATCAGGTCAGGGCCGTGATCGCCGATGTGCTGCGCCGTACCGGGGTCGCGCGGAGCAGCTTGCGCGCGGTCGGGGTGGGCAGCCCCGGCATTGTCGAGGCCGACGGGACCGTACGGCTGGCCACCGCCCTGCCGGACTGGACCGGCCTGGCGCTCGGCGAGAAGCTGCGGCGTTCCTTCCGGTGTCCTGTGCTGGTGGAGAACGACGCCAATGCCGCGGCGGTGGCCGAGCACTGGAAGGGTGCGGCAACCGAGTCCGACGACATCGTCTTCGTTCTCGCCGGCTTGAGCCCCGGGGCGGGTTCGCTGATCGGAGGGCGGCTGCACCGCGGATTCGGCGGGGCTGCCGGCGAGATCGGCGCGCTGCACCTGCTGGGCCGGGATGTCACCCCTGAGCATCTCCTCTCGACGACGGACACTCCGCTGGACCCGCTGGACGAGCACGCCGTGGCCGCCGTCTTCTCGAAGGCCAGGCACGGGGATGCCGGGGCGCAGGCCGCTGTCGAACGGTTCATCCAGCGTCTGGTTCATGACGTCGCGGCCCTGGTACTGGCGCTGGATCCGGAGCTCGTGGTCATCGGCGGCTGGGCCGCAGGACTGGACGGTGTCCTCGACCCGCTCCGGGACGAGCTGGCCCGTTACTGTCTGCGGCCGCCCCGGGTGGCCCTGTCCCTGCTGGGCGAGGCGGCCGTGGCCACGGGCGCCCTGCGGCTCGCGCTGGACCATGTCGAGGAGCAGCTCTTCGCGGTGGAGGCAACGGTGACGGCCCGCCGCTGACTGCGACGGGCCGCACGTTGGGCAGGACACGAGTGCGTGGCCTCGGGTGCCGGGGACAGGAACCTCGGCGCCCTCAGGTCAGGAAGCCTGCCGTTCCTGGTCGTCGTGACTGATCTCCAGCGCCCCTGAGTCCCCGAAGGTCAGGCGGCAGGTGTCCGCCCGGTAGGTGGCGACAGATACGGCCGCTGTACCGGAGGCGGCGAAGTAGCGTGTCGTGACCACGAGAACCGGGGCGCCCGGAAGCCGGTCGAGCTCCTTGGCGTCGTCCGCGCGTGCCGATCCGAGCTCGACCGAGCGGTCCTGACCGTCGAGGCCGAGTCGGTGCAGCTCGCGCAGGACGCTGCGCGCCCGGGTGGGTCCGGACGGCGCTTCGATCGCGGAGAGTTCGGGTACGGACGACGAGGGGACGTACAGGAGCTCCGCCGCCACCGACTGCCCATGGGTGACACGGATGCGGCGCACCACGTGCACAGCTTCCTCGGCGTCGCACCCCAGTACGGCGGCAACCGCGGCAGGAGCAGTCGCGACGGTGCATTCGACGGGCTGCCAGGCCTCGTCCGAGCCCCCGCCCGCCCAGTCGTGCTGCGCGGTAGCGACGGCCACACCGACACGAGGCGGAGCGACGGTCGTGCCGACGCCCCGGCGTCGCTGCAGTCTTCCTTCGAGTTCGAGCTGCTCCAGAGCCTGTCGGAGCGTGGCTCTGGCGACTCCGAAACGCGCCGCGAGGTCACGCTCGTTGGGCAGGATCTCTCCTACCGCAAAGTCCGAGTCGAGTGCCTCACTGAGCACGGTCTTGAGGTGCCAGTACTTCGGCTCCTGTACCGATTCCAGCTGCGTGGTCCCCACCCTGTCCTCCGCATTCGCCCGGCGTCTTTCCGCGACGTTATTTATTAAAGGTCCCTGTCTTAACATGGAGACCTTAGGGCGGCGTACCACCTTGGTCAAGACCAATCCTCACCCCGTAACAGAGCGAAACGGTCCACTGCCGCAGAGCGTTCACAGGACGTTCGCGGAGCCGTGAGCCCCACGCAGCACTGAGCCCCACGGCTGAGGAGGCTCGTGGGGCTCGTGGGGTTCATGGGCTCGCGGGTTCCGAAGCAGGAACGGCGGAGAGAAAGCGGCCGACCATCCGCCGACCGGCCACCTAACTCACGCACAATCCAGAAAGTTTGTCTGGATTGCGAACGATATAGACGCATTGAATGAATCCCTCTTCGACGTCCACCTGGAAAACGGTGTCCACTTTTCCGTCGACGAACAAACCCACGGCCGGACCACCGTTGAGCTCCAGGACCCGCGCCTCCATTTCCACGGCCATGTCCCGCCCGACAGCGAAGAGGAAGCGGCCGACCTTGTCCGCGGTCTCGATGATCCGTCGCGGCGCCTTCGACTTGCCTCCGCTGTCACTGACCAGCCGTACATCGGGCGCCAACAGCGCGAGCAGCCCTTCGATGTCGCCACCCGACGCGGCGGAGAGGAACCGCTCGGTGAGATCACGGCGTACGGCCGGATCCACGTCGTAGCGCGGCTTGCGCTCCTCCACGTGCCGCTTGGCACGTCCGGCGAGCTGGCGAACCGCCGCCTCGGTCCGGTCAAGGGTGATCGCGATCTCGGCGTAGGGAAACCCGAAGGCCTCACGAAGGACGAACACCGCGCGCTCCAGTGGCGAGAGCGACTCCAGGACGACCAGCACGGCGAGGGACACGGAGTCGGCGAGGACCGCCTGTTCCGCGGTGTCGGGGACGGAAGGGCCGAACTCGGTGACGACAGGCTCCGGCAGCCACGGCCCCACGTACGCCTCGCGCCTGGACTGCAGGTGACGCAGCCGGTCGATGGCCAGCCGGGTGGTGACGCGTACGAGGAAGGCCCTCGGCTCCCGCACGTCCTCGCGTCCGGCGGACGACCAGCGGAGCCACGCCTCCTGCACCACGTCCTCGGCGTCGGCGATGCGGCCGAGCATGCGGTAGGCCACCCCGGTGAGGACGGGCCGGCTCTCTTCGAAGACATCGGTCACGGTATCGGCAGTCACTGCCCCATCCCAGCGGACACCTCGGACGCTGTCCAGCAGGAACGACAGGAATCGGACGCACCTATTGAACTACAAGCTACTGGGCGGTAATCATTGCTGACGAGGGGTCCGTCCCCTCATTCCCCGCCCGCCCGGGGCCGGATCACCCGAGGAGCAGCATGGCCACCACGGTCTCGTTCGCAGTCGATTCGGCCGTCGGCCGGCACACCGTGTCCATGGCGTACGAACGAACCGGGTCCGGCGAACCGTTGCTGCTGCTCCACGGCATCGGTCACCACCGTCAGGCCTGGGACCCGGTCGTGCGCATCCTGGCCGCCGAGCGGGACGTCATAGCGGTGGACCTGCCCGGGTTCGGGGACTCACCGGCTCTGCCGGACGGCCTCCCGTACGACCTCGGGACCGTGGTTCCGGTGCTCGCCGCGTTCTGCGAGGCAATCGGGGTGAAGCGTCCGCATGTCGCGGGCAACTCCCTCGGAGGGCTCCTGGCGCTGGAGCTGGGCCGCGAGAAGCTCGTCTCCTCGGTGACGGCGCTGTCCCCGGCCGGGTTCTGGACGGAGGGCGAGCGACGCTACGCCTTCGGGGTGCTGCGCACCATGCGACGCGGCGCCCTGACGATGCCGATGCCCGTGATAGAGCGACTCTCGCGGAGCTCGGCCGGCCGTGCGGCGCTGACCAGCACCATCTACGCACGGCCCGGCCGCCGTTCACCCGATGCCGTCGTGTCGGAGACGGTCGCTCTGCGCGGGGCGACGGGCTTCCACCAGACTCTTGCCGCCGGCCGGGGCCTCGCCTTCACCG
Source organism: Streptomyces sp. NPDC059499 (assembly GCF_042749285.1). Classification (NCBI taxonomy): domain Bacteria; kingdom Bacillati; phylum Actinomycetota; class Actinomycetes; order Kitasatosporales; family Streptomycetaceae; genus Streptomyces; species Streptomyces sp. NPDC059499. Next base: position 267,452 of record NZ_JBHYTT010000007.1, read on the forward strand.
ACGATGTTCCTGATCTCCCGGTCACCATCGCCTGGGGCAGCCGGGACCGTCTGCTGCTGCGCCGGCAGGGAATCCGGGCCAAGGGCCTCATCCCCGGTGCCCGGCTCGTACAGCTCCCCGACTGCGGTCATGTTCCGATGAACGACGACCCCGCCCCCGTGGCGCGCGTCATCCTCGACACGAGCCGCTGAACGCCCGAGACGCAGTGCCGCGGCCCCGGTCCCGTTACGGCCGGCACCGCTCGTGGCGGAGGCCGGCCTCCTGGCCGCAGGAAGACGGCGCCTCAGGACGCCGGAGCCGAGGGCCACACCCGCGCCCACCAGGAGGCTGCCCGCACCCTGCGCGATGCCGTACGCCCCCGCACCGACGACAGGCGCGGTGAGCGCGGCCGAGACCGGGATCAGCCCGGAGAAGAGCGTCGCGCGCTCGGCACCGATGCGCCGCATGCCGCTGTACCAGCAGACGAATCCGATCACTGTGACGACGGCCGCCTGCCACAGCAGGGCCAGTGCCTCCTCCACAGTGGGCGCCCGTACGAACCCCGTTCCGTCCAGCAGTAAGCCCAGCAGCGCCGATTCCACGGCGGCGACGCCACAGACGGTCGCCGACAGCAGCTTCGGGCCCAGCGGACGCAGCACCGGCACGGCCAGTACGGCGAAGCCGACCTCACCGGCGAGCGCGCCCGTCGAACAGAGGATGCCCGCCAGGTCGGTCCGGCCCCAGCCCTGGACGGTGAACGCTCCTGCCGCGACGAAGCCGGCCGCGTACAGGACGGTCCGGGAGGGGCGGCGGCCTTCCAGCGCGGGGACCATGACGCCCACGACGATGGGCGCGCAGCCCACGAACACGCCCGGAACAGCCGGCTCCGCCGAGCGTTCGGCGGCCAGCACCGCCAGGTTGAAGCCGACCATGCCGATGGCCGCGAGGGCCGCGAGGCGGGCCCACTGTCGGCGGGTGAGGGTACGCAGAGGGGCGAGCCCTGACGTGCCGCGGCTGCGCAGGAGCGGGAGCAGTAACAGTGCGGCAAGGCCGTACCTCAGTGCCTGCCCGCCCGCGTACGGGTAGTCGCCCAGGAGGCTGTTCGCGGTGAAGGAGGCGCCGACCAGAGTGCAGGCGAAAGCAGCGAGAAGGGCGCCGCGCAGTTCGGTAGCGTTCATGGAACCGACGCTAGGTTCCTGCACGGTCCGGTTTAAGGTCCACTTCCATGACGTCTTCGGAGACCAATCCGCGACCCGGCCCGGGCGTTCAGGAAGAGCGGCCCATCGCCTCTGCCGCCTGGGAGCTGTTGATCCCCGCGGTCTCCGCGCCCGCCCGTCAGCGCGGGCGTGCGCTGCAGTCGGCATTGCGCGAGGCCGTGCGTTCGGGTCGGCTCGCGGCGGGGACCAGGCTTCCCGCCAGCCGTGAACTCGCCGCCGACCTCGGGGTGTCACGCGGTCTGGTGACGGAGGCGTACGAGCAGCTGACGGCGGAGAGTTATCTGCGGAGCGGCCGAGGCGCGGGCACCTGGGTGAGCGGTGGGGTGCGGCCGGCTGTCCACGGGGCGCGTGACCTGGCGCCGCGTGCGCCGGGCGTACGGGTGGACTTCCGCCCGGGCACCCCCGATCTCTCCCTCTTCCCGCGGAGCGCCTGGGGCGCCGCCCACCGCGCGGTCCTCGGCCGGCTGCCGCACAGCGCTCTCGGCTACCCGGACCCGCGCGGTCTTCCGGAGCTGCGCGAGGCTTTGGCCGCCCTGCTGACGCGGCGTCGCGGGGTGGTGGCCGATCCCGAGCGGCTTGTGGTGTGTTCGGGCGTGGCGCAGGCGACGACGCTGCTCGGCTTCGTGCTGCGGGGGCGCGGCGCTGCCGCGGTCGGCGTCGAGGACCCGGGAAGCCCGGAGCACGCGACGCTGTTCGCCTCGGCCGGGCTCGGGACGGTCCCGTTGCCGCTGGACGGCGAGGGACTGGCCGTGGCCCCGCTTCTGCGCTCCGGCGTGCGCGCTCTCGTGACGACCCCGGCGCATCAGTTCCCCACCGGGATCGCCTACTCGGCCGAGCGCCGCAGCAGGCTCCTCGACTGGGCCCGCAGCTCCTCGGCCGTGATCATGGAGGATGACTACGACGGCGATTTCCGCTACGACAGGGCGCCTGTCGGGGCTCTCCAGGGACTGGACCCGGAGCATGTCGTGTACACGGGCTCGGTGAGCAAGTCGCTGGCGCCGGGACTGCGGCTGGGCTGGCTGATCGCCCCCGCGTCGATGACCGACGAGATCGTCGACCGCAAGCGCACCATGGACCTCGGCAATCCCGCCATCGACCAGGCCGTCCTCGCGGACTTCGTCACCCGGGGCGGCTACGACCGTCATCTGCGCCGCTGCCAGCGCGCCTACCGGGAACGCCGGGACGCCATGACCGCTGCGCTGGCGGAGCACTTTCCCGGGACGGAGGTCAGCGGGATCGCCGCGGGGCTGCACATCATCGCCCGTCTGCCCGAACGCTTCGGCCCCCGGACGGACGTCCTGGTCCGGGCGGCGGCAGCCGGGATCGCCCTGCGCCCGTTGAGCGACTACGGAACGGCTGACGCCGAGGACCCCGCGGTCCGTCTGGTGCTCGGCTACGCGCATCTGGCCCCGGCCGACATCGCGCACGGGATCCGTCTGCTGGCCCAAGGGCTCACGGCGTCCTAGGGAAGGAACAGGCCGCCTGTTCATCTGGGGTTGGCGTTCCGGCTGCCGCCGGGCACTAGGCATGAGTCGGCAACCAGCCATGCGTGCGCCGCCGTTCCGGCAGGCCGTCCGCCCCGTCGCCCCTGGAGGCATCCCGATGTCGAACCGTCCTCGCATACCGGCCCCGGGCCGTCGCACCGTGCTGCGCGGCTCGCTGCTCGCCTCGGCCGCCGCCGCCGTTCCCACCACCCTGGCCGCCGCTCCGGCCTTCGCGCTCTCCGGCAGGCCGAGCGCGGCATGGGGTGTGCAGGTGGGCGATGTGACTGCGTCGTCGGCGCTGGTATGGGTGCGTTCGGACCGTCCGGCCCGGATGCTGGTCGAGACGTCGGCCACCGAGTCGTTCCGCAGGGCACGCAGATGGCACGGCCCGCTGATCGGGGCGCGCACGGACTTCACGGGCACGACCCCCCTGTACGGGCTGCCCGCCGGCGAGCAGGTGCACTACCGGGTGACGCTCGCGGACCCTCACGACCCGCGCCGCACGGGCAAGCCGGTGTACGGAACCTTCCGCACCGCCCCCGCCAGGCGCCGTGAGGGGGTGCGCTTCCTGTGGTCCGGCGACATCGCGGGCCAGGGCTGGGGCATCAACCCCGACATCGGCGGCTACGTGGTGTACGACGAGATGCGGCGCCTCGACCCGGACTTCTTCCTGTGCAGCGGCGACAACATCTACGCGGACGGCGTGCTCGAACCGAGCGTGGCGCTGCCCGACGGCCGGACCTGGCGCAACATCACGACCAAGGAGAAGTCCAAGGTCGCCGAGACCCTCGACGAGTACCGCGGCAACTTCCGGTACAACCTGCTGGACGACAACCTGCGCGCGTTCAACGCACAGGTTCCCTCCGTCATCCAGTGGGACGACCACGAGGTCCGGAACAACTGGTATCCCGGCCAGATCCTCGACGACGTGCGCTACACCGAGAAGAACGTCGATCTCCTGGCGGCTCGCTCGACGCGGGCGTTCCGCGAATACTTCCCGGCGTCGGGCCTGCACGGCTCCTCCGCGCACGGTGCGTCCCGGGAGGGGCGCATGCACCGCGTCGTACGGCACGGTCCGCTGCTCGATGTGTTCGTCCTGGACATGCGGTCCTTCCGTAACGCCAACTCCCCCGGCCGGCAGCCCGACGACACCACCGGCATCCTCGGCGCCGAGCAGCTGAGCTGGCTCAAGCGCGAGCTCTCGCAGTCGCGCGCGGTGTGGAAGGTGATCGCCGCGGACATGCCGCTGGGCCTGGTCGTCCCCGACGGGGCCACCGACTTCGAGGCAGTCGCCCAGGGTGATCCCGGCGCACCGCTGGGACGTGAGCTGCAGATCGCCGAACTGCTGCGGTACATCAAGCACCGGCGGATCACGGGCACTCTCTGGCTGACCGCCGATGTGCACTACACCAGCGCCCAGCACTACTCACCCGAGCGTGCGGCGTTCAAGGACTTCGCGCCCTTCTGGGAGTTCGTCTCGGGTCCGCTGGCCGCAGGCGGCTTCCCCGCCAACGCACTCGACGGCACGTTCGGTCCCGAGCGGGTCTTCGTCCGGGCACCGGACCGGGCGAACGTGTCGCCCATGGAGTCCCCGCAGTACTTCGGCGAGGTCGATATCGACGGTGGCAGCGGGGAACTGACAGTGCGGCTGCGAGCGCAGGGCGGCACGGTTCTGTTCACCAAGGTGCTGCAGCCCGGACGTACGGGGCAGTGAGCGGGCGTCGTTGAGAACCGGTCCCGGGCTCGCGTCCGGGGCCGTTGTCAGTGGTGGGTCCTACGGTTTTCCCATGACCCGAACCGTTCAGGCCTTGGCCTACTCACGCCCGTCCGTCCTGGAGTCCTCGCAGGCCGGGCGGTTGCTCGGACTGGAGACCGCCGGCGGTATTACGCCGCGCGGCGCCGAGGCCCACCCCCGGTTCTTCTCCGGGTTCCTCACTTCGCCGAGGATCGCCGCGCGGGGGCTCCTGGCCGTGGCCGATGTGGCGTCCGCCCGCTACTACCAGCGGATGCTGCCGTCGTCCCTCGATCCGGTGGTCACGGGCAACGGCGACCGGCTGCGCTTCGAGTCGTTCTCCGGCTGCTGCGGGGTGTACGCGCGTCTTGATGTGCTGCAGGAGGGCCTCGACGGGGCCGAGACGGGGCACGGGACGACGAACGTGGACGTCAACCACCCCTTGCGTGAGGCGCTGTCGCGGATAACCGCGGACGATCCGCTGCATCTGCGGGTCGGGCCCGACGAGATGGCGGTCACCACCATGGACGGCCCCGTGGTGGAGAAGAAGGTGCCGCTGCCGGGCCGCTGGCTGCGCGGTTTCGCCGAGGCCCAGGTGGTGTCCGCCGGATTCGATCTGCGGGCCGAGCTTCCGGCGGCGGAGGCTGTCCGGTTCCTCCGTTCGCTGCCGCGCTCCTCGGGAAACGCCTCGCGGGGAGCCCAGTGGGTCGTGCCCGCCGGGAAGAGCCTGCGGCCGACGACCCGCCCCGTCGCGGGCGCGGTCTGCCTGCCGGGTCCGGAGCGACTGGTGGCGCTGCAGCGTGTGTTGCGGCATGCGACGGCTCTGCGGATCTACGGTCCGGTGGCCGACGGCGCGGCGACGGCGAGTGCCTGGGAGGTGGTGCTGCCGGGAATGCGGCTGACACTGACCCTGTCGCCCGACGCGTCACGTGGATTCTCCGGTGAGGGAGGAGTGCTGGAGGCGCTGGCGACGGACGATGCCGCGGCGGATGCCGAGCTGGTGTCCGTACTGCTGGCCTGGGAGCCCAGCATCGACCCTGCCGATCTGGCCGAGCGGTCGGGGCTGACGGTGGAACGGATCCGGGCGGCCCTCACCCGGTTGGGTACGGCCGGGCGCGTGGGGTACGACCTCGCGAACGCCTCATACTTCCACCGGGAGCTTCCCTACGACGCGCGCCGGGCCGAGCGGCACAATCCACGTCTGGTCGCCGCACGGCAGCTGGCCGGTTCGGGAGCGGTCGTCGTCGACGGTGAGCTGGCGGCCGTCTCCTCCGGTGAACGCCGCTACCAGGTGCGGGAGAGGGACGGAGTGCTGAGCTGTACCTGCCAGTGGTGGGCGGACTACCGAGGACGCCGCGGCCCCTGCAAGCACGCCCTGGCGGTCCGTATGGTCCGCCGCGGTGCCACGGTTGCCCACGGCGCCTCGGTCGTCGGAGGCGCCTCGGTCGTCGGAGGCGCCTCGGTCGTCGGCGGTGTGCGATGAAGGAGCTCCTCGCCGCCGTCCGGGAAGGCCGCAAGCAGGATGTGCCCGCACTGGTGGCCGGACTCGACCGCGCGGGACGCAGGGAGGCCCTGGCCGAGTTGAAGTCCCTGCGCAAGGAGTCCCGAGGCTGGGACTGGCAGCAGCGGGCAGCCGTCCAGAACACCCTGCTGGTCGCGGGCGCGGGGTGTCACACGGGCGCAGCCGCCTGCGCGGCCTGGATCGGCGGCAGGGATCTGCGCGACTGGTCGAGCACTCCGTACCCCTTGGTCCTGAAGGTCCTCGCGGACCGTGATCCGGCCTGGCTCGCCGACCTCGCCCATCGGCTGGCGGCACGTCCGTCGATGGCCTCGACGGACGCCGACTACCGGTTCGTCGCCGAACTGGTGCGCATCGCGCAGTGCCCGATGCCGGTCACCGACACCATCGTGGAGGCCTGGCTGTCGTACGTCGGCTCCAGCAGGTGGCACGGCGACAGACGGACCCCCCTGATCGAGGTCCTGCGCGCCGACCCGCACCTCACGGAGTTGGTGCCGAGGCTGTTCGAGGGGGCCGAGCCGCCGTCCGCTCTGTACTGGTACGACGATCCCGACTCCGGCGATCACTGGCCGCACGCCCTGGCGACGCTGGCCGCCGAAGGGATGCTTGACCGGGCCGTGCTGGTCGACGGGGCCGTGAAACGGCTGCTGCGCGGGGGGAAGCCGGGGAGTCTGAGGTTCTACCTCGCCGTGGTGCGTGCGCTCGGCCTGACCGAGGAGGAGGAGACTGCGCGTCTCCCGGACTGGTCGGGGATGGCCGGGGACGGCATCGCGATCGTCGCGGGCCATGCGCAGGAGGTGCTGTCCCGGCTGGACGCCCGCGGGGAGCTGACCACGCGTGTGCTCGCCGAGGTCTCGGGCTCGGTGCTGTTCCGCACGGAGAAGAAGCTGGTGCGGAACCAGTTGACGCTGATCGGCAAGGTGCTGCGCAGGGACGCGTCCACCGCCGATGAACTGCTTCCGGTCGTCGCCGAGGCGTTCGGGCACGAGGACATGGACATCCAGGAGCGGGCCCTGAAACTGACCACACGTCACCTCCGTTCGGCGGGTGAAGCCGTGCGTGAGGATCTCGCCGTTGCCGCGGCCCAGCTGGGACCGATGCACCGGGCCGCCGCCCACGAGGTGTTCGGGGACCTGCTGGACGAGGGGACCGCCGAGGAGGCCTACGAGGAGACTCTGCCCCCGGCCCCCGCCGCGCGCCTCATCGAACCGTCCCCGGAGACGGTGGCCGAGCTCGTCGAAGAGGTCGCCGCCCTGGTCAACTCCGGTTCGCGGGATGTCAGTTCGTTCGAGCGTGCCCTCGACGGGCTGATCCGTCACGCCCGGACCGACCGTACGGCGCTGACGGAGGCACTGCGCGAGGCGATGGCCGGACAATGGTGGCTCGATGACCTTCGGCAGGAGCAGGTGGACCGGTGGTTCACAAGAGGTCCAGGCGGTCTCGATCTTGTCGCGGCAGCGCTGCTCGGCCGGATCCCGTTCCGGTCCGTCCACGACGGCCGCAACCGTTGGAGGGCAGCCGGTACCTGCCCGCATGCCGTGCTGGACGGGGTGATGCACGCGAGGCTCCGGGAGGCGGCCGACCTCGCGACGACGGGGAGGGTGCCGTTCCTGCTGGCCACGCCGACCTGGCACACCGGTTCGCTGGACCCCGACGAGCTCATGGAGCGGCTGCGTGCCTACCGCCGGCTCGGCGTCCTGCCGGGGCCCGTCGACTTCGCGCAGGCGCTGCTTCGCGTGCGAAGGACCGGCAGCCTGCGGGCAGCGGCCGACGCCGCCCTGCTCGGCACGACGGAGGGCGACCGGCTCGCCTCGTGGCTGCGGGCGGACACACCGGTCGCGCCCGTACTGCGGCACGGGTCCGACAGCGACCGTCCGACCTCCGGAACCTGGTGGCAGCGCTCCGCCACCGGGACCCGGCGGGTGCTGCTCGCCACGAAGGAACGCCTGGACATCCAGCAGGAGTTCCCACCCGCGTTCCACTGGCTGGGCCGTCCGCACCACCCTGATCAGAGCCCCTGTTACCACTGGGACGCCGCCCGCTCGGAGCACTGGCTCGCGGCCCTCCCCGAGGACGGCGAGGCCCTCGCGGCCTGGCTGATACCCACCCTCATGCACGGTGCGGACGACGGTCCGGACGGTGGGGCGTGGGTCCTGCCGGGACTCGCCGAGGCGGGTGGCCCTGCCGCCGACGCCATTCATCTCGCCCTGGCGTACGGGCTGGGGGCTCGCCGTCCGGAGGACCGCCTGTCTGCGGTGGACGCCCTCCTCGTCCTCGCCTCCCAAGGGCGCCTGGACGCGGGGCTGCTCGGGCGGGAGCTCGCCATTCTCGTCGACCACGATCTCGTGAAGCCGAACCGGCTCGCGGACTCGTCCCGTACGGCAGCTGCCACCGGTGCGTACCGGACGGTCCTTTCGGTGCTGACGGCAGCGCTGCCGAGTCTGCTGGCCTACGAGAAGGCGCCCCACGGGCTGGGCGACGTCCTGGCCGTGGCTGCCGCGTGCGCGGAACGCTGCGGACCGGTGGCCCCGGAGCCGATCGCCGGCCTCGCCGCGACGGCCGGCCGACGGGGCTCCTCGCAGCTGGTGCGGCAGGCCGCCCGGCTGCTGGCGGCGTCCTGACCCGCGTACGAGGGGGTGCCGTCGACGGAGACAGCCTAAAGGTGTTGATTGGAGCCAGATCCACACGTAACCCATCAGTCACAATGCGTTCGTGATCAGGCAACACCGTTCGGTCACAGTGAAGACATGACTGATGTGACATCCGCAAAGAGTGCCCGCCGCCCCCACCACTGGCGGCGGGACCTGATCGAGCTGGCCGCCCTCTTCACGGCGGTTGCGGTGGCCGACGCGATCGCCAATCTGATCGGGCACACCCCGGACGGCCCGTACCTGCTGGTCGCCTCGGCCGTGGCTCTCGCGGCCACGGCCGCGTTCCACACATGGTGGGCACGACGCCACAGCCACGCCCCGCCGCCGCCGGACAGCGATACGGACACGGGCGGTGCGGACAGCGCGCTCACGTCCTCCGGCATGGAGGCGGACGTGGAGACTGTGCTGTGGCGGATGCGGACGACGGTGCGGGACACCCCCGGCACCCTCGCCGCCCTCTGCATCGCTCTCGCCCGGCACCGGATCGACATCCTCACGCTGCAGACGCACCCGCTGGCCGAGGGCACCGTCGACGAGTTCCTGCTGCGGGCTCCCGCGTCGCTGCCGGCTCAGCAGCTCACCCGGGAGATCTCCGCCGCGGGTGGTTCCGCCACCTGGATCGAGCGCGCTGACGCCCACGATCTGGTGGATGCGCCCACCAGGGTTCTCGGCCTCGCGACCCGCACCGCTCTGGACGCGGCGGAACTCCCTCTCGCGCTGCGCCAGCTGCTCGGCCGTTGCACCATCCATTCGCTGCCGGCCCTGACGATCACCGGACGGCCCACCGGGGAGAGTGCTCCCGTGGAGGGAGTGCTGGAGGAGACCGTGATGAGGCTCCGCGATCCCTCCGGCGGCGTCATCACCGTCGAGCGGCCCTATCTTCCGTTCACCCCGACCGAATTCGCCCGGGCCCGCGCCCTGGTGGAGCTCGATGCCCGCCTCGGGCCTCGCGTACCGCGCAGCGAGGACGTCCTCACCCTTCCCGAGGGCAACGAGATCACGGTGCGGCGCGCGGACCGCGGCGATCTCGCCGCCGCCCGCGCCATGCACGACCGCTGCTCCGACCACACCCTCGGGCTGCGTTACCACGGCCCGGTGCGTGACGCCGACCGCTATCTCGACCACCTGCTGAGCCCGCGTTTCGGCCGCACGCTCGCCGTTCAGACTGCTTCCGGGCGACTGGTCGCGCTCGGCCATCTGCTCTGGGACGGCGACGAGACCGAGGTCGCACTGATGGTCGAGGACGACTGGCAGCGCAGGGGCATCGGTTCCGAACTCCTGGGCCGGCTGGTGGCCTTGGCCGTGGAGGCGGGCTGCGAGAGCGTGTACGCCGTCACCCAGGCGCACAACACGGGCATGGTCGCCGCCATGCGTGCGCTCTCGCTGCCCCTCGACTACCAGATCGAAGAGGGAACCCTCGTCATCACAGCCCGGCTGGATGCGACTCCAGGCCTGCCGGCCGCCCCGCACGGGCAGTCCGAGCAGACACCGCAGGCCCGTCGCTGAGCGCCTGACACAGATCGGCCCAGAGGTCCTCGACGTCCTCCAGGCCGACGGACATCCGCAGCAGCCGGTCGCCTACGCCCGCGGCCTGCCGGTCTCCCTCATCCACGATGCGGTGGCTGATGGAGGCCGGATGCTGGATCAGGGTGTCGACGCTGCCGAGACTCACGGCGGGCGTGATGAGCCCGACTCCCGCGATCACGCGGTGCGGATCCCCGTACACCTCGAAGGAGACCATCGCCCCGCCCAGCTTCGGGTAGTGGACCCGCGCGATGCGGGGGTCGGCGGAGAGCCGGCGGGTGAGTTCGGCGGCGCTCGCCGACGCGGCCCTGACCCGCACCGACAGGGTGGACAGGCCGCGCAGCAGCAGATAACCGGCCAGCGGATGCAGCACACCACCGGTGGCGAACCTCACCTGCCGGAGCTTCGCCGCGAACTCCTCGTCGCACGCCACGACCCCGCCCATGACGTCGCCGTGGCCGCCGAGGTACTTGGTCGCGCTGTGCAGCACGACCCGGGCACCGTGCTCGACCGGACGCTGCAGTACGGGGGTCGCGAAGGTGTTGTCGACGAGCAGCGGCACCGAACCGCAGGAGTGCGCCACCGCCCGGATGTCGATCTCGGCCAGCGTGGGATTGGCCGGAGTCTCGACCATCACCAGCCCGGTGTCCGGGCGGATCGCCTCGGCGATGCCCGCCGGATCGGTCCAGGTCACCTCGGTCCCGAGCAGCCCGGCGCCGAGGAGGTGGTCACTGCATCCGTACAACGGCCGGACGGCGACGACATGGCGCAGCCCCATGCTCGCGCGGGCCAGCAGCACGGCGGTGAGCGCCGCCATTCCGCTGGCGAAGGCCACCGCGCTCTCGGTCCCCTCCAGACGGGCCAGTGCCGTCTCGAAGCGGGCGGTCGTCGGATTGTCGAGCCGGGCGTAGACGGGCGGCCCGTCCGGCCTGGCTCCGGTGGCGGCGAAGGCATCGATCCGTTCGGCCTCACCCCGTGAGTCGTACGAGGGGTAGGTGGTGGACAGATCGATGGGCGCGGCGTGCAGTCCGAGAGAGGCGAGATCGTCGCGTCCGGCGTGCACGGCTTCGGTGGCGAGCGCCCTGGACCGGAGGGGGGCCGGGGATGTCAGCGAGGAGGCTTCGGTGTCCATGCCAGTACTCTGAACACTGAGCGGCCGATCAGTCGAAAATCCCGTGTTACGTTCGCCCAATGGCTGAATCTGTCGCTCTGGACCCGGTGGATCTGCACATTCTGCGACTGCTGCAGAACGATGCACGGATGACGTACCGGGAGCTGGCCGCCGAAGTCGGGGTGGCGCCGTCCACCTGCCTGGACAGGGTGGCACGGCTGCGCCGCTCCGGTGTCATTCTCGGGCACCAGCTGCGGCTCGATCCGGCCCGGCTCGGGCGGGGCCTCGAGGCACTGCTCCTGGTGCAGGTCCGGCCGCACCGCAGGGAACTCATCGGACCGTTCGTCGAGCGGATCCGCGCACTGCCCGAATCCCGCGCGCTCTTCCACCTCACCGGGCCCGACGACTATCTCGTCCATGTGGCCGTCGCCGGCACAGCGGACCTGCAGCGCCTGGTCCTGGACGAGTTCACCTCGCAACGTGAGGTGGCGCGGGTGGAGACGCGGCTGATCTTCCAGCAATGGGAGTGCGGTCCGCTGCTGCCGCCCACCGCGGGCCCCAACGAGACGCACTCCGACTCCACAACGCCGTAAAGGATCTCCACCGGGACCTAGGTCCTATCCGGGTGACGCGGAGCCCTTCGCCGTATGAGGATGTCCACATGCCAGACACATCGAGCAGCACGCTGCCGCGCCAGGTCGCCGACGCCTACGTCGACGCGTTCATCGAACTCGACCCGATCACCGGTACCTACCTCGGTGTCGCGGAAAGCTCTCGCCGGCTGCCCGATTTCTCTCCGGCCGGCCAGGAAGCCGCTGCCGAGCTGATCCGCCGCACCCTGGCGGAGCTCGACACCGCCGAGCGGGCGCCGGGCGCGGACACCGACGCCGAGCAGCGCTGCGCGCGGCTGCTGCGCGAGCGGCTGACGGCCGAACTCGCCATCCACGAGACCGAGGAGGGCCTGCGGGCCGTCTCCAACATCCACTCCCCGGCGCACAGCCTGCGCGACGTCTTCACGGCGACGCCGACCACGACGGACGAGGACTGGGCGGCGGTCGTGGACCGACTGCTCGCGGTCCCGGCGGCGTTGGAGGGGTACCGGGCCTCGCTCGCGCTCGGTCTCGATCGCAAGCTGTACGCGGGCCCGCGCCCCACGGCCACCTTCATCGAGCAGCTGGGTACCTGGGCCGGAGAGGGCGGCACCGGGTTCTTCCAGGACTTCGTGGCCCCGGGACCGGAGTCGCTGCGCGCGGAGCTGGACGACGCCGCACGCCGGGCGACCGAGGGGCTCCTCGCGCTGCGCGGGTGGCTGAGGGAGGTCTACGCGCCCGCGATCGAGGGTGCCCCCGACACGGTCGGCCGTGAGCGCTACGCACGTTGGGCACGCCAGTACAACGGCACGGACCTTGATCTCGACGAGGCGTACGCGTACGGCTGGTCCGAATACCACCGGCTGCTGGCCGAGATGAGGACCGAGGCCGACAAGATTCTTCCGGGCGCCGGCCCCTGGGAGGCTCTCGCCCATCTCGATGTGCACGGCAAGCACATCGAGGGCGTGGACGAGGTCCGTGTGTGGCTGCAGGAGCTGATGGACGAAGCCATCGACGCGCTCGACGGAACCCACTTCGAACTCGCCGAGCGGGTACGGAAGGTGGAGTCGCGGATCGCTCCGGCGGGAGGTGCCGCCGCTCCGTACTACACAGGTCCTTCAGAGGACTTCTCCCGGCCCGGCCGCACGTGGCTGCCCACCATGGGCGAGACACGTTTCCCCGTGTACGACCTGGTGTCCACCTGGTACCACGAGGGAGTACCGGGCCACCATCTGCAGATCGCCCAGTGGACCCACGTCGCCGACAGCCTTTCCCGCTACCAGGCGTCGATCGGCCATGTCAGTGCCAACGCCGAGGGCTGGGCGCTGTATGCGGAGCGGCTGATGGACGAGCTGGGTTTCCTGCCCGACGCCGAGCGGCGGCTCGGTTACCTGGACGCGCAGATGATGCGCGCCTGCCGGGTGATCGTGGACATCGGCATGCACCTGGAGCTGGAGATCCCCGCGGACTCGCCGTTCCACCCGGGCGAGCGGTGGACGCCGGAGCTGGCCCAGGAGTTCTTCGGCAGCCACAGCGGCCGGCCTGCCGACTTCGTGGAGAGCGAGCTGACCCGCTATCTGTCGATGCCGGGGCAGGCCATCGGCTACAAGCTGGGCGAGCGCGCCTGGCTGCTGGGCCGGGAGAACGCACGCAAGGCGCACGGGGACGCGTTCGACCTCAAGGCGTGGCACATGGCGGCTCTCTCGCAGGGTTCGCTCGGCCTGGACGATCTGGTGGACGAGCTGTCCAGGATCTGACGCCGGACCGAACGTCGGGGATCCGATCCGCGACCGGTTCCGCGATCCGATCCGCGACCGGTTCCGCGGTCGGATCAGCGACCGGTTCCGCGTTCCGATCCGCGCGGCCGACGGGGCCGGTGGAACCACGGCCCTGTCCGTTCGCGGCGCGTGCCCCGGCGCGCCCTTCCGTATCCGCCCGAGTCCCGAGCGAGAGCTCAAGAACGGTTTCCGCATGACGCCGACCGGTTTCCTGTTCTGCTCCGACCCCCTGCGCCCCGGACGCCCGGACCCTCAGTTCGCCCAGGAGGCTGCCGCTGCCCGCAGGGCGGGTGCGCGGATCGCCCTGGTCGATCACGACGCGCTGCTCGCCGGGGACCCGGAAGCGTCCGTCGGCCGGGTCCGGCGGGACTCGGGGGCGTACTGGTACCGCGGCTGGATGATTCCGCCGGAGCGGTACGAGGAGCTGGAGGGGGCGCTGGCAGGGCGCGGCTGCTCGCTCCTCACGGACGCCGCCGCGTACCGCACCGCGCATGAACTGCCCGGCTGGTACGGGGTGTTCGCCGGCCTCACACCGCACAGCGTCTGGTGCGCGCTGGCCTCCGACGCCGCCGCCGGTGCCGGAACGGCGTTCTGGGCACGTCTCGCCGGACCGCTCGGCTCCGGGGCGGGCATCGTCAAGGACTTCGTGAAGTCCCGCAAGCACGAGTGGGACGAGGCCTGTTACGTACCGGCGCTGGCGGACGCCCCTCGGCTCGCCTCGGTCGTCGGCCGGTTCGTCGAGCTGCAGGGCGACTTCCTGGCCGGTGGTGTGGTGCTGCGTGCCTACGAGTCGTTCGTTCCGGGCGGCGAGGCCCGGGTGTGGTGGGTGGACGGTGAGGCGGTGCTGGTGACCGCCCACCCCGACACGCCCGCCCAGGTGCCCTCACCCGGGCTCGATGCCGTCGGTGAGGCGGTACGTGGCCTCGGCTGCCGTTGGGTGACGACGGACATGGCCCTGCGCGACGACGGGGTGTGGCGGGTGGTGGAGGTCGGCGACGGTCAGGTCAGCGGACTGCCTGCCGGCCACGACGGGGAGGCAGTGTTCGCTGCCCTGCTCGACGCCGCGGGCACTTCTCACGGGCGCTGACCCGCCGGCAGGGACTCGGGAGGGCGGTGGTCAGCAACCGCAGTCGTCGGCACCCGCCGGCGCGGTGAGCGGGTCGGCGGTGCGCCGTTCCAGGCCCTGCCAGGACTCGAACTCGAAGCCCTCGCGCGCCCAGTACTCGAATCCGCCGAGCATCTCCTTGACCTGGTAACCGAGTTCGGCGAGGGCCAGGGCGGCGCGGGCGGCACCGTTGCAGCCGGGCCCCCAGCAGTAGGTGACCACCGGTACCGCCGGGTCGAGGAGTTCTTGTGCCTGCTCCGCCACGAGTGCGGTGGGCAGGTGTACCGCGCCGGGAATGTGTCCCTGGTCCCAGGACGCGGTGGACCGGGAGTCCAGCACGACGAAGCCCGGGTCGCCGCCCGCCGCCAGTGCCGCCGCCACGTCGGAGACGTCGGCGTGGAAGGCCAGCGAGGCACCGAAGTACGCGGCAGCCTGCGCGGGGGAGGCCGGGGCGACGCGCAGGACGGGGTTGTCTGTGGTGGTGAGCTGTGAGGTCATGCCAAAAATCTACGGTCGGTACCCATGTGCCGGAAGTGATGATCCCCGGCACATCGCTTGATCTACCGGGGATTTCCCTGTTGTCTGGCGAGCATGACCGACTATTCCCCGGACGCCACGGACTGGCGCATCCTCGACGTCCTGCAACGCGACGGACGTGCGACCTTCGCCGAGCTGGCCCGCGCCGTCGCCATGTCGCCGAGCGCCGTCACCGAACGCGTGCGCCGCCTCGAGGAGGTGGGTGTGATCAGCGGTTACACCGCGGTGGTGGAACCGGAGCGGCTCGGAATGCCGATCATGGCCCTCGTACGGCTACGCTATCCGAACGGCAACTACAAGCCGTTCCACGATCTGACGGACACGACGCCGGAGATCGTGGAGGCACATCACGTGACGGGTGACGACTGCTTCGTGCTGAAGGTGACCGCCCGTTCGATGCGCCACCTCGAGGAGGTCACGGGGAGGATCGGCACCCTCGGCTCCGTGACCACCAGCATCGTGTACTCCTCGCCTCTCCCCCGCCGGGCGATCAGCCGCTGAGCGTGCCCGCGGCGCGATGCCGCACCGCCGACCCGTGCCGTTCCTTGACCACTTCCAGCTGTGCGGGGATACGGCGCCGCAGGTCGGCGACATGACTGACGATGCCGACGCTGCGGTCGCGTTCGCGCAGCGAGTCCAGTACGTCGAGGACCTCGTCCAGGGTCTGCTCGTCCAGGCTGCCGAAGCCCTCGTCGATGAAGAGCGTGTCCAGCCGTACGCCGCCCGCCTCGTCCGTGACGACATCGGCGAGGCCGAGCGCGAGGGCGAGCGACGCGAAGAACGTCTCGCCGCCGGACAGGGTCGCCGTGTCGCGCTCCCGGCCCGTCCAGGAGTCCACGACATGCAGCCCGAGTCCTGCCCTGCGGCCCCCGCTCCGCGCGTCGGAGTGGACCAGGGTGTAGCGGCCCGACGACATGCGCTGGAGTCGGGCTGTCGCGGCCGCGGCGACCTGTTCCAGCCGTGCGGCGAGCACATACGCCTCGAGGCGCATCTTGCGCTCGTTGTCGGCCGAGGTGCCGGCGGTCAGTCCGGCGAGGCGTGCCACCCGCTCGTGCTCCTGCCGGAGCGGTCCCATCCTGCGCACCTCTTCCGCGGCCTTCCGGGAGAGCCGGCCGAGCTCCGTGCAGCGCTCCTGGGCGGCGGCGAGGGCGGCGGCGCTTTCACGCAGCTGCCGTCCTGACGCGTCGTACGCCGACTGCGCGGCGTCCGGCGTCGCGGTCGGCTGCGCCGCGGCTGCCCGGGCGTCCTCCTCGGCGAGCCGGTCGGCGACGGCTGCGGCCTCCGCCTGCCAGGCGTCGATCCGGTGCTGGAGTTCCCGCTGGGCCGTGCCGTCGACGAGCGCCGAAGCCGCGGCCTGCGGGGTGTCGAACCCGGCCCGGAACGCGGCGTCGGCGAGTGTGCCGTCGGCCTCCTTGCGGCGCTGCGCGGCGCTCTGTTCGGCCCGCAGCGCATCAGCGGCATCGGAGAGCAGGGAGACCCGGCGCTCCAGCAGGTTCGCGTGTGCGGCGACGGAGCCCGAGTCCCCCCGTGCCGCCACCAGTTCGGTCTCCAGTGCGGCCTGTTCGCGGTCGAGTGCTTCCCGCTGCGAGGTGCGGGCCGCCGCGCGCCGTTCGGCCTGCTGCCGGGCGTCGAGCCGTCCGAGGTGTTCCCGCTCGGCGGTGGCGAGTGCCTCCCGCGCGCCGTGCGTCCCGGCTGCCAGCCGGTGCGCTTCCGTGTGTTCCCCGGTCAGCCGGGTGACGACCGCCTCGAGTTCCGCGACGGAGACCGTACCCCGGACGGAATCCTGCGCCGCCCCCCTCGCCTCCGGCTCCTCCAGATCCCCCGGCAGGTCCCCCGATGCCTCCGCCCGCGCCGCGGCGAGCCGTTCGCGCAGCACGCCGAGCTCGCGCTCCGCCTCCGCGCGGGACTGCTCGGCACGCCGGTGGGCGGCGAGCGCCGCTTCCTCCGTCGCGCGGTCCACATGGCCGTCTCCCGGACGGGCCGGCTCCGGGTGATCGGCCGACCCGCACACAGTGCAGGCCACGCCGTCGGCAAGCCCCGCGGCCAGCTCCGCCGCGATGTCGCGCAGCCGCCGCTCACGCAGCCCGAGCCAGGTCTCGTGCGCGGCGAGTGCGTGTTCGCGGGCTGCGGTCAGCCTGTCCTCGGCGGTCCCTTCACGGTCGACGAGCGCGTCGCGCCGCCGCGCCGCGTCGAGCCTTCTGCGCGCCGGGTCCAGCCGGCCGGCCAGCTGCTCGGCCCGGGTCGCGGCATCCTGCGCACTCTCGATGCGCTCCCGCAGTTCCCGGTGGGTGCCGTCCCAGCCCGCCAGCCAGTCCGCCGCCTCCTGGATCAGTTCGTCGTCGGCGCGGGACTGCCGTTCGATCCCCGCCCGTTCGGCGTCGATCTGCCTGCTGCGCCGTTCGGCGCGGCGCGCTGCCTCGAGTGCGCCGAGGTCCGACCGGAGGGTGCGCTCCGCGCCGGAAAGCTGTTCGACGCCCGCGTCGGCCAGCTCCCGGGGCAGCTCCGCGCGAGAGCGTTCACGGGCCGCGCTCGCCGCCCGGTGGGCGCGTTCGGCCTCCTCGCGCAGCTCGAGTGCCGGAGCGACGAGGTCCGCCTTGCGTGCGCGCGTGAGCTGTTCGTGGCAGCGGTCGCGCTCGGGGCGACGCTCCTCGAGTCCTGCGGCGCGGCGGCGTGTTTCCCCGTACCGCTGCTGCAGCCGGGCGAGCTCGCGCTCGGCGTCCAGGGCGCCGCGCGCGGCGTTGTTCCGGGCCTCCGCCGCCGACAGTGCGCTCCGGGCGATGTCGAGCCGCTCGTGTGCGCCGCCACGTGCGACGGCTGCCCATTGCAGTACGCCGTCGGCGAGTCCGGGTTCACCGGGCCGGTCCTCGGACAGGGGCGATTCGAGGGCGACCGGTCCGGCGGCCTGCGCGATGCGCTGGGCGAGGGCCAGGATGTGTTCGTCGCCGGTTCGGACCTGGGCTTCCGCCGTACGGCGCAGCTCGGCCAGGTGGTCCTCCACCGCGGCGAATCGGCGGGTGTCGAAGAGCCTGCCCAGCAGTTTGCCGCGTGCCTCGGCGTCGGCCCGCAGGAAGCGCGCGAAGTCTCCCTGGGGAAGCAGGACCACCTGGCAGAACTGGTCCCTGCTCATCCCGATGAGCCGGCCGATCTCCTCGCCGATCTCCTGGTGCGAGCGGCTGAGCGCCTGCCAGCCCTTCTCGGGTCCGTACTCGCGCAGCAGGCTCTGTGCCTTTTCTGTCGTGAAGCCGTGTCCCCGCTTCCTCGGACGGGGCTGGGCGGGCCGACGGGTGACCTCCAGGCGACGTCCTCCGACGGTCAGCTCCAGCCGGACCTCGGTCGGCAGGTCGGCCGGGGCGTGGTCGCTCCGCAGGGAGGTGCCGGGGCTCTGCCGGGCGCCGGGTACCGCTCCGTACAGGCCGAAGCAGACGGCGTCGAGCACGGAGGTCTTGCCCGCGCCGGTCGGACCGTGCAACAGGAAGAGCCCGGCCGAGGAGAGCGCGTCGAAGTCGACTTCCTGGGTGGCGCCGAAGGGGCCGAAGGCGGTGAGGGTGAGCCGGTGCAGTCTCAACGGGACACCTCGTGCACGCCGTCGCTCACCCGTACGTCGTCGAACGCGGCGCGCAGCACCGTGCGTTCCTGCTCGCTGGGCCCGCTCCCGCCGCGTACGTGGGCCACGAAGTCCTCCGCGATCTGCTGGTCGTTCCGGCCCCGGAGCCGCTGGGCGTACGAGACGAGGGGATCCTCGGGGGCACGCTCCGGTTCGAACACGAGGCTGAGGGTGTGCGGGAATCGGGCCAGGAGGCGTGCCATCGGCTCGTCGGGCCGTACCGGGTCGGTGAGCGTGGCTTCGACCCAGGACTCCTCGTGCCGTTCCAGGGCGGCGTCGTCGAGGAGGGTGTCGAGCCGTCCCCGGAGCCGTGCGAGCGGGCGCGGGGCGGGGCAGTCGACGCGTTCGGCGGAGAGCTCTCCGCCGGCGCCGAGGTCGATCAGCCACATCGTCTTGCGGTGGGCGGCCTCGGAGAAGGAGTACGCGAGCGGGGAGCCGGAGTAGCGGACGCGTTCGGTGACGGTCTGACAGCCGTGCAGGTGCCCGAGGGCCGCGTAGTCGGCACCGTCGAAGACCCCGGCGGGGACGGCGGCGACACCGCCGACCGTGATGTCACGTTCGCTGTCGCTGGGTTCGCCGCCCGCCACGAACGCGTGCGCGAGGACCACGGAGCGGGTGGTGGCGGGCCGGTCGGCGAGATCGGCACGGACCCGGTCCATGGCGGCGGTCAGGACCGCTTCGTGTCCTGCCTTCGTGGCACCCAGGGTGTCCTTGACGAGCGCGGGTTCCAGATAGGGCAGTCCGTAGAACGCCACGTCTCCGTGTGCGTCCTGCAGCACCACGGGGGTCGCGCAGTCCGCCGGATCGGTGCGCAGGTGGATGCCGGCCCGTGCGATCAGCCCCGCACCGACACCGAGCCGATGGGCGGAGTCGTGATTGCCGGAGATCATGACGGTCGGCACGCCGGCGGCGGCGAGCCGGTGCAGTGCGTCGTCGAACAGCCTGACGGCCGCCAGCGGCGGCACGGCCCTGTCGTAGACATCGCCCGCCACGAGGACCGCGTCGACCTCGTGCTCGCGTACGGTCCGCACGAGGTGGTCGAGGTAGTCGGCCTGGGCTTCGAGCATGGGGACACGGTGGAACGAGCGCCCCAGGTGCCAGTCCGAGGTGTGCAGAATCCTCACGACATCACTCCGACGGCTCCGACCTGCATCTTCCGCTTCCTCCGCCCCGGAGCCGCACCGGCCCCGCACCCCCGCCGGCCGCGGATCTCCGCAGTCGGCCCGACACCACGCTAATGCCGCGGGGCCTCTGATCCCTCATCCGGCCTGTACGTCCCCGTACGCCTCGCCACCCAGTTCGAGCGTCGCCGAGCCGGCCGTCGCATCGGCGAGCCAGATCCTGAAGTCCTCGATGTCGGCGTCCGGGATCCCGATCTCGATCGTCACCGCCTCCGCGTACCGCACATCGTGCACGGAGCGGCCGGTGGCGCGCAGATCGTTCTCGAGTTTGCCGGCCCGCTGGTGGTCGACGGTGACCGTGGCCAGCCGGAAGCGCTGCCGGGTGATCGTGCCCAGTGTGTCGAGCGCTTCCCCGACCGCGCCCCCGTACGCCCGGATCAGTCCACCGGCGCCGAGCTTGACGCCGCCGTAGTAGCGGGTGACGACGGCGACGGCGTACCGCACCTCCCGGCGCATCAGCATCTGGAGCATGGGGACGCCCGCGGTGCCCCCCGGCTCCCCGTCGTCGCTCGCCTTCTGTACGGAGGCGTCGGCGCCGATCACGTAGGCGAAGCAGTTGTGGCTGGCGGTGGGGTGCTCCTTACGGATGCGTGCGACGAATTCCTGCGCCTCCTGCTCGGTGGCCGCGGGGGCGAGCGCGCAGAGGAAGCGCGATCGGTTGACCTCGGTCTCGTGCACACCCGCGCGAGCGACTGTCCGGTACTGCTCCTGCATCCGGCCACCCTATGCGCCGTCCGGCCACCGCCCTTCCCCCGGCCGTACGGGAATGGTCCGGGGGGACCGTCCGTTGTCCCGGGCATGTACGCAGACGATGAGACGGTGCGCAGGATTCTTCAGGACTCGGGCGACACCTGGGCGGTGGTCGGCCTGTCCGACAACCGTTCCCGGGCGGCCTACGGAGTGGCCGAGGTCCTTCGGCTCTTCGGCAAGCGTGTCGTCCCGGTGCACCCCAAGGCGGCGACGGTCCACGGCGAGCAGGGGTACGCCGCACTGGCGGACATTCCGTTCCCGGTCGACGTGGTGGACGTCTTCGTCAACAGCGGTCTGGCGGGCACGGTCGCCGACGAGGCGGTCGCAGCAGGCGCGAAGGCGGTCTGGTTCCAGCTCGGGGTCATCGACGAGGCGGCGTACGAGCGCACGCGCGCGGCCGGTCTCGACATGGTGATGGACCGCTGCCCCGCCATCGAAATTCCGACACTCGCCGGCCGCTCCTGACAGGACGGTGTCGCGTCCGTCCCACGACGGGGACAATGTCTGCCGTGACAGAGCAGCTGATCAGCAACGACCGGGCGGTGGCCCAGCTGTCCCGGCTCGGGGTGGAGCGGGGCGGTGTCCTGCTGGTCCACACCTCGATGCGTGCGGTGGGGGGTGACGCCGTCGACATGGTCGATGCCCTTCGGCAGGCGCTCGGACCGGAAGGGACGCTGGTCGTCCCCTCGTTCACCTCGGAGAACTCCGACACCTCGCCCCCGTACCTGGACCGGGTACGGGGGCTGAGCGACGCGGCGCGCGCGGCCGTGCGGGCGTCGATGCCCCCGTTCGACAGGGCCGTGTCGCCCGCGACCGGCATGGGCACGCTGGCCGAGAAGGTCCGTCTGGCGCCGGGGGCCGAGCGCAGCGGCCACCCTCAGACGTCGTTCGCCGCGATCGGCCCGGCGGCCGGGAGTCTGCTCGCGCGGCACCGTCCGACCTGCCATCTGGGCGAGGACTCCCCCCTCGCCCGTCTGTACGAATCCGACGCCAGGATTCTGCTCCTGGGGACGGGCTTCGACACGTGCACGGCCTTTCATCTGGCCGAGTACCGGCTCCCCGACCCGCCGCGCCGCCTCTACCGCTGCGTGGTGGCGCCCGAGGGCCGCCGTCAGTGGTGGGAGTACGAGGACGTCGCGCTGGACGACAGCGACTTCGCCGCGCTGGGGCGCGACTTCGAGCGGGCGGACACCGGCGGGGCCGTACGGCGGGGGCGGGTGGGCTCGGCGCAGAGCCGGCTGATCCGGCTGACCTCGGCGGTGGACTTCGCCGTCGGTTGGTTCAAGGACCACCGCGCCCGGACCTGAGGCGGGCCGGTCAGCGCCCACCCGATACGGGCTTCAGATCCCCAGGCCCTCGACCAGCACCGCACCCGGTAGTGCCGCGAGCGCCTTGCCCGGGACGATCAGCTTGCCGCGGCGCCGGCCGCTGCCGATCAGCACCCACTCCTCGTCGACCACCGCGGGGTCGAGCAGCAGCGGCCAGGTGGCGGGCAGGCCGATCGGGGTGATCCCGCCGTACTCCATGCCGGACTCGCCGACCGCCACATCCATCGGGGCGAAGGACGCCTTGCGTGCGCCGAGGTGCTTGCGTACGGCGCCGTTCACATCGACGCGTGTGCGCGAGAGGACCAGGCACGCGGCCAGGGTGACCTCGCCGCCCCGCTTGCCCGCGACGACGACACAGTTGGCCGATCGGTCGAGCAGCTCCGGGCCGTGGTGCTCGACGAAGACGCTGGTGTCGGCGATCGCCGGGTCCGTGTCGACGTGGATGATCCGGTCGGCGGGGACGTCGCCCCAGCCCCTGGCCACCGCATCGGCGACGGGCGGGGGAAGCAGACCGAGACGGTCGGCGGCGGGAGAAGCGTCCTCGAAGTTGCCCAGTGGTGCGCGCATGCGTGTCACGCTAACAGCCCTCCGGCCGAGGTCAGTTGCCGTCCCGGCGTACGGGCGGGATCGAGACGGCCATGGTCAGTTCGGCCGGCTCGGTGCCGTCGTTGCGGTAGCTGTGCGGCACGTGTGCCTCGAAGGTCGCGGAGGTGCCGGCCGGCACGGAGTGCTCCGCACCGTCGACGATCAGGGTCAGTTCGCCCGAGGTGACGTGGAGGAGTTCCACCGTGCCCTCGGGATGCGGGTCGGAGGCACTGCCGTCGCCGGGCATCAGGTGCCAGGACCAGAGCTCGATCGGCCCCCTGGCTTCCGTGCCGACGAGCAGCGTGGTCCAGCTGCCGGCCTCCGTGGACCACATCCGCACGGCCTGGCTCTCGGGCACCAGGCGCACCTGGGACCCCTGCTCGTAGTCGAGGAGGGTCGTGATGCTCACACCGAGAGCGTCGGCGAGTTTGACGGTGGTGCCGACGCTCGGGTTCGTACGTGCCTGCTCGATCTGGATGATCATGCCGCGGCTGACGCCGGCCCGGGCGGCGAGTGCGTCGAGGGTGAAGCCGCGCTCGCTCCGCCAGCGCTTGAGGTTGCGTGCGAGCGACTGGGTGAGCTGATCGAGGTCAGACACGTTCCGTCCAATATTTTGGATGACAGGGTCGAAAATACTGCACTACGGTGTGGTGTACCCACCCGACCACCGCACTGTACTGCGAGGCACGCGATGACAGCACTGTTCGCCCTGGCCACGAGCCTCCTGTGGGGGCTGGCCGACTTCGGCGGCGGCTTGCTGACCCGGCGGACGCCCGCACTCACCGTGGTGGTGGTCTCGCAGTGCATCGCCGCCGTGGTGCTCGGCGTCGTCGTGACGGCGACGGGCGCCTGGAGCGAGCTGGACGGGCGGCTCTGGTTCGCGGTCGCGGCGGGCGCCGTCGGACCCGTGGCGATGCTGAGCTTCTACAAGGCGCTGGCCCTCGGCCCGATGGGCGTGGTCTCCCCCCTCGGCGCGCTGGGGGTCGCCGTTCCGGTCGGGGTCGGACTGGTCGTCGGCGAACAGCCGGGACTGCTGCAGTTCGCCGGTGTCGCCGTGGCCGTCGTCGGCGTCGTCCTGGCGGGCGGCCCTCAGTTGCGCGGGGCCCCGGTGCAGCGCCAGGCCGTCGTGCTGACCCTGCTGGCGGCATTCGGTTTCGGAGCGGTGATGGCGCTGATCGCCGAGGCGTCCACCACGGTCACCGGCCTGTTCCTGGCGCTCTTCGTCCAGCGCGTCACCAACATCGCCGTCGGCGGCACGGCCCTGTACGTATCGGTGCGCCGCGGGGGCCGCGCCCTGCCCGAGGAGGGCGGCCGGGCCGTCGTCATCGCCGCGCTGCCCGCGCTGGCCTTCGTCGGCCTCGCCGACGTCGCCGCGAACGGCACCTATTCGATCGCGGCCCAGAACGGCCCGGTCACCGTTGCCGCGGTCCTCGCGTCGCTGTATCCGGTGGTGACGGCGCTGGGCGCACGCGTCGTACTGGGCGAACGGCTGCGCGCGGTCCAGGCCGCGGGGGCGGGCCTCGCCCTGCTCGGGACCGTCCTGCTGGCCACGGGGTAGGCGCTCAGCCGCGGGGCGTGTCCTCGAGATGCGCCACGGCCAGCAGCTGCTCGGGCGTGACACCTTCCGGGATCGGCACCGGTGCGGGGGTGCGCAGCGGCGGCTGCCAGCCGTTCTCGGGGTCCCAGCTGCGTACCACCCGGGCGGGCGCTCCCGCCACCACGGCATGGTCGGGCACCTCGCCCCGTACGACGGCTCCGGCGGCGACCACCACGTTGCGCCCGAGCCTGGCCCCTGGCAGGACCACCGCTCCGGTGCCGATCCAGCAGCCGGGACCGATTACCACGGGCTCCATGCGGGGCCACTGCTTCCCGACCGGCTCATGGGGGTCGTCGTAGCTGTGGTTGGTGGAGGTGATGTAGACGTACGGACCGCAGTACGTGTTCGAGCCGATCGTCACCGTCGTGTCGGCGATGACATGGCTGCCGCGGCCCAGCACCACACCGTCGCCCAGGGTCAGGATCGGCTCGGACCCCAGGTCCAGATCGGGCATCATCCCGGCCGTGAGCGTCACCTGCTCGCCGATGATGCAGTGGTCCCCGAGCTCGATCCACGGCTCACCGAACACGGTGCCCTGCGGAAAGGCGAGTCGGGTCCCGGCGCCGATGCGGCCGAACCGCAGCCGCCCCGGGTGCTGCGCGGTGACCGCGCCCGACTCCTGCACCCAGGCCCAGCCCCGGTGGACGGCACGGGACAGGACGCGGCGCCGCCAGAGGGCCACGGACGAGAACGTGTTTCTGTTCTTCGGCACCCGCTCACGGTAGTCGGCCGTAACGGGACAGGCCCTCACGCCAGGCTGTGATGTTCGCCCCACCCCGGCCCGGGGGGACGAAGAGGACGTCGCTTACGGTTTCACCGGTGGGAGGACGCGTCCTCACCGCACCCGCAACCGAGGAGCACACGATGACAGAGCAGGCGTTGGTCACCGGCATCGGCGGCAAGGAGCCGGACATCGATCCGGACGCCTTCGTGGCGCCGACCTCCGTCGTCATCGGCGAGGTCTCCTTGGCCCCGGGCTCCAGCGTCTGGTACCAGGCCGTGCTGCGTGCCGACTGCGGCCCGATCTCTCTCGGGCCCGACAGCAACATCCAGGACAACTGCAGCGTCCACACCGATCCCGGCTTCCCGCTCACGGTCGGCGCCCGGGTCTCCGTCGGCCACAACGCGGTCCTGCACGGCTGCGTCATCGAGGACGACGTCCTGATCGGCATGGGCGCCACGGTGCTCAACGGGGCACACATCGGCGCCGGGTCACTGATCGCCGCGCAGGCCCTCGTACCGCAGGGGATGCAGGTGCCGCCGGGTTCGCTCGTCGCCGGGGTGCCCGCCAAGGTCAAGCGGGAGCTGACCGCCGAGGAGCTGGCGAACATCCGCTTCAACGCCGTCGGCTACGTGGAACTGGCGAAGGCGCACCGTCAGGCCCACCAGGCCTGATGCGGGCAGCCGGGCTCGCGGCCTAATCCCCGCAGGGGGTCCGGGCCGCGGGCGCCGGGGTCAGTCGACGGCAGGTACCGCGTCCGGCTCGGCCGCCGCCGGGGAGCCGGCCGCCGACTGCTCCGCCGCCTTCTTCGCCCGGTTCTTCAGCACCAGCATCGACGTCAGGCCGATCAGAACGGCAGCCACCAGGCCGAGCCACGAGAAGCGCTTGAGCCACGCCTCGGCGACGACGCCCACCGAGTAGATGACGGCCGTGGTGCCACCGGCCCAGACGATGCCGCCGAGCACGTTGGCGATCAGGAACTTCCAGTACGGCATGTGCAGAACGCCGGCGAGCGGTCCGGCGAAGATCCGCAGCAGCGCGACGAAGCGGCCGAAGAAGACCGCCCACACGCCCCACTTCTCGAAGGACCGCTCCGCCAGTGCGATCTGGGGCTCACCGAAGTGCTTGGGGAATCTGCCGCCGAGCCATGCGAGCAGAGGGCGGCCTCCCCTGCGGCCGATGGCGTAGCCGATCGAGTCACCGATGATCGCTCCGGCCGACGCGCAGGCGCCGAGCACCACGGGGTCGATGTCGCCGTGCTGGGAGGCGAGGAGCGCCGAACTGACGAGGATGATCTCGCCCGGCAGCGGAATTCCCAGGCTCTCGAGCCCGATGACGACCCCCACCAGGAGGTAAATGCTGACCGCGGGTACGGTCTCGAGCCACTCCTGGACGTGCAACGCCGGTCCCTCCGTAAGAAATCCTGCCGCTGTGCACTCCGCCGGCACACGGCGGGCAGCCTACCTGGCCCGGACAGCGCGAAGGGCCGCCGCTCCCCTGGGCGGGGTGTGCGGCGGCCCGGTGCGGACGGATCGGTGCGGACGGATCGGTCAGCGGTTCGGACGCAGGGTCCAGACCACGGTCATCTCGCTCGTCACGGCGCCGTCGGCCCGCCGTATCTCGACGGTGATGGGGAATTCCGGCCGCTTGCCCTCGTCGAGTTCGGCGATGACGTCCGCCACCGGGCGGCCGAGCGTCGCGGTCGCCGTGACGGCGCCCATGGCCACCTTCTTGAAGGACATCTCCGAGGTGACGGGGAGCGGCACGGCCCGTCCCATCTGGTCGCCGAAGGCGGCCACGACGATCGCGCCGCTCGCGGACTCGGCCAGGGTGAACATCGCTCCGGCGTGCGGTCCGCCGAGGTGGTTGTGGTACTCGGCCTGGTCCGGCAGCGAGAGGACAGCCCGCTCCGGGCTCGTTTCGAGGTACTCCAGGTTGAGGGTCCTGACCATCGGAACGGTCGCGGACAGCATCTCGCCGACTGTCATCTCTTCAGTGCTCATGAACGAGATGTTACTCATGAGTAGGAGGCTTTGGTCATCTCCTCACAGGGGCGGCCGTAGCAGTGGGCGCCCCACCCCTCTATGGTTACTGGCCATGTGGCCAGGACAGCAGCCGCCCGGGGGCGAGCAAAACCCGCAGGACCAGAATCAGAACCCGTACCAGCAGCCGGGGTACCAGCAGCCGAATCCCTATCAGCAGCCGGGATATCAGCAGCAGGGTTATCCGCAGGGCCAGCCCGGGCAGCAGCCGGGCTACCCGCAGCCGAACCCCTACCAGCAGCCCACGATGCCGCAGTACGCGGTGCCGGGGCCGCCCGGCGGTCCTCAGCCGGACGACAAGAAGAAGACGGCGATCGTCGCGATCGTCGCCGCCACCGCGGTCGTCGTGGCGGCTGTCGTCACCGGCGTCGTCGTCATGGGCAAGGACGACGACAAGGGCGGCAAGACCGTCGCCGACGACAAGAAGGCGTCGCCGTCCGCGAAGCCCTCCGACGCCACCTCCTCGCCCGCGGCCAACCCGCGGGGCGGTGAGGACGCGGCGCCGACGATCCCGGGCTGGAAGGTCGTCACGAACCCCAAGTGGGGCACGCAGTTCGACGTACCCGGCGACTGGGAGGTCTCGGGCGCCGGCGTGTTCTCCGGCTTCGAGAACGTCAAGAAGCCCGAGGGCCCGCCCGCCGTCGGCTTCTCCGCGCCTGCCTACTACAAGAGCAAGTGGTGCATCGACGACGCCGACAAGGACGGCACCAAGGAGGACACCGGCCTGGCCGGCGTCGGCACCAAGGGCGGTCAGGGCGCCAAGAGCACCGACGAGGCCGCCACCAACGAGGCCGCCAACTGGGTGTGGGCCGCCTACGCCCAGAAGGACCCGAAGGAGAAGGTCAAGATCGGCAAGCCCAAGCCGTACACGACCAAGTCCGGCCTCTCCGGCAGTGTGGTGACCGCCACCGCGACGGGGCTGGCCAACAAGGACAAGTGCGACACCGACGGCAAGTCGATCGCCTTCACCTTCAAGAACGCCAAGGCCGAGTACTCGTCCTGGATCCTCTACGCCAACGCGGGCGTGGACGACGAACTCCCGGACGCCACCATCCAGAAGATCCTCAGCACGGTCCGGCTCGCGGAGAGCACGTCCTGACCCTTCGCACCCTCGGAACGGCCGGCCCATTTGGCAGCGAGGGGCTGCGGCGGGGATAGTCCCCTGGTGACTTCCGCCGCCGTATCTCCGCCCCCCTCGCTCCGCTCCGTACGGACGGGCCGCAACTTCGGCCTGCTGACAGCCGCCGCGATCATCACGGGCCTGGGTACCCATGGCGCTCTGATCGCGGCGGCGTTCGCGGTTCTGGAGTCGGGCGGCGACGGCGGCGACGTCGGCCTGGTCGCCGCCGCGCGTACCGCGCCGCTGGTGCTCTTCCTGCTGATCGGCGGTGCGATCGCCGACCGGGTGCCGCGCCACCGGGTGATGGTCGCGGCGAACTCGCTCAACTGCGTCTCCCAGGCGGTGTTCGCCTGGCTGGTCCTGAGCGGCGACGCCCAGCTGTGGCACATGATGCTCCTGACCGCGCTGTGCGGCACCGGGCAGGCCTTCTTCAGTCCCGCTGCCGAGGGCATGCTGATGTCCAGCGTGAGCGGCGAACAGGCGAGCCGCGCCTTCGCCCTCTTCCGGATGTCCATGCACGGTGCGGCCATCGGCGGCGCGGCGCTCGGCGGCGCGATGATCGCCGCCATGGACCCCGGCTGGGTGCTGGCCGCCGACGCGGCGGCGTTCGCCGTGGCCGGTGCGCTGCGGGCCTTCCTCGACGTGAGCCACATCCCGAAGCGCGCCCCGGGCGGTGGACTGCTCGCCGATCTGCGTGACGGCTGGCAGGAGGTCGCGAGCCGCCCCTGGCTCTGGGCCATCGTGCTGCAGTTCTCCGTGGTCGTGGCCGTCATCGGCGCCGCCGAGGCGGTGTACGGACCTCTGGTGGCCCGGGACGAGCTCGGCGGTGCGCGCCCATGGGGGTTCGCGCTCGCCGCGTTCGGTGTCGGCACGCTGGGCGGGGCGTTGCTGATGATGCGCTGGAAGCCCAGACGGCTGCTGCTCGCCGGGACGCTCTGCGTGTTCCCGCTGGCGTTGCCCTCGGCGAGCCTCGCCGTGCCGCTGCCGGTGGCCGGGCTCTGCGGGGTGATGTTCGTGACGGGGGTGGCCATCGAGGTGTTCGGCGTCTCCTGGATGACGGCGCTTCATCAGGAGATCCCGGAGGAGAAGCTGTCCCGGGTCTCGGCGTACGACTGGTTCGGCTCTGTCGCGATGGTGCCGCTGGCCACGGCGGCGGCCGGTCCGGTGGAGACACTGGTGGGCCGCAGCGAGGCACTGTGGGGCTGCGCCGCGCTGATCGTGGTGGTGACGGCGGCGGTGCTCCTCGTCCCGGACGTACGGAACCTGACCCGGCGCAGCACGGTGAAGGCGGCCGGAGGCCCGGCGCCGGTGCCGCCCATGCAGGAGCGCCGGGTGTCAGCCGACGCTGAAGGCTCCGTCGGGGGGCTCGGGTGAGGCGACCGCGTCGGCGTCCCGTACGGGCTCGGCGCCGCCAACGAGCCGGGTGAGCGCCGCCCCGTAGGCGACCCGGGCGGGGAACGCGTCCGCGGCGCACAGCCTCGTCAGCGGCGCGATGTCGAGAGGACTCCGCGAGGCGACGAGCACGACGTTGCCGAAGCGCCGGCCTCGCAGTACGGCCGGCTCCGCGATCAGCGCGACCTCGTCGAAGACCTCGGCGAAGTTGGCGAGCTGCGGGCGCAGGAAGCCGAAGGGCGCGCTGTCCGCCAGGTTGGCCGCGTAGATGCCTCCCGCCCTCAGGACCCGCCCGGCGGCCCGCGCGTACTCGATGGACGTGAGGTGCGCCGGTACCCGTGCGCCGCCGAAGACGTCGGCGATCAGCAGGTCCGCGGAATCCTCCGGTGCCTGTTCCAGCCAGCCCCGGGCGTCGGTGCCGTGCACGGTGATCCCGGCCGCTTCGGGCAGCGGCAGATGCTCATGGACCAGCTCGATGAGTCCCCGGTCGGCCTCGGCCACGTCCTGCCGGGAGCCGGGGCGGGTCGCCGCGACGTAGCGGGGCAGCGTGAGCGCGCCGCCGCCGAGGTGCACGGCGTCCAGGGGCGCGCCGGGCTCGGCCGCGAGGTCCACGACATGGGCGAGCCGCTGCACGTACTCGAATTCGAGGTACTCCGGATCGTCGAGGTCGACGTACGACTGCGGGGCTCCGTCGACCGTGAGCAGCCACGCCCGGTCCCGGTCCACGTCGGGCAGCAGCCTGGCGGTGCCGAAGTCGGCGGCGCGGATGACGGGTATCGGCTCGTTCACACCCCCATTGTTCCCGGTTTCCCGGGCGGGCCGGACTGCCCGGGTCTGCGGGACATGCGGAACCCGCCCCCCGTGGAATGCGGGAGGCGGGTTCCCCGGTCGCCTCAGAGCAGGCCGGTGACCGTACCGGCGCCGACGGTCCTGCCGCCCTCGCGGATCGCGAAGCCGAGACCGGACTCCAGCGGGATGTCACGGCCGAGCTCGATGGTCATGTTGACCGTGTCGCCGGGCCGGGCCACGGCCGCTTCGCCGAGGTCGACGTCGCCGACCACGTCCGCCGTACGGATGTAGAACTGCGGCCGGTAGCCGGTGGTGACCGCAGTGGTGCGGCCTCCTTCCCGGGCCGACAGGACGTACACCTGCGCGGTGAAGCGCCGGCTCGGACTGACACTTCCGGGAGCCGCCACCACATGGCCGCGGCGGACGCGGTCGCGCTCCACCCCGCGCAGCAGCAACGCGACGTTGTCCCCGGCCTCCGCGGACTCCATCGGCTTGCCGAAGGTCTCCAGGCCGGTCACGACCGTCTCGATGTCCGCGCCGAGCACCGCCACCCGGTCCCCCACGCGCACCGTGCCGCGCTCCACGGCGCCGGTGACGACGGTGCCGCGGCCCGTGATGGTGAGCACGTTCTCCACGGACAGCAGGAACGGCGCGTCGATGTAGCGCACCGGCATCGGCACGTACGTGTCGATCGCGTCGAGCAGCCCCTCGATGGACGCCGTCCACCGCGGGTCCCCCTCCAGGGCCTTGAGGCCCGACACCCGTACGACGGGCACCGTGTCGCCGCCGTAACCGTGCGCGGAGAGCAGCTCACGGACCTCCAGCTCGACCAGGTCGGTCAGCTCGGGGTCACCCGCGTCGGCCTTGTTGAGGGCGACGACGATGTGGTCGACGCCGACCTGACGGGCCAGCAGGACGTGCTCCGCGGTCTGCGGCATGATCCCGTCGAGCGCGGAGACGACGAGGATCGCCCCGTCGAGCTGCGCCGCTCCGGTGACCATGTTCTTGATGTAGTCGGCGTGGCCGGGCATGTCGACGTGCGCGTAGTGCCGGGTGTCGGTCTCGTACTCGACGTGCGAGATGTTGATGGTGATGCCGCGCAGCGCCTCCTCGGGCGCCCGGTCGATCCGGTCGAACGGCACGAAGGTGCCGGTCCCCCGGTCGCTCAGCACCTTGGTGATGGCGGCGGTCAGCGTGGTCTTGCCATGGTCGACGTGGCCCATGGTGCCGATGTTCAGGTGCGGCTTGGTGCGCACGTATGCCGTCTTGGGCATGGCTCATTCCTTGGAATTCGAAGCTGAGAAGAGAAGACCCCAGGGCCCCGCCGACCCTCCCCTTACGGGGTCCGCCGGACTGTCGGGGGAGGGTCAGCTTCGGGCGCCGCCGATGGGCGCTGCCGCAGCGAGGAACGCTGCTTCGACTGCTGCTGCGGTTGCGGCCGCGGTGCTCACGGCAGCCTTCGGCGTGTCCGCGACTGCGGACTGCGCTGCGAGGAAGGCGTACCGGAACATGTCCCTGATCATGGCGGAGCGGCGCGGCGGCGTCGAATGGTTTTCGGGCGGGCCGGACGGGCCTTCCGCACAGGCGGGTTCAGCCGGCCGTGGACCTCACACGTTCCGGAGCGCCTCGCGGACGGACAGCGGTGACAGCCTGTCCCGGGC
Source organism: Streptomyces sp. NPDC059499 (assembly GCF_042749285.1). Classification (NCBI taxonomy): domain Bacteria; kingdom Bacillati; phylum Actinomycetota; class Actinomycetes; order Kitasatosporales; family Streptomycetaceae; genus Streptomyces; species Streptomyces sp. NPDC059499. The sequence continues at coordinate 299,449 of NZ_JBHYTT010000007.1, forward strand.
ACCCTCGACGAAGTCGCGCACGGCATCCGGGTCGGTCTTCGCGTACTCGCGCAGACACCAGCCGATCGCCTTGCGGATGAAGAAGTCCGGGTGATCGGCCCGCGTCAGGCAGTAGCCGAACAGCCTTCCGGTGTCGGTCAGGTCCTTGTACCGCAGTTGGTGCAGCAGGGCCGTGCGGGCGATCCACATGTCGTCGTCCTCGATCCACCGGTCCATCGCCGTCGCAAGCACCGGATCCGCGGTCACGAGCGGGCCCGCGACATGCGCGGCGAGCAGGTCGACGGTGTCCCACCAGGCCCTGGTGGCGACGAGGTGGCGCAGGACCGGGAGGAACCCGGAGGAGCAGCGCGCCACATGGCGGCGCAGGTAGTCGACGGCGAAGTACTGGTACTCACGCTCCGGCAACTCCCAGCAGCGCAGGGCGATCGCCGTGCAGTCCGCCTCGTCGGGCCGCCCCGTACCGGCCAGCACGGTCCGGGAAAGGGCCCGCCGCTGCGGGGTGGCGATGCCGAGGAACGGGGCGATGTCCTTCATGTACGCGGCTGCCGACACCGCTCGTTCCGGGTCGGCGGCCCGGGGGTAGACAGCCGTGAGCCGCTCGAGCACGGTGTCGGCGAGCTCGCTGTCCGGCGCGGTGGGCGCGGCGTGCGCGGCGGGCCTCATGGGCTGCACATTACGGCGATCACACGTCTGTTTCGGTCCATCCCCCCGAATCACCGGGGACACGCCGGACGATGATCCAGTACTCGTCGTCCTCCTCCGAGACCGCGAACAGAAGGCGTCCGTCCGCCGACAGACTCAGGAACTCGGGCGAGCCCGTTTCTGCCGCGATGCGGGACGGAAGGGCTGCCCCGACGGCATCTCTCACCCGGACCCAGCCGACGGCAGCGCCGCCGCCCCCGGGTGGCAGGATGAAGAATTCACCGCCCCCCGGAGGCACGAGACGGCCCGTAGCCAGCTCCCGCCACTGAAGGTCGACTTCCTCGAGGGCGGCGGGCTGTGTCCGCGCGATGGATCCGGTCGGTTTCACGTCGACTCCCGCGACGGCACGAATGGCCGCTGCAGGGGAGGGCGCCGACCCGGGCACCGGCCCCTCAACGACTGTCAATCCGCACGCCTGCACGATGCTTCGCCCATCCCGAGCCTCACCGCTGTGCATCGACCATCACGTCCGACAACCGCGCCTCCCACACCGTCAGCCACGCCCACTCCCTCACGGCAGCCCCACGGGCACGGGCGAACCGGGCGGAGGCCGAGGACACCTGCCGCCTGAACAGATGCCCCGCACGGTCGGCCGGTGCATCGCGTCCGGACACATTACGGCGATCACACGCGGGTCTCGGTTAGTCTCCCCAGATGTTCGACCCCGTCCCCGCCGCCCGGCCTGCCGGCGGTCTCGCAGTGCGCTGTACGAGGGTGCTGCTCTCACCCTGGTCCCGGTTCTCCCTGCTCGTGGCCGTGCTGCTGGCTGCCGCCACCTCGATGCTGCTGTTCGAACCACAGCGGCTGCTCGCCTCCGGCTGGCCACCCCAGCTGACCGGTTCGGCCGCGGCCATGCTGTTCGGCGTCGCGTACGGCGTGTGCACCGTGGCGTTCGTACCGCGTCCACTCCTCAACCTCGCCGCCGGCGCGCTCTTCGGTGCGCAGACCGGCCTGGCGGCGGCTCTGGCGGGTACCGTGCTCGGCGCGGGTGTCTCCTTCATGCTGGGTCGGGTACTGGGACAGGACGCCCTCCGGACGCTCCTGCGCGGACGGTGGATGAAGGCCGCGGACGGCCTGCTGAGCCGGCACGGTTTCCGCTCCATGCTGGCGCTGCGGCTCTTCCCCGGAGTGCCGTTCGCCGCCGCCAACTACTGTGCGGCGACCTCCCGGATGGGGTACCCGCCGTTCCTGCTGGCCACCGGGCTCGGTTCGATCCCCAATACGGCGGCGTACGTCATCGCGGGCAGCGAGGCCTCCTCGCCGACCTCGCCCGCCTTCCTGGCGGCCATGGGTTTCATCGTTCTGTCGGGGGCGGGCGCGGCCCTGCTCGCCTGGCGCAAGCGTCACCGGCTGGGCGGTTCCTGAGCGGTGCACGGGCGGCGTAGCGGGGGCAGCCGGGAGTCCGTTCACGTACAGGCGATACGCTGCGCCCGACCGCAAGACGATCTCGGGGGCGCGACACGATGCCCTCTTTTTCCCTTTTGACCGCTTCCGCACGCTGTCGACGGCCTGAGTCTCCGTCGGACGTTGCATGATCACCTCCGGGATGGCCAAAGCCCCATGAGCTGGTTCGAATCATTCGTCCTGGGCCTCGTTCAGGGACTGACCGAGTTCCTGCCGATCTCCTCCAGCGCACACCTGCGGCTGACCGCCGCGTTCGCCGGCTGGCACGACCCGGGTGCGGCGTTCACCGCCATCACGCAGATCGGCACCGAGGCTGCGGTCCTCATCTACTTCCGCAAGGACATCGCCCGGATCGTCTCGGCCTGGTTCCGGTCACTGACCAACTCCTCGATGCGCGGTGACCACGACGCCCAGATGGGCTGGCTGGTGATCATCGGTTCGATTCCCATCGGTGTGCTCGGCGTGACCTTCAAGGACCAGATCGAGGGCCCCTTCCGCGACCTCCGCCTGATCGCGACGACGCTGATCGTCATGGGCATCGTCCTCGGCATCGCGGACCGCCTCGCGGCCCGTGACGAGACCGGCGGCAAGCACCGGGCGATCAAGGAGCGCAAGTCGCTGAAGGAACTGGGCGTCAGGGACGGCCTGATCTTCGGTTTCTGCCAGGCGATGGCCCTGATCCCGGGCGTCTCCCGCTCGGGCGCCACGATCAGCGGTGGGCTGCTCATGGGCTACACCCGTGAGGCAGCGGCCCGCTACTCCTTCCTTCTCGCCATTCCTGCGGTGCTGGCCTCGGGCGTGTTCGAGCTCAAGGACGCGGGCGAGGGACACGTCTCCTGGGGGCCGACGATCTTCGCGACGATCATCGCGTTCGTGGTCGGCTACGCGGTCATCGCGTGGTTCATGAAGTTCATCACGACCAAGAGCTTCATGCCGTTCGTCATCTACCGCGTGCTTCTGGGCATCCTCCTGTTCGTCCTGATCGGCGCGGGTGTCCTGAGCCCGCACGCCGGTGAGTCCGCGGGCTGAGAAGCATTCGAGGCTCTCGGAGGTTCGGCTCCCGGCTGATCGTTACTGTCGTCAGCGCAGCCGGGGCGTGACGGGTCAGCCACTACGGGCCGTCCGGGTACGGCGCTTGAGGGTCCGCGCGTAGTCCTCGAACCGCGCCTTCGCGATCACCGAACGGTCGGTGGTACGAAGCACCACACCTTCCGCACGGCCGGCCGCCCGGCCGTCCAGCGCCACCCGGGTCCGCGGCCAACTGGCGTCGAGCCAAGCGCTCATCCCGTCGACACCGGTCGGCAGGCTTCCCGGCGCGATGACGTCGAGGCGGGGGGTGAGCGCGATGCCCTCCACGCCGGCGGCGACGGTCAGGGCCTCCTCGGTGAGGAAGGATTGTCCGCCCCCCTCGCGCCATGCGGATATGCGCTCGACCGGCCGGTCCAAGACCTCCGGCGGCACCGTCGCCACGTCGAACAACCGGTACCCGACCTGCCCGGTCCCGGTGTACTGCTTCGCCGCAGCACCCACCTTCGCTCCGTACACCTCCAGGTAGAAGACGTTGATGCCGTCCCTCGCCGAGAGGCCTTCGGCGACTGTGCGCAGCGCCCCCACGATCCCCAGGGCCGGGTTGGTCACCCGGTCGCCCCGGGCGGCAAGAAGCTCCTCGCGGCTGCCGATGAGCCAGTCACCGCCCGGAAGTTGGATGATGCGAGCGTTCGTGCCGTCGATCTTCTCGGTGAGCACCACATCGCCGACGAACGGGGTGGCGTCCTCGGTGAGAGCGCCACGCTCACCGAGCACGTGATAGGTCGGGATGGACGGGTATTTGGTTGCCGAGTTCAGGGCGGCAAGATCGATGCTGTCGCTCATGCGGTACTCCTTGGGGGCGGTCAGGTCGTCTTCATCCGGGTGCTGCGCCGGCCGAGCGTGCGGGCTTTGATCTGCTCTTCTCCGGGGTGCTCCCAGGTGCGCCGCCCGACGGACATCTTCCACCGCTGGACGTGGGACCGCTCGTCAATTTCGCGCGACGAGGTTCTTGACGGGGCGGCCACGGTAGGTGCGCGGACTGTCCGCCGCATGCGACGTTCGTGACACCCTCACGCTGGACCGGAGACCGCCACCAAGAGGTCGCAGCGAAGCCCCGGACCGTAGCGGTCCGGGGCTTCGCCGTGCGGTGAGGAGTCAGGCCGGGCACGTGCCGCCTGCGGCCTGGTATTCGGTGGTGCCGGCCGGGAGTCCTGCTTCTGCTGACCCGGCCGCCCCGACCACGTAGCGCCCGTTGGCGAGGCGCCGGTCGTACTCGTCCCCGCCGGTCGTGCATTCGATGCCGACGACGTAGACGGCCTCTTCGGTGAGTTCGGCCTTCACTGCGTCGAAGACGGCGCGGAGCTGGTCGTCGCTGTCGACCTGGACGAGGACGTTCCTGACGGCGCCCACCTGTTCCCGTTCGGTGATCTTGTAGGCGACCGCAGCGGCCTTGTTCCCGCCCTGGACCCCGCCGCTGCCCGTGTTGCTGCTGCCGTCGCCGCAACCGTTCAGAGCGAGGATGGCGGCGAGGGTGATGAGGACGGTACCGACTGTGGCTCTCATCCGACTCATCATCCGTGCCACCTGCCGAAGCATCCCCCAATTTCTGTATGTTGATGGATTTCGGTCATGGAAGGGTCCATACCTGACTCGCCTGGTTCACCTGTGGGCGCTTTTGCGTCGAGGCCACCTCTGCGTCAAGCGGTGTGCTTGTGCATCACATCGAGGTAGTGCCGATCACGGTGCGGCACCTGGTTGTCCCGACCCGGCAGACTGAAGACCGCGCAGACCTCGGCGGGACGGGTGATGAGGCTTGACTGCCGGCCGAAGGTGAGCGTGCTGTTGACCTCATGCCGGCAGTCCGCGTCGTCGAGGGCGGCGATCAGGTCCTCGCGGAGGACGGTGGCTTCGAAGGACTCGGAATCAGGCAGGACCAGCGGCGGAAGGCCGGCGGTCGAGCCGGGCCACAGGTCGATCCACAGGCCGCTCACGGCCCGCTGGGTGATGACCAGTCGCAGCCCGTGCCAGGAGTACGGGTAGCCGTCGGTATCGGGTCCCAGCAGGATGTGGGCAGGGTGCGGGCGCCCGGGGCCGAGAAGGTCTTCCGCCTCGTCCAGGGACATTCCGCAGCTCAGGGGACCGATCCGGCCGGTGCGGGAGAAGTCGACAAGTACGTCCATCAAGGTCACGACAGGGACTGTGACACTCCCCCGGGCCGAATCGCACGTCGATTTCGGGGCGGCCCCGTGGCCGACGCCGCCCCGCGGGCCGGGGCAGGAGTCGGCGACACCACAAAACCCAGGTCAGCGGCGACCGGTGACCCGTCGATGCCCTGAATCCCTGGCCGCCCGTACAATCTGCACATGCCCACTCCGCCCTCCGAGCCGACGCCTGTCCGCTCACTCGCCGAGCTGAACGCGGAGATCCGCGCGCTCGTCGACGGCGGCCTGGTGTCCCCGGAGTCCCGCCGGGAGTACGAACGACTGCTGGTCGAGTGGGGGGCCTCGGTGCAGGGCGGCGTCGAGGCGGCCTGACTGTCGGTGCGGGCGTCAGGAGCTTCGCTCCGGCGGCTGGTGCAGCCCGAAGGGGGAACCCTGGTCGTCGTGGCAGAGCTGGAAGCGGCCGAACCGGGCGACCGACCCTTCGTCGCTTCCCAGGTCGATGTCGTCGGCCTGCCCGCCGAGTTCGCGGACGCGTGCCACCGCGGACGTCATGTCGTCGACGGCGAAGAACAGGTACGGACTCGCGCCCGCGTCCCCGCCGTGCAGCCCGCCGGGGACATTGGGCGTACCGATCGCGAACCCGCCGCCGTCGGCCGGGCCGGGCTCGAAGGTCCAGCCGAACAGCCCGCCGTAGAACGTCCGCGCCTGCTCGGGGTCGCCCGCACCCAGTTCGAAGAAGGAGACCTCACCGGCCATCGCGGGTACCTGCCGTCCGCTCGGAGACTTTCCGTCCACGCTACGGCCGGCCGCGGCCCGTGGCATTCCGCCGTGCCGCCCTGCCGCCGGAAAACCGAGTTGCCATCTGTTCTCCCCCTCCATACGGTGCGCCGCATGCTGCCTGAAGTGAACACGGCCGAGGAGTGGGACGCGGTCGTACCGGACGAGGCCGTGATGCGTCCCGGCGCGAAGGACCTCTGTGCCCGGCTAGGGCTCGCCGGAGCCCCCCTGACCCGCTTCCCGGAGGGCTCCCAGCCCGTGTACGCGGTCGGGGACGAGCATGTGCTCAAGCTGTTCCCGGGGGCGGCCGCCGAGGACGGCATCGCCGAGGGGCGGGTACTGACCCATGTGCAGCGGCGGCTCCCCGTCCCTACGCCCGAGGTGCGCGGCTTCGGAGCCTACGAGAACGGCTGGCAGTACGTCCTGATGTCCCGGCTGCCCGGTGAAGGCCTCGCCGACGCCTGGGACCGCATGCCGCGGGCGGACCACGAGCGGATCGTGAGTGAGGCCGGTGAGACGCTCGCCGCCCTGCACGCACTCGACACCGAGCCGCTCGCGGATGTGCTCGGCCCCGGCGACTGGAGTGCGTTCGTGTCCCGGCAGCGTGCGGGCGCGGTCGTGCGGCAGCGGAAGCGAGGGCTGGGGGAAGCCTGGTCGGAACAGATCCCCGGCTTCCTGGACCGGGTGCGGCCTCCGGCCGTCCCCCGACCCGCTCTCCTGCACACGGAGTTCATGCGCGAGCACCTGCTCGTGGACGCGGGCGGCCGCCGGCTCACCGGGCTGTTCGACTTCGAGCCTGCCATGATCGGCGATCCTGCCTACGACTTCGTGGCCGTCGGACTCTTCGTGACGCGTGGGGACCCGCAGTTGATGGGACGGCTACTGAAGGCGTACGGCCGGACCTTCGAACCGTCGGAACTCCTGGCGTACACGCTGCTGCACGTGTACAGCAACCTCCCCTGGTATCTCCGGGAACTGCCGGCTCCCGCGGACGGCACGCTGGACTCGCTCGCGGACATGTGGTTCGGCGCGCTGTGACGTGAGCCGCGCCCTCAGCCGCCCGGTACACCTCCGCACCTGACCGCACGCGGAGCTCCAGGATCTTCGCCGCCGGGGCACGGTCCGGCCACGGCCGGTGCCGGACCCTTGGCCTGCCGCTCCCGCAGGCGGAGACTTGCGCGATGACACAGCGCGTGGCTCTCGCGACGGTGATGGACCGGCTCTCCATCGATGCAGTGATCACTGACTACGCGGTCGCGGTGGACGACGGCACCTGGGACGACTACATCGCGTTGTTCACCGGGGACGGGCGCGCCGACTACCGGGGTGCCGGAGGGATCGAGGGCACGGCGGCAGAGGTCGCGCAGTGGCTCGCCCGGACTCTGCGCGCCTCCCCCGTCCGCCAGCACCTGATCGTCAACCGACGGCTCGATCTCCAGGATCTTGGCGGCTACTCCGGTGACCTGGCGCGGGTGCGGGCGGACTATCTGAACCCGATGGGCCCGGAAGCCGAACCCGGGAAACACGGGCCGGCACCTGCCCTCGTCTCCGGCGGCAGGTTCGCCTTCGATCTGCTGCGTACGGAGACGGGCTGGCGGATCCGCACCGTCGAGGCCCACGAGCTGTGGCGGTGCGCGCCCGGGACCCCCATCGGCTGAACCCCGTCCGGCGCCCGCGACACCGGCTGAACCCCCCGTCCGGCGCCTGCGACACCGGCGGAGCCCCCACCCGGCGCCGGAGTCACCGTGTGGTCCCGGGCCTGCGGCGCCGCGTCGGACGGCACGCCCACTGTGCGCTGCCGATCTTCTGCCCCACACTGGGATCACGTGGGCGGACCGGCAGGGAGGACACGGTATGCCGTTGCGGGGCGGGCGGGTTCCGGCTGACCGGGTTGCGGACGGCCCGGCCACCGGGTTCCTGCCTGGCGTGCACCTGCTGCGCTCACCCGGGTGGCGCGCCGCCGCCGCCCTGTTCGCGGGCGCACTGCCCGCCCTGGCGTTTCCCGAGCCGTCGGCCTGGTGGTTCGCCTATGTCGCACTGGTGCCGTGGCTGCTCCTGATCCGGTCGGCGGACACGGGGCGGCGGGCGGCCTTCGACGGATGGCTCGGCGGCATGGGTTTCATGCTCGCCGTGCATCACTGGCTGGTTCCGAGCCTGCACGTGTTCATCGTGGTTCTCGCGGCGCTGCTCGGCCTGTTGTGGGCCCCCTGGGGCCTGCTGGTGGCCAGGCTGCTCCATGGGTCACCATCCGTACTACGTTCGGTCGCGGCTTTCGCCGTGGTGCCCTCCGGCTGGCTGATGATCGAGCTCGTCCGCTCCTGGGAGGGGCTCGGCGGCCCCTGGGGGCTTCTGGGCGCCAGCCAGTGGGAGTTCGCGCCCGCCCTGCGGACCGCCTCGGTGGGCGGTGTATGGCTGGTCAGTCTGCTCGTCCTGGCGGTGAACACGGCGGTCGCTCTGCTGATCGCCGTACCTGCGGCCCGCACTGCCGCGGCCGCCTCCCTGGTGGCGTGCACGCTGTTCGTCGGAGCACTGTGGGTATGGGCACCGCAGCCGGAGAGCACCGGAACGGCCCGGATCGCCGTCGTGCAGCCGGGTGTCGTCGACGGCCCCGACAGCGTCGAACGCCGGTTCGCCCGCAGCGAGGCGCTGACCCGTGGTCTCGCCGGCCGGGATGTCGACCTGGTGGTGTGGGGCGAGAGCAGTGTGGGTGTCGATCTTTCGCGCAGCCCTGGGACAGCGGCTCGGATCGCGGCGCTGTCACGCCTGGTCGGTGCGGACGTGCTGGTGAACATGGATGCCAGGCGGACCGACGCCCCGGACCGCGCCGGGATCTTCAAGTCGGCGGTGCTGGTGGGTCCGGACGGGCCGACCGGGGACCGCTACGACAAGATGCGGCTGGTGCCGTTCGGTGAGTACGTGCCGGCCCGTGCGGTGCTGGGCTGGGCGACCTCGGTGGGCAAGGCCGCGGGTGAGGACCGGCTGCGCGGCAGCCGTCCGGTGGTGATGCGCCTGCCGGGTGAGGACGGGCTGCGGCTCGGGCCGCTGGTGTGCTTCGAGTCCGCGTTCCCCGACATGAGCAGACGGCTCGCCAAGGACGGCGCCCAGGTGCTGATCGCCCAGTCGTCCACGTCGACGTTCCAGCACAGCTGGGCCCCGGAGCAGCATGCGTCGCTCGGGGCCCTGCGCGCGGCCGAGAGCGGGCGCCCGATGGTGCACGCCACCCTGACGGGCGTCAGCGCCGTGTACGGCCCTCAGGGCGAACGGGTGGGAACGTGGATCGGTACGGACGCGAGTGAGGCCGCCGTGTTCGACGTACCGCTCGCCCGGGGCACGACGCTCTATGTGCGCTTCGGTGCGTGGCCGGTGTACGGGGCGCTGGCCGTGCTGGCCGCCTTCTTCGCCGTGGCGGGGGTGCGGTCCCTCAGGACGCCTGCTCCAGCGCGTCCCGGACCACGCGCTCGCACAGACGGTGGGTCTCCAGGGCGTCCTGGGCGCTGAGCACCTTTCCGGCCCTGATCGCGTCCAGGAAGGTCAGCACGCTCTGCTCGATGCCGCGCTGGCGTGCGACGGGTACCCAGTCACCGCGCCGCCGGACGGTGGGCTGGCCCTTGTGGTCGACGACGTCGGCGAGGTTGAGGACCTGGCGCTTGGAGTCCTGGCCGGAGACCTCGAGGATCTCCTCGGTCGATCCGTTGAGCCGGTTCATCATGCCGATGGCGGTGAAGCCGTCTCCCGACAGCTGGAGGACCACATGGTGCATGAGACCGTCGATGATCCGCGCCCGCACGACGGTTCCCGTGACCGGACCGGGCACCAGGAAACGCAGCGTGTCGACGACGTGGATGAAGTCGTCGAGCACCATGCTGCGCGGGTCCTCGGGAAGCCCGACCCGGTTCTTCTGCAGCAGGATCAGCTCGCGCGGGTGCTCGACGCACTGCGCGTAGGACGGGGCGAGACGGCGGTTGAACCCGACGGCGAGGCTCACGCCCCGCTCCTCGGCCAGGGCCACCAGCCGCTCGGAGTCGGCGAGTTCATAGGCGAGCGGCTTGTCGACGTAGGTGGGCACACCCGCTTCGAGCAGCCTGCCGGTGATCTCCGGGTGCACCGGGGTCGGTGCGTGCACGAAGGCGGCGTCCAGTCCCTCGGCCAGCAGCGAGTCGAGGTCTGTGTGGAGTTGCCGCGCGGGGATCCGATGGGTCTCCCCGACGGCCGCCAGGGTGGCCGGTGTACGGGTCTGCAGATGCAGCTCGACCCCGGGCAGGGCAGTCAGAACCGGCAGATACGCCTTCTGCGCGATGTCGCCGAGCCCGATGCAGCCGACCTTCACCAGTGTCTCCCTGTCGTCCGCGCACGCCCGTGTCACGGCCGCGTCATATGTCCGTCCTTGGTTCCGGCAGCATACGTGCGCCGAGGCGGTTGCCAGTCGGCGATCCCGTCGAAGGTCCGCAGGACGAGCCCCGGGCCGAGGCGGGAGACGGTGGACATCAGCCCGTTCCGGAGTGCGGCAGCCGGCCCGCTGGACAGCTGCATCAGCCGGGAGACCTGTGCGGCCTTGCGGACGATCGCCGTCGTACGGGGCAGTCTGACGGCGCTGTAGGCGGCTGTCCCCTCCGCCAGGTCTGCGTCCGGGGTGAGGTGGTGGGCGAGCACGATGGCGTCCTCGATGGCCTGGTTGCCGCCCTGGCCCAGCGTGGGCGCCATGGCGTGCGCGGCGTCACCCAAGAGCACCGTTCGCCCCCGGTGGAAGGAGGGCAGCGGGTCGGTCAGGTGGTACACGTCGTGCCGCAGGACCTCTTCGGGCGTGACGGCGTCGATGATCTCGGGGACCGGGGCGTGCCAGTCGCCGAATCTGCGCAGGAGTTCCGCCTTCTCGTCGTCGGGTGCGACCGTGCCGGCCGGGGCGGTGGCCGCCGCGTAGGCGTAGATCCGGCCGTCCTTCAGCGGATGGCTGCCCCACAGGGCGCCCCGGCCCCAGGTCTCCTGCGAGCCGATCGGGCTGCCGGGCGCCGGGGCGATGACACGCCAGGTGGTGAATCCGCTGTAGGTGGGACCCGGGTGATGCGGGAAGAGCGTGGAGCGTACGGAGGAGCCGATGCCGTCGGCCCCGACCACGAGGTCGGCCTCGATGTCCCCGGAGGGTGTCCTCACGACGGCCCGGCGGCCGCCCGCGCTGCCGGCACCGACGAGCTGTGCCGGTGTGCCGGTGTGCAGGGCGGTGTCGGGGATCCCGGCGCGGAGCAGGTCGATCAGGACGGAGCGGTGCAGCAGGACCAGAGGGCCGCCGAACCTCTCCGCCGCGGCTGCGCTGTTCATCCTGGCGAGCCAGCGGCCGGCCGGATTGCGCATCCCGCCGTCGCCCTGCCAGGCGGCGAGGGACCTGATCGTGTCGCCGAGGCCGATGACGTCCAGGGCGCGCTGTGCGTTGGGAGAGAGGCTGATGCCGGCGCCGACCGGCTCCACCGAGGGCGCGCGCTCCAGGACGGTGACGTGCCAGCCGCACCGGTGCAGCGCGGTGGCGGCGGTGAGTCCGCCGATTCCGCTGCCGATGATCACCGCATGGGGTGTCGTCATGACTGAGCCTCCTCGAAACTACACCTGTAGTTGCGAGATCCACCGTACTACAGCCGTAGTGACGACGGTAGATTGGCCCCATGCCCACAAGCACCACCGGGACACCCGGCACCTCCCGCGCGCGCGTGATCGCCGACACCGCGCTCACCCTTCTTGCGGAGCGCGGAATGCGGGGTCTCACCCATCGCGCGGTGGACGAGCGGGCCGGACTCCCCCAGGGGTCGACGTCGAACCACGCACGCACCCGGCAGGCGCTGCTGGAGGCCGCCGTGCGCCGGCTCGCGGAACGCGAGGCTCAGGTGCTCGCTCCCGGAGAGCTTCCGGCGGACGGCACCGCCGGCTCCGCTGCCGCCGGACTGGCCCGCGCGCTGCACCGCTATCTGACCGGCCATCCGGACCTTCTGGTCTGCCGCTACGAACTCGCCCTGGAGGCCACCAGGCGCCCCGAACTGCGGGCGTTCTACGATGCCGCGGGCCGGCAGTTCCGCGAACCCCTGGTCGCCCTGATGACCGCAGCCGGATCCGCCGAACCCGAGCGCCACGCACTGTCCCTCGTGGCCTGGGCGGAAGGGATGATGTTCGCCTGCGCCGCGGGCTCGTACCACCGGTCCGTTCCGACCGAGGACGAACTGCGTACCGGCTGCGCCGAGCTGTTGCGCGGGATGCTCGGCGTCCGGGCCGCCCAGAACCTCTGATCGCTGGCCATGCTCATGATCACTGAGTGAGGATGGCCGCATGACGACAGACGAACGTTCCGAACCGGCCTTCGACGCCGCCGAGCGCCAGATGCTCGAGGGGTGGCTCGACTACCACCGCCAGACGCTGGTCATGAAGTGCGCGGGCCTCACCGACGCCCAGTTGCGGGAGGCGTCCGTACCCCCTTCGGAGTTCACGCTGCTCGGACTCGTGCGGCATCTGGCGGAGGTCGAGCGCGGCTGGTTCCGCGAGGTGCTGACCGGTGAGGACGTACCGCCGATCTACGGCAGCGACGAGGACCCGGACGGGGAGTTCCACCTCACCGAGGCGGACACCTGGGACGAGGCACATACGACCTGGCTGGCGGAGATCGAGGTGGCACGGCTGAACGCGGCGAAGTGCGAACTCGACGGACTCTCGGTCGGCCTGAGCAGCCAGGGCAAGCCCTTCAGCCTCCGCTGGATCTACACGCACATGATCGAGGAGTACGCCCGGCACAACGGTCACGCGGACCTCGTACGGGAACGGATCGACGGCACGACCGGGGAGTGACCCCGCGGGCCCTCGCCCCACACCCCTCCTGACGCTCCGCAGCCGGTTCCGGGGCACGCCGCTGACCGGGTCACTCGTGCGGGCCAATCCTTGCTCACCGGCTGCCACCGGGCGGGACGACCCAGCAGAGTTACCCGGGTGCATCGAATCAGAATCACAGCAACGCTGCTGGTGGGGATTGCTGTCACAGCTGTCTCCGGCTGCGTGTCGGTGGAACCCTCGAAGAGAACCGTCGCGCCACGTTCAGGAGCCGGCAGACCCGTCCAGGACGTGGCCCCGCAGATCGTGCAGCCGCCGGTCCGGGACTCCCTCGAGGCCCTGCCGGACCCCGTGACGTCCGTACGGGCCGTGGCCCCGGAAGCACCCTCCCCGGCCCGGAGAACCGCGCCACGCGCCCCACGCCGGTACGAACCGGCCGACACCCCGAGGGGGCGGACACCTCGCCGGCTGTCCGCCGTTCCGCCCGCGGCGCTCCCCGCCGTGCCGGGCTCCGTCGTCGCCGGGAGCGACGTCTGCAGGCTCGGGCGTGGGTACGGGCGCTGGCCTGCGGGCAGCCCGCAGTCCCTGATCTGCGACCAGACATACGGCCGCTGAGCCGCGAAAGCCCGTACGGGTGGGCCCGCCAGGTCACGGGCGGGCCCACCTCACTCTCCTGCGGTGCTGCCCCGCATCCTCTGCTCCAGCCGCCCGATGGCGGCACGGACGCCCCCGCCGTACCCGTCGTCACCGAGCACCCGGGCGGCGTCCCACGCCCGGTCCAGATGGATCCGGGCGGACTCGGGACGCTGCAGCTTCAGGTAGTCCGCCGCGAGATTGAGGTGCAGGGAGGGGAAGAAGGCCCGGACCGCGGTCGCGTCCCGGTGTTCCGCGACCGGCCCGCCGCTCAGCCCTTCCGCGGCCGTCAGCGCCCGGAGGTCCCATGCGAGCTCGTCGCCGGGATCGTCCTGGGTGTCGGCCATGTAGTGCGCAAGGGTGCAGCGGTGGAGGGCCTCACCCTCCTCGCCGATCTCCGACCAGATGACCCCGAAGCGATTGCGGGCCTCTTCCCTGTCCCCTCCGTGCAGCAGCATGATCGCCTGGCCGATCCTGGTCATGACTGCGTCCTTCGACGCCTCCTGCTGCTCCGCCACGCGGTCTCCCTGGGTACGCCCGTCCAGCCCGTTCCGGTCGGTCGAACGCTAGCCGCAGCCGCCGGGAAACCCGCTCAGGCGCGGACCGGAACCGCCGGTCGGGTCGCCCCTCACCCCAGGTCCGGGATGCGCCAGTCGATGGCCTCGTGGCCCTGGGCGGCGATCGCCTCGTTGATCTGGGTGAAGGGACGGGAGCCGAACCACTTCTTCGCGGACAACGGCGAGGGGTGCGCGCCCTTCACCACCACGTGGCGCTCCTGGTCGATCAGCGGGAGCTTCTTCTGCGCGTAGTTGCCCCAGAGGACGAACACCGCCGGGTCGGGCCGCTCGGCAACAGCACGGATCACCGCGTCCGTGACCTTCTCCCAGCCCTTGCCCTTGTGCGAATTCGCCTCGCCGCCGCGCACCGTCAGCACCGCGTTGAGCAGGAGGACGCCCTGCTCGGCCCACGGCATCAGGTACCCGTTGTCCGGGACCGGCAGGCCGAGCTCGTCGTTCATCTCCTTGTAGATGTTGCGGAGCGAAGGGGGCGTCCTGACGCCCGGCAGCACGGAGAAGCAGAGACCGTGCCCCTGCCCCTCACCGTGGTACGGGTCCTGGCCGAGGATGAGCACCTTGACCCGGTCGTACGGGGTGGCGTCCAGGGCGGCGAAGACCTGTTCGCGCGGCGGGTACACCGGCCCCCTGGCCCGCTCCTCCTCGACGAATTCGGTGAGCTCCTTGAAGTACGGCTTCTGCAGCTCTTCGTCGAGGACGCCGCGCCAGGATTCGGGCAGCAGGTCGGTGTCGGTCACGTCCACAACCTCCGGTACACAATCGGTTCTTGACCACAGAACCTACCGGGGGCCACTGACAACGACCGCCCCGAGCCCTACCAGCTGGCCTTGCGGTACAGCTCCCACATCTGCATGACCGTCTGCGGGTCCAGGGCGCGCTCGCCGCCGCCGATGTCCTCGCCGGCCGCCACGTACAGCTTGCCCTGCCACAGCGGCAGCAGCCGGACGTCCTCGACGAGGACGTCCTGGGCCTTCTTGAACTGCGCGGAAACGGCTCCGCGGTCGCTCTCCTGGCGGGACGACGCCAGCTGCTCATCGATCTCCGCGGTCAGGTAGGGCGTCCCGGTGACGCTGTCCTTGCCGACGAAGGGGGCGATGAAGTTGTCCGGGTCCGGGAAGTCGGGGAACCAGCCACGGCCGAAGACCGGGTACTCGCCCTTGGTGAAGCCCTCCTGGAAGGTCTTCCACGGCGCGCTCTTCAGAGTGATCTTGAACAGGCCGGAGTCCTCGAGCTGGCGCTTGATCTCGGCGAACTCGGGGGCGGTGGAGGAGCCGTAGCGGTCCGTGGTGAACCAGAACGTCATCTTGACCGGCTCGTTGATCCCCGCCTCGGCGAGGATGGCCTGGGCCTTGGTCCTGTTCGCGTCGCCGAAGGCGTCGAAGAAGCTCGTGGTGTGGCCGGCGATGCCCTTGGGGACCATGGAGTACAGCGGCTCCGCGGTGCCCTGGTAGACCTTGGCGACCAGGGCGTCACGGTTCACCAGCTGCGCGATGGCCCGCCGGACCGCGGGCTTGCCCGCGGCCGGGTCCTTGGGGTTGAAGACCAGGAAGCGGATGTCGGCGCCGACGGTCTCGACGATCTGCAGACCGGCGTTGTCCTTCTTGTTGTCCTCGAGGCCGACGACCTCATCGGCGGTCAGACCGCGGTAGGTGGCGTCGATCTCCTTCTTCTTCAGGGCATCCACCATGGGGGCGGAGTCCTTGAAGTAGCGGATGGTGACGGCGGTGTTCTTGCGGTCGGCGAAGCCCTTGTAGGTGGGGTTCTTGGCCAGCTCGGCCTTGTTGCCGGGCTCGTACGACTCCAGGACGTACGGCCCGGAGCCGGTGACCTTGCCGTCGTCACGGATCTTGTCCGCGGGGTACTCGCTGGGGGCGACGAGTGACATCGCCGGGGTCGCCAGGATGAACGGGAAGGTCGCGTCCGCCTTGCTGAGGTGGAAGATGACCGTGTCGTCGCCCTTGGTCTCCACACGGTCGAGGGAGCCGAGCAGACCGGCCGGGCCGCCCTTGACCTTGATCTTCACGATCCGGTCGATGGAGTACTTGACCGCCTCGGCGTTGATCGCCTCGCCGTTGGAGAACTTCAGGCCCTGACGGAGCTTGCACCGGTAGGCCATGCTCGTGGAATCGGTGAACTGGCAGTCCTCCGCCGCGTCGGGCTCGGGGCTCATCGTGCCGGTGGGGAAGCTCACCAGGGTCTGGAAGACGTTCCTCATCAGCTCCCAGGAGCCGTCCCAGGCCGCTGCCGGATCGAGCGTCGAGGGCGAACTCGTCGTCCCGACTGCTATCTGCTGGTCGGTTTCCGAACTGCTGTCGGACAGCAAACCGCAGCCGGCCAGCAGAGAAAGAGATGCAAGGGCTGCAGCAGCCTGCAGACTGGCCCGGTAGAACACGTGAACGCTCCTCGATCAGCCATGGGTCGGCAGACCATACCGCAGCGCCCCGCCAGGTCAATCCGCTGGCCCGGCGGGGCGCTTGACTCATTCAGGGCCAAACCGGCTCAGGCCGCACTCAGGCCACGCCGGCATTCAGGAAAATACCTCCGTCGACCACGAGAGTCTGCCCCGTGATCCAGTCGGACTGCGCGGAGGTGAGGAAGGCCGCGGCACCTCCGATGTCCTCCGGAACTCCGAGCCTGCCGAGCGGGTAGGCGGCCGCCGCCTCCGCCTCCCGGCCCTCGTAGAGCGCCTCGGCGAACTTGGTCTTGACCACGGCCGGAGCGATCGCGTTGACTCGGACGACCGGCGCGAACTCGTGCGCCAGCTGGAGGGTCAGGTTGACCATGGCGGCCTTGCTCATCCCGTAGGCACCGATGAAGGGCGACGCCGAGACACCGGCGACGGAGGCGATGTTCACGATCGCCCCACCATTGTCCTTCTGCCATGCCTTCCAGGTCTGCTGGGCGAAGCCGAGCGCCGAGATCACGTTGGTCTCGTACACCTTGCGGGCGACGTTGAGGTCGAGCTCGGCCATCGGGCCGAAGACCGGGTTCGTACCCGCGTTGTTGATCAGGTAGTCGACCCGGCCGAACACCTCCATGGCGCGCTCGACCGCTGCCGCCTGATGTGCCTCGTCGTGCGCCTTGCCCGCGATCCCGATCGCCCGGTCGGCGCCGAGCTTCTCGACGGCCTCCTTGAGGGCGTCCTCGCCACGGCCCGTGATGACGACGCGGTCGCCCCGGGCGACGAGCGCCTCGGCGACGCCGTAGCCGATACCGCGGCTCGCACCCGTGATGAGTGCGACCTTGCCACTGTCCTGCACAGTCATGATGTCCGTTGCCCTTCCGGGGGTCAGTTGAGCGGTCCGCCGGCGACGTACATGACCTGGCCGGAGACGAAGCCCGCGTCGTCGCCGGTGAAGAAGGCGATGGCGTTGGCGATGTCCTCGGGCCACCCCACGCGCTGCACCGGGATCTGGGTGGCTGCCGCGGCCTGGAACTCCTCGAAGCCCATGCCGACGCGGGCCGCCGTCTGGGCGGTCATCTCCGTGACGATGAAGCCGGGGGCGACGGCGTTGGCGGTGACGCCGAACTTGCCGAGTTCCTTGGCGAGGGTCTTCGTGAAGCCCTGCAGACCGGCCTTCACGGCTGAGTAGTTGGCCTGACCCCGGTTTCCGAGGGCGGAGGAGGAGGACAGCGAGACGATGCGTCCGAACTTGGCCTCCACCATGTGCGACTGGACGGCCTTCGCCATCAGGAACGCACCCTTGAGGTGTACGTTCATGACGAGGTCCCAGTCGGCCTCGCTCATCTTGAAGAGCAGGTTGTCGCGGAGTACGCCCGCGTTGTTGACGAGGATCGTCGGGGCGCCGAGCTCGGCGGCGACGCGCGCGACGGCGGCTTCCACCTGGGCGCTGTCCGACACATCGCAGCCGACGGCGAGGGCGGTGCCCCCCGCGGCGGTGATCTTCTCGACCGTGTCCTTGCAGGCCGCCTCGTCGAGGTCGAGTACGGCTACGGCGCGGCCCTCGGCCGCCAGGCGTACGGCGGTGGCGGCGCCAATGCCCCGCGCCGCTCCCGTCACGATGGCGACGCGCTGCTCGGTGGTGGACATGCTTGGTTCTCCTCGCCCTTGGATCGCGGCTCAGCGGACGTCAGGAAGTTCCCGATAACTGAGCAACCGCTTAGTACCTTCAGCAGACGAGACGCTAGAAGCCCTGGCACCCGGTGTCAACGGCCCACGGGGGCAGGGGCGCATGTCACACCGGAAGGCGCCGCTGCCGGACCTGCCGCAGTCGGCGCCACCGGCCTCCGGCTCAGCGCACCAGCAGGTCGAGCAGCCGCTCGACCTCGGCCTCCGGGTCCGCGGTGAGACCGCTGTGGACGGCCCCGGGCTGGACCACCGTGGAGCGCGGTGCGATCAGCCAGCGAAAGCGCCGTCCCGCGTCGTCACCGGCAGCCTGACCCGCGGCGTCACCACCGCAGCAGACCCCCTCGACCGCGCGCAGAGCGGCCTGGACGCCCACCACGTCGGCGTGCGGATCCAGGGCCCTCAGCTTGCGCTCGTCCAGATGCGTGCGCGCCGCGACGAAGGACTTCGCCCGGCAGTACACCAGCACGCCCGCGTTGAAGCACTCGCCCCGCTCGACCCGCGGGACGACGCGCAGCAGCGCGTACTCGAAAACAGTGCGCTCGTTCATCGGCCGCCGTCCTTGCTGCTCTGTCCGGCGTCCGCCTGCTCCGCGCGGTCCTCACGGGTGTGGTGCGGCCGCGGCGCGAGGCGCTCGGTGAGCCAGCCGGGGGCCTGGGAGGCCCGCGTCTTGGTGGGCGCCTCCATCGTGATCCGCTCGTGGACACTGCCGGCGCGCGCCAGCAGCGGCGCCACGTACGCCCGGCGCAGCTGGTCCGTCGAGTCGAAGCCGGGTTCCCCCGCCAGCCACTCCTCGGGCACGTCGGCGACCACTTCGGTCAGCAGCTCCTCGGTGACGAGCGGGGCGAGCTCGGCGGCCGCGGCCGCGATGTCCGGTCCGAACGGGGCGAGGACGTGGTCGGAGGCGTTGTACGGCTTCGCTGCCGAAGCCTGTGCTCCCGGCCAGTTGTGGTGCCAGATCATCGTGGCCCCGTGGTCGATGAGCCAGAGATCGCCGTGCCAGACCAACAAGTTGGGGTTCCGCCACGACCGGTCCACGTTGTTGATCAGCGCGTCGAACCAGACGACCCGGCCGGCTTCCGCCGGGTCCACCTCGTAGGCGAGCGGATCGAAACCGAGCGAGCCGGGCAGGTAGTCCATCCCCAGGTTCAGCCCACCGCTCGCCTTGAGGAGCTCCTGCACCTCCTGGTCCGGCTCGGCGAGCCCGATGACGGGATCGAGCTGGATCGTCACCAGTTCGGGGACCCGCAGTCCCAGCCGCCGGCCGAGCTCCCCGCAGATGATCTCCGCAACGAGGGTCTTGCGTCCCTGCCCTGCACCGGTGAACTTCATGACGTACGTGCCGAGGTCGTCGGCTTCGACGATCCCGGGGAGCGAGCCACCCTCACGCAGGGGCGTGACGTAGCGGGTCGCGGTGACTTCGGTCAGCATTTCCCCAGGCTATACGGCGCTGCTCCCTGCAGATCGACGGACCGGGGTCAGGGCCGTAGAGCTTGGGGAATCACCCCGATCAGCGCTTCGGGGGTTTCCGAGTCGCTGCTGAGACGTAGCACCGAGGGTTCTTCCTTTTTCTTTGGGGCGTGGGCGTGGGCGAATACCCAATCGCACCCCGTCAACAATTCACGTGCTTCGGATGGCGCAGGGCCCGTTCGACATGTGGTCACAGCGCTTTGCGTGTCGGGGCCGGTCGGACGAAGATTTTCTACCGGCGCACCCATTACCGGACAATGACTCCGACGCCCTCGGATGTGGCTCGCACGGCGGCGGCAACGATGTTATTGAACCGCACGGTGATGCAATCGGCACCGTAGCCGCTCGGTTAGAGGTCGCTCCCGTCCAACCGGGGGAAGAACCGCGCTCCCAGAGCGTGGATCGCCTCGGATCCCCACAGGCGGCTGCGGGTGTCCTCGAATTCCGGCCATGGTGTCGGCGTACTCGAGACTTTCCAGGAATTCGCGTGTGCCGTCAGCGTCGTAGACGTATGTGTGCACAAGGAGAGCCATACGCCGATTCTCGGGACCGGGGCAACCCGAAGTCGAACGCATTGCCCTCTGCCGAGTCCCGCCCCGGACTCACGAAAGCCGCGCCCCGAGATCTTCATCAGCCTTCTAGAAATTCGGCGGATTCCGGCGCAGCTTACGTCGTTCCCATCGGTTGGGGTGGCGGATGACCACTCCGGCCATGCCGCCGGCCCCGGTCAGCCGGATCAACGGAGTTCCCGGGAGCCTGTCGGGCGTGGTCTTGTCCGTCAAGCCGCCGACTCCGGGATCCAATCCGCTGATGTCCGCGCCCCAAGCGTCGGGGATGACGATCGTGACACCGGCCATCTCGCCGTACGCCTCCACCGCGACCTCGGTGAGGCGGCAGTGGACCCTGGTGAAGTCAACCTTCACGCCGCCCCAGCCTCCGTACGCAACCACGTGCCCGGGCACGTCCCAGCGTCCGGAGCCTCGGGACACGCCGTGCATGCCGCCCCTGAGCACCAGCGGCGACTGCCCATCGGAGTTCAGCTTCGGCAAGTCAGCTGTCAGTACGGCCAACTCACCATGAGTCTTGGCCTTCAGCGCCACCTCCAGGCGCGAGCCCAGCTCGTCGAGATCGATTCGCCCCTCGGCTGCGGCATCTCGCAGCTGCTCCACCACCGTTTCCCGGTCGTCATGAGAGGCTCGAAGCTCTCCTGCGGGAGCAGGGCGCGGTGAGTGCTCTGGAAGCTCGGCAGTCATGGCACAAGAATAGGCGAACGAGCGGCCACCGTACCGGGACTGCACATCTAAAACGGCCCCTGTCCTGATCTTCGGCCTCGGGGTCCGAACGAGTCCCCGTACGTGATCGATCGGACGGGTAACTGCTGTACGCGCGAGTGGCCTTCGGCTGAGCATGCGACCCGGCCGAAGGAACATTCACGGGCCCTGGCCGCCGCGGCGCGCGGGCATCGGCAGACGGCCGGTTGGTCCTGCGGAAGGACCTGCCGGTGCACGTACTGCAAGTCCCGCCGGATCACGGTCTCCGGCCCCATCCAGCCCGCTGCCAGCCGCTCTTCCACCCGACAGGTGCCAGCGGTTCCGGCACGTGGTCACGCATGCGCCACCGCAGATCCGCCTGTCCGAACCGGCCCGCAGTCCGAGCGAAGTCCGACTCCAACTCGGGCTCCCAGCAGTCGTCTTCAGGCGTGTCGTCCATACCCGAAGAACGACAGCCGACAGCTCAGGACACGAGATCTCGCTGCTGGAGTCCTGAAGGCCCCGGGCCGGAGACCCGCAGTGGACCGTTCCCACAGGTCATCGGATCGACTGCTCTCTTCCCGCCGACCCCTACCGGCGCGGGCTCCGGGCTGGGGTCTCGGCACCGCGAACCCGTATCGCACCCCTATTGAGGGCCGTGGCCTGTACTCGTGCGCTCGGCTCAGCTCCCGATCAGTGCGCCGCGAAGGCGAGGACGGCGTTCTGCCCGCCGAAGCCGAAGGAGTTCGTGAGTGCCAGGCCGACCGGGTGGCGTCGGGCCTCCTTGGTCACCACGTCGACGTCGATCTCCGGGTCCTGGCTCTCGAGGTTCGCCGTCGGCGGGATCAGCCCGTTCTCGAGTGTCAGCACCGTCAGGGCCGCCTCGATCGCCCCGGCGGCGCCGAGCGTGTGCCCGAGGACGCCCTTGGTGGAGGTGACCGCGGGGCCGTGACCGAGGCAGCGGGCCAGGACCTTGGCCTCGGCCAGGTCGTTCAGCGGGGTCGACGTCCCGTGCGCGTTGACGTGGTCCACGTCGGACGGAACGGCACCCGCGTCGAGGAGGGCGGCGCGGACGGCCCGCTCCACGCCGGCGCCGGCCGGGTCGGGGGCGGTCGCGTGGTACGCGTCGGCGGAGGCGCCGTAGCCGACGAGCCTGGCACGGACCCGGGCGCCGCGTGCCGCGGCGTGGTCGGCGCGTTCGAGGACGAGGATCCCGCTCCCCTCCCCGATGACGAATCCGTCGCGGTCGGTGTCGAACGGGCGTGACGCCGTCGCCGGCGATTCCCCGCGGGTCGACAGCGCGCGCATCCGGCTGAAGCCGGTGACGATGAGCGGCACCACCGCGGCCTCGGTGCCGCCCGCCAGAACGATGTCGCACACGCCCTGGCGCAGCATGTCGCGGGCCACGCCGATGGCGGTCGCCCCGGACGCGCACGCCGTGGCGGTCATGAGGTTCGGGCCCGTCGCCCCGAACCGGATGCCCATGTGTCCGGCAACCATGTTCGGGAGCATCATCGGCATCAGCAACGACGACACCCGATCGGGCCCGTCGTCGCGGAACGTCGCGTGCTGCGTCTCCCAGGTACCGGCGCCGCCCACGCCGCAGCCGACGACGACGCCGACCCGGGTGCCGTCCCACGTGGCCGGATCCAGCCCGGCGTCCGCGACGGCCTCGTCCGCGGCGATGAGACCCAGCTGCACGAACCGGTCGTACAGCATGGTCGCGCGACGGCCCAGCAGCGCCCGGGCGTCGAACTCGGGCACGCGGCAGGAGAAGTCGACCGGCAGCCCGGACAGCGCCGGGTCGGTGGCAGCGGTCGACTTCCCGGCGCACACCGCGCGCCAGGCCGGTTCGGTGCCGACGCCGGCGGCGGTCACCAGCCCCAGGCCCGTGACGACGACACCGGTGGTCATGACGCGGGGTCGAGCTGGGCTTCGATCAGCTTCACGACGTCGGCGACCGTACTGCGTGGGGTCGCGGCGTCCTCGTCGATCTCCACGTCGAGGTCCCGCTTGACGACCAGGGTGAGTTCCACCAGGAACAGCGAGTCCAGTTCGAGTTCCTCGAAGGTGGCGTCAGGGCGGATCCCCTCGGGCCGCACCTCGAACTGGTTGACCAGTATGTCGGTGAGCCGGTCGTACGAGTTCCCCATGGGATGACTCCTCATCACAGTCGGTAAGCGCGCTCAGCTAGTCGCAGGGCGCGAGATCGGGCCAGGTCAGCAGCGTCGAGCCCCAGGTGAGGCCCGCGCCGAACGCGGTGAGCAGGGTCCGCTGCCCGGGCCGCAGGACGCCGTTCGCGACGCCGTGGAGCAGCGCCAGCGGAACGGAGGCGGCGGCGGTGTTGCCGACGCGGTCGATGTTGGCGACGACGCGGCCCCGGTCGACGCCCAGCTCGTCGGCGAGCTGGTGCAGGATGCGGATGTTGGCCTGGTGGGCCACGATCCGGTCGATGTCGGCGACGTCCCGGCCCGCGCGCTTCAGCACGGTCCGGCACGAGTCGGCCATCCGCGTGACGGCGTGCTTGAACACCTCGCGGCCGGCCATCGTCAGGTACCGCTCGCTCTCCAGCTCGGGCCTGCCGGACAACCGCTGCCGGGAACCTCCGCCCTCGACCGCGATGAGTCCGGCGCCGGCGCCGTCACTGCCCAGATCGATGTGCCCTACCGCGCCCGGCTCGTCGAGGGTTCCGGCCCGGAGGACCACCGCGCCGGCCCCGTCGCCGAAGATGGGAGCCGTTCCACGGTCATGCGGGTCGAGGATGCCGGAGTACGTCTCGGCGCCGATGAGCAGCACCCGGTCGGCGACGCCGGTGGCGATCAGACCTGCCGCACAGGCGAGTCCGTACAGGAATCCGGTGCACGCGGCGTTCACGTCGAAGGCCGCGGCGTCGATCAGGCCCAGCCGCGTCGCGACCTCGGGGGCGGTGGCCGGGCAGATCCGGTCGGGTGTGGTCGTGGCCAGGACCACGGCGTCCACCATCGGCTCGCCCGAGGAGGCCAGGGCCCTCGCCCCGGCCTCGACGGCGAGGTCGGACGTCGCGGAGCCGGGTGCGGCGTAATGACGGCTGGTGATTCCGGTACGGGTGCGGATCCAGTGGTCGGAGGTGCCGAGTTCGGCCGGCAGATCGCCGTTCGTCACCGTCCGAGGGGGCAACCAGCCGCCCAGCCCACTGATTACCGCCGCACGCGTCATGCGCCAAAGAATGGCAGTGGGCGCTGAAATTCGGCTGACAGGCCTCTGACACACGACCGTTTTCAGCGGTGTGTCAGCGGATTTTCCACAGCCGGTCAGAGATCGGGCAGCGGGGTGCGCCAGCATGCGTGTGTGGCGAGGAGACGACTATGGACGAACCCGGTTACCTCGAAGCGCACGCGGCCGGAGAACGGCGCGCCGCCGGTCGGCGAACGGTGAACGGGAGCGAGGAGCCGGCGCCTTCGAAGGAGCCGGGCACCACCGCCGGCAAGGTCGCCGACCTGCGGGCCAGGCGCGAGGCGGCACGCCACGTCCCCGACCGCACGGTCCGCCGCCTCGCCCGGTTCGGCCGGATGACGGCCCGCGACCGCCTGGAACATCTGCTGGACCCGGACTCGTTCGTGGAGACCGGCCTGCTCGCCCGGCACCGTTCGACCGGCTTCGCCGCCGACACGGAGCGGCCCACCGGCGACGGCGTCATCACCGGCTACGGCACCGTGGACGGCCGCAAGGTGTGCGTCTACGCCCAGGACGCCCTTGCCCTGGGCGGCAGCGTCGGCGAGGTCTTCGGCGAGAAGGTCGGCAAACTGCTCGACCTCGCCCTGCAGACCGGCTGCCCGGTCGTCGCGATCAACGACTCCAGCGGCGCGCGCGTCGCCGAGGGCGTGCTGTCGCTGGCCGCGTACGGCCGCATAGCCAACAAGGTCGTCACCGCCTCCGGCGTCATCCCGCAGATCTCACTGATCATGGGCCCTTGCGCGGGCGGCGCCGTCTACGTGCCGGCCTGTACCGACTTCGTCGTGATGGTCGACCGGACGTCACACATGTTCGTGACCGGCCCGGAGGTCATCCGGGCGGTCACGGGCGAGCCGGTCCGCCTGGAGGACCTCGGGGGCGCGCAGGTGCACGCCTCGGTCACCGGCAACGCGCACTACGTGGCGGACAGCGAGGCCGAGGCGCTCGACTACGTACGGGACCTGCTGTCCTTCCTTCCGTCCAACAACCTGGACGAGTCGCCGACATACCGGTCCGCCGCGGTCCTGGACATCACGCCCGACGACCTCGAGCTCGACTCGATACTGCCCGACGCGCAGCGCGAGGCCTTCGACATGTCCGAGGTGGTCGCACGTGTGGTCGATGACGGCGACCTGCTGGAGGTGCACCCGAGCTTCGCGCCGAACATCATCTGCGGATTCGGCCGGATCGAGGGGCGTACCGTCGGTGTCGTCGCCAACCAGCCAATGCATCTGGCCGGAGCGCTCGACATCGCGGCCGCCGAGAAGGCCGCGCGCTTCGTGCGGTTCTGCGACGCGTTCAACATCCCCATCGTGACGCTGGTGGACGTCCCCGGCTTCCTGCCCGGCACCGCCCAGGAGCATCAGGGGATCGTCCGGCGCGGCGCCAAGCTCGGCTTCGCCTACATCGAGGCGACGGTGCCGAAGGTGACCGTGATCGTCCGGAAGGCGTTCGGCGGCGGGTACGCGGTGATGGGGTCCAAGGAGCTCGGTGCCGACATGAGCTTCGCCTGGCCCACCGCGTCGATCGGTGTGATGGGCGCCGCCAGCGCCGTCGACATGCTGTGCCACCGCCAACTCGGTGCCGCCGACGATCCCGTCGTGCTGCGCGACGAGCTGATCGAGGAGTACGAGGAGACCGTACTGACCCCCTACATGGCAGCCGAACGCGGCAGCCTCGACGACGTCATCCTGCCGTCGGAGACCCGGTCGGCCGTGCTCCGCGCACTCAGGGCGCTGCGCACCAAGCGCATGACGCCACCGCACCGCAAGCACACCAACATCCCCCTGTAGAAAGGCCTGACGCGGCGGACCGCGAGTTCCCCGAAGCCCGTTCGAGGCCTTCGACGACGTGACGGACCCCGACCGTGAATAGGGGGGTCCACCGCTGGATATACGGGGCGTCGGCTGTTGACGACGCCTCCGCCCTCCGACAAGCATGGGCTGCGTCGATCATGCGTCGGCGTGCCAATGACAACATCGGCCAGGCGGAGAGTTCCGATGGAAGTAGCCATTCTCGGCCCGCTGACAGTGACCGGGAGAAAACGTCTCCCGGTGAGCGGCACCAAGGTACGCGCGATCCTCGCTCTGCTCGCCCTCAACGTCGGATCCGTCGTGTCCTACCAGGACCTGGCCGACGAACTGTGGGACGACCGCCCGCCGCGCACCAGCAAGAACACCCTGCAGGCCCACATCGCCCGGTTGCGTCGGCTGCTCGAGGAGGCCGGCTGCCCGGACGCCCTGCGGACCGTGAGTCAGGGATATCTGCTGGACCTGAGCCCCGACGCGGTCGACGCGGATCGCTTCCACCGCCTCGCCTCCAGCGGCGCCCAGCGCATCGCCGACCACCCGCAGGCCGCCGTCGAGCACCTCGAGCAGGCGCTGCGCCTGTGGCGGGGCCCGGTCCTGCTGGACGCCGGGCCGGGCGCGCACTGCCGGTCCGCGATGCTGTGGCTCAACGACAGCCGCGTCGCCGTGCACGAGAATCTCATGGCCGCTCGGCTGGCCCTCGGCGACGAGCACGCGGTCGCCTCCGAGTTGAAGAGCCTGGCCGCCCAGCATCCGCTGCGCGAGGGGCTGCACGACCTGCTGATGCTCGCACTGTACCGGGCCGACCGGCAGGCCGACGCGATCGACGTGTTCCACCGGTTGCGCCAACGTCTCCGCGACGACCTCGGCCTGCAGCCGGGGCTGCAGGTCCAGCGCCGGTACCGTGCGATCCTCGACCAGGATCCGGCGCTCACCACGCCACGGCGCGCCGTTTAGCGGCTGAGCCGCTGTTCCGAGTCGCCACCCGTTGAAGGCGCCCGCCACGGTTCGCATCCGTGGCGGGCGCCTCCGCGTCCGGCCGGCTATTCCCCGCCGTCGCGGAGCTCCTTCTCGATGAGGGCGATGAGCTCGTCGTCACCGGCCGCGTCGATCCGCGTGGCCAGGGACTCGCCGTCCGCCACCTCTCCGGCCGTCCACTTCTCCAGGAACGCCTGCAGCCGTACCGTCACCCGCGCCCGGAGCAGTCCGTCCGTCCGGCCTGTGGCGAAGGCCGCATCGAGCTCGTCCAGCGCGCTGATCATGGGCTCGGCCACGTCGGCGCCGCTCCCACCGAGCTCGTCGAGCAAGTGACGCGCGAGCACGGCCGGCGTCGGATGGTCGAACACGATCGTCGAGGCGAGCCGCAGCCCGCTGTCCTTCGCCAGCACATTGCGGAACTCGACCGCCGTCAGCGAGTCGAACCCGAGATCCCGGAACGGCCGACTGTCGATGTCCTCCACGGACTTGTAGCCGAGCACGGCGCCGATGCCGCGGCGGATCATCTCCGACAGTTCCGCCTCCTGCTCCTGAGAACTCAACGAAGCCAGTCGTGCGCGCAGTTCGGCAGCGCTCGCACCACCGTCCTCCTCCTGGGGCGCGTTCAGGGCTTCGGCTGTTCCGGTGAAGTCGTGGAGCAGTGGGCTGGGCCGCAGGAGTGTGAAGGCCTCGGCGAAGCGTGTCCAGTCGACGTCGGCGACCGTGAGGCTGCTGTCACCGTGGTCGACCGACTCGGCCAGGGCCCGGATCGCCAGGGCCGGGTCCATCGGTGCCAGGCCACGCCGGCGCAGACTCTGAGCCGCTTCGGGATCCGCGGCCATCCCGGCCCCGGCCCACGGGCCCCACGCGATCGACGTTCCCGGAAGGCCGCGGTCGTGTCGGTGCTGTGTCCAGGCGTCGAGGAAGGCATTGCCGGCCGCGTACGCCGACTGGCCGCCGCTGCCCCACGTCGCTGCGATCGAGGAGAACACCACGAACAGGTCCAGCGGCAGATTCGAGGTCAACTCGTCCAGATGCTTGGTTCCGTCGACCTTCGCCCGCAGAACGGAAGCGAACGCCTCGGGAGTGGCCTCCTCGATCCGTTGCGGGAGGTCGAGACCGGCCGCGTGCACGATGCCGGTCAGCGGCAGATCGACGGGCACACCGTCGATCACCGCGGCCAGAGCATCCCGATCGGCCACGTCACAGGCAGTGATGGTGACCTGCGCGCCCAGTCCGGACAGCTCCTCGACCAGACCGTCCGGGGCGACACCGCCGCGGCTGGTCAGCACCAGGTGCGGTACACCCCGGCCGGCCAGCCAGCGGGCCACCTCCGCGCCCAAGGCGCCTGTACCGCCTGTGACCAGCACAGTGCCGGACGGGTCCGGGTTCCACGGAGTACCCGGCACCGCGACAGATACCGCACGAGCCAGCCGACGGGCGAACACCCCGGACTCGCGAACCACGACCTGATCCTCACCACCACCGGCAGCCAGGACACTCACCAGCCGGGCACCCGCCCGGGTGTCCAGGACCTCGGGAAGGTCGATGAGACCGCCCCAGCGGCCCGGCATCTCCAGCGCCGCGACCCGGCCCAGACCCCACACCGCCGCAAGGTCCGGATCGCCGATCCGGTCGGAACCGCCCACCGACACCGCGCTACGCGTCAGCACCCACAGCGGCGCTGTGACCTCGCGCAGCTCCTGCACCACGGCGAGCGTCTCCGTCACCCCGGATGCGGACAGGATCACACCGGCCAGGTCAGGCAGTCCTGACACTTCGTCGGCGGGGACTCCGACCACGGTCGCGCCCGCGGCCTCCAACGCTGCGGACACCTCCGGGTCCTCGGTGCCGACGACCGCCCACACCCCGGTCAGCACCGCCGACGACGACAGGCCGTCGAGCGGCTTCCACGTGACCCGGTAACGCCACGAGTCGAGCGTCGAGCGTTCCTGGTGACGCTGTCGCCAGGCGGACAGGGCCGGCAGCGCCGACTCCAGACCGGCGAGCTCCTCCAGGTCCTCGCGCTCCACCGCATCCCAGAACGCCGAATCCGGGCTGCCACCGGCGGCCATCATGGAAAGCTCCGGCCAGAACCGCTCACGCTGGAACGCATACGTCGGTAGGTCCACGACTCTGCCGCCCCAGCCGGCGAACATCGCCGTCCAGTCGACATCGACTCCGGACGTCCACAAGCGGCCGACCGCCGTGAAGGCGGTGTCGGTCTCGTCGCGGTCCTTGCGCAGTACGGGGATGAACTGGGCTGCGGCTGTGGTGTCCTGGGCCATGCCTGACAGGACACCGTCCGGACCGAGTTCCACGTACCGCGTCACACCCATCGCTTCGAGAGCTGTGACACCGTCGGCGAACCTCACCGACTGCCGCACCTGGTTCAGCCAGTACTCCGGCCGCTGCATCAGTCCGGGTTCGGCGATGGTTCCGGTGAGGTTCGAGATGATCGGGATTTCGGCCGGGTGGAAGGTCAGGCCGGCAAGGACGCCTGCGAATTCGCCCAGCATCGGTTCCATCAGGGCGGAGTGGAACGCGTGCGACACCGACAGGACGTTGAACCGCCGTCCCTGCTCGGCGCAGCGGGCCGCGTAACGCTCGATGGCTTCGGTGGTGCCGGAGAGGACAACGGAGTTCGGGCCGTTGATGGCGGCGATGTCCAGGCCGGAGTCTGCGACATCGGCTTCGGTGGCCTGGACGGCGAGCATGCCACCGCCGGCGGGCAGCGCCTGCATCAGCCGGCCGCGCTCGGCGACCAGGAGGCACGCGTCGTCCAGGTCGAGGATGCCTGCCATGTGCGCGGCGGTGATCTCACCCAGCGAGTGGCCCAGGAGCACGTCCGGGACCACACCCCAGGACTCCACCAACCGGAACAGGGCGACTTCGAGGGCGAAGAGGCTCGCCTGCGCCCACACGGTGTGGTCCAGGTCGGCGCCGTCGGTCAGGACGGCGCGCAGCGGGCGCTCCAGCCGTACGTCGAGCCGTGCACACACCGCGTCGAAGGCTTCGGCGAACACCGGGAACTGCTCGTACAGGCCCAGACCCATGGCGGGGCGCTGCGAACCCTGACCGGTGAACAGGAACGCGGTCCGCCCCTCTCGGGCGACCCCCGTGGCAAGTGTCGTGTCCCCGGCCAGCACCGCACGATGCTCCAGCGCGGCACGCGTCGTCGCCAGCGACCAGCCGACGTCCACCGGATCCAGCTCGGGCCGTTCCGCGGCGAACGACTGCAGCCGTTCAATCTGTGCCCGCAATGCCGCCTCGGACTTCGCCGACACCACCCACGGCACCTGCCTGGGACGTACCACCGACGGCTCGGCCACCGGCTCCCGCTCGACGGACTCCGGAGCCTGCTCCAGGATGACGTGCGCGTTGGTGCCACTGATGCCGAACGAGGACACCGCCGCCCGGCGCGGCCTGCCCGCCTCGGGCCAGGGACGCGCCTCGGTCAGCAGCTCCACCGCACCCGCCGACCAGTCCACCTGAGGAGAGGGGGCGTCGACGTGCAACGTCGCCGGCATCAGACCGTGCCGCAGCGCCATGACCATCTTGATCACGCCTGCCGCACCTGCAGCCGCCTGGGTGTGACCGATGTTCGACTTGACGGAACCGAGCCACAGCGGCTCGTCGCCCTCGCCACGGTCCTGGCCGTACGTGGCCAGCAGTGCCTGCGCCTCAATCGGGTCGCCGAGCCGGGTTCCGGTGCCGTGGGCCTCGACGGCGTCGATGTCGGCGCCGGTGAGGTGTGCGTTGGCGAGGGCCTGGCGGATCACCCTCTGTTGGGAGGGACCGTTGGGGGCGGTCAGACCGTTGCTCGCGCCGTCCTGGTTGACGGCGCTGCCCCGTACCACCGCAAGGATCCGGTGTCCGTTGCGCCGTGCGTCGGAGAGCCGTTCCACCAGCAGCAGACCGACACCCTCGCCCCAGCCCGTCCCGTCGGCCGCCGCCGCGAACGCCTTGCACCGGCCGTCCGACGCCAGACCGTCCTGCCGGTCGAACTCCACGAACGCTCCCGGGGTGACCATCACCGTCACACCACCGGCCAGGGCGAGTTCGCATTCACCGGCCCGCAGCGCCTGCCCAGCCCAGTGCAACGCCACCAGCGACGACGAGCACGCCGTGTCCACGGTGACCGCCGGGCCCTCCAGCCCGAACGCGTACGAGACCCGGCCGGACAGCACCGCCGCCGCGTTCCCGACAGCCGCGTGCCCGTCACCGGCGTCCTGCGACGCCGCGAGAACCTGCGCATAGTCCTGGCCGTTGGTTCCGGCGAAGACCCCCACACTGCGGCCGCGCTGCGACCGCGGGTCCAGCCCCGCCGACTCGAACGCCTCCCACGCGGTCTCCAGCAGCATCCGCTGCTGCGGATCCATCGCCAGCGCCTCACGCGGCGAGATCCCGAACAACGCGGCATCGAACTCGGCCGCGTCTTGGACGAACCCGCCGACACCGCTCGCGACGCCGGACACCTCCGTCGGCCATCCCCGGTCGGCCGGGAACACCGACAGCCCGTCCACCCCATCGGCGACCAGATCCCACAACTGCTCGGGCGATCCCACTCCGCCCGGGAAGCGACACGCCATCCCGACGATCGCAAGAGGCTCATCGGCTCCCGCCGACGGCGCCACCGCACCGGACGCCACCGCCGCTCCCGTACCGGCCAGTTCCGCACGGAGGTGGTCGACGAGAGCGTCAGGCGTCGGGTGGTCGAAGACGAGGGTGGTCGGCAACGGCAGCTCCGTGGTCGCAGCCAGGAGGTTGCGCAGTTCGACCGCCATCAGCGAGTCGAAGCCCAGATCTCTGAAGGCACGATCCGCTTCCACCGCCTGCACACCGGAATGACCCAGCACTGCAGCCGCCTGACTCCGCACCACATCCAGCAGAACCTGGCGACGCCTGCCCTCCGGCACACCCTCAAGCTGTTCCCGCAGACTCGGCCCGCCACCTCCCGCCGGCAACACCGGGGAGACAGCGGCCACTTCCGGAAGCTCCGCCAGCAGACGACTGGGACGCGCCGCCACGAACCCAGGAACAAAACGCTCCCAGTCGATATCCGCCACCGTCACATCCACACCACCACGAACCGCCTCACCAAACACCCGCAAACCAAACTCCACGTCCAACGGACGCACACCACCACGCCGCAACCGCTCCACCACCACACCGTCGGCCGCCATACCCCCCTCGGCCCACGGACCCCACGCCACCGACACAGCCGGCAAACCACGCCCACGACGCCACTCCACCCACGCATCCACACACGCATTGGCCGCCGCGTAATTACCCTGACCCGCACTACCCACCGTCCCCGCCAACGACGAGAACACCACCAACCACTCCACCGGCAAACCCGACGTCACCACATCCAGATTCACCAGCCCATCCACCTTCGGCGCCATCACCGACACCAAACGCCCCGCCGACAAACCCTCCAACAACCCGTCATCCACCACACCCGCCGCATGCACGATTCCGGTCAGCGGCAGATCGACGGGCACACCGTCGATCACAGCGGCCAGCGCATCCCGGTCAGCCACGTCACAGGCGGCGACCGTGACCCGTGCGCCCAGCCCGGACAACTCCTCCACCAGACCGTCCGGGGCGACACCGCCGCGGCTGGTCAACACCAGGTGCGGAACACCCCGACCCGCCAGCCAACGCGCCACCTCCACACCCAACGCCCCAGTACCACCAGTGATCAGCACCGACCCCGACGGGCACGGATTCCACGACTCATCCACCACCCCGGCCGGCACCGCACGAACCAGACGACGCCCAAACACACCCGAACCACGAACCGCAACCTGATCCTCACCACCAACAGCAGCGGCCAGAACGCCGGCAAGCCGGGAACCCGCCCGGGCGTCCAAAACCTCCGGCAGGTCGATGAGACCACCCCAACGGTCCGGCACCTCCAACGCCGCAACCCGGCCCAGACCCCACACCGCCGCCAAGCCCGGATCGCCGATCCGGTCCGAACCACCCACGGACACCGCACCACGTGTGAGCACCCACAACGGCGCCGTAACCTCGCGCAGCTCCTGCACCACAGCGAGCGTCTCCGCCACCCCGGAAGCGGACAGCACCACACCAGCCAGGTCAGGCAGACCTGACACCTCCTCGGCGGGGACTCCGACCACAGTCGCGCCCGCAGCCTCCAACGCCGCGGACACCTCCGGGGCCTCCGTCCCGACAACCGCCCACACCCCGGTCAGCACCGCCGACGACGACAGACCATCCAACGGCTTCCACGTGACCCGATAACGCCACGAATCGAGCGTCGACCGTTCCTGGTGACGCTGCCGCCAGGCGGACAAGGCCGGCAGCGCCGACTCCAGACCGGCGAGCTCCTCCAGGTCCTCGCGCTCCACCGCGTCCCAGAACGCGGCATCCACCAGGTCACCGCCACCGCCCGCCGCGGCCGTCAGCGAAAGCTCCGGCCAGAACCGTTCACGCTGGAACGCATACGTCGGTAGGTCCACGACCCTGCCGCCCCAGCCGGCGAACATTGCCGTCCAGTCGACGTCGACTCCGGACGTCCACATCCGACCGGCCGCAGTGAGCGCCGTGTCAGTCTCGTCGCGGTCCTTGCGCAGTACGGGGATGAACTGGGCTGCGGCTGTGGTGTCCTGGGCCATGGCCGACAGGACACCGTCGGGGCCGAGTTCCACGTACCGCGTCACGCCCATGGCTTCGAGGGCTGTGACACCGTCGGCGAAGCGCACCGGCTGCCGCACCTGGTTCAGCCAGTACTCCGGCTTCTGCATCGCACCGGGCTCGGCCACCTCACCGGTCAGGTTCGACACGACCGGGATTTCGGCCGGGTGGAACGTCAGCCCGGCAAGGACGCCTGCGAACTCGTCCAGCATCGGTTCCATCAAGGCCGAGTGGAACGCGTGCGACACCGACAGCACGTTGAACCTCAGGCCCCGCTCGGCGCATTGGGCCGCGTACCGCTCAATGGCTTCGGAGGTGCCGGACAGGACAACAGAGTTCGGGCCGTTCACGGCGGCGATGTCCAGGCCGGAGTCCGCGACGTCGGTTTCGGTGGCCTGGACGGCGAGCATGCCGCCGCCGACGGGCAGTACCTGCATGAGTCGGCCGCGCTCAGCCACCAGCACGCACGCGTCGTCCAAATCGAGGATGCCGGCCACGTGCGCGGCAGTGATCTCGCCCAGCGAGTGCCCCAGCAGCACGTCCGGGGTCACACCCCACGACTCCACCAGCCGGAACAGCGCGACCTCAAGGGCGAACAATCCGGCCTGCGCCCACACAGTGTGGTCCAGGTCAACACCATCGGTCAGAACCTCACGCAGCGGACGCTCCAGCCGGACGTCCAACAGCGCACACACCGCGTCGAAGGCTTCCGCGAACACCGGGAACTGCTCGTACAGGCCCAGACCCATGCCCGCACGCTGCGAACCCTGACCGGTGAACAGGAACGCGGTCCGGCCCTCTACCGTCGCACCAGCGGCAAGCACATCCCCACCAGCGGCCAGCACCACACGATGCTCCAGCGCGGCCCGCGTCCTCGCCAGCGACCAACCCACGTCCACCGCATCCAGCTCCGGACGCTTCTCCACGAACTCCCGCAGCCGCTCCACCTGCGCACGCAACGCGGCATCGGACTGCGCCGACAACGGCCACGGCACCAGCCCGGGACGTAGCACCGACGGCTCGGCCACCGGCTCCCGCTCGACGGACTCCGGAGCCTGCTCCAGGATGACGTGCGCGTTGGTGCCGCTGATACCGAAGGACGAGATGCCCGCGCGGCGCGGCCGACCGGCCTCAGGCCAGGAACGTGCCTCCGTGAGCAGTTCCACGGCGCCCGCCGACCAGTCCACCTGCGGTGACGGCTCATCCACGTGCAACGTCGCCGGGAGCATGCCGTGCCGCATCGCCATGACCATTTTGATCAGGCCCGCGACGCCCGCAGCGGCCTGGGTGTGACCGATGTTCGACTTCACCGACCCCAGCCACAACGGCTCACCGGTCTCACCGCGGTCCTGGCCATACGTGGCCAACAGCGCCTGAGCCTCGATCGGGTCACCGAGACGGGTTCCGGTGCCGTGCGCCTCGACAACATCAACGTCCGCACCGGTCAGCCGGGCGTTCGCCAGCGCCTGGCGGATCACCCGCTGCTGCGACGGACCGTTCGGCGCCGTCAGACCATTCGACGCACCGTCCTGGTTCACCGCACTGCCCCGCACCACCGCAAGAACCTTGTGCCCCTTGCGCTGAGCATCCGACAACCGCTCCACCAACAACAGGCCCACACCCTCGGCCCAGCCCGTCCCGTCCGCCGCACCCGCAAACGCCTTGCACCGACCATCCGCAGCCAGCCCGTCCTGCCGGTCGAACTCCGTGAACGCAGCCGGAGAAACCATCACCGTCACACCACCGGCCAACGCCATGTCGCACTCACCCGACCGCAACGCCTGCCCCGCCAGATGCAACGCCACCAACGACGACGAACACGCCGTATCCACCGTCACCGCCGGCCCCTCCAACCCGAACACATACGCCGCCCGGCCAGAGATCACACTGTTCGCCGCACCCGACAGCACATGCCCCTCACCACCAGCCACATACCCCGACGACAACGCCCCCGCGAACACACCCACACTCCGCCCCCGCAGAGAACGCGGATCCATCCCCGCCGACTCGAACGCCTCCCACGCCGCCTCCAGCAGCAACCGCTGCTGCGGATCCATCCCCAACGCCTCACGCGGCGAAATCCCGAACAGGCCCGCATCGAACTCGGCCGCGTCATGGACGAATCCACCTACACCGGCACCCCGGTCCACCAGATCCGCCGGCCAACCCCGGTCGGCCGGGAACACCGAGAGCCCGTCCGCCCCATCGGCGACCAGATCCCACAACTGCTCGGGCGATCCCACCCCGCCCGGCAACCGGCACGCCATACCCACAATCGCCAACGGCTCGTCCGCCCCGGCCACCGCGACCTGCCGCACCGGCTCCGCAACCGCCTCCGACCCACCGAAGAACTCCGACAACAGACGCTCACTCAGCGCCACCGGACTCGGATAGTCGAACACCAACGTCGCCGGCAACCGCAAACCCGTAGCCCCGGTCAAACGGTTACGCAACTCCACCGCGGTCAACGAATCAAAACCCAGATCCTTGAACGCCTGACGCTCACCCACCGCATCAGCCGACGCATGCCCCAGCACCGCCGCAGCACTACCACGCACCAGCTCCAACAACATCTGCCCACGCTGAACACCAGACACCGACCGCAACCGCTGCGCCAACGCCAACCCCGCACCCGACGCCTGCGCAACCCCACGCCGCACCCGACCCGACACCAAACCACGCAACAACGCCGGAACCTCACCACCCGCCCGCACCACCGCCAGATCCAGATTGACCGGCAGCAACTGCGCCTCGGCATACCCCAGTGCTGTGTCGAACAACGACAGGGCCTGCTTCGTCGACATCCCGCTCGAAAGCTGGTCGCGGAGATGACTGGTCATGCCGCTGGCCTGTTCCCACAGACCCCAGGCCAGAGACAAGCCGGGCAGGCCTTCTGCACGGCGGCGGGTGGCGAGGGCGTCGAGGTAGGCGTTGGCGGCAGAGTAGTTGGCCTGTCCGGGGGTGCCGAAGGTCGCCGATGCCGAGGAGTAGAGGACGAACATCGCGAGGTCCGTGTTGCGGGTCAGCTCATCCAGGTTCGCGGCGGCGGTGGCCTTCGCCCGCAGGACCGTTTCCAGGCGTTCCTGGGTGAGGGCGGTGAAGACGCCGTCGTCGAGAACACCGGCTGCGTGCACGACGCCGGTCAGCGGGGCCTCGGTGGGGATGTCGGCGAGGACGGTTGCGAGAGCGTCGCGGTCGGAGGCGTCGCACGCCACGATCCGTGCCTGGGCGCCGAGTTCGGAGAGCTCCGTGGTGAGTTCTGCGGCGCCGGGGGCGTCCGGGCCCTGGCGGGAGAGCAGGAGGAGGTGGCGGATGCCGTGTTCGGTGACCAGGTGGCGGGCGAGGAGTCCCCCGAGGGTGCCGGTGCCACCGGTGATCAGTACGGTGCCGTCACCGTCCAGCGACACAACCTGCTCGCCACCCACGGCACGGGCCAGACGGGGCACCAACAGTGCACCGTCGCGGATGGCGACCTGGGGCTCGTCGACACCGGCCAACAGCGCCAGGTCCAGTTGCTCTTCGGTGGCCGGGTCGGTGTCGATCAGCACGATCCGATCCGGATGCTCCGACTGCGCCGAGCGCACCAGACCCCACACCGTCGCACCCACCGGGTCCACGACCGCATCGCTACCAGCAGACATGGCACCCCGGGTCACCACCGCCAGACGGGAGCCGAACGAATCCTCATCCGCCAGCCACTCCTGCACACCACGCAGGACCTCACCCAGCACCTGCTCCACCGAACCGTCACCAGCCGGCAACACCGTCCACGCCGAAGCATCCTCCGCCTCGCCGGAAGCAACACCACCCGGCGGCAACGCAACCCACTCCACCGCGAACAACGCCTCATCCACGTGCCCGGCCGACGACAACTGCTCCGCCGAAACCTCACGCGACACCAGCGAACGGACGACCGCGACCGGCGCACCGGTCCCATCAGCGGCTTCAACCGTGATGCCCTCACCCTCCGGACGGATCGCCACCCGCAGCATGGTTGCCCCGACCGCGAACAGCTCCACACCCGACCACGCGAACGGCAGCCGGGGCCCCTGCTCCCCCGGCCCTTCGGACAGGAGATTGGCCGGATGCAGCGCAGCGTCCAACAGCGCCGGGTGGATACCGAACGTGTCGACCTGGCCCACTCCCGGCTCCGGCAGCACCACATCGGCGTACACACCGGACCCATCGCGCCAGGCCGCCTGAACACCCTGGAACAGCGTGCCGTAACCGAAGCCCACCTCGGCCAACGCCTCGTAGAACCCGTCGACATCCACTGCATCCGCACCCTGCGGCGGCCACACACTCAGGTCGAAGTCCGCCTGCACAGCGATCTGTTCTGCCAGCAAACCGGACGCATGCAGCACCCACTCGTCCGTACCTTCGGCGCGGCCATGGACGTACACAGGCCGGTCGCCCGAGGCATCCGGGCCCTCGACCCGCACCTGCACCTGGACGCCACCGGACTCCGGCAACACCAACGGCGCCCGCAGCACCAACTCCCGCAGCAGACCGCAGCCCACCTCCTGACCAGTCCGCAGCACCATCTCAACCAACGCAGCACCTGGCACCACAACCTGGTCCAACACGAGATGCTCGGCCAGCCAGGACTGTGCACCCAGCGCGAGCCGACCGGTCAGCACCACCGCGCCCTCATCGGCAAGCTCTACAGCCGCACCCAACAAGGCGTGCCCGGCACCTGCCAGACCTACAGCGGCCAGGTCCCCGGCCCCCATGGTCGGCTGCGGCCAGTACCGCTCCCGGTGGAACGCATACGTCGGCAGATCAACCGCCCGGCCACCCCAACCGTCGAACACCGCCGTCCAACGGACATCAACTCCGGACGTCCACAAGCGGCCGGCCGCGGTGAGCGCCGTGTCGGTCTCCTCGCGATCCTTGCGCACTACGGGTATGAACTCGGCGCCGACGACTGTGTCCTGGGCCATGCCCGACAGGACGCCGTCCGGGCCGAGTTCCACGTATCGCGTCACGCCCATCGCTTCGAGAACTGTCACGCCGTCGGCGAAGCGCACCGGCTGCCGCACCTGGTTCAGCCAGTACTCCGGCTGCTGCATGACACCCGGCTCGGCCACCGCACCGGTTACGTTCGACACGACCGGAATCCGCGCAGGGTTGAACGTCAGACCGGACAGGACGGTTTCGAACTCCTCCAGCATCGGTTCCATCAGCGCGGAGTGGAACGCGTGCGACACCGACAGCACGTTGAACCGCAGACCGCGGGCGGCACATTGGGCCGCGTAGTGCTCGATGGCTTCCGTGGTGCCGGACAGGACCACAGAGTTCGGGCCGTTCACGGCGGCGATGTCCAGACCGGAGTCCGCGACATCGGCCTCGGTAGCCTGGACGGCGAGCATGCCACTGCCGACGGGCAGCGCCTGCATCAGCCGTCCCCGCTCAGCCACCAGCACGCACGCATCGTCCAGGGACAGGATCCCGGCCACATGCGCGGCAGTGATCTCCCCCAGCGAGTGCCCCAGCAGCACGTCCGGGGTCACACCCCACGACTCCACCAGCCGGAACAGCGCGACCTCAAGGGCGAACAAACCGGCCTGCGCCCACACAGTGAGGTCCAGGTCGACACCATCCGTCAGAACGTCACGCAGCGGACGCTCCAGCCGGACGTCAAGCCGTGCGCACACCGCGTCAAAGGCTTCCGCGAACACCGGAAACGCCTCGTACAGCCCCAGACCCATACCCGCACGCTGTGAACCCTGACCGGTGAACAGGAACGCGGTCCGGCCCTCTACTGTCGCACCAGCGGCAAGCACATCCCCACCAGCGGCCAGCACCACGCGATGCTCCAGCACCGCCCGCGTCGTCGCCAGCGACCAACCCACGTCCACCGCATCCAGCTCCGGACGCTCCTCCACAAACTCCCGCAGCCGCTCCACCTGCGCACGCAACGCGGCATCGGACTGTGCCGACACCGGCCACGGCACCAGGTCCGGAGCCAGCGGCGTCGCATCGAGTGCTGCCGGTTCGGGCTGAGGCGGCGCCTCGAGAATCACATGCGCGTTGGTGCCGCTGATACCGAACGAGGACACACCCGCACGGCGCGGCCGACCGGCCTCAGGCCAGGAACGCGCCTCCGTCAGCAGTTCCACCGCGCCCGCTGACCAGTCCACCTGAGGCGACGGCTCATCCACATGCAGTGTCGCCGGAAGCATGCCGTGCCGCATCGCCATGACCATCTTGATCAGGCCCGCGACACCCGCAGCGGCCTGGGTGTGACCGATGTTCGACTTCACCGACCCCAGCCACAACGGCTCGCCACTCTCACCGCGGTCCTGGCCATACGTGGCCAACAACGCCTGAGCCTCGATCGGGTCACCCAGCCGCGTCCCCGTCCCATGCGCCTCCACCACATCAACGTCCGCGCCGGTCAGCCGGGCATTCGCCAGCGCCTGACGGATCACCCGCTGCTGCGAGGGACCGTTCGGCGCCGTCAGACCATTGCTCGCACCGTCCTGGTTCACCGCACTGCCCCGCACCACCGCAAGAACCTTGTGCCCCTTGCGCTGAGCGTCCGACAACCGCTCCACCAACAACAGGCCCACACCCTCGGCCCACCCCGTCCCGTCCGCTGCACCCGCGAACGCCTTGCACCGACCATCCGCAGCCAGCCCGTCCTGCCGGTCGAACTCCACAAACGCAGCCGGAGAAACCATCACCGTCACACCACCGGCCAACGCCATGTCGCACTCACCCGACCGCAACGCCTGCCCCGCCAGATGCAACGCCACCAACGACGACGAACACGCCGTATCCACCGTCACCGCCGGCCCCTCCAACCCGAACACATACGCCGCCCGGCCAGAAATCACACTGTTCGCCGCACCCGACAGCACATGCCCCTCACCACCAGCCACATACCCCGACGACAACGCCCCCGCGAACACACCCACACTCCGCCCCCGCAGAGAACGCGGATCCATCCCCGCCGACTCGAACGTCTCCCACGCGGCCTCCAGCAGCAACCGCTGCTGCGGATCCATCCCCAACGCCTCACGCGGCGAAATCCCGAACAACGCAGCGTCAAACCGATCCGCCTCATCGACGAACCCACCCACACCGCTAGCGACGCCGGACACCTCCACCGGCCATCCCCGATCCCCCGGGAACGCGGACATGCCGTCCGCCCCGTCGGCGACCAGATTCCACAACTGCTCGGGCGATCCCACCCCGCCCGGCAACCGGCACGCCATACCCACAATCGCCAACGGCTCGTCCGCCCCGGCCACCGCGACCTGCCGCACCGGCTCCGCAACCGCCTCCGACCCACCGAAGAACTCCGACAACAGACGCTCACTCAGCGCCACCGGACTCGGATAGTCGAACACCAACGTCGCCGGCAACCGCAAACCCGTAGCCCCGGTCAAACGGTTACGCAACTCCACCGCGGTCAACGAATCAAAACCCAGATCCTTGAACGCCTGACGCTCACCCACCGCATCAGCCGACGCATGCCCCAGCACCGCCGCCGCACTACCACGCACCAGCTCCAACAACATCTGCCCACGCTGAACACCAGACACCGACCGCAACCGCTGCGCCAACGCCAACCCCGCACCCGACGCCTGCGCAACCCCACGCCGCACCCGACCCGACACCAAACCACGCAACAACGCCGGAACCTCACCACCCGCCCGCACCACCGCCAGATCGAGACTGATCGGCACCAGGTGTGCCGCCGGGCGTGTCAGAGCTGTGTCAAAGAGAGCGAGTCCTTGCTCTGTGGACAGGGCGGCGCCGGCACTGGTCACCCGGGACCGGTCGGTGTCGACGAGTCCGCCGGTCATGCCGCTGGCCTGCTCCCACAGACCCCAGGCCAGAGACAGACCAGGAAGGCCTTCCGCACGGCGGCGGATGGCGAGGGCGTCGAGGTAGGCGTTGGCAGCCGAATAGTTGGCCTGGCCCGGAGTACCGAACGTCGCCGACGCCGAGGAATACAGCACGAACATCGCGAGGTCCGTGTCGCGGGTCAGCTCATCCAGGTTCGCAGCGGCGGACGTCTTCGCCCGCAGGACCGTTTCCAGGCGCTCCTGGGTCAGGGCGGTGAACACACCGTCATCGAGGACACCCGCCGCATGCACCACGCCGGTCAGCGGGGCCTCGGTGGGAATGTCGGCGAGGGCGGTGGCGAGGGCGTCGCGGTCGGAGGCGTCGCACGCCACGATCCGTGCCTGGGCGCCGAGTTCGGAGAGCTCGGTGACCAGTTCGGTGGCGCCGGGGGCGTCCGAGCCTTGGCGCGAGAGCAGGAGGAAGTGGCGGATCCCGTGTTCAGTGGCGAGGTGGCGGGCCAGAAGTCCGCCGAGGGTGCCGGTGCCGCCGGTGATCAGCACGGTGCCGTCACCGTCCAGCGACACAACCTGCTCGCCGCCCACGGCACGGGCCAGACGGGGCACGAACAGCGCATCGTCACGGACGGCTATCTGCGGCTCGTCGACACCGGCCAACAGC
Organism: Streptomyces sp. NPDC059499; assembly: GCF_042749285.1. NCBI lineage: Bacteria > Bacillati > Actinomycetota > Actinomycetes > Kitasatosporales > Streptomycetaceae > Streptomyces > Streptomyces sp. NPDC059499. The sequence goes on from NZ_JBHYTT010000007.1 coordinate 341,473, forward strand.
GCCAGGTCCAGAGGCTCTTCGGTGGCCGGGTCGGTGTCGACCAGCACGATCCGATCCGGGTGCTCCGACTGCGCCGAGCGCACCAAACCCCACACCGCCGCACCCACCACATCCACCGCACCAGGCCCTGCCGGAACCGCACCCCGGGTCACCACCGCCAGGCGGGAGCCGAACGAATCCTCATCCGCCAGCCACTCCTGCACACCACGCAGGACCTCACCCAGCACCTGCTCCACCGGACCGTCACCAGCCGGCAACACCGTCCACGCCGAAGCATCCTCCGGGTCGCCGGAAGCAACACCACCCGGCGGCAACGCAACCCACTCCACCGCGAACAACGCCTCATCCACGTGCCCGGCCGACGACAACTGCTCCGCCGAAACCTCACGCGACACCAGCGAACGGACGATCGCAACCGGCGCACCGGTCCCGTCGGCCGCCTGCACGGTGATGCCCTCGCCCTCCGGACGGATCGCCACCCGCAACGCGGTCGCCCCGACCGCGAACAACTCCACACCCGACCACGCGAACGGCAACCGAGGCCCGGAGACTTCGGTGTCGCCGAGGACGAGACCGGACGGATGCAGCGCGGCGTCCAACAGCGCCGGGTGGATACCGAACGTGTCGACCTGGCCCACTCCCTGCTCCGGCAGCACCACATCGGCGTACACACCGGACCCATCTCGCCAGGCCGCCTGAACACCCTGGAACACCGGGCCGTAGCCGAAGCCCACCCCGGCCAAGGCCTCGTAGAAACCGTCGACATCCACCGCATCCGCACCCTGCGGCGGCCACACACTCAGGTCGAAGTCCCCCTGCAAAGAGGTCTGTTCTGCCAGCGAACCGGACGCATGCAGCACCCACTCGTCCGTGCCCTCGGTAGAGGCATGGACATGGACCGGCCGGTCGCCCGAAGCGTCCGGGCCCTCGACCCGCACCTGGACCTGCACGCCACCGGACTCCGGCAACACCAGCGGTGCCCGCAGCACCAACTCCCGTACCAGAGCGCAGCCCACCTCCTGACCGGCCCGCAGCACCATCTCCACCAACGCGGCACCAGGCACCACAACCCGGTCCAGCACGAGATGGTCGGCCAGCCACGCATGCGCACCCACCGACAATCGGCCGGTGAGCAGTGCCCCGTCACCCTCGGCCAGCGTCACTGCTGCACCCAGAAGGGCATGCTCGGCACCCGTCATGCCGACAGCGGCCAGATCCCCCGCGCCCATGTTCGGCTGCGGCCAGTACCGCTCCCGGTGGAACGCATACGTCGGCAGATCAACCGCCCGGCCACCCCAACCGTCGAACACCGCCGTCCAGCGGACATCAACTCCGGACGTCCACAGGCGGCCGGCCGCGGTGAGCGCCGTGTCGGTCTCCTCGCGGTCCCTGCGCACTACGGGTATGAATTCGGCGCCGACAACAGTGTCCTGGGCCATGCCCGACAAAACGCCGTCGGGGCCGAGTTCCACGTACCGCGTCACGCCCATCGCTTCGAGAACTGTCACACCGTCGGCGAAGCGCACCGCCTGCCGCACCTGGTCCAGCCAATACTCCGGCCGCTGCATGACACCCGGCTCGGCCACCGCACCGGTCACGTTCGACACAACCGGAATCCGCGCCGCATGGAAGGTCAGGCCGGACAGGACCGTGGCGAATTCGTCCAGCATCGGTTCCATCAGCGCGGAGTGGAACGCGTGCGACACCGACAGCACGTTGAACCGCAGACCGCGGGCGGCACATCGGGCCGCGTAGTGCTCGATGGCCTCCGTGATGCCGGACAGGACCACAGAGTTCGGGCCGTTGACGGCGGCGATGTCCAGGCCGGAGTCCGCGACATCGGCTTCCGTTGCCTGGACGGCGAGCATGCCTCCACCGGCGGGCAGCGCCTGCATCAGCCGTCCCCGCTCAGCCACCAGCACGCACGCATCGTCCAGGGACAGGATCCCGGCCACATGCGCGGCGCTGATCTCACCCAGCGAATGCCCCAGCAGCACGTCCGGGACCACACCCCACGACTCGACGAGCCGGAACAGCGCGACCTCGAGCGCGAACAAACCGGCCTGCGCCCACACGGTGAGGTCCAGGTCGACACCATCCGTCAGAACGTCGCGCAGCGGGCGTTCCAGCCGGACGTCCAACAGCGCACACACCGCGTCGAAGGCTTCCGCGAACACCGGGAACTGCTCGTACAGGCCCAGACCCATGCCCGCACGCTGTGAACCCTGACCGGTGAACAGGAACGCGGTCCGGCCCTCTACCGTCGCACCAGCGGCAAGCACATCCCCACCAGCGGCCAGCACCACACGATGCTCCAGCACCGCCCGCGTCGTCGCCAGCGACCAACCCACGTCCACCGCATCCAGCTCCGGACGCTCCGCCACAAACTCCCGCAGCCGCTCCACCTGCGCCCGCAACGCGTCCGCCGACTTCGCCGACACCGGCCACGGCATCGGAGTGGGGCGCCCGGCACGCGTCGGCACCGCCTCGACGGCCTGCACGGTGGGAGGCTCCTCCAGGATGACGTGCGCGTTGGTGCCGCTGATGCCGAACGAGGACACGGCGGCGCGGCGCGGCCGGCCTGCCCCGGGCCAGGGGCGTGCCTCGGTGAGCAGTTCCACCGCGCCCGCCGACCAGTCCACCTGCGGGGAGGGGGCGTCCACATGCAGCGTCGCCGGCATCAGACCGTGTCGCAGGGCCATGACCATCTTGATCACGCCTGCCGCGCCGGCGGCGGCCTGGGTGTGACCGATGTTCGACTTGACGGAACCGAGCCACAACGGCTCGTCACCCTCACCACGGTCCTGACCGTACGTGGCCAGCAGCGCCTGCGCCTCGATCGGGTCGCCGAGCCGGGTTCCGGTACCGTGCGCCTCGACGATGTCGATGTCGGCGCCGGTGAGGTGTGCGTTGGCCAGTGCCTGACCCATCACCCGCTGCTGGGACGGACCGTTGGGCGCGGTCAGGCCGTTCGATGCGCCGTCCTGGTTGATGGCACTGCCGCGGACGACGGCGAGGATGTGATGTCCGTTGCGCCGTGCGTCGGAGAGCCGTTCCACGACAAGTACGGCCGCGCCCTCTGCCCAGCCGGTGCCGTCCGCCGCGGCGGCGAAGGACTTGCACCGGCCGTCCGACGCCAGCCCACCCTGGCGGGCGAAGTCGACGAAGACGCCCGGTGTGGACAGCACCGTCACACCACCGGCCACCGCCAGATCACATTCACCGGCCCGCAGTGCCTGAGAAGCCAGGTGCAGGGCGACCAGCGAGGACGAACAGGCCGTGTCCACCGTCACGGCCGGACCCTCGAGCCCGAAGGTGTAGGCCACCCGCCCGGAGAACACACTTCCGGCGTTACCCGTGGCCAGGAAGGCCTCCACGCCCTCGGGAACGACACCCAGACTCTGGGCGTAGTCGTGGTACATGACGCCCGCGTACACGCCGGTCGACGAACCGCGCAGCGACATCGGGTCCAGTCCCGTCGACTCGAAGGCCTCCCAGACGCCTTCCAGCAGCAGCCGCTGCTGCGGGTCCATGGCCAGCGCTTCACGCGGGCTGATCCCGAAGAGCCCCGCGTCGAAGTCACCGGCACCGGTGACGAAGCCACCGGATCCGGAGACCCCGCCCCAGGTCACGTCCCAGCCGCGGTCGTCCGGGAAGTCCGTCACCCCGTCACCACCGGCCGTGACCAGATCCCACAGCCCCTGGGGGGAAACCACACCGCCCGGCAGCCGGCAGGACATACCCACGATCGCGATCGGCTCGTCGGCGGCTACCGGGACCGGCCGTCGTGGTGCCACCACGGCCGGATCACCGGCACCGGACAACGCCCCCGCCAGATGACCGGCGAGCACCTGCACGTTCGGGTAGTCGAAAACCAGTGTCGCGGGCAGTCGGAGCCCTGTGGCGGCGTTGAGCCGGTTACGGAGCTCCACCGCGGTGAGCGAGTCGAAGCCCAGGTCCTTGAACGCCTGACGCTCACCGACGGCATCCGCAGAGGTGTGCCCCAAGACGTGGGCCACCTCGGTGAGGACCATGTCCTGCAACAGCGCGCCCCGCTCGGCCGACGACAGACCGGCCAACTGCCGCAGCAGTTGAGGCTCGCCTCCGGCCGTTCGACCTGCCCTTCGGACGACGGCGGCCGGGACGAGGCCGCGCAGGAGTGCGGGTATCGGGGTGGTGCCGTTCCAGGAGCGGAGGGCGCGGGTGTCCAGGAGCATGGCCACCACGTCGGCGCGGTCCGTGTTGAGGGCGGCGTCGAACAGGGCCAGGCCCTGCTCGTCCGTCAGCCCGGAGCCGAGGCGGCCCGTACGGTCCTGGAGGTGACCGGTCATGCCGCTGGCCTGTTCCCACAGACCCCAGGCCACAGACAGGCCGGGCAGGCCCTCCGCACGACGCCGGGTGGCGAGGGCGTCGAGGTAGGCGTTGGCGGCGGAATAGTTGGCCTGGCCTGGAGTACCGAAGGTGGCTGATGCCGAGGAGTAGAGGACGAACATCGCGAGGTCCGTGTTGCGGGTGAGTTCGTCGAGGTTGGTGGCGGCGGTGGCTTTGGCGCGCAGGACGGTTTCGAGGCGTTCCTGGGTCAGGGCGGTGAACACACCGTCATCGAGGACACCCGCCGCATGCACCACGCCGGTCAGCGGGGCCCCGGTGGGGATGTCCGCGAGGACGGCTGCGAGAGCGTCGCGGTCGGAGGCGTCGCACGCCACGATCCGTGCCTGGGCGCCGAGTTCGGAGAGCTCCGTGACCAGTTCGGTGGCGCCGGGGGCGTCCGGGCCCTGGCGGGAGAGCAGGAGGAGGTTGCGGATGCCGTGTTCGGTGGCGAGGTGGCGGGCGAGGAGTCCGCCGAGGGTGCCGGTGCCACCGGTGATCAGTACGGTGCCGTCACCGTCCAGCGACACAACCTGCTCGCCACCCACGGCACGGGCCAGACGGGGCACCAACAGCGCACCGTCCCGGACGGCAACCTGGGGCTCATCGACACCGGCCAACAGCGCCAGGTCCAGTTGCTCTTCGGTGGCCGGGTCGGTGTCGACCAAAACGATCCGGTCCGGGTGCTCCGACTGCGCCGAGCGCACCAGACCCCACACCGCCGCACCCACCACATCGACCGTGTCGTCAGGACCCGCGGGCATGGCGCCCCGCGTCACCACCACCAGACGCGAGCCGAACGAACCTTCATCCGCCAGCCACTCCTGCACACCACGCAGGACCTCACCCAGGACCTGCTCCACCGGACCGTCACCAGCCGGCAACACCGTCCACGCCGAAGCATCCTCCGTGACGGTTGCGGTGACCCCAGGCGATGCCGAGACCGGCACCCACTCCACCGCGAACAACACGTCACCGGCATGCCTGGCCGAAGCCAACTGCTCAGCCGACACCCCACGCGACATCAGGGAACGGATGGCTGCGACCGGCGCACCGGTACCGTCTGCGGCTTGAACGGTGATGCTCTCGCCCTCGGGGCGGATCGCCACCCGCAGCGTGGTCGCCCCGACCGCGAACAGCTCCACACCCGACCACGCGAACGGCAGCCGCGCCCCGGAATCTTCGCCGTCACCGAGCAGCAGTCCCGATGGATGCAACGCCGCGTCGAGCAGCGCAGGATGGATACCGAACCCGTCTGCCGACTCCGCGACCGCGACCTCGGCGTACACACCGGATGCGTCGCGCCAGGCCGCCTGCACGCCCTGGAACGCCGGGCCGTACTCCAAGCCCGCCCTTGCGAGGACGTCATAGAACCCGGCCAGGTCGACTGCCGTGGCATTTTGCGGCGGCCACAGCTCCAGATCGAACCCGGGCGCTCCGGTGTCCGACGCGGCGAGGAGGCCCGCAGCGTGCAGTGTCCACTCGTCCGTACCTTCGGCGCGGGCGTGGATGTGGACCGGTCGGTCGCCCGAGGGGTCGGGATCATCGACCCGTATCTGGACCTGGACGCCGCCGCTGTCCGGCAGCACCAGGGGCGCACGCAGCACCAGTTCGCGGAGCAGGCCGCAGTCCGCTTCCTGGCCGGCGCGCAGTGCCATTTCCACCAGTGCGGTGCCGGGGACCACGATGCGGTCCAGCACGAGGTGGTCGGCCAGCCATGGCTGGGCGTCCACCGACAGGCGGCCGGTGAGGACCACGCCCTCTCCGTCGGCCAGGGCCACCACGGAGCCCAGCAGCGCGTGCCCGGCGCCCTCGATCCCGAGCGCACCCGCATCCCCGCCGAACACACCCTGCTGCGGCCAGTACCGCTCACGCTGGAACGCATACGTCGGCAGATCGACCACCCGGCCGCCCCAGCCGGCGAACACCGCCGTCCAGTCGACTTCGGTGCCGGAGGCCCACAAGTGGCTGATCGCGGTGAGCGCGGTTTCTGGCTCAGCACGGTCCTTGCGCAGCATTGGTACGAACTCGGCGTCGGCGGCGCTGTCCTGGGCCATGCCTGACAGGACGCCGTCCGGGCCGAGTTCCAGGTAACGCGTCACGCCCATCGCTTGCAGGGCTGTGACACCGTCGGCGAAACGCACCGGGCGGCGGACCTGGTCCAGCCAGTACTCCGGCTGATGCATGACACCGGGCTCGGCCACCTCACCGGTCAGGTTCGAGACGACCGGGATGCGGGCGGGGTGGAAGGTCAAGCCGGACAGGACGCTCGCGAACTCCTCCAGCATCGGTTCCATCAACGCGGAGTGGAACGCGTGCGACACCGACAGCACGTTGAACCTCAGCCCCCGCTCGGCGCATTGGGCCGCGTACCGCTCAATGGCTTCGGAGGTGCCGGACAGGACAACAGAGTTCGGGCCGTTGACGGCGGCGATGTCCAGGCCGGAGTCCGCGACGTCGGCTTCGGTGGCCTGGACGGCGAGCATGCCGCCGCCGGCGGGCAGGGCCTGCATGAGGCGGCCGCGTTCGGCGACCAGGGTGCATGCGTCGTCCAGGTCGAGGATGCCTGCGACATGGGCGGCGGTGATCTCGCCCAGGGAGTGGCCCAGGAGCACGTCCGGGACCACACCCCAGGACTCCACCAGTCGGAACAGGGCAACCTCAAGGGCGAACAGCCCGGCCTGCGCCCACACGGTGTGGTCCAGGTCGACGCCATCGGTCAGGACCTCGCGCAGCGGGCGCTCCAGCCGGACGTCGAGCCGTGCGCAGACCGCGTCGAAGGCTGCGGCGAACACCGGGAACTGCTCGTACAGGCCCAGCCCCATTCCCGCACGCTGCGAACCCTGCCCGGTGAACAGGAACGCGGTTCGGCCCTCTCGGGCGATACCAGTGGCGAGTGTCGTGTTACTGGTCAGCACCGCTCGGTGCTCCAACGCGGCTCGGGTGGTCGCCAGCGACCAGGCTGCGTCCACCGTAGCCAGCTCCGGCCGCTCGGCCGCGAAGGACCGCAGCCGCTCCACCTGCGCCTGCAGTGCGGGCTCGGACTTCGCCGACACGACCAGGGGCACCAGCCCTGGACTGAAAGTCTGTACAGGCTCCCGAGCCGGTTCCGGCTCCAGAGCCTCTTCCAGAATCACGTGGGCGTTGGTGCCGCTGATACCGAAGGAGGAGACCGCGGCGCGGCGGGGCCGGTTGTCGGTCTCGGGCCAAGCGCGCGCTTCGGTGAGGAGTTCCACCGCGCCGGCTGTCCAGTCGACCTGGGGGGTGGGTTGGTCGATGTGGAGGGTGGCGGGCATGAGGCCGTGCCGCATGGCCATGATCATTTTGATGATGCCTGCGACGCCTGCGGCGGCCTGGGTGTGGCCGATGTTCGACTTGATGGAGCCGAGCCAGAGGGGTTCGTTGCCCTGGTCACGGTTCTGGCCGTAGGTGGCCAGGAGTGCCTGAGCCTCGATCGGGTCACCCAGACGTGTTCCTGTCCCGTGGGCTTCGACAAGGTCGACGTCTGTGGTCGTCAGCTGGGCGTTGGCGAGGGCTTGGTGGATGACGCGTTGCTGGGCGGGTCCGTTGGGCGCTGTGAGTCCGTTGGAGGCTCCGTCTTGGTTGACGGCGCTGCCGCGTAGGACGGCGAGGATGTGGTGGTTGTTGCGGCGGGCGTCGGAGAGTCGTTCGACGAGGAGGAGGCCGACGCCTTCGGCCCAGCCTGTTCCGTCGGCCGACGAGGCGAAGGATTTGCAGCGGCCGTCGGAGGCGAGGCCGTCCTGGCGGTCGAATTCGGCGAACGCACCCGGGGAGACCATCACGGTCACGCCACCGGCCAACGCCAGATCGCATTCACCGATCCGTAGAGCCTGGGCGGCCAGGTGCAGGGCGACCAGGGACGACGAGCAGGCGGTGTCCACTGTCATGGCCGGGCCTTCCAGCCCGAAGACGTAGGCGAGGCGGCCGGAGATCACACTGTTCGCGGTCCCCGACAGCAGATGCCCCTCGGCGCCGGCGACACCGTTGCTGCCATATCCCGACGAGGACGCTCCCGCGAACACACCCACCCGCTCGCCACGCAGTGACCGGGGGTTCATGCCGGCTGATTCGAGGGTCTCCCACGCTGTTTCCAGCAGCAGGCGCTGCTGGGGGTCCATGGCGAGGGCTTCTCGGGGGCTGATGCCGAACAGGGCGGCGTCGAACTCGTCCGCGTCGTGGACGAACCCGCCGACCGCGGCGGTGGCGTCGACCAATCCGGTGGGCCAGCCCCGGTCATTCGGGAACGGAGTGATCCCGTCCGCCCCGGCGGCGACCAGGTCCCACAACTGCTCCGGCGATGTCACACCGCCTGGGTAGCGGCAGGCCATGCCCACGATCGCCACCGGCTCGTCCTGCGCCGCGCCCATGACACGCGTCCCCCGAGCAGCGCCCTCCTGCGTGTCCCCCACCAGTTCTGACAGCAGGTGGTCGGTGAGGGTGGTGGGGCTGGGATGGTCGAAGACCAGGGTCGCGGGCAGTGACAGTCCGGTGTCCGTGGTCAGCAGGTTGCGCAGTTCGACCGCCATGAGCGAGTCGAAGCCCAGGTCCCGGAATGCCCTGCCGGGCTCGACCGCTTCCGCGCCCGCGTGTCCCAGTACCGTGGCGGCCCGGTCCCGCACCATGTCCAACACGATCCGAGCCCGCTCCGTGGCGGGTGCGTCCAACAGCCGCTGCCGCAGGCCCGACCCCGGTCCACCCCTCAAAGCGTCACCGGACACGACCTTGAGTGCGTCGGCTGCTTCGGGGAGGTCGGTGAGCAGGGCGCTGGGGCGGGAGGAGGCGAAGGCCGGGACGAACACCGACCAGTCCATGTCGGCGACGGTCACGCAGGATTCCCGGCCGTCCACCGCCGCCGCCAGGGACCGGACCGCCAGGGCCGGATCCATCGGCAGCAACCCACGCCGGCGCAGACTCCGGGCCGCTTCCGGATCCGTGGCCATTCCGGCCCCGGCCCACGGACCCCACGCCACCGACGTCCCCGGAAGCCCACGGTCGTGCCGGTGCTGCACCCAAGCGTCGAGGAAGGCGTTGCCGGCCGCGTACGCCGACTGACCGCCACTGCCCCACGTCGCGGCGATCGAGGAGAACACCACGAACAAGTCGAGCGGCAGATCCGCTGTCAACTCGTCCAGCAGCACCGTGCCCTCGGTCTTGGCACGCACCACGTCCGCGAACGCCGCAGCGTTCGTCTGCTCCAGTCCCTCCGTGTCCACGACCCCGGCCGCGTGCACGATGCCGGTCAGCGGCCACTGCTCCGGAACACCGGAGATCACCGCGGCCAGGGCATCCCGGTCGGCCACGTCACAGGCAGTGATGGTGACCTGTGCGCCCAGCCCGGACAACTCCTCCACCAGACCGTCCGGGGCCACACCGCCGCGGCTGGTCAGCACCAGGTGCGGCACACCCCTACCGGCCAGCCACCGTGCTACCTCCGCACCCAGCGCGCCGGTGCCACCGGTGACCAGGACGGTCCCCGAGGGCTGCCATCCCTCGCCGACCACAGCCGCCGGCACCGCACGTGCCAGACGGCGGCCATACACCCCGGACCCACGCACGGCGGCTTGATCCTCATCACCACCGGCCAGGACACCGGCGAGCCGGGCACCGGCCCGGGCGTCCAGGACCTCGGGCAGATCGATGAGACCACCCCAGCGTTGCGGGAATTCCAGTGCCGCGACCCGGCCCAGACCCCACACCGCCGCCAGGTCCGGATCGCCGAGCCGGTCGGAACCGCCCACCGACACCGCGCCACGCGTCAGCACCCACAACGGGGCCGCCACCCCACCCAACTCCTGCACCACGGCCAGCGTCTCCGCCCAACCGGACGCGGACAGCACCACACCGGCCACATCAGGCAGCCCTGACACTTCCTCGGCGGGGACACCGACCACGGTCGCGCCCGCAGCCTCCAACGCGGCAGACACCTCCGGATCCTCCGTGCCGACGACCGCCCACACCCCGGTCAGCACCGCCGACGACGACAGACCGTCCAGCGGCTTCCACGTGACCCGGTAACGCCACGAGTCCAGGGTCGAGCGTTCCTGGTGACGCCGACGCCAGGCGGACAGGGCCGGCAGCGCCGACTCCAGACCCGCGAGCTCCTCCAGGTCCTCCCGCTCCACCGCATCCCAGAACGCCGCGTCGCCCAGATCACCGCCCGCCGCCTGAACGACCGGCGCCGGCCAGAACCGCTGCCGCTGGAACACGTACGTCGGCAGGTCCACGACCCTGCCGCCCCAGTCGGCGAACAGCTTCGTCCAGTCGACGTCGACTCCGGACGTCCACAGACGACTGACCGCGCCCAAGGCGGTGTCCGTCTCGTCGCGGTCCTTGCGCAGCAGCGGCGCGAACACCGCGTCGCCGACCGTCTCCTGGGCCATGCCGGACAGGACGCCGTCCGGGCCCAGTTCCACGTACCGCGCCACGCCCATCGCTTCGAGCGCCACGACACCGTCCGCGAACCGCACCGGCTGACGCACCTGGTTCAGCCAGTACTCCGGCCGCTGCATGACCCCCGGCTCAGCCACCGCACCGGTCACGTTCGACACAACCGGGACCTCGGCCGGATGGAACGTCAGACCGGACAGGACGGTCGAGAACTCGTCCAGCATCGGTTCCATCAACGCGGAGTGGAACGCGTGCGACACCGACAGCACGTTGAACCTCAGGCCCCGCTCGGCGCATCGGGCCGCGTACCGCTCAATGGCTTCGGAGGTGCCGGACAGCACCACGGAGTTCGGGCCGTTGATGGCGGCGATGTCCAGGCCGGAGTCCGCAACCTCGGCTTCGGTGGCCTGGACGGCGAGCATGCCTCCACCGGCGGGCAGCGCCTGCATCAGCCGTCCCCGCTCAGCCACCAGCACGCACGCGTCGTCCAGATCGAGGATGCCGGCCACGTGCGCGGCGGTGATCTCGCCCAGCGAGTGCCCCAGCAGCACGTCCGGGGTCACACCCCACGACTCCACCAGCCGGAACAGCGCGACCTCAAGGGCGAACAATCCGGCCTGCGCCCACACAGTGTGGTCCAGGTCGACGCCATCGGTCAGAACCTCACGCAGCGGGCGATCCAGCCGGACGTCGAGCCGTGCGCAGACCGCGTCGAAGGCCTCGGCGAACACCGGGAACTGCTCGTACAGCCCCAGCCCCATCCCCGCACGCTGCGAACCCTGGCCGGTGAGCAGGAACGCGGTCCGCCCCTCGCCCGAGACACCCGCGGCAAGCGATCCGCCCCCGGCCAGCACCGCACGATGCTCCAGCGCCGCCCGCGTCGTCGCCAGCGACCAGCCCACATCCACCGGGTCCAGCTCCGGCCGCTCCGCCACGAACTCCCGCAACCGCGCCACCTGCGCACGCAACGCGTCCGCCGACTTCGCCGACACCACCCACGGCACCAGCCCGGGACGTACCACCGACGGCTCTACGACCGGCTCCCGCTCGACGGACTCCGGAGCCTGCTCCAGAATCACGTGCGCGTTCGTCCCGCTGATTCCGAAGGCCGAGACACCCGCACGCCGCGGACGGTCCACCTCAGGCCACGGACGCGGCTCGGTGAGCAGTTCCACCGCACCCAACGACCAGTCCACATGCTGCGACGGCTCGTCCACATGCAACGTCGCGGGCAGCACTCCGTGCCGCATCGCCATGACCATCTTGATCACACCCGCGACACCTGCCGCGGACTGCGTGTGACCGATGTTCGACTTCACCGACCCCAGCCACAACGGCTCGGCGCCCTCGCCCCGGCTCCGGCCGTAGGTGAGCTGGAGCGCCTCTGCCTCGATCGGGTCGCCGAGGCGGGTCCCCGTCCCGTGGGCCTCGACCACGTCCACGTCGGCGCCCGTCAGCCGGGCGTTCGCCAGCGCCTGGCGGATCACCCGCTGCTGCGACGGACCGTTCGGCGCCGACAGGCCGTTGGACGCACCGTCCTGGTTCACCGCGCTGCCCCGCACCACCGCGAGAATCTTGTGGCCGTTGCGTTGCGCGTCCGACAGCCGCTCCACCAGCAGCACACCGACGCCCTCGGACCACCCGGTGCCGTCCGCAGCCGTCGCGAACGACTTGCAGCGGCCGTCCGAGGCGAGACCGCCCTGCTTGGCGAAGGCGCCGAACGAGCCGGGCGTCGCCATCACCGCCACTCCGCCGACCAGCGCCATGCGGCACTCGCCCTGGCGGAGTGCCTGCGCGGCCAGGTGCAGGGCAACCAGCGACGAGGAACACGCCGTGTCCACGGTCACCGCGGGGCCTTCAAGGCCGAAGACGTAGGACACGCGGCCCGACAGGACACTGCTGGCGCCACCGGTCAGGGCGAACGACTCGGCGTCCTCGGAGCCCTGGTCGATCAGGCCGTAGCCGGAGGGCGAAGCCCCGATGAACACTCCCGTGGGCGTGCCGGCGAGCGAGCGCGGGTCGACGCCCGCCATTTCGAACGTCTCCCACGCAGCCTCCAGCAGCAAGCGCTGCTGCGGGTCCATGGCGAGCGCTTCACGCGGGCTGATGCCGAACAAGTCGGCGTCGAACAGGTCGGCGTCGTGGACGAAGCCGCCTCTGGGGGCGTAGGTCTCGTGTCCTTGCTCCCGCTCGGATTGTTCCCAGCCGCGGTTGGCGGGGAAGTCCGTGATGGCGTCTCTGCCTGTACTCACCAGGCGCCAGAAACCATCGGGATCGGCGACGTCTCCGGGGAGGCGGCAGCTCATCGCGACGATGGCGACCGGCTCACTGTTCGCCGCCAGGATCTCCCGGTTCTGGGTGCGGAGCCGCTCGACCTCTTTGAGAGAGGTCCGCAGCGCTTCGACGATTCGGGCGGCCGAGTCAGCGGTCATTGGCTTCTCCAGAACTGGCCTCGTGCCGTGCGGCGTCGAGCGCGATTTCGATAAGGGCTTCGGCGTCCAGGTCGTCCAGCGAGTCGAGCCTCTCGGTCGAGGAGGGCTCGACAGCGCCGGTAGGTTCCGCCAGTTTCAGCAACGTGTCCACGAGCCCGGCCTCCCGCAGCCGCTCGATCGGGATCGCGGCGAGGACGCCACGGATCTCGGCGTCATGGGTGCCGGAGGCGTCCGGTGCGGTCGGTTCCGGCATGAGCTCGGCGAGGAGCAGGTCGGCCACCGCCTGCAGCGAACGGAAGTTGAAGACGAGACTCACCGGGAAGCTCAAGCCCGTCTGCCGGTTGAGGTGATCGCGGAACTCGACGGCCATGAGGGAGTCGAACCCGAGGTCCTTGAATGCCTCGCCGGCTCCGATCGCGTGCGGATCGCGGTGTTGCAGGATGGTCGCGGCCGTGGCCCGGACCATGTCCAGCAGGATCCGTTGACGCTGTCCGGCCGGAGCGTCCGCCAACCGCTGCCGCAGCTCGGCACCGGCATTCGCCTCCGGCGCGACGGCCGGAGTCGCTCCGTCGTTCAGGGTTTCGGCTGTTCCGGTGAAGTCGTGGAGCAGTGGGCTGGGCCGCAGGAGTGTGAAGGCTTCGGCGAAGCGTGTCCAGTCGACGTCGGCGACCGTGAGGCGGCTGTCCCCGTGGTCGACCGCCTCGGCCAGGGCCCGGATCGCCAGGGCCGGGTCCATCGGTGCCAGGCCACGCCGACGCAGACTCTGAGCGGCTTCCGGATCCGCGGCCATTCCGGCCCCGGCCCACGGGCCCCACGCCACCGACGTCCCCGCGAGTCCACGGTCGTGCCGGTGCTGTGTCCAGGCGTCCAGGAAGGCATTGCCGGCCGCGTACGCACTCTGGCCGCCGCTGCCCCACGTCGCGGCGATCGAGGAGAACACCACGAACAGATCCAGCGACAGATCCGAGGTCAACTCGTCCAGATACTTGGTTCCGTCGACCTTCGCCCGCAGAACGGAAGCGAACGCCTCGGGAGTTGCCTCCTCGATCCGTTGCGGGAGGTCGAGACCGGCCGCGTGCACGATGCCGGTCAGCGGCAGATCGACGGGCACACCGTCGATCACCGCGGCCAGAGCGTCCCGGTCAGCCACGTCACAGGCGGCGACCGTGACCCGTGCGCCCAGCCCGGACAACTCCTCCACCAGACCGTCCGGGGCGACACCGCCGCGGCTGGTCAGCACCAGGTGCGGTACACCCCGGCCGGCCAGCCAGCGGGCCACCTCCACGCCCAGGGCGCCCGTACCGCCCGTAACCAGCACAGTGCCGGACGGGTCCGGGTTCCACGGGGTACCCGGCACCGCGGCAGATACCGCACGAGCCAGCCGACGGGCGAACACCCCGGACTCGCGAACCACGACCTGATCCTCACCACCACCGGCAGCCAGGACCTGGACAAGCCGCTCGGCGATCACCGAGTCCACGGCCTCGGGCAGGTCGATCAGACCGCCCCAGCGTTGCGGGAACTCCAGAGCCGCCACGCGGCCCAGACCCCACACCGCCGCCAGGTCCGGATCGCCGATCCGGTCCGAACCGCCCACCGCAACCGCGCCACGCGTCACCACCCACAGCGGCGCCGTGACCTCACCCAACTCTTGAACCACGGTCAACGTCTCTGCCCAACCCGACGCGGACAACACCACACCCGCCAGGCCAGGCAGCCCCGACACTTCCTCGACCGGGACACCGACCACGGTCGCGCCCGCAGCCTCCAACGCGGCGGACACCTCCGGGTCCTCCGAGCCGACGACCGCCCACACCCCGGTCAGCACCGCCGACGACGACAACCCGTCCAGCGGCTTCCACATGACCCGGTAACGCCACGAATCCAGGGTCGAGCGCTCCTGGTGACGCTGCCGCCACGCGGACAAAGCCGGCAACGCCGACTCCAGACCCGCGAGCTCCTCCAGGTCCCCCCGCTCCACCGCATCCCAGAACGCCGAATCCGGGCTGCCACCGGCGGCCATCACGGAAAGCTCCGGCCAGAACCGCTCACGCTGGAACGCATACGTCGGTAGGTCTACGACCCTGCCGCCCCAACCGGAGAACATCGCCGTCCAGTCGATGCCGGCGCCGGACGTCCACAGGCGGGCGGCCGCCATGAGCGCGGTGTCGACCTCGTCTCGGTTCTTGCGCAGCACCGGCACGAACTCCGCTTCCTCCCTGGCCTCTTGAGCCATGGCGGACAGGACTCCGTCCGGACCGATCTCCACGTAGCGACTCACACCAAGTTCTGCGGTGGCCGCGAGGCCCTCGGCGAAACGGACGGTCTGACGGACCTGAGCGAGCCAGTATCGGGGCTCCTGCATCAGGCCCGGTTCGGCCACCGCACCCGTCAGGTTCGACACGATCGGGATCTGCGCCGGGCGGAACGTAAGACCGTCCAGAACCCTGGCGAGCTCCTCGAGCATCGGCTCCATCAAGGCCGAATGGAACGCGTGTGACACCGACAGCACGTTGAACCGCAGGCTGCGCTCCGCGCACTCGGCCGCATACCGCTCGATGGCGTCGACGTCGCCGGAGAGCACGACGGAGTTCGAGCCGTTGACAGCCGCGATGTCCAGACCGGAGTCCGCGATGTCGGCTTCGGTGGCCTGGACGGCGAGCATGCCGCCGCCGGCGGGCAGTGCCTGCATGAGTCGGCCGCGCTCGGCGACCAGCTTGCACGCGTCGTCCAGATCGAGGATGCCTGCCACGTGCGCGGCGGTGACCTCGCCCAGGGAGTGGCCCAGGAGTACGTCCGGGGTGACGCCCCACGACTCGACGAGCCGGAACAGGGCGACTTCGAGGGCGAACAAACCGGCCTGTGCCCACATGGTGTGGTCGAGGTCGGTGCCGTCGGTGAGGACGTCGCGCAGCGGGCGTTCCAGCCGTACGTCGAGGCGGGCGCACACCGCGTCGAACGCCTCGGCGAATACGGGGAACGCCTCATACAGCCCCAGGCCCATACCCGCGCGTTGCGAGCCTTGCCCGGTGAACAGGAACGCGGTCCGGCCCTCGGCGGCGGCACCCGCGGCAAGGACATCCCCGCCGGATGACAACACCATGCGATGCTCCAGCGCGGCCCGCGTCGTCGCCAGCGACCAGCCGACGTCCACCGGATCCAGCTCGGACCGCTCGGTTACGAACGACCGCAACCGCTCCACCTGCGCCCGCAGTGCGGGCTCGGACTTCGCCGACACGACCCACGGCACCAGCCCCGGCGCCTTCGGCGTCACATCGAGCGCGGCCGGTTCGGACCCCGGAGCCTGCTCGAGGATCACATGCGCGTTGGTGCCGCTGATGCCGAACGAAGACACTGCGGCGCGGCGCGGACGGCCCACCTCGGGCCACGGACGCGCCTCGGTGAGCAGTTCCACCGCGCCCGTCGACCAGTCCACCTGGGGCGACGGCTCGTCCACATGCAGCGTCGCGGGGAGCGCGCCGTGCTGCAGAGCCATCACCATCTTGATCACACCCGCCGCACCCGCGGCCACTTGCGTATGGCCGATGTTCGACTTCACCGACCCCAGCCACAACGGCTCGCCGCTCTCTCCGCGCTCCTGTCCGTACGTGGCCAGCAGTGCCTGAGCCTCGATCGGGTCACCCAGCCGCGTGCCCGTTCCATGCGCCTCCACTGCGTCGATGTCGGCGCCGGTGAGCCGGGCGTTGGCCAGTGCCTGGCGGATCACCCGCTGCTGGGACGGACCGTTCGGCGCCGTCAGACCGTTGGACGCGCCATCCTGGTTCACCGCGCTGCCCCGCACCACCGCGAGAATCTTGTGGCCGTTGCGTTGCGCGTCCGACAGCCGCTCCACCAGCAGCACGCCGACGCCCTCGCCCCAGCCCGTCCCGTCCGCGGCAGCCGCGAACGACTTGCAGCGGCCGTCCGCGGCCAGCCCGTCCTGCCGGTCGAACTCCGCGAACATGCCCGGCGTCACCATCACCGTCACACCGCCGACGAGAGCGAGTTCGCACTCGCCGGCGCGGAGCGACTGCCCCGCCCAGTGCAACGCCACCAGGGAGGACGAGCATGCCGTGTCCACAGTGACGGCCGGACCTTCCAGCCCGAACACGTAGGCGACGC
Source organism: Streptomyces sp. NPDC059499 (assembly GCF_042749285.1). NCBI lineage: Bacteria > Bacillati > Actinomycetota > Actinomycetes > Kitasatosporales > Streptomycetaceae > Streptomyces > Streptomyces sp. NPDC059499. Next base: position 358,803 of record NZ_JBHYTT010000007.1, read on the forward strand.
GACCGGAAATCACACTCGGCGCGTTCCCGGTCAGCAGATGCCCGTCGGCGCCCAGCGCACCAGGGACGCTGTATCCGGACGACGAAGCCCCTGCGAACACACCCACGCTGCGGCCCCGCAGAGAACGCGGGTCCATTCCCGCCGACTCGAACGTCTCCCACGCGGCCTCCAGCAGCAACCGCTGCTGCGGGTCCATGGCGACAGCCTCGCGCGGCGAGATGTTGAACAAGGCGGGGTCGAACCGGTCCACATCATGAACAAATCCACCCAAGCCGGCAGCACCCCCGGGCACCTCGGCCGGCCAGCCTCGATTCGCCGGGAACGCCGACATGCCGTCCACTTCGCCGGTGACCAGGTCCCACAGCTGATCGGGGGACGTGACCTCGCCCGGGAACCGGCACGCCATACCCACAATCGCCAGCGGTTCATCGAGTGGCGCAACCCGCACCGGCGACGTCGGCACCGGCTCCTGAGCGCCGACGAGCTGCTGGGCCAGGTAATCGCTCAGCACGGCCGGGTTGGGGTAGTCGAACACCAGCGTCGCGGGCAGCCGCAGACCGGTGGCCGCAGTCAGCCGGTTACGCAGTTCCACCGCGGTGAGCGAGTCGAAGCCCAGGTCCTTGAACGCCTGACGCTCACCGACCGCGTCGGCCGAACCGTGCCCCAGCACGGTAGCGGCGCTGGCGCGCACCAACTCCACGAGCATCGACGGTCGTTGGGCCTCGGGAACCGACCGCAGCCGCTGTATGAGCGCCAGACCGGTACCGGACGCCTGCGCAACCCCGCGCCGCACCCGGCCCGACACCAGGCCACGCAGCAACGCCGGAACCTCTCCGGCCGCCCGCACCGCTGTCAGATCCAGATTGACCGGAACCAACTGCGCCTCCGCACGGCCCAGCGCGATGTCGAACAACGACAGCGCCTGCTCCGTCGGCAGCCCCCGTACAAGCCGGTCCTGCAAATGACCGGTCATCGCACTGGCCTGCTGCCACATGTCCCACGCGAGGGAAAGGCCGGGCAGGCCCTCCGCACGACGACGGACAGCAAGGGCGTCGAGGTAGGCGTTGGCAGCCGAGTAGTTGGCCTGACCCGGAGTACCGAAGGTCGCCGAAGCGGAGGAGTAGAGCACGAACATCGCGAGGTCGGTGTTGCGGGTCAGCTCGTCCAAGTTCGCGGCAGCGGTCGCCTTCGCCCGCAGGACCGTTTCCAGGCGCTCCTGGGTGAGGGCGGTGAAGACGCCGTCGTCGAGGACACCGGCGGCGTGAACGACGCCGGTGAGTGGAACCTCGGCAGGGATGTCGGCGAGGACGGTTGCGAGGGCGTCGCGGTCGGCGGCGTCGCAGGCCACGACCTCCACCACAGCCCCGGCTTCCTGCAGCGTGTCCACGAGATCCGCTGCTCCGGGCGCGTCCGGACCTTGCCGGGAGAGCAGGAGGAGGTGGCGGATGCCGTGTTGGGTGACGAGGTGGCGGGCGAGGAGTCCGCCGAGGGTGCCGGTGCCGCCGGTGATCAGTACGGTGCCGTCCGGATTCGAGCGGGCAGGGAAGGCGAGGACGTTCTTGCCGATGTGTTTGGCCTGCGCCATGTGGCGCCAGGCCGTGACCGCTTCGCGTACGTCCCACACCGTCAGAGGCAGTGGTTCAAGCACACCCTGCTCGAACAGGGCGACGACCTCGGCAAGAATCTGGCCCATGCGCTCCGGACCTGCCTCCGCCAGGTCGAACGCGAAGTACGGAACGTCGAGACCGGCGCGTACATCGGTCTTGCCCATCTCAACGAACCGGCCGCCGGATGCCAGCAGCCTCAGTGAGGCGTCTACGAACTCGCCTGCCAGGGAGTTGAGGACGACGTCGATGCCTTGGTCGCCGGTTGCGGTGCGGATGTGTTCCTCGAAGGCGAGGTCGCGGGAGGACGCGATCCGTGACGGGTCGACTCCGTTGGCGATGAGCGTGGGCCACTTGCCGGGACTGGCGGTGGCAAACACCTCCAAGCCCCAGTGCTGGGCCAGTTGCACCGCGGCCATGCCGACACCACCGGCCGCCGCGTGGATCAGTACCGACTCACCAGGCCTGACCCCGGCCAGATCCCGCAGTCCGTACCAGGCCGTCGCGAACACCAATGGTATTGCTGCCGCCTGCGCCCACGACCAGCCCGCCGGAACCTTCACGAGCAGTTCCCGGCCGGTGACGGCCTCGGCGGCGAACCCGCCGTCGAAGAACCCGAACACCCGGTCCCCGACAGCGAGGTCGTCGACACCGGGGCCGGTCTCCACGACCACACCGGCTGCTTCCGAGCCCATGGTTCCCGGTTCCGGGTACATTCCCAGCCCCAGGAGCACGTCCCGGAAGTTCACACCTGCAGCGCGGACTTCGATCCGCACCTGGCCGGATTCCAGGGGCGGTGTGCCGGCCGCCTCGATGTGGAGAGACTCCAGCGTGCCGTCCGTTCCCGGCAGCAGGTGCCAGGTTTCGTCCGGAAGCACCAGCCCGCCGCTCCCGGCCCGGGTCAGGCGAGGTACCAGCAGTGCACCGTTCCGGATGGCGATCTGGGGCTCGTCGACACCGGTCAACAGTGTCAGGTCCAGTTGCTCCTCGGTGGCCGGGTCGGTGTCGACCAGGACGATCCGGTCCGGGTGCTCCGACTGCGCCGAACGCACCAGACCCCACACCGCCGCACCCACCACATCCACCGCACCAGGCCCCGTCGGCACCGCGCCCCGGGTCACCACCGCCAGACGTGAGCCGAACGTGCCCTCGTCCGCCAGCCACTCCTGCACACCACGCAGGACCGCACCCAGCAGCTGCTCCACCGGACCGTCACCAGCCGGCAACACCGTCCACGTCGAAGCATCCTCCGTGACGGTTGCGGTGACCCCAGGCGATGCCGAGACCGGCACCCACTCCACCGCGAACAAGGCATCACCGATATTCCCGGCCGACGACAACTGCTCCGCCGACACCGCCCGCGACACCAGGGAACGGACGATCGCGACGGGCGCACCGGTGCCGTCAGCCGCCCGGACCGTGATGCCCTCGCCCTCGGGGCGGATCGCCACCCGCAGGGTGGTCGCTCCGACCGCGAACAGCTCCACACCCGACCACGCGAACGGCAGCCGAGGCCCGGGGGCTTCGGTGTCACTGATGATGAGGCCGGAGGGGTGAAGCGCAGCGTCGAAGAGTGCCGGGTGGATACCGAACCCGGCTGCCGGCTCCGCGATCGCGACCTCGGCGTAGACACCAGATGCGTCTCGCCAGGCCGCCTGAACGCCCTGGAACGCCGGACCGTAACCGAAGCCCACCCCGGCCAACGCCCCGTAGAAGCCGTCGACATCCACCGTGTCAGCGCCCTGCGGAGGCCACACACTCAGATCGAAGTCAGTCTCCGAACCGGCCTGCTCGGCCAGCGAACCCGCGGCATGCAGCGTCCACTCGTCCATACCCTCGGCGCGGGCATGGACGTGCACCGGCCGGTCGCCCGAAGCATCCGGGTCCTCGACCCGCACCTGCACCTGCACCTGGACGCCACCGGTCTCCGGCAACACCAGCGGCGCGTGCAGAACGAGTTCGCGGACGAGACCGCAGTCCACCTCCTGACCGGCCCGCAGAACCATCTCCACCAACGCGGCACCTGGGACCACGATGCGGCCCAGCACGAGATGGTCGGCCAGCCATGGCTGGGCGTCCACCGACAGGAAGCCCGTCAGAAGAGTTCCAGCCCCCTCGGCCAACGAGACGGCTGTCTCCAACAACGCATGCCCGGATGCGAACTGACCGGTCCCACCTGGCAGTGACTGCGGCCAGTACCGCTGATGCTGGAACGCATAAGTCGGGAGCGGGACTTGGCGGCCGGTGAGCACCGCAGACCAGTCCACGTCGACACCGGCTGTCCATGCCTCGCCGAAGGAGGCCAGGACGCGCCGCATCCCGCCCTCACCACGCCTCAACGTGCCCAGCACCACGGCCTCAACACCGGCCGCGTCAACCGTCTCTTCGACACCTACCGTGAGTACGGGGTGCGCGCTGACCTCGATGAACGTGCGCATGCCCTGATCGAGGAGGGAACGGACCGCGGTCTCGAACTCCACAGTGGAACGCAGGTTGTCGAACCAGTACTGGGCATCGAGATCACCGCTGACCGTGTCACCGGTCAGCGTCGAGAGCATCGGAACCATGCCGACAGAAGGGGCCAGCCCTGCCAGATCCGCAAGGATCCGCTCCTGGAGCTGGTCCATCCGTGACGAGTGCGACGCATAGTCCACCGGAATCCGACGTGTGCGGATGCCCTGCTGTTCGCACTCGGCCATGAACGCGTCCAGGGCTTCGTCATCGCCGGAGACCACGGTGGAGGACGGGCCGTTCACCGCAGCCACCGACACCCTGGCCGACGTCAACTCCTCGACCGCATCCCGCCCGGCCGCGACGGACACCATGCCCCCGCCACCGGCCACAGCGACCAGCGCCTTCGACCGCAACGCCACCACGCGTGCCGCGTCAGACAGCGACAACCAGCCCGCCACGCACGCAGCGGCGATCTCACCCTGCGAATGGCCCACCACCGCGGACGGCACCACACCCGCAGACCGCCACACCTCCGCCAAGGCCACCATCACCGCCCACAGCACCGGCTGGATCACATCCACCCGGTCCAGATCACCGTCCTGCAGAACGACATCGGTCAGCGACCAGTCCACGAACGGAGCCAGTGCGGCCTCGCACTCGGTCAGCCGCTCACGGAACACCGGCGAGGTGTCCCACAGCTCCCGTGCCATGCCCACCCACTGCGAGCCCTGACCCGGGAACACGAACACCACACCACCAGAGACAACGGTGGCCGAAGCGGCCGTGGGCAGGGCGGCCAGCAGCTCCTCCCGGTCCTCCCCCACCACCACCGCGCGATGCTCCAGCGCCGCCCGCGTCGTCGCCAGGGACCAGCCCACGTCCACCGAATCCAGCCCAGCATCGCCCGCGACATAGGACCCGAGCCGCTCCACCTGCGCCCGCAACCCGGCCTCGGACTTCGCCGACAGCACCCACGCCGACACACCCGAAGCGGGAGCTGTCGGAGCCTGGGCGGGAGTTCCGGCCGGCGCCTGCTCCAGAATCACATGCGCGTTCGTGCCGGACATTCCGAACGAGGACACCGCCGCTCGCCGCGGCCGGTCCGCCTCAGGCCACGCCCGGGCCTCCGTCAGCAGCTCCACCGCACCCGCCGACCAGTCGACCTCAGGCGACGGCTCATCCACATGCAACGTCGCCGGCAGCACACCGTGCCGCAACGCCATCACCATCTTGATCACACCCGCGACACCCGCCGCGGACTGGGTATGCCCGATGTTCGACTTCACCGAACCCAGCCACAACGGCTCGTCGGAGTCGCCCCGCTCCCGGCCATACGTCGCCAGCAACGCCTGCGCCTCGATCGGGTCACCGAGCCGCGTCCCGGTCCCGTGCGCCTCCACGGCATCGACGTCCGCACCGGTCAACCGGGCATTGGCGAGGGCCTGGCGGATCACCCGCTGCTGCGAGGGACCGTTCGGCGCCGTCAGACCGTTCGACGCACCGTCCTGGTTGATGGCACTGCCGCGTACCACCGCGAGCACCTGATGTCCGTTGCGCTCGGCGTCGGAGAGCCTCTCCAGCATCACCAGGCCGACGCCCTCGGACCACCCCGTCCCGTCGGCCGCCGCGGAGAACGCCTTGCACCGCCCGTCGCCCGCCAGACCGTCCTGCCGGTCGAACTCGATGAACGCGCCCGGCGTGGCCATCACCGTCACACCACCGGCCAACGCCATGTCGCACTCACCGGAGTGCAGCGCCTGCGCCGCCAGATGCAGCGCCACCAACGACGACGAACACGCCGTGTCCACCGTCACCGCCGGGCCCTCCAGCCCGAACGTGTAGGAAACCCGCCCCGAGATCACACTGCTCGCCGTTCCGGTCAGCATGTGCCCTTCGGCACCCGGTATCCCCGCCGCCCCGTATCCGGACGAAGCCGCACCGGCGAAAACGCCAACGCTCCGGCCGCGGAACCCACGCGGATCCATGCCCGCCGACTCGAACGTCTCCCAAGCCGCCTCCAGCAGCAGACGCTGCTGCGGATCCATGGCAAGGGCCTCACGAGGGCTGATCTCGAACAGCCCGGCGTCGAAGCCGTCCGCGCCCTGGACGAACCCGCCCAGTCGCACCATGTCAGCAAGCGCCGGCCAGCCGCGGTCGAGGGGGAACGGCGAGATGCCGTCCTTCCCATCGGCGACCAGGCTCCACAGCTGGTCGGGGGAAGTCACTTCCCCCGGGAACCGGCACGCCATACCCACGATCGCCAGCGGCTCGTCGTTCCGGTCCGCCGTAACCTGCCGCGCCGGCTCCAACTCGCCGAAGAACTGCTGGGCCAGGTAATCGCTCAGCACGGCCGGGTTGGGGTAGTCGAACGCCAGCGTCGCGGGCAGCCGCAGACCGGTGGCCGCGGTCAGCCGGTTGCGCAGTTCCACCGCGGTGAGCGAGTCGAAGCCCAGGTCCTTGAAGGCCTGACGCTCACCGATTGCGTCGGCCGAAGCGTGCCCCAGTACCGTCGCGGCGCTGCCACGCACCAACTCCATCAGTGTCTCTTGCCGTTGGGCCTCGGGAACGGAACGCAGCCGCTGCATGAGCGCCAGCCCCGCGACCGACTCCTGCGCGACCACCCGCCGCACCCGGCCGGCGACCAGACCACGCAGCAAGGCAGGCACCTCACCGGCCGCCCGCAACCCGGCCAGGTCGAGATTGACCGGTACCAGGTGTGCAGTCGAGCGTGTCAGGGCTGCGTCGAAGAGTGCGAGGCCTTGCTCGGTGGCCAGCCCGCGTGCGAGCTGGTCCTGCAGATGACCGGTCATCGCGCTGGCCTGCTGCCACATGTCCCAGGCGAGGGAGAGGCCGGGCAGGCCTTCCGTGCGGCGGCGGGTGGCGAGGGCGTCGAGGTAGGCGTTGGCGGCGGAGTAGTTGGCCTGGCCTGGAGTGCCGAAGGTCGCCGAGGCGGAGGAGTAGAGGACGAACATGGCGAGGTCGTTGTCGCGGGTGAGTTCGTCGAGGTTCGCGGCGGCGGTGGCTTTGGCGTGCAGGACGGTTTCGAGGCGCTCCTGGGTGAGGGCGGTGAACACACCGTCGTCGAGGACACCGGCGGCGTGGACGACGCCGGTGAGCGGGGCCGCGGTGGGGATGTCTGCGAGGACGGTTGCGAGAGCCTCCCGGTCGGCGGCGTCGCAGGCCACGATCCGCGCCTGCGCACCCAGCTCGGCGAGAGCAGCGACGAGATCGGACGCGCCAGGCGCGTCAGAGCCCTGGCGGGAGAGCAGAAGCAGGTGACGGATGCCGTGTTCGGTGACCAGATGGCGGGCGAGGAGTCCGCCGAGGGTGCCGGTGCCGCCGGTGATCAGTACGGTGCCGTCCGGATTCGAGCGGGCAGGGAAGGACAGGACGTTCTTCCCGATGTGCTTGGCCTGCGCCATGTGACGCCAGGCAGTGACCGCTTCGCGTACGTCCCACACCGTCAGCGGCAAGGGTTCCAGCACACCTTGCTCAAACAGGGCGACAACCTCGGCGAGGATCCGGCCCATGCGTTCCGTGCCTGCGTCGGTGAGGTCGAACGCGAAGTACGGAACGTCAAGGTTGTGGCGTACGTCAGCCTTGCCCATCTCGACGAATCGGCCGCCCGGCGTCAGCAGCCTCAGTGAGGCGTCTACGAACTCGCCTGCCAGGGAGTTGAGGACGACGTCGATGCCCTGGTCGCCGGTTGCGGTGCGGATGTGTTCCTCGAAGTCGAGGTCGCGGGAGGACGCGATCCGTGACGGGTCGACTCCGTTGGCGATGAGGGTGGGCCACTTGCCCGGGCTGGCGGTGGCGTACACCTCCAAGCCCCAGTGCCGGGCCAACTGCACCGCGGCCATGCCGACGCCGCCGGCGGCCGCGTGGATCAGTACCGACTCACCGGACCTGACCCCGGCCAGGTCCTGCAGCCCGTACCAGGCCGTCGCGAACACCAGCGGTATTGCTGCCGCCTGCGCCCACGACCAGCCCACCGGAACCTTCACGAGCAGCTCCCGGCCGGTCACCGCCTCGGCAGCGAAACCACCGTCGAAGAAGCCGAGCACCCGGTCCCCGACAACGAGATCTTCGACACCGGGGCCGGTCTCCAGCACGACGCCGGCCGCCTCTGAACCCATGGTTCCCGGTTCCGGGTACATTCCCAGCCCCAGGAGCACGTCCCGGAAGTTCACGCCCGCCGCGCGGACCTCGACCCGCACCTGGCCGGATTCCAGAGGCGGCGTGCCGGATGTCTCGATGTGGAGGGACTCCAGCGTTCCGTCCGTACCGGGCAGCAGGTGCCAGGTGTGGTCCGGCAGTACCAGCCCGCCGCTCACGGCCCGGGTCAGGCGAGGTACCAGCAGTGCACCGTTACGGACGGCGATCTGGGGCTCGTCGACACCGGTCAACAGTGTCAGGTCCAGTTGCTCCTCGGTGTCGACCAGGACGATCCGGTCCGGGTGCTCCGACTGCGCCGAGCGCACCAAGCCCCACACCGCCGCACCCACCGGGTCGACGGCTTCACCGGCATCGGCCGGGACCGCGCCGCAGGTCAGCACCACCAGACGGGAGCCGAACGTGCCCTCGTCCGCCAGCCAGTCCTGCACACCACGCAGGACCTCACCCAGCACCTGCTCCACCGGACCGTCACCAGCCGGCAGCACCGTCCACGCCGGAACCTCCGCCTCGCCGGTGCTGCCAGTGCCCGGAGGCACCGTCACCCACTCCACCGCGAACAGTGCGTCGTCATCCGCGTGCCCGGCCGCAGACAGCTGTTCCGCCGACACCGCCCGCGACACCAGAGAGCGGACGACGGCGACGGGCATACCGGTCCCGTCGGCCGCCCGGACGGTGATGCCCTCGCCCTCCGGACGGATCGCCACCCGCAACGTGGTCGCCCCGACCGCGAACAGCTCCACACCCGACCACGCGAACGGCAACCGAGGCCCAGAGGCTTCGGTGTCGTCGCCCAGGATCAGGCCGGAGGGGTGCAGTGCGACGTCGAACAGCGCGGGATGGATCCCGAACCCGTCCACCGACTCCGCGACCGACACCTCGGCATACACACCGGACCCATCGCGCCAGGCCGCCTGCACACCCTGGAACGCCGGACCGTAACCGAAGCCCACCCCGGCCAACGCCTCATAGAAACCGTCGACATCCACCGTGTCCGCGCCCTGCGGCGGCCACACACTCAGATCGAAGTCAGCCTCCGCACCGGCCTGCTCCGCCAGCGAACCCGCAGCATGCAGCGTCCACTCGTCCGTACCTTCGGCGCGGGCATGGACATGCACCGGCCGGTCGCCCGAAGCATCCGGGTCCTCGACCCGCACCTGCACCTGCACGCCACCGGTCTCCGGCAACACCAGCGGCGCCCGCAGCACCAACTCCCGCAGCAGACCGCAGTCCACCTCCTGGCCGGCCCGCAGCACCATCTCCACCAGGGCGGTGCCCGGCACCACCACATGCCCCGACACCACGTGATCGGCCAGCCACGGCTGCGCACCCACCGACAGCAGACCGGTCAGTACCACTCCGTCGCCCTCGGCCAACGCCACCACAGAACCCAGCAGCGCATGCCCGGCATCCTCGATGCCCAGCGCACCCGCGTCACCGCCGGTCACACCCGGCTGCGACCAGTACCGCTCACGCTGGAACGCATACCTCGGCAGATCGACCACCCGGCCGCCCCAACCGGCGAACACAGCCGTCCAGTCCACGCCGACACCCACCGCCCAGAGGCGGCTGATGGCAGTGAGCGCGGTGTCGGTCTCCTCGCGGTCCTTGCGCAGGACAGGAATGAACTCGGCGCCGACGACGGTGTCCTGGGCCAGGCCGGACAGCACACCGTCCGGCCCCAGCTCCACGTACCGCGTCACACCCATCGCTTCGAGCGCCGTGACACCGTCCGCGAATCGCACCGCCTGTCGCACCTGCCGCAGCCAGTACTCCGGCTCCTGCATCAGTCCGGCTTCGGCAGTCGCACCCGTCAGGTTCGACACGACCGGGATCTGTGCCGGGTGGAAGGTCAACCCGTCCAGCACGCCTGCGAATGCGTCCAGCATCGGTTCCATGAGAGCCGAGTGGAACGCGTGCGACACCGACAGCACGCTGAACCGCACACCACGGGCGGCGCACTCCGCCGCATATCGCTCGACGGCCTCGACCTCGCCGGAGAGCACCACGGAGTGGGGGCCGTTGACGGCAGCGACGTCCAGACCGGAATCCGCGACATCCGCCTCGGTGGCCTGTACCGCGAGCATGCCTCCGCCCTCGGGCAGCGCCTGCATCAGGCGACCCCGCTCAGCCACCAGCACGCACGCGTCCTCCAGGTCGAGGATCCCCGCGACATGGGCTGCGGTGATCTCGCCCAGCGAGTGGCCCAGCAGCACATCCGGGGTGACGCCCCATGACTCGACGAGACGGTAGGACGCCACTTCGAGCGCGAACAGGCCCGCCTGCGCCCACATCGTCTGATCGAGACCGACCCCATCGGTCAGAACCTCGCGCAGCGGACGCTCCAGCCGGGCGTCAAAACGTGCGCACACCGCGTCGAAGGCTTCGGCGAACACCGAGAACGCCTCGTACAGCCCCAGGCCCATGCCCGCACGCTGCGAACCCTGTCCGGTGAACAGGAACGCGGTCCGGCCCTCGGCGGCGACACCTGCGGCGAGGACATCCCCACCGGAAGCCAGAACCGTGTCGCCGGCCAGCACCACGCGGTGCTCCTGCGCGGCACGCGTCGTCGCCAGCGACCAGCCCACGTGCACCGGATTCAGCTCCGGCCGCTCGGTCACGAACGACCGCAGCCGATCCACCTGCGCCCTCAGCGCGGCGTCGGACTTCGCCGACACCACCCACGGGACCACCACCGGTGTCCGCGTCGGCAGGTCGATCGGGGCCTGCACCGGTTCGACGGCCTCAGGGGCCTGCTCCAGAATCACGTGCGCGTTCGTGCCGCTGATACCGAACGACGACACACCCGCACGCCTAGGACGGTCCGACACCGGCCACGCACGCGACTCGGTGAGCAGTTCCACCGCGCCCGCCGACCAGTCCACCTGAGGAGAGGGCTGGTCCACGTGCAGCGTCGCCGGGAGCACGCCGTGCCGCAGCGCCATCACCATCTTGATCACACCCGCGACACCCGCGGCAGCCTGGGCATGGCCGATGTTCGACTTCACCGAACCCAACCAGAGCGGCTCGTCCTCCGCGCCGCGCTCCTGGCCGTAGGTCGCCAGCAGGGCCTGGGCCTCGATCGGATCGCCCAGCCGCGTGCCGGTCCCGTGCGCCTCCACGACGTCGACATCCACGCCTGTCAGCCGGGCGTTCGCCAGCGCCTGACGGATCACCCGCTGCTGCGAAGGCCCGTTCGGCGCCGTCAGACCATTCGACGCGCCGTCCTGGTTCACCGCGCTGCCGCGCACCACCGCGAGCACCTGATGCCCGTTGCGCTCCGCGTCCGACAGCCGCTCCAGCATCAGTACGCCGACGCCCTCGGCCCAACCGGTACCGTCGGCTGCCGCCGCGAACGACTTGCACCGGCCGTCAGCCGCGAGCCCGTCCTGCCGGTCGAACTCGGTGAAGACGTTCGCCGAGGCCATCACGGTCACGCCGCTCGCCAGCGCCATGCTGCACTCTCCGGCACGCAGCGCCTGCGCCGCCCAGTGCAGAGCCACCAATGACGACGAGCACGCCGTGTCGATCGTCGCCGCCGGACCTTCGAGCCCGAACGCATACGCCACCCGGCCGGAGATCACACTGTTCGCCGTACCGGTCAACAGGTGACCGTCGGAACCCGGCACACCGCCGTAGCCGTATCCGGACGAGGAAGCGCCGGCGAACACGCCCACGTTCCGGCCGCGGAGTGACCGCGGGTCCATCCCCGCAGACTCGAACGTCTCCCAGGCGGCCTCCAGCAGCAGCCGCTGCTGCGGGTCCATCGCCAGTGCCTCACGCGGCGAGATCCCGAACAGGCCCGCATCGAACTCGGCCGCGTCATGGACGAACCCGCCCAGGCCACCGGCTGCGTCAGCCACGTTCGGCGGCCATCCGCGATCCGTCGGGAACGCCGACATGGCGTCCGTCCCGCCGGCGACAAGGTCCCACAACCGCTCCGGCGAATCGACCCCGCCCGGGTAGCGGCACGCCATCCCCACGATCGCGATCGGCTCGTCGGCGACGCCCACCGGGGTCGGCACCAGTTCCGCGGACTGCGCCGCATCGAGCAGCCGTGTCCGCAGGTACTCGGCCAGGACTCGCGGCGTGGGGTAGTCGAACACCAAGGTCGCGGGCAGAGTCAGCCCGGTGTGCGTGGCCAGCAGGTTGCGCAGTTCGACCGCCATCAGCGAGTCGAAGCCCAGGTCGCGGAACGCCCGCTCCGGTTCGACCTCGTCCACGCCGGAGTGGCCCAGCACCGTCGAGGCCAGCCCTCGTACCAGATCCAGCAACATCTCCTGCTGCCGTACCTGGGACACGGCCGTCAGTTCACCGCGCCACGGCAGGTCGGCGTCGGCGGTCCCACCGATGGCCTCGTCGGCCCGGTCGGCCTCGGGCAGGTCGGCGAGCAGCGGACTGCGCCGGGCGGAGGTGAACGCGGACATGAAGGCGGGCCAGTCGACGTCCGCCACCGTCAGCGTGTCCAGTCCCCCGTCGACCGCTTCGGCCAGCGCCCGCATCGCCAGCGCCGGATCCAGAGCGTTCAGCCCGCGTCGGCGCAGGTAGTCCTCGGTCTCCTCCCTAGTGGCCATGCCGCCTTCGGCCCACGGGCCCCAGGCCACCGACGTCCCCGGCAGTCCACGGTCGCGGCGGTGCTGCACCCAGGCGTCCAGGAACGCGTTGGCCGCCGCGTACGCGCCCTGACCGCCGCTGCCCCACGTCGCGGCGATCGACGAGAAGACGACGAACAGGTCGAGCGGCAGGTGCGCGGTGAGGCCGTCCAGGTGCACCGTCCCGGTCACCTTGCTCTCGAGCACCTCCCCCACCGCTTCCAGGCTGGTCCGGTCCAGCTTCTCCGGAGTCCCGACACCGGCGGTGTGCACGATGCCGGTCAACGGCCATTCCGCCGGAATGCCGGCGATCACCGCGGCGAGGGCGTCCCGGTCGGCCACGTCGCAGGCGGCGACCGTGACCTGTGCGCCCAGCCCGGACAGTTCGTCCACCACGCCGTCGGGTGCCACGCCGCCGCGGCTGGTCAGCACCAGGTGCGGCACACCACGGCCGGCGAGCCAGCGCGCCACCGTGGAACCCAGCGCACCGGTGCCTCCCGTGACCAGTACCGTTCCCGACGGACTCCATGTCCCGCTGGGCGTTGCCACGGGCTCGGCCCGCAGCACGCGCCGGCCGTGGACGCCGGATCCGCGAACGGCGACCTGGTCCTCCCCGCCGTCGGCCAGGACTCCGGCGAACCGGGCGGCGGCACGGGCGTCCAGTTCGGTCGGCAGGTCCACCAGGCCGCCCCACTGCTGGGGGAACTCCAGTGCGGCGACCCGACCAAGACCCCAGACCGCGGCCTGGCCCGGACTCCGCAACGGATCCGACCGCCCGGTCGACACCGCGCCCCGGGTTGCCGCCCAGAGCGGGACGGCCAGGTCGGCGTCGGCCAGTGCCTGCAGCACCGACAGCACGACCGCAAGAGAAGCCGGGACACCGCTACGCACCGGCACCGGCAGGTCTTCGACCGCATCGGCCAGCAACACGACACCGGACAGGTCATGGGCCTCGCAGGCAAGACGTTCGAGCGTCGCCGTCAGCTCGCGCCGCCCTGTCGATGCGCCGTCGAGGGGCACGCTGACCACGGAGGCCCCGGCACCGGTCAGCGCCGCAGCTACATCCGTCCGCTCCGAACCGACGACTATCCACGTCCCCGTCAAGGACCCTGTGGGCGAAGGTCCGGTGAGCGGTTTCCACGTGACCAGGTATCGCCAGGAGTCGATCACGGAGCTTTCGCGCCGTTGGCGTCGCCAGGCGGAGAGGACCGGCAGCAACTCATGGAGGGCGTCCGGGGCTTCGGGCAGGTCCAGTTCGGTTGCCAGTTGTTCGAGGTCTTCGCGTTCGACCGCGTCCCAGAAGCGGGTCTCGCTGAGGTCGCCGCCGCTCGGGGCGCCGGTGGGTTCGGCAGCCGGCTCCGGCCAGTACCGGGCGCGCTGGAAGGCGTAGGTGGGCAGGTCCACGACCCGGCCTCCCCAGCCGGCGAACACGGCTGTCCAGTCGACGTCGGCGCCTGTCGCCCAGAGGCGGCTGATCGCGGTGAGCGCGGTGTCGGTCTCGTCGCGGTCCTTGCGCAGGAGAGGGACGAACTCGGCGCCGGTGGCGGTGTCCTGGGCCATGGCCGACAGGATGCCGTCGGGCCCGAGTTCCACATACCGTGTCACGCCGAGCTCTGCGGCAGCCGCGACTCCGTCGGCGAATCGCACCGGCTGCCGCACCTGGTTCAGCCAGTACTCCGGCTGCTGCATCAGTCCGGGTTCGGGGACGGCTCCGGTGAGGTTCGAGACGACCGGGATCCGGGCGGGGTGGAAGGTCAGTCCGGCCAGGACGGTCGTGAACTCGTCCAGCATCGGTTCCATCAGTGCTGAGTGGAACGCGTGCGACACGGACAGCACGTTGAACCGCAGCCCACGGGCGGCGCATTGGGCCGCGTAGTGCTCGATGGCTTCGGTGCTGCCGGAGAGGACCACGGAGTTCGAACCGTTGACAGCCGCGACGTCCAGACCGGAGTCTGCGATGTCGGCTTCGGTGGCCTGGACGGCGAGCATGCCTCCACCGGCGGGCAGGGCCTGCATCAGCCGGCCGCGTTCGGCGACCAGCACGCAGGCGTCGTCCAGGTCGAGGATTCCGGCCACATGCGCCGCACTGATCTCGCCCAGGGAGTGGCCCAGGAGCACGTCCGGGGTGACACCCCAGGACTCGACGAGCCGGAACAGCGCAACCTCAAGGGCGAACAAACCGGCCTGAGCCCACACGGTGTGGTCCAGGTCGGTGCCGTCGGTGAGGACGTCGCGCAGGGGACGCTCCAGCCGGACGTCGAGCCGGGCACACACCGTATCGAAGGCTTCGGCGAACACCGGGAACTGTTCGTACAGCCCCAGTCCCATACCCGCGCGCTGCGACCCCTGACCGGTGAACAGGAACGCGGTCCGGCCCTGGCCCGCGACACCCGTGGCGAGAATCCCGTCCCCGGCCAGCACTGCACGATGCTCCAAAGCGACCCGCGTGGTCGCCAGCGACCAGCCGACGTCCACCGCGTCCAGCTCACAACGGTCGGCCGCAAACGACTGCAACTGCTCCACCTGTGCCCGCAGTGCGGGCACGGACTTCGCCGAGATCATCCACGGCACGAGGCCGGGTGCCTGCTGTGTTGCAGAGGTCGGCTGGGGTTCCGGTTCCGGGGCTTGTTCGAGGATGACGTGGGCGTTGGTGCCGCTGATGCCGAAGGAGGAGACGGCGGCGCGGCGGGGCCGGTTGTCGGTGTCGGGCCAAGCGCGCGCTTCGGTGAGGAGTTCCACCGCGCCCGCCGACCAGTCGACCTGGGGAGTCGGCTCGTCGATGTGGAGAGTGGCGGGCATCAGGCCGTGGCGCAGGGCCATGACCATCTTGATGACGCCGGCGACACCTGCGGCGGCCTGGGTGTGGCCGATGTTGGATTTGATCGAGCCGAGCCAGAGGGGTTCGTTGCCCTCTCTACGGGTTTGGCCGTAGGTGGCCAGGAGTGCTTGGGCTTCGATCGGGTCGCCGAGACGTGTTCCCGTGCCGTGGGCTTCGACAAGGTCGATGTCTGAGGTCGTCAGTTGGGCGTTGGTGAGGGCTTGGTGGATGACGCGTTGTTGGGAGGGGCCGTTGGGGGCGCTGAGTCCGTTGGAGGCTCCGTCTTGGTTGACGGCGCTGCCGCGTAGGACGGCGAGGATGTGGTGGTTGTTGCGGCGGGCGTCGGAGAGGCGTTCGACGAGGAGGAGGCCGACGCCTTCGCCCCAGCCCATGCCGTCGGAGGAGGCGGCGAAGGATTTGCAGCGGCCGTCGGAGGCGAGTCCGCCCTGCCGGTCGAACTCGGCGAACACCCCGGGGCTGGCCATGACGGTCACACCACCGGCCAAGGCCATGTCGCACTCACCGGTACGCAGAGCCTGCGCGGCAAGATGCAGCGCGACCAGGGACGAGGAGCACGCGGTGTCGACGGTGACAGCGGGGCCTTCCAGGCCGAACGCGTAGGAGACCCGCCCCGACATGACGCTGGTCGCTGTACCGGTCAGCAGATGCCCCTCCGCGCCCTGCGGCATCTGTGTCCCAGTGCCGTAGCCGGACGCGGTGCCGCCCACGAACACCCCGGTCGAGGAACCACGCAGCACCTGCGGGTCAAGGGCCGCCGACTCGAAGGTCTCCCATGCGGTTTCGAGGAGGAGGCGTTGCTGTGGGTCCATGGCGAGTGCTTCGCGCGGGCTGATGCCGAAGAGGTCGGCGTCGAACCTGTCTGCGTTGTCGAGGAATGCGCCCCAGCCGGCGATGGACGCAGGCCAGCCTCGGTCGGTGGGGAACGGTCCGACCGCGTCGCCCGCGCTCTCGACCAGGTCCCACAAGGACCGGGGGGAGGTCACACCCCCGGGGAAGCGGCAGGCCATGCCCACGATCGCGACCGGCTCGTCCACGGACACAGGCCTGGAAACGGCCCGTTCCGTCACCCCCGGTTCCCCGTCCGTGAGTTCGGCCAGGAGGAACTCTGTCAGGACGAGTGGTGTGGGGTGGTCGAAGACCAGTGTGGTGGGAAGACGCAGGCCCGTGACGGACTGGAGGCGGTTACGGACCTCGACGGCCATCAGGGAGTCGAAGCCCAGGTCACGGAACGCCCGGCCGGCGTCCACCGACTCCGAACCGGTGTGCCCCAGGACCGCTGCCGCATGGGTGCGCACCACGTCGAGGACCAGCTGCCGACGTCGCCCGGCTTCCACGCTCTCAAGCTGCTGCCGCAGACCGGCCGGCCCCGTGTCGTCGTCCGACGTCGATGGGGTGCTGACGGCTTCGGGCAGGTCGGTGAGGAGTCGGCTCGGGCGGATTGCGGTGAACGAGGCGGCGAAAGCAGCCCAGTTGATGTCGGCGACGGTAAGTCCCGACTCGTCGGCGTCGATAGCCGATGCGAGTGTCCGCATGGCGAGTTCCGGGTCCATCGGTGACATGCCACGCCTGCGCAGGAGCTGCTGGGTGTCACCCTGAACGGCCATCCCGGCCCCGTCCCACGGACCCCACGCCACCGACGTCGCGGGCAGACCGCGCTCACGGCGATCCTGTGCCCAGGCGTCGAGGAACGCATTCGCTGCCGCGTAGGCGCCCTGACCCGCACCGCCCCACACAGCAGCGCCGGAGGAGAATACGACGAACAGGTCGAGCGCCAAGCCGGCTGTCAGCTCGTCCAGGTGCACCGCACCGTCGATCTTCGCGCCGATCACCGAAGCAGTCGTGTCCCGGTCGGCTGCTTCCAGCAGCTGTGCATCCCCGACACCAGCCGCGTGAACGACACCCGTGAGCGGCCACTCGGCGGGAACGCCGGCGATGACCTCGGCCAGCGCATCCCGGTCGGCGACATCGCACGCGACGACGCTGACGCGGGTGCCGAGCGCGGCCAGCTCTTCCACCAGGCCTTCCGGCGCCACGCCGCGGCGGCTGGTCAGGATCAGATGCGGCACGCCCCGGCCGGTAAGCCAGCGCGCCACCTCCACACCCAGAGCACCCGTACCGCCCGTGACCAGCACCGTCCCCGAGGGCTGCCATCCCTCATCCGACACAGCCGTCGGAACCGCGCGTGCCATGCGGCGTCCGTAGACCCCGGAACCGCGGACCGCGACCTGGTCCTCACCACCCTCAGCAGCAAGGACGCCCACCAGCCGGGCGCCCGCCCGCATGTCCAGGGCCTCGGGCAGGTCGATCATGCCGCCCCAGCGCTGCGGGAACTCCAGGGCCGCGACCCGGCCCAGTCCCCACACCGCAGCCTGCACCGGATCAACCACCCGGTCCGAGGTACCCACAGCGACCGCACCCCGCGTCACCACCCACAACGGCGCGTCGACCCCGGCGTCACCCAACGCCTGCAACAACACCGTCAGACCGGTGAGTTCATCCGCGACCACACCACCACCAGCAGCCAGGCCCGCCGAAGCCGACCCGGCAACCAGCACCACACCACGCACATCCCCAGCCTCGGCGATCTGACCGGCCAGAGCGGCACGGTCCGACACCGCGTCCACCGCCAGGCCCACCACCTCGCCACCCGAAGCGGTCAACGCCCCGGCCACATCACCGTCTTCAGGCCCCACCACCAACCAGGTACCCGACACCGTGGTGACAGGCGCAGTCTCCAACGGCTTCCACACCACCCGGTAGCGCCAGGTGTCGATGACGGACCGCTGCAGCCGCTCCCGGCGCCACGACGCCAACGCCGGAACCACCGAACCCAACAACTGCGGGGCTTCCGACAACTGCAGCGTGCCCGCAAGCTCGTCCAGATCACCGCGCTCCACCGCATCCCAGAACCGGGACTCGACCGGATCCACCACCCCGGCGGCATCCTGGACAGACGGCGACGGGACATCCAGCCAGTACCTCTCATGCTGGAACGCATAAGTAGGAAGCGGGACTTGGCGGCCGGTGAGCACCGCAGACCAGTCCACGTCGACGCCGGCTGTCCATGCCTCGCCGAAGGAGGCCAGGACACGCCGCATCCCGCCCTCACCACGCCGTAGCGTGCCCAGCACCACGGCCTCGACTCCAGCCGCGTCAACCGTCTCCTCCACACCCACCGTCAGAACGGGGTGCGCGCTGACCTCGATGAAGGTGCGCATGCCCTGCTCGAGGAGGGAACGGACCGCAGTCTCGAACTCCACCGTGGAACGCAGGTTGTCGAACCAGTACCCGGCATCCAGACCGCCCTCGACGGCGACACCGGTCAGCGTGGAAAGCATCGGAACCGTACCGACAGCAGGGGTCAGCCCGGCCAGATCCGCAAGGATCCGCTCCCGCAGCTGATCCATCCACGACGAGTGCGACGCGTAGTCCACCGGGACCCGACGCGTGCGGATCCCACGCCCCTCGCACTCCGCCATGAACGCGTCCAGGGCGTCGTCATCGCCGGAGACCACGGTGGAGGACGGGCCGTTCACCGCCGCCACCGACACCCGGTCCGACGTCAGCTCCTCGACCGCATCCCGCCCGGCCGCCACGGACACCATGCCCCCGCCACCGGCCACAGCAACGAGCGCCTTCGACCGCAACGCCACCACCCGTGCCGCGTCATCCAGCGACAACCAGCCCGCCACACACGCAGCCGCGATCTCACCCTGCGAGTGGCCCACCACCGCGGACGGCACCACGCCCGCAGACCGCCACACCTCCGCCAGGGCCACCATCACCGCCCACAGCACCGGCTGGATCACATCCACCCGGTCCAGATCACCGTCGTGCAGGACGACGTCGGTGAGGGACCAGTCGACATACGGGGCCAGCGCCGTTTCACATTCGGTCAGTCGCTCACGGAACTCCGGCGAGGAATCCCACAACTCCCTTGCCATGCCGACCCACTGCGAGCCCTGTCCCGGGAACACGAACACCACACCACCAGAACCCGCAGTGGCCTCAGCGGCCGTGGGCAGGGCGGCCAGGAGCTCTTCGCGGCTCTCGCCGACGACCACGGCGCGATGCTCCAGCGCCGCCCGCGTCGTGGCCAGAGACCACCCCACATCCACCGGATCCAGCCCAGCATCGCCCGCGACATACGCCCCGAGCCGCTCCACCTGCGCACGCAACCCGGCCTCGGACTTCGCCGACACCACCCACGCCGACACACCCGAAACAGAGGCAGTCGGAACCGGAGCCTGGACCGGAGCCTGCTCCAGAATCACATGCGCGTTCGTGCCACTGATCCCGAACGACGACACACCCGCACGCCGCGGCCGGTCGGCCTCAGGCCACGGACGGGACTCCGTCAGCAGCTCCACCGCACCCGCCGACCAGTCGACCTCCGGCGACGGCTCATCCACGTGCAACGTCGCCGGCAACACACCGTGCCGCAACGCCATCACCATCTTGATCACACCCGCAACACCCGCAGCCGCCTGCGTATGCCCGATGTTCGACTTCACCGAACCCAGCCACAACGGACCGGCCTCGTCGCGGTCCTGGCCATACGTCGCCAGCAACGCCTGCGCCTCGATCGGATCGCCCAACCGCGTGCCGGTCCCATGCGCCTCCACGGCATCGACATCCGCACCGGTCAACCGGGCATTCGCCAACGCCTGCCGGATCACCCGCTGCTGCGACGGACCATTCGGCGCCGTCAGACCGTTCGACGCACCGTCCTGGTTCACGGCACTGCCGCGCACCACCGCCAGCACCTGATGCCCGTTACGCTCCGCGTCCGACAACCGCTCCAGGAGCAGCAGGCCGACACCTTCGCCCCAGGCCGTTCCGTCGGCCGCCGCGGCAAATGCCTTGCAGCGCCCGTCGCCGGCCAGCCCGTCCTGCCGGTCGAACTCCGCGATCATGCCCGGCGTGACCATCACCGTCACTGCGCCGGCCAACGCAAGCTCGCACTCACCGCCCCGCAACGCCTGAGTGGCCAGATGAAGGGCGACCAACGACGACGAACACGCCGTGTCCACCGTCACCGCCGGGCCCTCCAGCCCGAACGTGTAGGCGATGCGGCCGGAGATCACACTGGTCGTGCTGCCGGTCACCTGGTGTCCATCGGCGCCTTCCGGCAGCCGCGCGTTCACTCCGTACCCGGAGGAGGCGGCACCGGCGAACACGCCTACGCTACGGCCCCGCAGCGACCGGGGGTCCATCCCCGCGGTCTCGAAGGTCTCCCAGGCCGACTCGAGCACCAGCCGCTGCTGCGGGTCCATGGCGATGGCCTCGCGCGGTGAGATGCCGAACAGTTCGGCATCGAAGCCGTCCATGTCCTGGATGAATCCGCCCACGCCGACGGCTCGGCTCGTCAGGTCCGTGGGCCAACCGCGATCCGTCGGGAACGGGGACATGCCGTCCACTCCGTCGGCGACCAGGTTCCACAAGTGCTCCGGCGACGTAACTCCGCCGGGGAACCGGCAGGCCATGCCCACGATCGCGATCGGCTCGTCGGTACCCGTCACAGTGAGCTGTCGCATCGGTTCCATGGACGTGTCCGACGCACCGAGGAACTGTGTCAGCAGATGGTCGCTGAGGGCAGTCGGATTCGGATAGTCGAACACCAGTGTCACGGGCAGTTGCAGACCGGTGTCCGCCGTAAGCCGGTTGCGGAGCTCCACCGCGGTGAGCGAGTCGAAGCCCAGGTCCTTGAACGCCTGCCGCTCACCGACCGCGTCGGCAGAAGCATGTCCCAGCACCGTCGCGGCGCTGCCGCGCACCAACTCCAGCAGCATCGGCAGCCGCCGGCCCTCGGGAACCGACCGCAGCCGCTGTATGAGCGCCAGACCGGTACCGGACGCCCGCGCAACCGCACGCCGCACTCGGCCCGACACCAGGCCACGCAGCAACGCCGGAACCTCTCCGGCCGCCCGCACCACCGCCAGATCCAGATTGACCGGAACCAACTGCGCCTCCGCACGGCCCAGTGCGATGTCGAACAACGACAGCGCCTGCTCCGTCGGCAGCCCCCGTACAAGCCGGTCCTGCAGATGACCGGTCATCGCACTGGCCTGCTGCCACATGTCCCACGCGAGGGAAAGGCCGGGCAGGCCCTCCGCACGACGACGGACAGCAAGGGCGTCGAGGTAGGCGTTGGCAGCCGAGTAGTTGGCCTGACCCGGAGTACCGAAGGTCGCCGACGCCGAGGAGTAGAGGACGAACATCGCGAGGTCCGTGTTGCGGGTCAGCTCGTCCAAGTTCGCGGCAGCGGTGGCCTTCGCCCGCAGGACCGTTTCCAGGCGCTCCTGAGTGAGGGCGGTGAACACCCCGTCGTCGAGAACACCCGCCGCGTGCACGACGCCGGTCAGCGGGGCCTCGGTGGGGATGTCCGCGAGGACGGTTGCGAGAGCGTCGCGGTCGGCAGCGTCGCAGGCCACGATCCGCGCCTGCGCACCCAGCTCGGCGAGAGCAGCGACGAGATCGGACGCGCCAGGCGCGGCGGATCCCTGGCGGGAGAGCAGAAGCAGGTGACGGATGCCGTGTTCGGTGACCAGATGGCGGGCCAGCAGCCCCCCTAGGGTGCCGGTGCCGCCGGTGATCAGTACGGTGCCGTCGGGGTTCGAGCGGGCGGGGAAGGACAGGACGTTCTTGCCGATGTGCTTGGCCTGCGCCATGTGACGCCAGGCGGTGACCGCTGCACGCACATCCCATACCGTCAGAGGGAGCGGCTCGAGCACACCCTGCTCGAACAGAGCTACAACCTCGGCAAGGATCCGGCCCATGCCCTCCGGACCCGCCTCAGACAGGTCGAACGCGAAGTACGGAACGTCGAGACCGGTGCGTACGTCAGCCTTGCCCATCTCCAGGAACCGGCCACCCGGCGCCAGCAGCCGCAGGGAGGCGTCCACGAACTCGCCCGCCAGGGAGTTGAGGACGACGTCGATGCCCTGGTCGCCGGTTGCGGTGCGGATGTGTTCCTCGAAGTCGAGGTCGCGGGAGGACGCGATCCGTGACGGATCGACTCCGTTGGCGATGAGGGTGGGCCACTTGCCGGGACTGGCGGTGGCGTAGATCTCCAGTCCCCAATGCCGGGCCAGCTGGACGGCGGCCATGCCGACGCCGCCGGCGGCCGCGTGGATCAGTACCGACTCACCGGGCCTGACCCCGGCCAGATCCCGCAACCCGTACCAGGCCGTCGCGAACACCACCGGCAACGACGCCGCCTGCGCCCAGGACCAACCCTCGGGCACTCGGGCCAGCAGCTTCCGGTCCGTCACCGCCTCGGCGGCGAACACACCGGTGAAGAAGCCGAACACCCGGTCCCCGACGTGAAGGTCGTCGACGCCGGGGCCCACTTCGACGACTACACCGGCCGCTTCGGAACCCATCACTCCGGGCTCCGGGTACATTCCCAGCCCGAGGAGCACGTCCCGGAAGTTCACACCTGCCGCGCGGACCTCGACCCGCACCTGGTCGGATTCCAGCGGGAGCGTGCCGGATGTCTCGATATGGAGAGACTCCAGCGTTCCGTCCGTACCGGGCAGCAGGCGCCAGGTGTCGTCCGGAAGCACCAGCCCACCGCCGCCGGCCCGGGTCAGGCGAGGCACCAACAGCGCACCGTTACGGATGGCGACCTGCGGCTCGTCGACACCGGCCAACAGCGCCAGGTCCAGTTGCTCCTCGGTGTCGACCAGGACGATCCGGTCCGGGTGCTCCGACTGCGCCGAGCGCACCAAGCCCCACACCGCCGCACCCACCGGGTCGACGGCTTCACCGGCATCGGCCGGGACCGCGCCGCAGGTCAGCACCACCAGACGGGAGCCGAACGTGCCCTCGTCCGCCAGCCAGTCCTGCACACCACGCAGGACCTCACCCAGCACCTGCTCCACCGGACCGTCACCAGCCGGCAGCACCGTCCACGCCGGAGCCTCCCCGGCGTCGCCGGTGGCACCAGTGCCCGGCGGCACCGTCACCCACTCCACCGCGAACAGCGCCTCATCCACGTGCCCGGGCGACGACAACTGCTCCGCCGACACCTCACGCGACACCAGCGAGCGGACGACGGCGACGGGCGCACCGGTCCCGTCGGCCGCCTGCACGGTGATGCCCTCGCCCTCGGGGCGGATCGCCACCCGCAGCGTGGTCGCCCCGACCGCGAACAACTCCACACCCGACCAGGCGAACGGCAGCCGGGGCCCCTGCTCCCCCGGCCCTTCGGACAGGAGATTGGCCGGATGCAGCGCGGCGTCCAACAGCGCCGGGTGAATGCCGAATCTGTCGACCTGGCCCACTCCCGGCTCCGGCAGCACCACGTCGGCGTAGACACCGGATGCGTCGCGCCATACGGCCTGAACACCCTGGAACACCGGGCCGTAACCGAAGCCCACCTCGGCCAACGCCTCGTAGAACCTGTCGACATGCACCGCGTCCGCACCCTGCGGGGGCCACACACTCAGATCGAAGTCAGCCTCCGCACCGACCTGTTCAGCCAGCGATCCCGAAGCATGCAACGTCCACTCGTCCGTGCTGTCCACCCGGCCGTAGATCTCAACCGGTCTGTCTCCGGACTCATTCGGTCCGGTGACACACACTTGGACCTGCACGCCCCCGGACTCGGGCAGCACCAGCGGTGCCCGCAGCACCAACTCCCGCAGCAGACCGCAGCCCACCTCCTGGCCGGCCCGCAGAACCATCTCCACCAACGCGGCACCTGGCACCACAACCTGGTCCAGCACAAGGTGATCAGCCAGCCAGGACTGTGCACCCAGCGCAAGCCGGCCGGTCAGGACCACCGCATCCCCGTCGGCGAGCGCTACTGTCGCACCCAGCAAGGCGTGCCCAGCACTCGTCAGGCCGACAGCGGCCAGGTCTCCGGCACCCGGGTTCGGCTGCGGCCAGAACCGCTGCTGCTGGAACGCGTACGTCGGCAGATCAACGACCTTGCCGCCCCAGCCGGCGAACAGCTTCGTCCATTCGACGTCGACTCCGGACGTCCACAGGCGGCTGACCGCGCCCAAGGCCGTGTCCGTCTCATCGCGGTCCTTACGCAGGACAGGGACGAACTCCGCGCCCGTGACCGTCTCCTGAGCCATGCCGGACAGCACACCGTCCGGCCCCAGCTCCACGTACCGCGTCACACCCATCGCTTCGAGGGCTGTGACACCGTCGGCGAAACGCACCGCCTGCCGCACCTGGTTCAGCCAGTACTCCGGCCGCTGCATGACACCTGGCTCGGCCACCGCGCCGGTCAGGTTCGACACGATCGGGATCTCGGCCGGGCGGAAGGTCAGCCCGGCCAGGACCGTCGCGAACTCGTCCAGCATCGGTTCCATCAGGGCCGAGTGGAAGGCGTGCGACACCGACAGGACGTTGAACCGCAGGCCGCGGGCAGCACACTCGGCCGCGTACCGCTCGATGGCCTCGGTGGGGCCGGAGAGGACCACGGAGTTCGGGCCGTTCACGGCGGCGATGTCCAGGCCGGAACCGGCGACGTCGGCCTCGGTCGCCTCGACGGCGAGCATGCCGCCGCCGGCCGGCAGCGCCCGCATCAGGCGGCCGCGCTCCGCGACCAGCACGCAGGCGTCGTCCAGGTCGAGGATCCCGGCCACATGCGCCGCGCTGATCTCACCCAGCGAGTGGCCCAGGAGCACATCCGGGGCGACACCCCAGGACTCCACCAGCCGGTACAGAGCGACCTCGAGAGCGAAGAGGCCCGCCTGCGCCCACATCGTCTGATCGAGACCGACCCCATCGGCCAGAACCTCGCGCAGCCGGCGCCCCAGCCGGACGTCGAGCCGGGCACACACCGCATCGAAGGCCTCGGCGAACACCGGAAACGCTTCGTACAGGCCCAGGCCCATCCCCGCACGCTGCGAACCCTGACCAGTGAAAAGAAATGCGGTCCGGCCCTCGCGCGCGGCACCAGCGGCGAGCGTCCCCTCGGAAGCCAACACCGTACGGTGCTCCAGCGCGGCCCGGGTGGTGGCCAGCGACCAGCCGACGTCCACCGCGTCCAGCTCGGGACGCTCCGCCACGAACTCCCGCAGCCGCTCCACCTGCACGTGCAACGCTGCCTCGGACCTCGCCGACACCAGCCACGGCACCGGCCCGGGCGCCTGCCGCGTCACAGCCATCGGTTCCGGCTCCGGAGCCTGTTCGAGGATGACGTGGGCGTTGGTACCGCTGATACCGAACGACGAGACCCCCGCACGCCGCGGACGATCCGCTCCAGGCCACGGACGTGTCTCGGTCAGCAGCTCCACGGCGCCCGCCGACCAGTCCACCTGCGGCGACGGCTCATCGACGTGAAGCGTCGCGGGCAGCACACCGTGCCGCATCGCCATGACCATCTTGATCAGGCCCGCGACACCCGCAGCTGCCTGGGTGTGACCTATGTTCGACTTGACCGACCCCAGCCACAACGGCTCACCGGTCTCGCCCCGCTCCTGACCGTACGTGGCCAGCAGTGCCTGAGCCTCGATCGGGTCACCCAGCCGCGTTCCGGTCCCGTGCGCCTCCACCACGTCGACGTCCGCGCCGGTCAGCCGGGCATTCGCCAGCGCCTGCCGGATCACCCGCTGCTGCGACGGACCGTTCGGCGCCGTCAGACCATTCGACGCACCGTCCTGGTTGATCGCACTGCCACGGACCACCGCGAGGATCCGGTGTCCGTTGCGCTGTGCATCCGAGAGCCGCTCCAACAGCAGCAGGCCGACGCCCTCACCCCAGCCCGTTCCGTCGGCCCCTGCCGCAAACGCCTTGCAGCGGCCATCGGCGGCCAGCCCGTCCTGCCGGTCGAACTCCACGAACGCCGCCTGGGTGGACATCACCGTGACACCGCCGGCCAGTGCCAGCCCGCACTCCCCCGACCGCAGCGCCCGCGACGCCAGGTGGAGTGCCACCAGCGACGACGAGCACGCCGTGTCCACCGTGACCGCCGGGCCCTCCAGCCCGAACGCGTATGCCACCCGGCCGGAGATCACGCTGGCGCTGGCGCCGGTGGAAACGTAGCCCTCCGCCTCGTCGGCGTTCAACAGGGACGCGTAGTCCTGGCCGTTCGTGCCGACGTAGACGCCGGTCCGGGTACGCCGCAGCGACTTCGGGTCGATCCCCGCGGACTCGAAGACCTCCCAGGCCGACTCCATCAGCAGACGCTGCTGCGGGTCCATGGCAAGCGCCTCGCGCGGCGATATCCCGAACAGCGACGCATCGAACCGGTCGGCGTCGTGAAGGAAGCCGCCTTGACGGACGAAGTCGCCCTCGTCGCTCCAGCCACGGTTGTCCGGGAAGTCGCCGATGCCGTCGACGCCGTCGCGGACCAGCCGCCAGAGGTCTTCCGGGGAGCGGACACCGCCGGGGAAGCGGCAGCTGACACCGACGACGGCGATCGGCTCGTGTTCGCGTTCCTCGACCTGGCGCAGCGACCGCTGGGCCTGGCGCAGCTCCGTGGTCATCCACTTGAGCTGGTTGAGGAGCTGTGCTTCATCCGCCATGGCCGTCGCCCTTCACGGGAGGTGTCTGAACGCTGTTCACTTCGGTCCCCCGAATTCCTTCTGGATCAGCTGCAGTACTTCGTCGGCGCTGGCCGCCTGGTCCAGCACGTCGTCGGCGACTGTTTCTTCGTCCGGGGCAGTGCCCTTACGCCAGTTCGCCAGGAGGGCCTGCAGCCGGCCCGAGACGTCGAACCGTTCGCCCTCGGCGCGGGACAGCGTCAGCAGGGACGTTTCGAGGCGGTCGATCTCCTCGGCTATCGAGGCCGCCTGCTGCGCTTCGCCAGGGGTGAGTTCCGTGCGGAGGTGGTCGACGAGGGCGTCAGGCGTCGGATGATCGAAGACGAGGGTCGTGGGCAGTCGCAGCCCGGTCTGCGCGGACAGCAGGTTGCGCAGTTCGACCGCCATCAGCGAGTCGAAGCCCAGATCCCGGAAGGCGCGATCCGGCTCCACCGCCTGCATCCCGGAATGACCCAGCACCGCAGCGGCCTGACTGCGCACCAGATCCAGCAGAACCTGCTGTCGCTGCCCGGCCGAAACCACTGCCAACTGCTCCCGCAGGTTCGGCCCACCGTCACCCGCCGGCAACACCGGTGCGACAGCGGCTACTTCGGGAAGCTCCGCCAGCAGACGACTGGGACGCGCCGCCACGAACCCAGGAACAAAACGCTCCCAGTCGATATCCGCCACCGTCACATCCACACCACCACGAACCGCCTCACCAAACACCCGCAAACCAAACTCCACGTCCAACGGACGCACACCACCACGCCGCAACCGCTCCACCACCACACCGTCGGCCGCCATACCCCCCTCGGCCCACGGACCCCACGCCACCGACACAGCCGGCAAACCACGCCCACGACGCCACTCCACCCACGCATCCACACACGCATTGGCCGCCGCATAATTACCCTGACCCGCACTACCCACCGTCCCCGCCAACGACGAGAACACCACCAACCACTCCACCGGCAAACCCGACGTCACCACATCCAGATTCACCAACCCATCCACCTTCGGCGCCATCACCGACACCAAACGCTCCCCCGACAAACCCTCCAACAACCCGTCATCCACCACACCCGCCGCATGCACAATTCCGGTCAGCGGCAGATCCACGGGCACACCGTCGATCACCCCGGCCAGGGCATCCCGGTCAGCCACATCACAGGCAGCGACCGTGACCCGTGCGCCCAGCCCGGACAACTCCTCCACCAGACCGTCCGGGGCCACACCACGCCGACTGGTCAACACCAGGTGCGGAACACCCCGACCCGCCAGC
>NZ_JBHYTT010000008.1:0-35621 GCF_042749285.1 Streptomyces sp. NPDC059499
ATGCCCACCACTCCACGGGGGGTGGTGGGCATCGCCCTGTGCGCTGTGCGGACCGGGGGCGAGGGGTCAGCCCAGGCTGCGTACCGGCATGAGGCAGTGGGCGGAGGTCCTGATGACCTCCGGGTCGGCCACGAAGGACCGCAGCAGCTCCTCGCTGACCGGCTGCCCGGGGACGGCCGCGGGCCACGGGCGTGTGGCGAACATCCCGTGCACCTTGCCCTCCGACCGTGCCACATCCAGCCACTCGCGCGGCACGGGGCACTGTGCTGTGAAGTGAGGCATCGTCACGACTGCCTGACCGGCCTGGACGAGCAGCTTCACGGGAAGGTTCGGCAGATCCGAGGCGTCCAGTGTCTCGCCTCCCACGCGCAGGCCGCTGCGCTTCAGGGCCGTGTGCATGGCGCTCTCGCCGGCTTCCGGCCCGTCCGGGCCGTCCCCGAGCGAATAGGTGAGCAGGAAGGCGGTCTCACGCCCTGTTCCAGGATTCGACCCGCTCCAGCCGATCAGGATCTGTGTGCCCAACTGGGCAGGGGAGAAAGGGGCGGTGGCGGCATTGGGTGAGGTCATGTCCGGCACACTAACGGCCCGAGACCGGTCGATGTGCATGCGTATCACCTGATCGAGGTAGATTCCGCACCAATTCCAGCGAAGGCGACAGCCGTGTGGTCACGCGCGGAAAACCTGTTGACGCTGCCGGGCCGTCCCGGGCTAATGTGTGCGCAGTTCAAGGAACCAGGAGGTGAGGACATTGATGACTGTCGTTGCGATGGGCGCTGCCCACAACCAGAAGAGCATCGTTCTCACCCCCGTGGCCTCCGGCTGACCTTCACCTTTCTTCTCCGCGCCCGAGCGCGCGGTGCCGGGGCCACCCTTGTGAAGGGTTTCCCTTGTCTTTCCCCATTCTTCCGGTTTCCGTTTCGTCGCACCCGCTGGCTCCGTACGGCTGGGACGACGACTGGGCCGCCGCCTTCGCCCCGTACGCCGAGCAGGGACTCCTGCCCGGCCGCGTGGTCAGGGTGGACCGCGGGCAGTGCGACGTGGTCACCCCGGAGGGCACCCTCCGGGCGGACACCGCGTTCGTGGTGCCCCGCGATCCGATGCGGATCGTCTGCACCGGCGACTGGGTGGCCGTCGACCCCGACGGCGACCCGCAGTTCGTCCGCACCCTCCTTCCACGGCGCACCGCCTTCGTACGCTCGACGTCCTCGCAGCGTTCCGAGGGCCAGGTGCTCGCCACCAACATCGATCACATCGTCATCTGCGTCTCGCTCGCCGTCGAGCTGGATCTCGGACGGCTGGAACGGTTCCTGGCCCTGGCCATGTCCAGCACCGCCGGTGCCGCCCTGCTGGGCGACGGGAAACAGGCCGAGGAGTACGAGGCGCACCCGCTCGTGGTGCTCACCAAGGCCGATCTCGTCCCGGACGCCGCCACGCTCTCCCATCTGGTCGAGGACATCGAGCGCATCGCCCCCGGGGTGCAGGTGCTGCCCGTCAGCTCCGCCACCGGCGAAGGGGTCGATGTGTTCGGTGCCATCGTCGCGGGCGGTACGAGTGTGCTGCTCGGGGTGTCCGGCGCGGGCAAGTCGACCCTCGCCAACACGCTGCTCGGCGAGGACGTCATGGATGTCCGGGCGGCACGCGACGTGGACGGCAAGGGTCGGCACACCACCACGACACGCAACCTCCTCGTGCTGCCCGGCGGCGGCGTGCTGATCGACACCCCCGGGCTGCGTGGGGTCGGGCTCTGGGACGCGGAGGCCGGTGTCGGCCAGGTCTTCTCGGAGATCGAGGACCTGGCGCAGCAGTGCCGCTTCCACGACTGCGGCCACGAGGCCGAGCCGGGCTGCGCCGTGCTCGGCGCGATCGAGGACGGGACGCTGCCGGAACGGCGCCTCGACAGTTACCGCAAGCTGCTCAGGGAGAACCACCGGATCGCGGCCAAGACGGACGCCCGGCTGCGCAGCGAGACCATGCGTGAATGGAAGCGCAGGGGCGCGGAGGGCCGGGCCGCCATGGAGTTCAAGCGGGAGGGCCGGATGCGGTAGAGCGGGCGGACCACCTGGTTCGACGTCCGAAAACCGCGAGTGCGCCTCGGGGACGGGGCGCACACTGGACGGTGTGATGGACGAACAGACCAGGTACGAGGCGGTGAGCAGCCGCGATGCGCGCTTCGACGGGGAGTTCTTCTTCGCCGTCGCGACCACCGGCATCTACTGCCGGCCGAGCTGCCCCGCCGTCACCCCCAAGCGGAAGAACGTGCGGTTCTACCCGACCGCGGCCGCGGCCCAGGGCAACGGCTTCCGGGCGTGCAGACGCTGCCGCCCGGACGCCGTGCCGGGCTCCGCCGAATGGAATGTGCGTGCCGATGTCGTCGGCCGCGCCATGCGGATGATCGGCGACGGCGTGGTGGACCGGGAAGGCGTCCCCGGGCTCGCCGGGCGGCTCGGCTACAGCGCACGTCAGGTCCAGCGCCAGCTCAACGCCGAGCTGGGAGCCGGCCCCGTCGCCCTCGCGCGCGCCCAGCGCTCCCACACCGCCAGGCTCCTGCTGCAGACCACGGACCTGGCCGTCACCGAGATCGCCTTCGCGTCCGGCTTCGCCAGCGTGCGCCAGTTCAACGACACGATCCGGCAGATCTACGCCCGCACCCCCAGCGCACTTCGGACCGAGGCCGGCACGGGCACCGGTGGGGGGCTGCGCGAGGGACGAAGGGCCGGAATCCCGCTCCGGCTCGCCCATCGCGGCCCGTACGCAGCCCGCGAGGTCTTCGACCTCCTCGGGGCCGAGGCCGTGGCCAGGATCGAGGAGATCGGCGGAGCCCCCGGCGCACGCACCTACCGGCGCACGCTCCGGCTCCCGTACGGCACCGGAGTCGTCGCCGTCGACGAGGCCTCCGCCGGACCGTGGCTGGAGGCCCGCATCGCGCTCACCGACCTCCGCGACCTGACCACCGCCGTACAGCGGCTGCGCAGGCTCCTCGACCTCGACGCCGATCCGTACGCCGTCGACGAGGCACTCGGTGCCGATCCGCGGCTGGCACCGCTCGTCGCGGCCCGCCCCGGCCTGCGCTCGCCGGGCGCCGCGGACCCGGAGGAGTTCGCCGTGCGCGCCCTCGTGGGCACGGAAGCCGCCGAAGGACTGGTGGAGCGGTACGGGAAGGTCCTTGACGTGCCGTGCGGCGGCCTCACCCATGTCTTCCCCGAACCGGACGTGCTGGCCGTCCGGGCCGAGGATCCAATCCTGCGTGGGCTCGCGGGCGCCCTGGCCGACGGAACCGTACGGCTCGAGGCCGGAGCGGACCGCGACGAGGCGGAGCAGGCACTGCGGCGGCTGCGCGCGATCGCACCGGCTACCGCGGGACTGATCCGTATGCGGGCACTGGGCGATCCCGATGTGGACCCGCACGGGACACGGGGGACCGAGGGCCTGCGGCCCTGGCGTTCGTACGCCGTACGACACCTGGAGCTCGCGGACCGAGGAGCGCCCCCGGGGCGGTAGGCGCAGGCCCGTCAGCCCCAGATCACGGCGCCCAGCCACGCCCCGACCACCAGCAGACAGCCGAAGAGCTCCAGGAGCACCGAGTAGCCCGTCGCCCGCATGACCGACTTGACCGAGGTCCAGCCCGCCCTGCGGGTGCCCAGCCGCAGTCGCTCGGCCCCGTAGATCGCGCCCACGTAGCCCAGCAACCCGCCGATCACCGGCACCACGAAGAACCCGGCGATCGCAGCGACCCCGCCGATCATCAGCGTCTTGCGGGGAGCTCCCGACTCCTGCGGGCGGCGTGACGGCAGCAGCGCCTTCAGCGCCTGGTTAAGCAGGAGCAGGCACGTCGCCCCGATCAGTACCCCCCAGGCGAGCGGCGTCGTGTCCGTCAGTGCCCACCACAGCACCGCGGCCCAGACGATCGCCTGCCCGGGCACACCCGGCGCCAGCACACCGACCAGGCCGAGCAGCATCACCGCGCCCACGGCAACGAGCTGCCACACACTCATTCGACAAGCCTGCCGGAGTCCGCCTGTTCCCGCCCGTCAGCGCAGGTCCGACGGGGG
This sequence comes from Streptomyces sp. NPDC059499, assembly GCF_042749285.1. Lineage (NCBI taxonomy): Bacteria > Bacillati > Actinomycetota > Actinomycetes > Kitasatosporales > Streptomycetaceae > Streptomyces > Streptomyces sp. NPDC059499. The sequence goes on from NZ_JBHYTT010000008.1 coordinate 4,050, forward strand.
GCGAACCCCCAGCCGGTCAGCGCGGCGCCCGGGCCACCCAGCCGCGTTCGTACGCGTGCCAGCCCAGCTGCAGCCGTGTGGACACCCCGGTCAGTTCCATGAGTCCCTTCACCCGCCGCTGCACGGTCCGCAGGCCCAGTTCCAGCTGTTTCGCCACACTCGCGTCCGTCATACCGGCGAGCAACAACGACAGGATCTCCAGATCGGTGGAATCCGGCCCCGTGCCTGCCTCCTCGTGGACGCCGCCCTCACCCAGCCGCAACGGCATCGCATCGCGCCAGACCGCCTCGAACAGTCCCATCAGCGACTCCAGCAGACCGCTGCCGTGGACGACGAGCGCGGCCGGCTCGGCCCCGCGCCCCGTCAGCGGCACCATGGCCAGTGAAGCGTCGGCGACCACCAGTTTGGTCGGCACCCGGTCGACCACCCGGCACTGCTCGTCGCGGCTCAGCGCAGCCGAGAGCTCCACGATCCCGGACGGCAGCTCGAGCACATCGCGCTCGACGACGACCCGGTAGGCCACTCCGCGCATCGCAGCCTGTTCCTCGGACTCGTTCTCCATGCCCGTGACCGCGATGGGCTTTCCCGTGACCAGCGCGCAGACCTCCGAGACGGCGCCCAGCTGCAGCTGGTGGAAGCGATGCGTCACCGCACTCGCACCGGTCACCACCTCCACCAGGTCGTGCACCGCGGGCTCGGCCGCCTCCGCCCGGTACTCCTCGGCGAGCAGTGCGGACGCGAGCTCGGCCTGCTCCAGCTCGTGCCGCTGCTGAGTCAGCAGCGCGCCCAGTGCGACCCCGGGCGGCGCAGCCACCCAGCGGTTCGTCCGTGACGACGACTGGGCGGCGAGACCCTGCTGTTCCAGCCGGCGCAGCGCCCGCTCCGTGTCCGCCTCCGGCAGGGCGAGCCGGCGCGCGAGATCGGAGAGCTCTGCGGCTCCCGCCGCGACGAGCGCCCGGTAGGCCGCTTCCTGTCTCTCGTCGAGACCTATCGCTGCCAACATCTACCGACCCTCCCCAGGATGGTGTGCGCGCGTCTGTGCGCCTGGTCGGCCGGCCGGTCGTGGCGGAAAACGGCCACGGCGCAAACCCGCCGGGCACATCATCCCCCGTACCACCGGCAGCTCTGCCAATGTGGCGCCACCGCAGCACCAACAACCTTTCGAATGTGCCGCCTTGTGCCGATGCATTCCGGAATGACCTGGGGAGAGCGATGCGCCCGATATCGCGTACGGCGCTGGGAGCGGCCACCGCCGCCGTCCTGGCCGTCACCGCGATCGCACCGTCCGTGGCGGCGCCACAGGACGACTCGACCGCCAAGAGACCGCTGACCGGCAGCACGGCCGCAGCCTCCGAGGATGTCCCGACCACCGTCACCCTCGTCACCGGCGACAAGATCCTGGTGAGGACCGACGGTTCGGGCGCCGACTCCGCAACCGCCCTGCCCCGCGAGGACGGCACGGTCCCCCTCGTCCAGACCCGGCAAGCCGGCAAGGACCTGTACGTCTACCCGGAGGCGGCCGTCGCCGCCCTGGCCTCCGGCACGGTCGACGAGGAACTCTTCAACGTCACCGGACTGATCCGCCAGGGCTACGACGACGCCCACTCCACGACGGTCCCGCTGATCGCCACGTACACCGGCCGGACCGGGCGCAGCGCCCCCGCCACTCCGCGCGGAGCCGAGCGCGGACCCGACCTCGCGGCCGTCGACGGCGTCGCGCTCAAGGCCGACAAGAAGCAGACCGCCGCCTTCTGGGCCGACGTCACCGGCACGCGCGCCCGCTCGGCCGACGGTCTGAAGAAGCTCTGGCTCGACCGCAAGGTCCAGGCCACCTTGGACCGGTCGACCGCGCAGGTCGGGGCCGACCTCGCCTGGGCCGCCGGATTCGACGGCAAGGGCACCAAGGTCGCCGTCCTCGACACCGGTGTCGACGCCGAACACCCCGACCTCAAGGGCCGGATCGCCGACTCGAAGAACTTCACGGACTCCGACACCACCGACGACCGGCAGGGCCACGGCACCCACACCATCTCCACCGTGGGCGGCTCCGGTGCGGCGAGCGACGGCAAGAAGAAGGGCGTCGCCCCCGGCGCCGACCTGCTCGCCGGCAAGGTCCTCAACGACAGCGGTTCCGGCGCCGAGTCCTGGATCATCGCCGGTATGCAGTGGGCCGTCGACCAGAAGGCCGACGTCGTCTCCATGAGCCTCGGCAGTCAGACGCCGACCGACTGCACCGACCCGATGAGCGTCGCCGCCGAGGAGCTCGCCCGGAGCAAGGACACCTTGTTCGTCATCGCGGCCGGCAACTCCGGTCCGACACTGAACACCGTCTCCTCGCCGGGCTGCGCCCCCGGTGTGCTGACCGTCGGAGCCGTCGACCGGGACGACTCCACGGCCCAGTTCTCCAGCCGCGGACCCGCGATCGGCTCGCACACCCTCAAGCCCGAGCTCTCCGCCCCCGGCGTCGACATCTCGGCCGCGGCGGCCGGTGGCCGCGGGGTGTACGCGTACCGGACGATGTCCGGCACGTCGATGGCCACCCCGCATGTCGCGGGCGCCGCGGCCATCGTGAAGCAGCGTCACCCGGACTGGACCGCACAGCAGATCAAGGCCGCTCTCGTCTCCTCCGCGAAGAGCGACATCCCCGGCGACGTGCGGGAGACCGGCGGCGGACGCCTCGACGTGAAGGCCGCCATCGACACCACCGTCGTCGGCGCACCCGCGCTCCAGGGCGGCACGTTCAACTGGCCGCAGGACAGGAGCGACCGCACCGCGGTCGACGTCCCGTACACCAACTCCGGCACCGAGCCGGTGAAGCTGTCGCTGAAGGTCCAGGGCGTCACCGGCAACGACGGTTCGGCCGTCCGTTCCCCGGTCGCCAGGCTTGAGGCGAGCACCGTCACCGTCCCCGCCGGAGCCACCGTCACGGTTCCGCTGAAGATCGACCCGACCGCGAGCCTGAAGGCCGCCCAGTACGGCGATGTGACCGGACGCGTGCTGGCCACCGGCCCCGGCGGGGTCAAGGTCTCCACCCCGTTCTCGCTGTACGTCGGCGCCGAGACGGTCACCCTGCGCGTCAAGCTCGTCGACCGCACCGGCAAGCCCGCCGCCGGCAGCTCCTCCGTGGACGTCATCGGCACCGACACCGCTTCCGGCGAGCGCCGCTTCAACGACGGTTCGACCGACCAGGTCTACGAGGTGCGTCCCGGCGCCTACTTCGTCTCCAGCTTCATCACCTCGCCGGACCTGAAGGACACCACTGGCAGGATGGTCGAATCCGTCGGATACCTCGCCAGGCCGCAGTTGAACGTCACCAAGGACACAGTCCTGGTCCTGGACGCCCGCGAGGCCCATCGGATCCAGGTCCGGACGGAGGACCGCACGTCCGAGACCCGCTCCGCGACGCTCGCCTTCGGCCGCAGCTGGGACGACGTCTGGCTGCACTCGGGCTCCATCAGCGCCGGGCGCGCCATCAGGAACTACGTGGTCGACGTCCAGGGCAGGGCGAGTGACGGCGACTTCGAGTTCGCCAGCTTCTGGCGTGCGTACGCTCCGCAGATCGAGAAGCTCTCGGTCGTCGGCGGTGCCGCACTGCACCCGAGGACGGCGAGCACCGGCTCCGTCAACCTCGACGGTACGGGCGAGGCCGCGCTCGTCGACGCGGGCACCGGCACCCCCGACGAGCTGAAGGCCGCCGATGTCAGGGGCAGGATCGCCCTGGTGAAGGTGGCCGACGACGGATTCATGACCGTCCAGGCGCGCAACGCCGCGGCCGCCGGTGCGAAGGCGATCATCGTGCACCGGCCGTCCGCCGGCCCCTGGCAGCCGTCCGTCGGCTACGGACAGGCGCCGCTGCCCTCCCTCGCAGTCGAGGCGGGTGAGGCCGCCGGCCTGACCGCAGCTCTCGCCGACGGTCCCGTGACACTGCGCTGGAAGGGCACTGCCGCCAGCCCGTTCGTCTACAACCTCGGCTTCCCCGAGACAGGCCCGATCACCTCGGACCGTACCTACAAGGTCCGTGACAGCAAGCTCGGCAAGAGCACCGCCACGTACGAGGCCATGGGCATCGCGGCCGACTACGTCGACTCGATGGTCGTCTCCCGCCCGTACGGCACACGCTTCAACGCCGGGACGTCCGACGCCGTCGCCGCCCCCGGCAAGCGCACCGAGTACTACTCGGCGGGCGACAGCCGCTGGGAACGCTTCATCTCCTCCAGTTTCCCCTGGGGCGAGACCATGTTCGACAAGCCCCGTACGTACAAGGCGGGCCAGCAGCGTACGGAGAACTGGTACCGGGGCATCCTCGGCCCGTCGGCTCCGCTCAGCCTGCAGGGCGAGCAGCAGCTCGCCGCCGAGCGTCAGGACAACCTGATCGGCGTCGCCCCGGGCTTCTGGGCCGACACCGAACACGGCGGACTGCAGGGCTCCTTCGGCGACCTGGGCGGCATGACGCTCACCAGCGGTGGCGAGGAGCTCGGCCATTCCGGCTGGCCTTCCGGAGTGTTCACCGTCCCGGCCGAGGATGCGGCGTACGAACTCACCATGGTGACCTACAAGATGGGTCAGCCGGCCGCGGTCTGGAAGCGGTCGACCCAGACCCAGACCGTCTGGAAGTTCCGCTCGCACCGCGAGGAGAACACCTACTCCCAGGGCATTCCGCTGCTCTTCCCGGGCTACGACCTGGCGACGGACGGGCTGAAGACCCTGGCGGCGCAGGACGGCCAGAAGATCGACCTGAGCGTCACCGGCCACGCCGGCTACACGCCCGGCAGGCTGACCGCGGCCAAGGTCTCCTACTCGTACGACAACGGTGAGACCTGGACCGCCGCCACCACCGCGGAGAAGGGCGGCCGCTGGACCGCGACCGTGAACCACGCGGGAGCGGCCGGCAAGCCCGTCACTCTGAAGACCGAACTGACGGACGCCAACGGCAACTCCGTCATCCAGACCGTGACCGACGCGTACGCAGTGCGCTGACGTCACCCCGACCGTCCGCCGGGCGTCCTTCCCGTGGGGGGTGGGGCCGCCCGGCGGACCTGTTTCCGGCTGTCAATTCCGGGCCTCTTTTCCGGATGAACCGTTTTCGCACGGCTCGCGCGGTGGACAATATGGGCATGAGTCAGCAGGGGGAGACGCCCGCCGCCCACGAGGACGACTGGTGGCGCAGGCTGTACGACGAGACCGCGCCGGACACGGGGCCCAGCAACGCGGCCGACAGTCTCGACGACCGCTTCGACTCCGCGTCGGATGCGGTGGGTACGCCGGAGGATCCCGCAGACCCGGAAACGAACGACGGCCCGGGAACGGGAACAGGCGCAGGCCCGGGCGCCGGCCGCCATCGCACCACCCCGGCACCGGATGCCTTCGCCGTCCAGGAGGGCGGAGCCGCTGTCCCGGTACCCGATCCGCGCTTACCCGCGAGGCCTTCGGATCCCGGCGTGCCGCCCACCGGCGCTCACCGGCGACAGCGGACCGCACCGGAGGTGCCCCCGGTGCCGCAGCGGTCCGCCGCGGACGGCGTGCCCCCGCCACCGCGAGCCGTACCGCCCGTGCCGCGGACACCTGCCGGGCCACCACCCCCCACGCCGCCGCGCACGGTGGCGTGCCCCGCTCCGTGGGAGCCCCCGGCCGGATCCCCGCAGCCGCGGACCTTCGCCACCGCGCCGCCGCCCGAGCCGGCTGCCGGGCCCGCAGGTGCCGCGGCGGCGCAGGCCGGGTCCACCCCCGACGGTTCCCCCGGACAGCCCTCGGACCCCGTCCCCGCCCCCCGCCCCGTCGTCGGCCACATCGGGGACCGCCCGCCCACCTACGACGCCGAACCCGTGGCCCTGCCCGTATCGGGCCCCGGTGACCTCGACGGGCTCGTCGCCGACACCGTGCTCGACGGCGCCCGGTACGGGACGTACACCCTGCGGGCCGCCTCCGTACGCGGGGACTCGGCGCGCTTCCGGGGCGAGCCCCGGCGTGACGCCCTGCTGACGGCCCGCTTCGGTGCCGGTGACGGCTCCCTCGTCCTGGTCGCGGTCGCCGGCGGTGCCCGGGCCGCCGAGCACGCGCATCTCGCCGCCGCCGACGCGTGCCGCTGGATCGGGAGTGCCGTCGGCCGCAGCCACACCAGGCTCTCCGACGACATAAGGGCGGGACGCAGGGGCGATCTCAAATCGGGTCTGCACCGTCTCACCGACCGGACCTACGGCAAGCTGCGCGCCCGCGCGGCGGAGCTGGGCATCGAAGCCGACGCCTACACCGTGGGCCTGCGCTGCCTGCTCCTGTCGGCCGACCCCCGGTGCCGCACCCGGGTCTTCTTCGGCATCGGCGACGGGGGCCTGTTCCGACTCCGGGACGGTGCCTGGCAGGACCTCGAACCGCCGGTGCCGCCCGCCGGTGCCGGCCGGGGGGAACCCGTCGTCGGTTTCGGCTCGCCACCCCAGCCCGGTACGGAGAGCGAAGAGGGACCCGGCGGCGACCGGCTGACGATGGACCTGCAGATCGCGACGCCGCCGTCCCCGTACATCGAGAGTCCGGTGCCGCCGCCCGCCGAGCCCTTCCGGTTCCGCGCGTCGGTCGCCCGTCCGGGGGACACGCTGCTGCTCTGCAGCAACGGTCTGGCCGAACCGATGCGGGGCGAGCCCGCCCTCTCCGAGGAGCTCGCCGAACGCTGGGGCGCCGCCGCGCCCCCGGGGCTGGCCGCGTTCCTCGCGGACGTCCAGACAAGGGCCAAGGGGTACGCCGACGACCGCACGAGCGCCGCGGTCTGGGAGGCGTAACGCCGCACCCCATGGGTTGATGGACTCCGGAGTCCGACGGCCGGCTGTCCCGGCCCCGGAGCCGGGACAGCCGCATGTGCGCCGAGCACACGCAGAGAGGGCGCACCCCCATGGCCAAGCAGAACGTGTCGGAACAGTTCGTCGACATTCTCGTGCGGGCGGGGGTGAAGCGGATGTACGGCGTCGTCGGGGACAGTCTCAACCCCGTGGTCGACGCCATCCGGCGCAACGCCGCCATCGAATGGATCCAGGTCAGGCACGAGGAGACCGCGGCATTCGCCGCCGGCGCGGAAGCCCAGATCACCGGCACCCTGGCGGCCTGCGCCGGGTCGTGCGGCCCGGGCAACCTGCACCTCATCAACGGCCTCTACGACGCCCACCGCTCCATGGCCCCGGTCCTCGCCCTCGCCTCGCACATCCCCTCGAGCGAGATCGGGCTGGGCTACTTCCAGGAGACCCATCCCGAGCTGCTCTTCCAGGAGTGCAGCCACTACAACGAGATGATCTCCAACCCGCAGCAGATGCCCCGGCTGCTCCAGACCGCCGTCCAGCACGCGATCGGGCGCGGCGGGGTCAGCGTCGTCTCGATGCCCGGCGACATCGCCGCCCGGCCCGCCCCGGAGAAGTCGATCGAGCACGCCCTGGTCACCACGCGGCCCTCCGTGCGGCCCGGCGACGAGGAGATCGAGAAGCTCTGCCGGATGGTCGACGAGGCCGAGCGGGTGACGCTGTTCTGCGGCAGCGGCACCGCGGGCGCGCACGCCGAGGTGATGGAGTTCGCGGGGCGCGTCAAGGCCCCGGTGGGGCACGCGTTGCGCGGCAAGGAGTGGATTCAGTACGACAATCCCTATGATGTCGGGATGAGTGGGCTGCTCGGCTACGGCGCCGCCTACGAGGCCACCCACGAGTGCGACCTGCTCATCCTGCTGGGGACCGACTTCCCCTACAACGCGTTCCTCCCGACCGATGTGAAGATCGTCCAGGTGGATGTGCGCCCCGAGCACCTGGGCCGTCGCTCCAAGCTCGATCTGGCGGTCTGGGGTGACGTACGCGAGACCCTGCGGTCCCTCACACCGCGCGTGAAGGCCAAGACCGACCGCAAGTTCCTCGACCGGATGCTGAAGAAGCACGCGGACGCGCTCGAGGGCGTGGTCAAGGCGTACACCCGCAAGGTCGAGAAGCACGTTCCGATCCACCCGGAGTACGTCGCCTCGGTGCTCGACGAACTCGCCGACGACGACGCCGTGTTCACCGTCGACACCGGTATGTGCAATGTGTGGGCAGCCCGCTATCTCACGCCCAACGGCAAGCGCCGGGTGATCGGTTCGTTCAGCCACGGTTCGATGGCCAACGCTCTGCCCCAGGCGATCGGCGCCCAGTTCACCGACCGGAACCGGCAGGTCGTGTCGATGTCCGGCGACGGTGGATTCAGCATGCTGATGGGCGACTTCCTCACCCTGGTCCAGTACGACCTGCCGGTGAAGGTGGTCCTGTTCAACAACTCCTCGCTCGGCATGGTCGAACTGGAGATGCTCGTCGCGGGGCTGCCCTCGTTCGGTACGGCCAACAAGAACCCGGACTTCGCGGCGGTCGCCCGTGCCTGCGGGGCGTACGGGGTGCGGGTGGAGAAGCCCAAGCAGCTCGAAGGCGCCCTCAAGGACGCCTTCAAGCACAAGGGCCCCGCCCTCGTCGACGTGGTCACCGACCCGAACGCGCTCTCCATCCCGCCGAAGATCAGCGCCGACATGGTGACCGGATTCGCGCTCTCCGCCAGCAAGATCGTGCTGGACGGCGGAGTGGGACGGATGCTCCAGATGGCCCGCTCCAACCTCCGGAACATGCCACGTCCCTGACCCGCGGCCCGCTCAGGCGGGTGTCAGCCGCACCGTCAGGATCTGGAAGGGCCGGAGCGACAGCACCAGACCGTCCTCGCCGGCCACGGCCTCCTCCACCGGCCGCTCCAGCAGATCGGTGATCTGCGCCCGCACCACGGGGAAGCCGACCCGCAGGACGGTGTCCGCCCGCCCTCCGGCCGACTCGTACAACCGCACGACGACATCACCGCCACGGTCCTCGGCGAGCTTCACCGACTCCACGGTCACGGCCGGATGCCCCGTGGTCACCAGCGACGGCACGGCCGGGGCCACCGCCGCCCGCAGCGGCAGATTGAGCGCCAGCCCCTCCCGCACCGCGTCGGTGACCTCCGCACCGGGGGCCAGGGCGTAGCGGAAGCGGTGCGTCCCGAGATCGGCGTGCGGGTCGGGGCTGTGCGGTGCGCGCAGCAGCGACAGCCGTACGGTCGTGCCGAGCCCGGCCCCGTGCGGGGTCCGCGTCACCTCGTGGCCGTACGTCGAGTCGTTGAGGACCGCGACGCCGTAGCCCGGTTCGGCGACGCGCAGCCAGCGGTGGGCGCAGATCTCGAAACGTGCCGCGTCCCAGCCGGTGTTGTCGTGCGTCGCCCGGTGCACATGGCCGAACTGGATCTCGGCCGTTGACCGTTCGGCATGGACGTCCAGCGGGAAGGCCGCCTTCAGGACCTTCTCCGACTCCTGCCAGTCCACCTCGGTCTCGATGTCCAGCTGCTTGCTGCCCGCGGACAGCCGCAGCTCCTGCACGATCCGGGACGCTCCGAACGAGCGCACCACACGGACGGCGGACCGCAGCGGCCCGGCCTCGACCGTCTCGACCGAGTCCGCGTCCGTCAGGTCCGTGCGGGAGCGGCGGTAGTGCCGGTCGATGTCCCAGGCGTCCCAGTGGTTGGGGTGATCCGGGTGCAGCTGAAGGAGGTTCGCCCGGAGGCCGGGGGCGAGGACGTCCCGGCCGGCCACCAGGTCGCGCACCGAGGCGATCAGCCCGTCCCGGTCGACCGTGACCCGCAGGAGCCCGTTGTCCAGAACGATTCCCCCGTCGTCCGCCGTGCCGGTCGCCGTGGCCGCGTGCTCGGGCACCACGGAGCCGTCCAGCAGCCCCGCACCCAGGGCCGGCGTCCGGGCGGCCACCGCCGTACGCCCGTCGCCCAGTACCTGCACATGGGCACCCGACGGCAGCACTCCGCTCGCGTCCGCGTCCAGTTCGAGGATCTGACCGCGGTCGTACGGCGAGGCGTTGAGCGCCACGAGGCCCTCCGGCCGGCCGAGCGCCGTCACCGCCTCGGCCACCGCGTCGGCGAGCTCCGCCCGCACCGCCTCGTACGTGTCGCGGGCCTCGCGGTGCACCCAGGCGATGGACGAGCCGGGCAGGATGTCATGGAACTGCAGCAGCAGGACGGTCTTCCAGATCCTCTCCAGCGTCTCGTACGGGTAGCGGTAGCCGGGGTTGCGCAGGGCCGCCGCCGTCGCCCACAACTCCGCCTCACGCAAAAGGTGTTCACTGCGCCGGTTGCCCCGCTTGGTGGCTGCCTGGGAGGTGTACGTCCCCCGGTGCAGCTCCAGGTACAGCTCGCCCGACCAGACCGGCGCCTCGGCCCCGTACTCCTCCTCGGCCGCCGCGAAGAACGCCGAGGGCTTCTCGATCTCGACCCGGGGCGAGCCCTCCAGATCCCGGAGCCTGCGGGCCTTCTCCAGCATCTCGCGGGTCGGTCCGCCCCCACCGTCGCCCCAGCCGAACGGCACCAGGGAGCGCGAGGCGCGGCCCTTCTCCGCGAAGTTCCGTTCGGCACGGGCGAGTTCGCGCGCGTGGAACTGGGCGTTGTACGTGTCCACCGGAGGGAAATGCGTGAAGACCCGGGTCCCGTCGATGCCCTCCCACCAGAACGTGTGGTGCGGCATCCTGTTGTGCTGGTTCCAGGACAGCTTCTGTGTCAGGAACCACCGGACCCCGGCCAGCCGGGCCAGCTGCGGGAAGGCCGCCGTGTAGCCGAAGGAGTCCGGCAGCCAGATCTCCTCCGTCTCGACGCCGAGCTCCTCGGTGAAGAACCGTTTGCCGTGCACGATCTGCCGGGCCAGCGCCTCACCGCCGGGCATGTTGGCGTCGGACTCCACCCACATCGAGCCGACCGGCGCCCACTGGCCGTCGGCGACCGCCTGCTTGATCCGCTCCCAGATGTGCGGCTGATGCTCCTTCACCCAGGCGTACTGCTGGGCCTGGGAGCACGCGAAGACCAGCTCCGGATAGTCCTGGGCGAGCGCGGTGACATTGGCGAAGGTGCGCGAGGCCTTGCGTACCGTCTCGCGCAGCGGCCACAGCCACGCCGAGTCGATGTGCGCGTGCCCGGCCGCCGACACGCGGTGCGCGCTCGCCGAGGCGGGCCTGGACAGGGCCTGGGCCAGCTCCGCCCGCGCAGCCGCCGCCGTGCCCGCCACATCGTGCAGATCGAGCGCGTCCAGCATGTGTTCCAGCGCCCGCAGGATCTCGTGGCGCCGGGACCGGTCGGCGGGCAGTTCGGCCATCAGCTCGGACAGCACCTCGATGTCCAGGACGAGATGCCAGACGTCCTCGTCGAGGACGGCGAGATCGGCGGAGGCGAAGGTGTAGAGGGGGCGGTCCCCGGCGGTCAGCACGTCGCCGAGCGGGGTCGGTTCGAAGCCGTGCTCCAGAACGGCGGGGTTGGCCGCCGCCTCCAGAAGCAGGGCGACCGGCTCGCCGCCCTGCGCCGCCGCGGCGACCGTGAGGTGCCGGTTGCGCGGATGGATGCCCTTGAGGGGGACACCGTCGGAGCCGTACAGCATCCCCTCCGCCTGGAAACCCGGCCCCTGGCCGGAGAACCCGGGATCGACGACCACTTCCACCCGGCGTCCCGACCACTCCTCGGGAACGACGCCCGTGAGCCGGAACCAGGTCGTGGACCACGGCCTCCCCCACGCCGTACCGGTCACGAAGGGCTCGTAGGCCTGATCGAGAGCGTCGGCCACCGGTACGGGTTCGCCGGGTGCGTGCCAGGCGGAGAGGGTCAGAGGGGTGCGGGCCGCGTACTGGGCGGGGCGGACGAACTGCTGGAGCGCCCGTTCCAGGCGGCCCTCCACCAGTGTGCGGTCGTCGTGCATCACGGCTCCTCGGGGTCGGTGCCTGCGGGGTGTTACACGGGTTCACTTCCCCGTACGGCACCCGTGATCACCTCAGCCGCAGAGTCCCGGGCGCGGTCCGTTCCCTGATGACGTCCACCAGCGTGTCGAAGAGCGTCGGGCCCCGGCCGGCCAGCGCCTCGGCCAGCGCGTGCTCGGCAGCGGCCCTCCCGGTGGGGTGCACACGGGGGAGCGTGCTGCGCAGACGGCGTGCGGTCTCCTCGTGGCCGAGCGCACGGGCGGAGAGCTCGTGATCACGCCACTCGATGACGAAGGCGGCGTCGTCCGGGGTGCCCATGCCGCCGCTCAGACAATCCGCGAACGAGTCGAGGCTGCGGCCGAAATAGCCGCCGGGGCCGTTCACCGCCTCGCCGACCACGTCCCAGAAGCGCTCCAGGCCGGTGACCTCGGAGCCGTCGATCACATAGATCACGGTCATGCGTGGAGGGTACAAGCGCGGTTCTCCCGCCGCCGGTCCGGTGATCCGCGCCGCAGGTGGGGGACAACGGCGCGGACCGGACCGGGGGATCGCTGATCAGCAGTCGTGGTCGACCAGGTCGAAGGACTCGTAGTGGTCAGCGGTGTAGTAGTCCTCCTGGACCTCTTCACCCGTCACGATCCGACGGGCCCCGCGGGTCGGGGAACCAGGCGTGACGACCGTGTACTCGTGGTAGTAGCCGGTTCCCTGGCTCGGCAGGATGCCTTCCCGGTTCTGGAAGACGGTGCCGTCCTGGTCGTACGGGAAAGGACCTCCCGCGTCGATGAGATCGAGGGTGTCGTGTGCCTGTGACGGCAGGGCGGAGTAGCAGACGCTGCCGACCGCGGTGACCGAGGGGACGGTCGCGGCCGTCGCGGTGACCGGGCCGCCGACGAAGAGGACGGACAGGAGGGCGGCGATGCCGCCGAGCGTGGTGATGCGTGGGGGGATTCGCATGGGCACCATGATGACGCGCGTAGATCCCCATCCGTCAACGCCGACTCATGTGAATCTTTTGGAAGTTGACCGTGGACACGGAAACGTCACGCACTGGCCTTCCGACCGGGGTTGCGCCGGTATTCGTTCACCTGTTGACGGTCCCCGAAAGCGTGAGTGCCCGTCTGTGGGGCATGCATCCCGTGAAGGTGTTCGAGGGATGACGACTCGAAGGAGGTCGATTCACTGTGCGCGCGGGGGATATGAAGAAGCGACAGGAGAGCCGACCGGTGCGGCTGCACCGGAGACTGGGCCACGCGGATCTCTCGGGCGTGGGGGAAGTGAGAGGCGCCCTGCGGGAGTTCCTGCGCTACCGCTCGCGCCCCGAGGACACCGACGTGGCAGAGCTCCTGCTGAGCGAACTCGTGACGAACGCCCTGATCCACACCCGCACCGGCGCAGTGGTCACGGTGACGGCCGCGCCCAGGCGATTACGGGTGGAAGTGCGCGACTTCCTGGCGGGGCAGGAGCCCGAGCCGTACGTACCGAACGCCGACGACGGTACGCACGGCAGGGGACTGCTCCTCGTGCAGAGCCTGGCCGACTCCTGGGGAGTCACCGCACAGGCGCTGGGCAAGGTGGTCTGGTTCGAGCTGAACAGGGAAAAACCCTGAGGCCCGGGGCCTCTCGTCCGGATCCGGACGGATCCGAACGAGGCCCTAGCCGAACTGCTGCTCCAGATCCTTGAGCTTCTGCTCCAGCGAGTCGAGCCGGGGCAGGGTCTGGGTGTCGTCCTCCGCTGTGAGGTCGACGGTCACGGGTTCACCGTTCTGGTTCTGTGCCGAAGTACTCCTGGATTTCTGGCCGTTGACGGCTTGCAGGGATGGCCGGGGACGCAGGGGCAGCTGTCCCGGCTCTGTTATGGCAGGCTCCGCGACGGCCGGTGTGCCGCCGCCCTGTGCGGGGGCGATGGCCTGGACGTCCACCTCGTGGGCGTTCCTGCCGGCGCGGCCCCAGGCCCGGTTCTGCCGGTTCAGGGCCTTGATGCGGGCCCGGTCCAGCTTCGCCTGGTCCTTCCTGCGGTGCCGGTCCTGTTCCTTCTCCCGGCGGTCCTCGCGTACCTCGTCGACCGCCTCGTCCAGGGTGCGTACGCCCTCGAGGAGCATCAGCGACCAGGCGCCGAAGGTCTCCCTGGGCGCCCGCAGCCACCGTACGATCCGGATCTGCGGCAGGGGCCGCGGTACCAGCCCCTGCTCCCGCAGGGCGGCCCTGCGGGTCTGCTTGAGCGCCCGGTCGAACAGCACGGCTGCCGAGAGGGACATCCCCGCGAAGAAGTGCGGGGCGCCCGCGTGGTCCATCCCGCGCGGCGCGTGCACCCAGTTGAACCAGGCGGCAGCACCGGCGAACGTCCACACCAGCAGCCGGGAGCCCAGCGCCGCGTCACCGTGGCTCGCCTCGCGCACCGCGAGCACCGAACAGAACATGGCGGCCCCGTCGAGGCCGAAGGGGACGAGGTACTCCCAGCCACCGGAGAGGCTGAGGTTTTGCCGGCCGAAGCCGACGAGTCCGTGGAAGGACAGAGCGGCGGCAACCGCGGCGCAGCAGAACAGCAGCACGTACGAGGCGGTCGCGTAGAGCGCCTCCTTGCGCCTGCGGCGGTCCTCGCTGCGTTCCCAGGTGTCGTCGGCCGCGGCCTTCTCAGCGGCGCGCTTGCCGCGCGCGACCACCGTCACCGCCGCCATGACCCCCACGAGCAGTACGGCGCCCGGAAGCAGCCAGTCAAGCGATATGTCGGTCAGTCTCATGCGCGGTCCCTTGCGTCGCGTAGGGCGTTTCGGGCGCCATCGTGACGGAAATACCGGACCGCTCAGGGGGGTTTCGGGGCAAGTGAACGCCATTGAGGTGGCTGGGCTCACCGTTGGGCGGAATCTTCTCGAACATCCGCATAGGGCAAGTGAGTTGCGTTCGAATTCGGGTCGCCCGGACGGGCGGTGTGAGCCGACGCCCCTCAGGGGGCGGGTGTCAGCTTCCGGACGCGGTCGGCGTCACAGGTGCGCGGGCAGGTGACGCAGGTGTCCTCGGGCCGCAGGGTGTAGAAGAGGCAGCAGCTCGCCCGGTCGCGGGTCGGCAGCGCCTCACCCTCGGGTCCGGTCAGTTCGCGGAAGCCCGCGGTTCCCACGTACGGCCCGGTGGTGCCGGGCAGCAGGAGCTCCAGCTCCTCCATCGCGCGGCGCTCCTCGCCGAGCAGATGGGCGATGTACCAGAGGCCCTCGACGATCTCGTCCGTCGCCATGCCCCACAGGGCCCGCTTGCCGCGCCGCATGCGGGGGCCGAAGCCGTCGAGCACGGCGCCGAGGTGTTCCGCCACGGCGTCGCGGACCTCGGCCCGCAGGGCCGCCTCGTCCGGGACGATCCGGGCACCCGGCAGCGTCGCCGCCGGATCGTCCGGCAGGCAGGCGAACTCGCCCACCCGGACGGTCAGATGCCCCAGCGCCCGCTGGAAGGAGACGTCCTGGACGGGGATCCGAGGCACCCGGCGGTGCAGGAACCACGGAACGGTCACCAGCAGGCAGGCGGGCCAGGCGTAGCGGTGAAATCCGAAGCCGGCCACCACGTCGGGGCGGGCCCTTGTGCCGTAGTCCCGGAGTACCTGCGCGTCGTCCCAGGCCAGGAAGGCGTCCAGGGCGGCACCGCCCTCGGCGAGCTCGGCCGCGCCCACCCAGCCGGCGCCCGAAGGCGCCGCCGCGTCGTCGGGGAGCACCTCGGCCCGCAGTCCGGGGAACACCTCGGCCAGGCGTGCGTACGCCTCCGTCACGGGGGACGGGGCGGGGGCGGTGAGCAGGGTGGGGACGGTCATGCAGGGACCACCGAATCACGATCGTTTGCAGGTAAGCCTTACCTTACCCGAATTGATCGATGTTTGAACTGCGGCCTCCTCCGCCTATCGTGCACAGAGGGCAGGCCATCTGCGAGCCGGGCCCCTGGCAGGCCGAGGAGGTCCGGGTGGAGCAGGGCAGAGCGCGCGAAGGCGTACGCCCGCCGTACGCGTCCGCGGGGATCCCGCAGGACGTCCGCGTGCCCGAACAGACGCGCGGCGAGCACACCCACAGCGAGCCGCCCGCCCCCCGCGTGGTGCAGCGGCACTCCGTACGCGGCCAGATCCTGGACGCCCTGCGCGCCGCCCTCGTCGACGGCGAGCTGGCACCGGGGCAGGTCTACTCCGCCCCGGCGCTCGGCGCGCGGTTCGGCGTCTCCGCGACGCCGGTGCGCGAGGCGATGCAGCAGCTGGCCATCGAGGGCGCCGTCGAGGTCGTACCCAACCGGGGCTTCCGGGTCAGCGAGCGGGGCCCGCGCGAACTGGCCGAGCTCGCCGAGGTGCGCGCCCTGATCGAGGTCCCCGTGATGCTGCGGCTGGCCCGTACCGTGCCGGCGGGCAACTGGTGCGTGCTGCGCCCGCTGGCCGAGGCCACGGTCGCGGCGGCGGCGGTCGGTGACCGGGCGAGCTACGCGGAGAGCGACCGCGCCTTCCACCGTGCCGTTCTCGCACTCTCGGGCAACCAGCAGCTCGTGACGGTCGCCGACGAGCTCCACCGCCGTTCCCAGTGGCCCCTGGTCAGCAACCCCGCCACCCGGCGGGCCGACCTCCTCGCCGACGCCTCCGAGCACACCGCGCTGCTCGACGCGCTCATCGCGAGGGATCTCACGGTCGTGCAGTCGCTCGTGCGCGAACACTTCACGGGCGCCGAGGGCTGACCCGCGCCGTCCCCGGCCGGGGACGGCGCACCGACACCCCGTGTCAGTTGGCCTCCACGGTCTCCGGGGTCGGTGGCTCGAGGCGGGGGGCCAGCCACGTCGGTACGCCACCGAGCAGCCGGAACAGCCGGCCCGCCTCGGCGCGCAGCCGTCCCGCCTCGGGTTCCGTCTCGGCGTCCGCGAGCGAGAGGAGGGCCGGGGCGGTACCGACGAGATAGCCCAGCTCCTCCCTTATCCGCAGGGATTCCGCGAAGCCGTGCCGCGCCTCCGCGAGCTCGCCCTCGCGCAGGGCGAGCGAGGCCAGGTGCCGCCAGGTGAACGAGAGCAGCAGCTCGTCGCCCTGGGCCGTGGCACCGGCGTGGGCCCTGCGGTAGGCGGCACGGGCGGACTGGGGCGCGTCGGAGATGTTCTGGGCGATCAGGCCCCGGCGGAAGTCCAGCAGGGGGCGGCCGGCGGCCCCCGGGGCGAGCAGGGCCGCGGCCCTGCTCAGCGCCACGCTGGCCTCGTCGGCCCGGTCCCGTACCCCCAGCAGGGTCGAGGCGTACGCGAGGTAGCCGCGCTCGCAGGCGGCCGCCCCGCGCTCGGTGTCGTCACGGGCGAGCGCCTCGGCCGTGCGCAGCGCGTCCTCGGCCTCGGTCCAGCCGGTGCTGGTGTAGAGGCACTGCTCGGTGAGCAGGGACGTCCGCTGGAGAGCGGCCGCGGCATCCGTGGCCGCGTGGTGTTCCAGCAGTGCGGCCGCGTCCGTCCAGCAGGCGCGTGACCGCAGCCGCCATACCGCTGTCTGGAGCGGCGGATCGTCATCTGCTGTCGTTCCGGAACCAGACATGGCGGTATACGCCACGTTGCCCTCCCCGAGCGCGCCCTTGAGCTGTTGAGTGTGGCCGCATCTCAGCACGGATTGGCACGCCGGGCCAAGGGGTGGGATCAATGTCAGGTGAAAGATTTCACAATCGACCGGACCGCGGCGGTGCGGTGACGGCGCCCGGAAGTCAGCTCATACGCAGGGCGAGGAAGAAGTCGAGCTTGTCCTCGAGGCGCGAAAGGTCACGCCCCGTCAACTGCTCGATCCGGCCGACACGGTAGCGCAGCGTGTTGACGTGCAGGTGCAGCCGGGCCGCGCAGCGGGTCCAGGAACCGTCGCAGTCCAGGAAGGCCTCGAGCGTCTCGATGAGCTCCGCGCGGTGCCGGCGGTCGTAGTCGCGCAGCGGGTCCAGCAGGCGAGCGGTGAAGGCCCGGCGGACGTCGTCGGGGACGAAGGGCAGCAGCAGGACGTGCGAGGCGAGCTCGTGGTGGCCGGCCGCGCAGACCCGGCCCGGGCGTGCCGCCGCGACGCGGCGCGCGTGCCGGGCCTCCTCCAGCGCGCCGCGCAGTCCTTCGGCCGAATGCACGGCGGCGCTGACACCCAGGGTCAGACGGCCGTCGTCCGCGAGCCCCGCCGAGAGCGGTTCGCGGACGGTGGCGAGGAGGGCATCGGCGTGCAGCGCGTTGTCCCGCCGCTCCGGGGCCTCCTCGTGCGCGTCCGGACCGGAGCCGGAAGCGGGCTCCGCCGCGGGCGCGGCCACGTCGGACAGCGGAACGAGGGCGATGGCCTCGTCACCCGTGTGGGCCACTGCGATCCGGTCCGCGGAGTCGGGCCCCGCCACGGCGGGGTCGACGAGGATCTCCTCCAGCAGCGCCTGGGCGACCTGGCCGCCCGGAAGTTCCGGGCCGGAGTCCGTGCCCTCGCCCGCCCACTCGACCCGGGCCACCACGACCTGCCAGTGCGGCGCCGTCCCGAGGCCGGGCAGCAGGACCGGGGCCGCGACACGCAGCCTGGCCGCGATCTCGGCCGGGGGAGCGCCCGCCTGGACCAGCTCCAGAACCTCCTGGGCGAGCCTGCGGCGTACCGCACGGGCCGCGTCGCGGCGGTCCCGTTCGACCGCGATCAGCTGCGTGACGCCCTGGAGCAGGTCGAGCCGCGCCGCCGGCCAGTCGCTCGCGTCGGCCTCCACGGCCAGCAGCCAGTCGGAGAGCACCGACTCCCGCGGGTCACGGGACGGGGCCGGGACGGTACCCCGGCCGTTGTTCCGGATCGGGAACAGCGAATACGTCGTACCGCCCACCTCGGCGCGGTGCGGGCCCCGGCGGCCCGTGCGGGTGGCCGCGAGGTGCTGCGCGGCCAGTGCGGCGCCCAGGGGACCGGACAGGGGTTCGCCGGCTCCGGCGATCCGGCGGCCCGTGGGGGAGAGGACCCAGGCGTGCAGGTCCAGGTCGGAGGTCAGCAGGTCGAGGACCACTTCGGGGCCGCCGCCCGCCGGGCCCGAGGTCATCAGCCGGCGGTGCCGGTCCACGACCGCGGCGAGATCCCCGGCACGCTCGCCGGAGACCTGGCGCACCACGTGCTCGGTGATCGTTGCGAATGCGACAATTTCATTGACCGCGAAGAGCGGGAGCCGGTGGTGCAGGCATGCTTCGACGAGATCGTCGGGAATGGCCCCGAGCTCCGCCTCGCCCGCCGCGAGACCGGCGACGCCGGCATTCGCCAGGATCCGGACGAACGGCTCCGAGTCCGCCGCGTCCCGGCGCCAGGCCAGGCCCGTGAGGACGAGCTCCCCGCCGGAGAGATAGCGGCTCGGGTCGCGCAGGTCGGTCGTCATGACGCCCCGGACCGAGCGGTCCAGCTCGTCCTCGCCGCCGAGCAGCCGCAGGCCCAGCGCGTCGGTGTCCAGCAGTGCGCGCAGCCGCATCTCGATTGCCGCCGATCTTTTTCGTTGGTCCGGGGGACAGCTGGGGATACCTGTGAGTTGCGGTGAGGTTCACGATCCCCACCATTCGTTCGAATCTACAAGACAGGGATGAGGACCAGCCAATTCCTTCATGGTTTCGGTGACTGCACCGAGTGGAGCAAGGCTTGTGTACTGGGTCACACACCGCGTCAACAACACAGGAACGACCAGTCGAGGGCCGGCCGTCCCCAGCCCCCAGCCGAACGACCCCATTGAGAAGAAGAGAGCCACTCATGGACTTCCTTCGCCCCGCCAGCTGGGAGGAGGCGCTCGCCGCCAAGGCCGAGCACCCGACGGCTGTACCCATCGCGGGTGGAACCGATGTGATGGTCGAGATCAACTTCGACCACCGGCGGCCCGAGTACCTCCTGGACCTGAACCGCATCGGTGAGCTGTCCGAGTGGCAGGTGGGCCAGGACGACGTCCGTCTCGGCGCCTCGGTGCCGTACAGCGCCATCATGGAGCACCTCAGGACCGAGCTGCCCGGCCTCGCCCTCGCCTCGCACACCGTCGCCTCGCCGCAGATCCGCAACCGCGGCGGCGTCGGCGGCAACCTCGGCACCGCGTCACCCGCCGGTGACGCCCACCCGGCCCTGCTCGCCGCGGGCGCCGAGGTCGAGGCCGAATCCGTACGAGGCACCCGGATGATCCCCATCGACGCCTTCTTCACCGGCGTCAAGCGCAACGCCCTCGAACCGGACGAGCTGATCCGGGCCGTGCACATCAAGAAGGCCGACGGACCTCAGCAGTACTCCAAGGTCGGCACCCGCAACGCGATGGTCATCGCGGTCTGCGCCTTCGGCCTCGCCCTCCACCCGGAGACCCGCACCGTCCGGACCGGCATCGGCTCCGCCGCCCCCACGCCCGTGAGGGCCAGGGAGGCCGAGGAGTTCCTGAACGCCGCGCTGGAAGAGGGCGGGTTCTGGGAGAACGGCAAGATCATCACCCCGTCCGTCGCCAAGCAGTTCGCGCAGCTGGCCTCCGGCGCCTGCAACCCCATCGACGACGTACGGGGCACCGCGGCCTACCGCAGGCACGCCGTCGGCATCATGGCGCGCCGCACGCTGGGCTGGACCTGGGAGCAGTACCGCGGCACGGGCCGCACCCTCGAAGGAGCTGCTTAACCATGCGAGTGAATTTCACGGTCAACGGCCGCAAGCAGGAAGCCGACGACGTGTGGGAGGGCGAGTCCCTCCTGTACGTCCTGCGTGAGCGCATGGGTCTTCCGGGTTCGAAGAACGCCTGTGAACAGGGCGAATGCGGGTCCTGCACGGTCCGCCTGGACGGTGTGCCCGTCTGTTCCTGTCTGGTCGCCGCCGGACAGGCCGAGGGCCGCGAGGTCGTCACCGTCGAGGGTCTCGCGGACTACGCGAAGCACCGCGAGGACGCCCACCCGGGCAGCGGCTGTTCCTCCGGCGCCTGCGGCACGTCGCTCGACGCCGCCCAGCGCTGGCAGGCCAGGCCCACCGACGGACAGAGCGGCGAGGCCACGGAACTGTCGCCGATCCAGCAGGCGTTCATCGACGCCGGTGCGGTGCAGTGCGGCTTCTGCACCCCCGGCCTCCTGGTCGCCGCCGACGAACTGCTGGAGACCCACCCCTCGCCGTCCGACCAGGACATCCGCGAGGCGCTCTCCGGCAACCTCTGCCGCTGTACGGGTTACGAGAAGATCCTCGACGCGGTCCGCCTCGCGGCCGCCCGTCAGGAAGAGACGGTGCGATAGCCATGGCTCTGCATCCACGGGCCGCCTCCGTGCCGGCCGGTACCCCCACCAAGATCACCCAGGGCTCGAAGACCAGGGGCGGCATCGGCGAGTCCACGCTGCGCCCCGACGGCACCCTGAAGGTCACCGGCGAGTTCGCCTACTCCTCGGACATGTGGCACGAGGACATGCTGTGGGGCCACACGCTCCGCTCGACCGTCGCCCACGCCGAGATCAGGTCCATCGACATCGGCGAGGCCGTCGCGACGCCCGGCGTCTACGCCGTGCTGACCTACGACGACCTGCCCGCCGCGATGAAGAACTACGGCCTGGAGATCCAGGACACCCCGGTCCTGGCCCACGGCAAGGTCAGGCACCACGGAGAGCCGGTGGCGCTCGTCGCCGCCGACCACCCGGAGACCGCCCGCCGCGCCGCCGCCAAAATCAAGATCGACTACGTCGAACTGCCGGTCATCACGGACGAGGCGTCCGCGACCGCACCCGACGCGATCCTGGTCCACGAGGGCCGCGACGACCACCACATCGGTCATGTCCCGCACCCGAACATCGTCCACCGCCAGCCGATCGTCCGCGGTGACGCCGACGCGGCGGCGAAGCGCGCCGACGTGATCGTCAGGGGCGAGTACGTCTTCGGCATGCAGGACCAGGCGTTCCTCGGCCCGGAGTCCGGCCTCGCCGTGCCCTCCGAGGACGGCGGCGTCGAGCTGTACGTGGCCACCCAGTGGCTGCACTCCGACCTCAGGCAGATCGCCCCGGTCCTGGGCCTGCCCGAGGACAAGGTCCGCATGACGCTCTCCGGCGTCGGCGGTGCCTTCGGCGGCCGCGAGGACCTGTCCATGCAGATCCACGCCTGCCTGCTGGCGCTGCGCACCGGCAAGCCCGTCAAGATCGTCTACAACCGCTTCGAGTCCTTCTTCGGACACGTCCACCGGCACCCGGCGAAGCTCCAGTACGAGCACGGCGCGACCAAGGACGGCAAGCTCACCCACATGAAGTGCCGGATCGTGCTGGACGGCGGCGCCTACGCCTCCGCCTCCCCGGCGGTCGTCGGCAACGCCTCCTCGCTCTCGGTCGGCCCGTACGCCATCGAGGACGTCGACATCGAGGCCCTCGCGCTCTACTCCAACAACCCGCCCTGCGGCGCCATGCGCGGCTTCGGCGCCGTCCAGGCGTGCTTCGCGTACGAGGCGCAGATGGACAAGCTCGCGGCGAAGCTCGGCATGGACCCGGTCGAGTTCCGGCAGCTCAACGCCATGGAACAGGGCACCCTCCTGCCGACCGGGCAGCCCTGCGACTCGCCGGCCCCGGTCGCCGAGCTGCTGCGCCGGGTCAAGTCCCGGCCGATGCCGCCCGAGCAGCAGTGGCTGGCGGTGGACGCCGGAGGCAGCAGCGTCGACGTGCGCGCCCTTCCCGGCGGGCTCTCCAACACCACCCACGGCGAAGGCGTCGTACGCGGGGTCGGCTACGCGGTCGGGCTCAAGAACGTCGGCTTCTCCGAGGGCTTCGACGACTACTCCACCGCCCGGGTCCGGATGGAGGTCATCAACGGCGAGCCGGTCGCGACCGTGCACACCGCCATGGCCGAGGTCGGTCAGGGCGGCGTCACCGTGCACGCCCAGATCGCCCGCACCGAACTCGGCGTCAACCAGGTCACCATCCAGCCCGCCGACACCCGTGTCGGCTCCGCGGGATCGACCTCCGCCTCCCGCCAGACCTACGTCACCGGCGGCGCCGTGAAGAACTCCTGCGAAGCCGTCCGGGAGCAGGTGCTGGAGCTCGGCCGCCGCAAGTTCGGTACGTACCACCCGGCCTGGGCCACCGCCGAACTCCTCCTGGAGGGCGGCAAGGTCGTCACCGACGGCGGCGAGGTACTGGCCGACCTGGTCGACGTACTGGAGGACGAGGCGATCGACATCGAGCTGGAGTGGCGCCACCGGCCCACCGAGCCGTTCGATCTGCGGACCGGCCAGGGCAACGGCCACGTCCAGTACTCCTTCGCCGCCCACCGCGCGGTCGTCGAGGTCGACACCGAACTCGGTCTGGTCAAGGTCATCGAACTGGCCTGCGCCCAGGACGTCGGCAAGGCGCTCAACCCGCTGTCGGTCATCGGCCAGATCCAGGGAGGCACCCTCCAGGGCATGGGCATCGCCGTCATGGAGGAGATCGTCGTCGACCCGAAGACCGCGAAGGTGCGCAACCCGTCCTTCACGGACTACCTGCTGCCCACGATCCTCGACACCCCGACCATCCCCGTCGATGTGCTCGAACTCGCCGACGACCACGCCCCGTACGGGCTCCGCGGCGTCGGCGAGGCCCCGACCCTGTCGTCCACCCCGGCCGTCCTCGCGGCGATCCGCAACGCGACGGGTCTGGAGCTGAACAGGACACCGGTACGCCCCGAGCACCTCACCGGGACCTGACGGTCACTCAGAACCCTCCGGGCGGTGCGCGCCTGCCGTGAACGTCACACTTCCCCGCGCCGCGCACCGTCCGGAGTCCACGCACAACCTCTCCACCTGCAAGAAGAGTTCGTCCTGGGCCGTCCCCCGGGTCGTGCCGCCGAGCAGCATCCCAAATCCCGCAGTCACGAAGCTCCACGCGGGTGCCCCTGTGAACCTTGGGAGTCAGGCAACATGACCCAGCAGTCAGTGCAAGTCAAGACGAGTGCGGAGGACGCGGGCCCCGGCTCGCGTGTCCCCGCCGGACGGTCCTGGCTCGACCGTTACTTCCACATATCCGAACGGGGATCGACCGTCGCACGCGAAGTGCGCGGCGGCGTCACGACCTTCATGGCCATGGCGTACATCCTCCTGCTCAACCCGCTCATCCTCGGCGGCAAGGACGTCGACGGCCAGCTGCTCAGTCAGCCGGGACTCATCACCGCCACCGCGTTCGCGGCGGCTGCCACCACCCTGCTGATGGGCTTCATCGGCAAGGTGCCCCTCGCCCTCGCCGCCGGCCTCAGCGTCTCCGGCGTGCTCGCCTCGCAGGTGGCCCCGGCCATGTCCTGGCCGCAGGCCATGGGCATGTGCGTGGTCTACGGGCTGGTGATCTGCCTGTTGGTGGTCACCGGCCTCCGCGAGATGATCATGAATGCCATCCCGCTCGCGCTGAAGCACGGCATCACCATGGGTATCGGCCTCTTCATCGCCCTCATCGGGCTCTACAAGGCCGGCTTCGTCCACAAGGGCACCGCGACCCCGCTCTCCCTCGGCCCAGCCGGCGAACTCGCCGGCTGGCCCGTCCTCATCTTCGCCGTCACGCTGCTGCTGATCTTCATGCTCCAGGCGCGCAACATCCCCGGCGCGATCCTGATCGGCATCGTCGTCGGCACCCTGGTCGCGGTCGTCGTCAACGCCGTCGGCGACATCGACGCCAAGTCCTGGAGCAGCGGCCCGCCCGAACTGGCCGGCGGCGCGGTCTCCTCACCGGACTTCTCGCTCTTCGGGGACGTCGAGTTCGGCGGCTGGGGCGACGTCGGCGTGATGACCGTCGGCATGATCGTCTTCACCCTGGTGCTGGCCGGCTTCTTCGACGCCATGGCCACCATCATCGGAGTCGGCACGGAAGCGAAGCTCGCCGACGACAAGGGCCGGATGCCGGGCCTGTCCAAGGCACTGTTCATCGACGGTGCGGGCGGAGCGATCGGCGGCGTCGCCGGGGGCTCCGGCCAGACCGTGTTCGTCGAGTCGGCGACCGGGGTCGGGGAGGGCGCCCGCACCGGGCTGGCCTCCGTCGTCACCGGGCTGTTCTTCGCCGCCTGCCTCTTCTTCACCCCGCTCACGGCCATCGTCCCGGCCGAGGTGGCCTCGGCCGCCCTCGTCGTCATCGGCGCCATGATGATGCAGAACGCCCGGCACGTGGACTGGAGCGACCGCTCCGTCGCCATCCCGGTCTTCCTCACCGTGGTCCTGATGCCGTTCACGTACACCATCACCACGGGTGTCGCCGCGGGCGTCATCTCGTACGCCGCCATCAAGCTCGCCCAAGGCAGGGCCCGTGAGGTGAGCGCCTTCATGTGGGTCCTGACGCTCGTCTTCGTCGTCTACTTCGCCCTGAATCCGATCGAGAGCTGGCTGGGCGTCCACTGAGGCCGCACCGCCCCTCCGCACCCCTGTCAGAAGGAGACACGCCATGCTGGACATCGCCGAAGAACTGCACCGGTGGGTCGGGCAGGGACGCGCGTTCGCCGTGGCCACCGTGGTGGCCGTCGGCGGGAGCGCGCCCCGGCAGCCGGGCGCCGCGCTCGCCGTCGACAGCGAGGGCACGGCCATCGGTTCGGTCTCCGGCGGATGTGTGGAGGGTGCGGTGTACGAACTGTGCCGACAGGCTCTCGAGGACGGCACCACCGTGCGCGAGCGCTTCGGCTACAGCGACGACGACGCCTTCGCGGTCGGTCTGACCTGCGGCGGCGTCATCGACATCCTGGTCACCCCGGTGCGCGCGGACGATCCCGCGCGCCCGGTGTTCGCCGCGGCGCTCGCCGCTGCCGCCGGGGGTGCGGCGGCAGCGGTCGCCCGGATCACCGACGGGCCCGCGGAGCTGCTCGGCCGACCGCTGCTCGTCCACCCCGACGGCGGGTACGAGGGCGGGCTCGGGGGTCACCCCGAGCTCGACCGCACGGCCGCCGCCGAGGCCCGGGCGATGCTGGACGCGGGCCGCACCGGCGAGGTCACCATCGGCGCCGACGGCTCGCGCTGCGGCCGGCCGCTCGCCCTGCTCGTCGAATCGAGCGTCCCGCCGCCCCGGATGATCGTCTTCGGGGCCATCGACTTCGCCGCCGCCCTGGTCCGGGCCGGCCGCTTCCTCGGCTATCACGTCACCGTCTGCGACGCCCGCCCCGTCTTCGCGACCGCGGCACGCTTCCCGGACGCCGACGACATCGTCGTCGACTGGCCGCACCGCTACCTCGCGGACACCGAGGTGGACGCGCGCACGGTGCTCTGCGTACTCACGCACGACGCCAAGTTCGACGTACCGCTGCTGGAACTGGCGTTGCGGCTGCCGGTCGCCTACGTCGGTGCGATGGGGTCGCGCCGTACTCATCTGGAGCGCAACGAGCGACTGCGCGAGGCGGGTGTGACCGAGCGCCAACTGGCGTCCCTGCACTCGCCGATCGGGCTGGACCTCGGAGCGCGTACGCCCGAGGAGACGGCCCTGTCGATCGCGGCGGAGATCGTCGCCGACCGGCGTGGCGGCAGCGGTGTACCGCTCTCCGGCGCCCACACCCCCATCCACCACGAGGAGGGACCACCGCTCGCCTCCGTGGCCTGAACCGTCCGCCGGGCCGCGACCGAGCCGGGCGGGTAGCCGCCACGGCGGGTTCACGCCAGCCGAGAACCTGCCGTGGATGTGTCCCGGCCGGTAGATCTGCTGCATGACATTCCTCCCCTCCTCCGTTTCCGGCCGGGCGAGACCCGCTCGCGCGGGACGCAGGGCACTGCTCATAGCGACCTCGGTCGCCCTCGTGAGCGGCGTCATGCTTCCCGCGGCGGGCTCCGCAACCGCCGCTCCGCAACCGCCGTCCACCGACGGCCGCTCCGAAGCCCCGGCCCGGAGCTACGACATCACCCTCGTCACCGGTGATGTCGTCCACTACACGGACGGCGCCGGCAACCAGGACACCGTGACCGTGGACCGCCCCGACGGCGTGTCGGGCGGCGTGCACATGCAGCAGGCGGGCGACGACATCTACGTCCTGCCCGACGAGGCGACCGCCCTGATCGCGGCGGGGAAGCTGGACCGACGGCTGTTCAACATCTCGACCCTGGTCGAGATGGGGTACGACGACAAGCGTTCCGGCGGCATTCCGCTGATCGCCACCTACCCGGCCGGCAAGGCACGTTCGCTGCCCGCCGCACCGCGCGGCAGTAAGACGGTCCGCACCCTCGAATCGGTCCACGGTGCGGCGCTGAAGGCCGACAAGGACGACGCGCGCGCCTTCTGGAGCGACATCGCCCGCACGGAGAAGAGCCGTTCGCTCGACAACGGCATCGCCAAGCTGTGGCTCGACGGCAAGGTCGAGGCGGCGCTCAAGGACTCGGTGCCGCAGGTCAACGCCCCGCAGGCCTGGGCCGCCGGCTTCGACGGCAAGGGCACCACGGTCGCCGTCCTGGACACCGGCATCGACGCGACGCACCCGGACGTCAAGGACCGCATCCTGCAGTCCAAGAGCTTCGTACCCGGCGAGGAGGTCGTCGACAAGCACGGCCACGGCACGCACGTCGCGTCCACCATCGCCGGCTCGGGCGCCGCGTCGGACGGTGCCAACAAGGGCGTCGCCCCCGGCGCCGGCCTGATCGTCGGCAAGGTCCTCAGCGACGAGGGGTCCGGCGCGGACTCCGGCATCATCGAGGCCATGGAGTGGGCGAAGGCCGAAGGCGCCGACGTCGTCTCCATGAGCCTCGGATCCAGCATCCCGGACGACGGCACCGACCCGATGGCGCAGGCCGTCGACGCGCTCTCGGCCGACGGCGGACCGCTGTTCGTGATCGCCGCCGGCAACGCGTACGGCGCGGGCACGATCGGCGCTCCCGGATCGGCGGCGAAGGCACTCACCATCGCCGCCGTCGACAAGCAGGACAACCGCGCGGACTTCTCCTCCATGGGCCCGCTGGTGAGGTCGCACGGGCTGAAGCCCGACCTGTCCGCCCCCGGCGTCGACATCAACGCGGCCGCATCCCAGGCGATCCCCGGCATGACCGAGATGTACCAGCAGATGTCCGGTACGTCGATGGCGACCCCGCACGTCGCCGGCGCAGCCGCCATCCTGAAGCAGCGGCACCCCGAGTGGTCCGGCCAGCGCATCAAGGACGCGCTGATGAGCACCTCGAAGCAGCTGCCCGACTACACCCCGTACGAGCAGGGCACCGGCCGCCTCGACGTGAAGGCGGCGATCGACACGACGATCGAGGCCACCGGCTCCGTCGAGGTCGCCTCCTACGACTGGCCGCACGCCACGACCGACCCGGTCGCCGAGCGGAAGATCACCTACCGCAACTCCGGTGCGCAGGACGTCACTCTGGACCTGACGACCGGCACGGACTCGGCCGCCTACAAGCTCTCCGCGTCCACGGTCACCGTCCCGGCCGGTTCCACGGCCGACGTGGGCCTCTCGATCGACCCGGCCCAGGTCCCGAGCAACACCCAGTTCTCCGGCCAGGTCGTCGCCAAGGACGCGGCCGGCACAGTCGTCGCGCACACCGGCTTCGCGGTGAACAAGGAGCAGGAGCTCTACGACCTGACGCTCGAGCTCCGCGACCGCGCGGGCAAGCCGATGGACGGCTACGTCGTCCTCGGTGAGCTCGGCAGCCCGGACCTCGGAGTCGTCGCGGTCTCCGGCGAGACCACGCTGCGCCTGCCGCCCGGCAACTACTCCACGTGGGCCTCGGTCGACGTCGAGGGCGACCGCGCCGACTCGAAGGCTGTCGCCTTCCTGGCCGACCCCGAGACGGTCCTGGACAAGCCCACCACGGTCACCCTGGACGCCTCCAAGGCCCGCAAGGTCAGCGTGCGCACGCCCAAGGAGACCGAGACGCGGCAGCTGCGCTACGACATGGCACGCACCGCGCCCAACGGGGTCGTCCTGCGTGACGCGTTCCAGATCCCGCTGATGTACGACCAGTTGTGGGCGAGCCCCACCGAGAAGGTCACCCAGGGCACCTTCAGCTTCCTGACCCGCTGGCGTCAGGGCGAGAAGATGATCGACCTGGCGGCCGACGGCCGTGACGTGCCGGTCACCGTGCAGGGCGGCTCACTGCTCGCCGAGGACAGCGAGCAGAAGCTGACCGGCTTCTTCGCCGGCAACGGTGCCGCGGCCGACTACCAGGGCCGCAACGTCAAGGGGAAGGCCGTCGTGGTCACCCGCAGCGACGCGGTCAGCCCCGAGGACCGGCTGGCGAACGCCCTCGCCGCGGGCGCCAAGGCACTGTTCGTCGTCAACGACGGCAGCGGCGTCCTGATGGAGAGCTACGTCCCGTACGGCACCGAGACCACGATCCCGGTGGCCACCGTGCAGCGGATCGCGGGCGAGACGCTGATCAAGGCCGCCGAGCGGGGCCGGAAGCTCGACATCGACCAGCGCAGGTACACGAGCTTCGTGTACGACCTGGTCGACCGTCACGACGGCACCATCCCCGACCGCTCACTGGCCTTCGCCCCGTCGACCGGTCAGCTGGCGAAGGTGGAGAACACCTTCTACGGCCACAAGGCGACGCTCGGCGGCGGCTACCGCTACGACATCCCGGACTACGGACCGGGCCTCGGATTCGAGGAGTACGAGAAGTTCCCGGGCGTCCGCACCGAGTGGGTCACCCCGCTGCCGGGCGACTCGTTCTGGTACGAGAACCACTCGGTCCTGAACGCGCAGGCGACAGGTTTCGCCGCCGAGATGCGCAGCGGCGACCTGGACTACACGGCCGGCCGCAGCTACGAGGCCGAGTGGTTCGCGCCGATCACCCGTCCGCGGCTCGGCACCGGCTACTGGGGTCCGTTCCGCACCACGTACAACGACATGCAGTTCAACATCCCGATGTGGAGCGACTCCGGTGCGGGCCACTCCGGTTCGATGCCCGAGGACGAGTACGACACCACGTCGTACGCCTTCTACCAGGGTGACACTCTGCTGAGGAAGGGAGCGGGCCGCGCCGGATACGCGGGCGACCTCTCGTCCGAGAAGCTCCCCTACCGGCTGGTCCTCGACTCGGTCCGGGACGGCGACCTGTGGAAGACCTCGACCCGGACCCACAGCGAGTGGAGCTTCGTCTCGGGCGCCCTGGACGAGAACGGCCCGTACCAGGCCGACATCCCGATGCTCCAGCTGGACTTCGGCGTCGACACCGACCTGGCCGGTGACGTCAAGGGCGGCCGGTGGACCGAGGTCGCTCTCGCCTCCGGCACGCAGGAGTGGATGGACGGCGCGGTGAAGGCCGACAAGGCCTCGCTGTCGGTCAGTTACGACGACGGCAAGAGCTGGTCCGCCGCGCACCTGCACAAGGACTCGGCGGGCAAGTGGACCGCACGGTTCAGGACCCCGGCGAAGGCGGGCGGCTTCGTGTCGCTCAAGGCGCACACCGAGGGACCCGGCGGCCTCGCCGTCGACCAGGAGATCATCCGGGCCTTTGGCCTGAAGTGATCCGCTGAGGGACCCGTCCGAGGTGGCTCCGCACCCTGCTCAGGGGTGCGGAGCCACCTCCCTTTTCACGCTCTCCCGGCGGTGGCGGTCCGCCCGAACCGGGCGAGACAGTGCCAGACCTTCTTGAGGTCCTGCCCGTCGTGGAGGCCGGAGCGGGCCGCGTCCCCGATCACCCGCGGGTCGAGGACCAGCGCCTCCGCATGGAGGTCGAGGCGGACGGGCCCGTGGACCTGGGCCTCGATGTAGTCGTCGAGCGCGTCCTTGCGGTCGGCCTCGGCCAGTTCGATGAGCCGCATACGCGCCGCCACCCCGAAGTCCGCAGGTTCCAGGAAGCTGTCGGGACAGCAGAACGTGGTGCGGTCGAGTGTCCCGGCGGTCAGTCTGAAGTGCGCGGAACCGAACCGGGGTGCCGCACCGACGGGCGAGCGCCGGAAGTTCAACGCGCCGTAGACGGGGCGCTCATGAGCGTGTGCGTCGTCGTAGGCGCCCGCGAAGATCCGGCTCTCCCAGCGCCACCGGTCACCGCCGGGGTGCGCAGTGAGCCCTCCGTTCCCAGTCTGCCCGTCCGCGCTGCCGCTCCGCCCCCCGGTTTCCGCGCGTGGGCGTATCAGCGCAGCGGGCGTGCGCCCGTGTCCCCGTCGGCTGCCCGGAGCAGCCGCAGGAACGCCTTCAGGCCGGAGATGATCTCCTGGTTGTCCGTCAGGCGGTTCACCGTCGCCTCGAACTCCCGGGCCAGCGCGGCGATCTTCCGGTCGGCCACGTCCGCCCGCTCGTACACCGAGACACCCAGCGCGTCCACGGTGCCGCGCAGTGCGGCGAGTGCGCGGTACTGCTCCTCCGCCTTCTCCTCCAGGACCCTGGTCCCGCCCTGTACCTGCTCGACCTGCTTGCGCAGCTCCAGGACGTCGTCACGCGGGAAGGTGACGTCCTCGACGAGGGTGCCCAGCCGTTTCCGCAACTGTCCGAAGTAGGCGCCCGCCGGCCTGAAGACGGTGCTCAGCAGGAAGAACCCGGCGAACCAGTAGCCCGTGACGGCTCCCGTCGCCACTGTGACCGCGACGACCAGGGCAGCCGTCAGGACATGACCCCCTACGGCCACCCGCAGCATCATCCGGGCGATCCGCCCCGCTTCGGCATCGCGTGCGGCGGGCACCTCCAGGCCCTTTCCGCGGCTGACCTCGATCTCGGCGAGGACCGCACGGGCCCGGAAGTACAGGTTCCATGGCACCGTCAGCAGGACGAGCAGCCACAGCAGGCTCAGCACGCCGGCAGCCGCTCCCAGCAGCAGCGACAGCGGCATGCCCGATGCGTGGGCCAGCACCAGTGCTCCGGCCAGTGCGGCCGCCGCCAGCACCGCTCCCACGAACCGTCCCATGGTGTCCCCCCGACCGAGCAGCGCGTCCGTACGCCCGCTCTCCCGTCATCGTCCCGGGGGAGCGGGGTCCGGGCATGAGTACAGGTACTCAGAGGGGCGGGGGGGGGGGGGGGGCGGGGCCGCGCGGGCGCCGCCCCCCGCGC
>NZ_JBHYTT010000008.1:35631-145579 GCF_042749285.1 Streptomyces sp. NPDC059499
TTTTTGCTGTTTTTTATGTTTAAACCGAGGCTGTTGGGGGGGTGGGGGGGGGGGGGGCGCGCGCGCCGGGCCCCCCCCCCCCCCCCCGCGGAGGTTGCGGAGGACCGGAGGAATCAGAGCCCGGCCTGCAGTGCCTTCCAAGTGTCGGGGCCCACGCTGCCGTCCGCGTCCAGACCCCTGCCGTCCTGGTAGAGACGCACGGCCGTTTGCATCCCCGAGCCGAAGCTTCCGTCTACGGCGACCGTCGACCCGAGCGCCGCGGTCAGGGCCCGCTGCAGCCGCTTCACGTCAGCGCCGCTCGCACCCTTGCTGAGCGTCGGTGTGGTCCCGGCCGACAGCAGAGCCGTCCACGTCTTCGGGCCGACCGCCCCGTCGGCGGAGAGCTTCCGGGTCGTCTGGAACGCCTTGACGGCGTTCTGCGTGGTCTGTCCGAAGACACTGTTCTCGGCACCCGCGTCGTACCCCTGCTGGTTGAGCAGGTGCTGGACGGCCTTCACCTGGGGACCGGTCGACCCCGACCGCTGGGTCGCGTACGAGGTGAAGTCCAGCTGGACGCCGGCGCTGCTCGCGCCGCCCCCGACCAGCTGCATGTAGTAGGTCCAGTTCCAGTTGACGCCCGGGTCGGTGTGGTCGTTCCCGGGGGCCTCGCTGTGCCCGATGATGTGGGACCGGTCCTTCGGGATCCCGTACCGGTTGCACAGGTACGCGGTCAGCGCCGCCGAGGAGCGGTACATCGAGTCGGTGAACCACGACGCGTCGTCGATGAAGCCCTCGTGCTCGATGCCGAGCGACGAGGCGTTGGCGGTCTTGGCGTGCCAGCCGGTGTCCTTGTCGCGCACCGTCTGGGTGATCTGGCCGTCGGAGGAACGGACCACGTAGTGGGCGCTGACCTGCGAATCGGGGTTCTGGAACCAGCTGATCGTGCCGGCGTACGAGCCCTGCGCGACGTGGATGACCACCTTGTCGATGGTCGCCGTCCGGTTGACCGCGTAGTTGGCGGTACTGGCGGGGACCCACAGCGCCGAGGGGTAGTCGGGGCTCGGGGCGGTCACGCCGGCCGAGGCCAGGGCGCCCTTGTCGGGGGAGACCGGGCGGGAGGTGACCGAGATCCGTTCGCCACCGGGCACCGTCGCCCGCAGCCCCTGGGCGAGGAAGGCGTAGACGTTGTCCGCGTAGAGCGCGGACACGGTGCCCTTCGCCCCGCTGTAGCGGGCGACGGCCGGGTACCAGGCATCGATGTCACGGCGCTCGGCGCCGTCCAGGCCGAGTGCGTCGGCGTGGCTCCGCAGGAGGGCCGCGCCGCCCAGGATGTTGGCCTCGGTGTCCTGGCGCAGATCGGCCGCGGATTCGCCGGTCAGGGCGGAGGCCTTCTCCAGGGAGCGGTTCGTGGGGTTGCTGACGAGGTGCATCACGCCGTAGCCGCCCGCCTGGCTCGGGCGTCCGTCGTGCCCGTCCAGGTGGGTTTCGCCGTAGCCCACGGCGGCGAGCAGGTCGCGCGGTACGCCGAACTTCTCGGCTGCCCGGGTGAAGGCCTGGTTCATGGGATCCGGCGCGGCCGGGGCGGCGGGGGCCGGATGGCCGGCGGCGACGACGGCGGTGACGGTGAGAGCCGCCAGAAAGGCTGCGCGACCCCGGGTGTGGCCGGCGGGGCTTCTGGGCATACCTGCTCCTGGTCTGTGGGGAGAGGACTGACCCCCGGGCCCGGGTGGGGTGGGCCGAGGGCGCGAGCCCGCACAGGCTATCGACGCGATCAGGGCATGACAGCACGGCGCAAGCGTGTCCAAATCCCTTTCACTCCAATGGAGTTGGAGTGATTCCGGCACCCCCGACGGGGGTGCCGGAGCCCCGTGCGGCTACCAGCGGTCCCGGTGGATGACGTCCGCCACCGGGCGGCGCCGGACGGGCCCGAAGTTGCCCTGCGGCCACCCGACGGGAATGGCGGCGAAGGTCTCCATGTCCTCGGGGATCCCGAGCGCCTCCTTCCACTCCTGCTCCAGCATCAGATGCCAGATGGTCAGGTTGGCGGCGAGCCCCAGGGCCCGTGCGGCGAGCAGGATGTTCTGGACGCCGGGATAGACGCACGAGCCCTCGGCGAGTGCCTGGAAGCGCGTCTGCGTGTCCGTCATGTGCGCCAGCCCCGCCGGGCCGAGCGACTCGGCGTAGACCTGGAGGCCCTCGTCGTCGAACTGCGGCTCCGGGAACCGGTAGCAGGGGATGATCAGCGCCGGTGTGTCCGCGAAGTGGTCACGCTGGTACTCGATGGCCGCCACCATCCGGCCGTACGCCGCGTCGTCCATGCCCTTCGGCGCGTACTTGCCCGTGGTCGCCAGGTACGCGTCCACGCAGCGCTTCCACAGGGGCGCCAGACGGGCCATCACCTCGCGGTCGGTGACGACGACGTACTCGTAACACTGCATGTTGCCGCCGCTGGGTCCCCAGACGGCGGCCTGTATGAGCTTCTCGATCGTCTCGTCCGGCACGGCGTCCGGCTTGAGACGGCGCATGGCGCGCATGGTGGACATGGTCGGGAAGAGTGCGGGCCCGTCGAGGGCGGACGCGTCGGACTGAACCGTTTCGAAGGTCATGATCGCGGAGTGTACGCATCAGCAAGCCCTGCAGGGACCCCTGTTGGAGGCCGGCTCGGCCAGGCCGGTCGGCCGGACCGTCCGGGCAGGTCAGCGCCGCCGGAGCCGTACCACGGGGATGTCGCGGCCGGTGCCCTCCTGGTACTGCGCGTACCGGGGGAAGGCCGCCACCAGGCGCGGCCACACCCTGGCCTTCTCCTCGGGCGAGAGGGTCTCGGCGAGTGCGGGGAAGCGCTCCGTGCCGACCCTGAGCTCGACGGCGGGCTCGGACAGCAGGTTCAGGTACCAGAGCGGATGGCTGTCGGAGCCGCCGTTCGATCCCACGATCAGGTAGTCGTCGCCGTCGCGCCCGTACATCAGGACCGTGCGCCGTACCGCCCCGCTGCGCCTGCCCACGCAGTCCAGCAGCAGGCACGGGACGCCGAGCTGGGTGGTGCCCTTGGTCCCGCCGGACGACTCGTACAGCTCTGCCTGCTTGGCCACCCAGTTCGTCGGGCTGAGCCGTACCGGACCGTCGTGCCGCTCCGTCGCCATGACCGCTTCTCCCTCTCGAGGCTCCCTGTGCGCACCCATCGTGTCACCCGTTCCGGCGGCACATCGGATTCGCACACCTGGCCGTCCCCCCTCCTCACGGGGGAACGGGGGCCGGAATCCCGGCCGTGAAGGCGTATAAAGGGTGCCTCCGGAGCAGCCGGCGCCCCCGATGGCCGTCCCCAACCCCACGCGGCCGGCGTCACCGCGTACGAGAGCGGAGGAGCGTCCCCATGAGCACCTCGGAAGAGATCAGCGCCTTGCTCGTCACCACATTCGGAACGGATCCCCTGGCCATCCGGCCGGAGGTGCCCCTCCGTCAACTGCGCCTGGACTCGCTCGCCCTGGAGGAACTCCGGCTCCTCATCGAGGACCGGATGGACATCGATCTCGAGGATGTCGTCCTCTCGTCGCGCGACACCGTGGGCCAACTGGTCGCGGCAGTGCGCAGCAAGGCCGGCGCGTGACGGCCCGGCGGCCGTTCGCGCACACGTCCGCCCGTCCGGGGGCCGAACCGTTCAGTGCCGCTGTCACCGGGATCGGCCTGGTGACCGCCGCCGGTGTCGGGATCGAGGCGGCATGGCGCGGGGTGTGCGACACAAGCGTCGCCCCCTCGGTCATGCACCGGCCCGAACTCGCGGGTCTGCCCTGCGACTTCATGTACTCGATCACGGACCTCGACACCAAGGCCGTACTCGGCGTCGCCGCGCAGCGGCTGATGGACCGCTTCTCGCAGCTCGCGGTGATCGCCGCACGGGAGGCCGTCGCCGACGCCGGACTCGACCCGGCGGTCTGGGACAGCGGCCGGGTCGCCGTCGTCATCGGCTCGGCACACGGAGGGCTGCCCTTCTACGACGCGCAGCACACGACCCTCACCGAGCGCGGCGCGCGACGTGTCTCCCCGAAGCTCGCCCCGCTGTCCGTCGTCAACGGCGCCGCCAGCAGCGTCGCCATGGACCTGGGTGTCCACGGCCCCAGCCAGGCGGTCTCCACGGCCTGTTCCTCCGGCACCGTCGCCATCGGCACCGCCCACCAGATGCTCCGCACCGGAGCCTGCGACATCGTCGTCGCGGGCGGCGCCGAATCGGTCTGCTCCCGGCTGCTCATCGCCAGCGCCTGCCAGATGCGTGCCGTCTCCACCCGCCGTGACGACCCTCAGGCGGCCTGCCGGCCCTTCGACACCCACCGCGACGGCTTCGTCGTCGGCGAGGGCGCGGGACTCCTCGTCCTGGAACGTCCCGAGCACGCACGGGCCCGCGGGGCCACGGTCCGCGCCCGCGTCGCCGGCTACGGGGCATCGAGCGACGCCCACTCCGCCGTCGCCCCCGACCCGGACGGGCTCGGCATCGAACGGGCATTGCGCACCGCCCTGGCCGACGCGGGCCTCGACGCCTCCGACATCGGCCACGCCAACGCCCACGGCACCTCGACCGTCGCCAACGACCTCATCGAGGCGACCATGCTGCGCCGGGTCCTCGGCGAACACCCCCTGGTCACCTCCACCAAGGCGATGACCGGGCACACCCTGGGAGCCGCGGGGGGCATCGAGACCGCGCTGACCGTCCTGGCGCTCCAGCACCAGCTCGTACCGCCGACGGCCAATCTCGACGCACCCGACCCCGCGATCCCCCTCGACGTGGTGAGCAAGGAGGCCAGACGGGGCGCGTTCGACTGCGCGGTCAAGACCTCGCTCGGTTTCGGCGGTCACAACGCGGCGCTCGTCCTCACCAGGGCCTGACGGGAAGGGAGCACCATGCCCGAGGAGATCATCCGGTCCCTGTCCGTCCAAGGGCTGCGGTACGGCTATCGCATCCTGCCCCGTGCCGAACCCGTCCACGGCCCGGGCACCGAACCCGTACTCGTCCTCGGCGGCGCGCTGCAGGGCATGTTCGGCTGGCCGCAGATGGACGAGCACCTCGGCCCCGTGGCCGACGTGGTGACCGCGGACCTGCCCGGCATGGGCGGTGCGGACCCGCTGCCTGCCGGCGACTGTGCGGGCATCCTGCGTGCCGCGGTCACCGGGATCATCGACGACATCGGCGCGCCCCGGGTCAACCTGTTCGGCTTCTCCTACGGCGCGGCCATCGCCTTCGGCTGCGCGCGGCACGACCCCGGCCGCATCGCCCGGCTCGTCCTCGGCGGCGTTCCCGTCCACATCGGCGCCGCCCAGCGGAGTTACTGGCACCGGGCCACGGAGCGGCTGGCCGAGGGTGACGCGGAAGGATTCGCGGAGCTGGCCGCCGACGGCCTCATGTGCCTGGACCCGGACCGTCCGGTGCACCGCAGGGAACTCGCCAGGCGCTACGTACGCCGCTCGTTCCTGCACGCACTCAGCCACTCGCCGCACGCCGCCGACTCGCTGCACCGGGCGCTGGGGGACCGGCCCGACTTCTCCGGGGGACTGACCGGCGTACCGGCCCTGGTCTTCGCCGGGGAGCACGACACGGTGACCTCGCCCCGGCGGCAGCGGGAGTTCGCCGCGACGATCGAGGGGAGCCGCTTCCTCACGTTGCCGGAGTCCGACCACTGGGTGGTACTGGAACGCTCCGACGAGGTCGCCGCACTCGTCACCCGCTTCTTCACCGACGGACCGCAGGACCGACCACCGGGTCCGCCCGCAGCCCGCGCACTTCCGCGTCAGATCCCGGCCCCGGACGGCGCGGCAGCGACCCGCGCGGGCGCCTGAACGGGTTTGCCGAACGGGATCCGGGGACGGCCGGTGCCGGCCGTCCCCGGAGGCGGTCAGTGCTTGTGGCCGCCGTTGCCGTGCACGTCGACCCGCACGATCTGCGGGTCGTGGTCGCTCGCCTGGTCGGCGAACTCCGCGTTGATGTGCACCACGTCGTAGTCGAAGCGGCGGATCGCGGGGCTGGTCAGAATGTGGTCCAGCGTCTGCGAGTTGCCGTCGAACACGTAGCTGTACTGCTCGCTCCTCGGCAGCGTCGTGATCAGTGGCTTGAGTACCTTGCCACCGGTCAGCGCGTCCATCGTCGGCGAGAACGCGAAGTCGTTCAGGTCGCCGAGCGTGATCACCTGCGCCGACTTGTCCGCCTTCAGGAGCGAGCGGACGAAGGTGTTGACCTCCGCCGCCTGCTGGACCCGCTTCGTCTCCGAGCTGCGCACCGGCTCCTGGTAACGCCCGTGCAGGGGCTGGTCGCCGCCCTTGGACGCGAAGTGGTTGCCGATGACGAAGACCGGCTTCCCGCGGAAGCGGAACTCGCCCACCAGGGGCTTGCGGCTGTCGTCCCAGGCGGCGCTCGTCGGGTTGATCCGGCCGGGCGAGACGGAGAGCGTGGCACCCTTCCTGGTCTTCACGGCCGTCACGGCCGTGGTCGCGTCGCCGCCCGCACGGTCCACGAAGTCGACCCGCTGGGGGTTGAAGAGGAAGACGTTGCGGATGTTGCCGCCGGGCTCGCCGCCGTCCTTGCCGTCCTCGGGTGCGACGTAGCGCCACGCGTAGCGCGGTCCGCCCGCGGCGACGATCGCGTCGGTGAACCGCTGCAGTGTCGCGTCGGAGCCGACCGTGCCGTCGTTCGCCGCGCCGTTGTCGTCCTGGATCTCCTCCAGCGACACGACGTCGGGGGAGGCGAGGCTGACCGCGACACCCTCGGCGAGCGTGTCGAACTTGGCCTGCTCGTCGAGCGCGTCGAGGTTCTCCACGTTGTACGTGGCGACGGCGAGCTCCTTGCGCTTCTGCTTCCGTGTCACCTCGCGCCGCAGCCCGTTGTCGGTGAGCGTGCCGAGCTCGGTGGCCTGGAGGTTGTACCCGCCGAACGACGCGTAGTCGATGACGCCCGTGGTGGAGCCGGAGAGCTCGTCGCCCACGTCCGCCACCGGGACCGGCTGCGCGGCGTTCAGCGACATCACCTTGATGCGGCCGGTGTTCTGGTCCTCGTACGAGGCGTAGAGCGTGCCGCCGCGCCGGGTGCGGTTCTCCTCCGGCTTGACGGTCACCCAGACCTCGTCGTACGCGGTCGTCGCCCCCGTCACCCGGGTGTCGGCGATCGTGACGCGGGCACCCTCGACCGACTCGTACAGGTCCAGGGCGTACGTGGCCGGGTCCAGGGCCAGCGCGTCGATCGACCCGCCGCCCGCCGTCGGCACGTACGCGTCGGGCACTGAGTCCGCGTCGAGGACGAGGGGCGCGGGCAGTGCGTTGCCGGAGGACAGGACCGTGGTCTTCGGGGCGGTGAGCTGGGTGAGCGACTGGGTGGTGGAGGACGGGTAGTACTCGGCCACCTTGCCGCTGACCAGCACCGAGTCGCCCACGGCGACGGTGGGGGCGGCGGAGCCGGTGTACACGAACAGGCCCTCGCTCGTACGGGCGTCGGCGTCCGGTGCGTCCTGGATCCAGAAGCCGCGCGAACCGCTGGTCCGTACGCCGGTGACGATGCCGGGAACACCGGTCACCGCCTGGCCGACGAGCGGCGAGACACGGGTCGTGCCCTGGATGTCGTGCACCCGTACGGTGCCGGGCTCGGTCGGTCCGCCGGGCTCTCCGGGGCCGGATCCGCCCGACGTCTCGCCGGCCGCGTTGACCGGCGTCGGGGTGCCCGCGGCCAGGTCCGCCGCGTTGTCGTCGGTGTCCGCGAGGGATGTGCCGCGGGCCACGGAGGCGGTGGCGGAGGTGCCCGTCGCCGGGCCGGTGCCCTCACGTACGACCGCCGAGCCGTAGCCGACGAGGTCCACGATCCGGGTGTCGACGGCACAGTCCGCGGCCGTCTTGCAGGTCAGCGGTGTCGTGCCGGAGACCAGCGCGACGGTGCCGCTCGCAGCGGACATCGCGACCGTACCGGTGGCGTCAGCGGTCGGCAGTGCCACCGTGCCGCCGGTGCCGGCGGCCTGCGCGACGAGGTAGCGGCCACCGGGCGCGACCGCGCCGGACAGCTCGGAGACCTGCCACAGCGAGCCGGCGGACGGGGTGCCCGGCAGGTACTGGACGCTGAAGCCCGACAGGCCGAACGGGCTCGAACCGGCATTGGCCAGCTCGATGAAGTCGCGGGTGAGCGTCGCACCGGAGTTGCCGCCGCCTCCGTACACCTCGGAGATCACGGCGGTGGAGGACGGGGCCGCGAAGGCGGCGGGCAGCGCGGTCACCGAGAGGGTTACGGCGACGGCGCCGGCCAGCAGGGCGGAGCCGGGTCTGGCTATGTGCACGGGAACTGCCCCCAAGTTGTAGTGAGGTGGCAAAAACTATGCGCGTAGACCAGGAGTGACAAGGCATCAAGAGGTTAATTCCTGGAAACGCCCGGGTATGCGGATGCCGCGGCCGTCCGTGTCAAGCGCCGAAACGGTGCCGCCACATGCTCTCAACACCCTTTCAACGTGGCGCAACACGCGTGCAACACACGTTCTTGGACAGTCGTCCCAGCATGCGGGCAGTGGTTTGACCGGCTTACGCCGCTCCGGCTACGTTGCGCGGCATGCAGCGATCCGCACACCTGACGACGCGAGGTCATGTCGACCTGAAGCGCGTGTGCTCCGCGGCGTGTCACCGGGCCTGAACACACGGAGCCCGCGCGAGGCACCCACGGGGACACACTCCCCCTGCCTGCCGCGGGCGCCCCGCCGCACGGGATGAGCGGAATCCGGACCGGACCTGTACCGGCCGGTTCCGCCACGAGGACCCCCCGCACCTTCGCCGGGGCGGGACCGCACCCGTACCGCCCGCTGCCACCGAGGACCTGGAAGACACCTGTGAAGAGTCTGCCTGCGCCCGCCCGCCGCACCGGTCCGCTGCGCCGCTCGGACA
The DNA here is from genome assembly GCF_042749285.1 of Streptomyces sp. NPDC059499. Classification (NCBI taxonomy): domain Bacteria; kingdom Bacillati; phylum Actinomycetota; class Actinomycetes; order Kitasatosporales; family Streptomycetaceae; genus Streptomyces; species Streptomyces sp. NPDC059499. The sequence continues at coordinate 44,500 of NZ_JBHYTT010000008.1, forward strand.
TTCCCGTGGCCGGAGCCGCCCGCCGTGTCTCCGGCACGGGATCCGTGCTGAGCGCCATCCTCGACCACGGCCCGGTGGCCCGCTCCACCGTCGCCCGCGTCACGGGCCTGTCGCCCGCCTCGGTGACCGGACACGTGGGACACCTCCTGTCCCGCGGTCTGGTCCGTGAGAGGGAGGAGACCACCGGACCACGAGGGCTCGGACGCCCCCACATACCGGTGGAGATCGACACCGGAAGGTTCCTGGTGGCCGGGGCCCATATCGCCGTCGCGCACTCGACGGTCGCCCTGATGGATCTGCGCGGCCGGGTGGTGGCCGAGGACCGCCGGCCGCACCTCAGTACCGAACCCCGCGGGATTCTGGCCGACCTGGCAGCCCGGCTGCCCCGGCTGACGGCCGCTCACGCGGCCGGCCGGACCGTGCTGGCCCTGGGCGTGGCCACCGGCCACCGCGTGGACTCCGCCGCCGGAGTGGTCGTGGAGCACCCCCATCTCGGCTGGCGCGCCGTGCCCGTACGGGAGATCCTGGCCGCCGCCACCGGGCTGCCCGTCCATGTGGACAGCCACTCAAGGGCCTTGGCGCGGGCCGAGCAGATGTTCGGTGAGGTCTCGACACGGGCCAGCACGGTGCTGCTGTTCATCGGCGCGGTCGTCGACGCCGCCTTCGCCACCGCGGGCGAACTGCACCGGGGCCCGCGCTCCGGAGCGGGCAGCGTGGCCCATCTGCCGCTCGGGCCGGGGGGATCGGGCGACGCGGAGCCCTGTAGCTGTGGCCGTACCGGATGCCTCCAGTCCGAGGTCTCCGAGCGTGCCATGATCCGCCGGGCCGCCGAACAGGGCCTGCGCGTCGCGTCGTTCACCGAACTGCTCGACCACGCGATGGCGGGCGAGCCGCGCGCGGTGGCGCTGTTCCGCCGCCGCGCCCGGCTGGTGGGCCGGGCAGCCGCACTGCTGCTGGACATGTTCGACCCGGAGTGTCTGGTGGTGGTCGAGCCCGGAGCGGGCAGGCTGCCGCACTGCCTCGCCGACCTGCGGGCGGAGGTGGCCGAACGCTCCGTCGTGTGCGACGACCCCGAACGCGCGGTGGTGTCGAGCAGCTTCACGGGATCGGTCCTGGCCACCGCGGGTGGCGCGGTCGCGCTCGGCGCGCTGTACACCGACCCGCTGGGGCCGTGGCCCGCACTGCCCGCGGTTTCCTGACGCTCGGCAATACCCGACTTAATTCAGATCGTTGCATTGTTGACCCGCCCTCACCCCGAACGGGAAGATGGATTCATGACCAGCCGACAGCGGAATTCGAGGAACGTGCCCCAGGTGGCACCTTCCTGCCGCGCGGCCGCGCCGGTGAGCGATATCGCCCGGCGTTCCTGTTGTCGCCCCTGTCCGGGTAACCGATAACCCTCAGCTGATTTTCCGGGCGGTCCGCACCACGTGCGTGTCCATTTTCCGCCCGCCTGTTTCGTGCACCCATTTTCCGCCTTTCCGACCGGGGAGAGACGTTGACCGTCACTGTGTCTTCGTATGCCGCTGTCCAATCAACCGAAACCACCGCGCCAGGAATTGCCCCGGAACGCTTCAAGCAGGCATTCCGCAGGTATCCCGCAGGTGTGGTCGTCGTCACCGCCGACGCCGGCCACGGGCCGGTCGGCTTCACCGCGACCTCGCTCACCTCGCTGTCGCTCGCCCCGCCGCTGGTCTCCTTCGGCATCGGGACATCGGCCTCGTCCTGGCCCCACATCGAGCGGGCCGCCACCGCGGTCGTGAACTTCCTCGGTGTCGAACAGGAGGCGCTGGCCACCACGTTCGCGACCAGCGGCATCGACCGCTTCGCCGCGCCGACCCGTTGGAGCCGGCTGGCGGGCGGTGAGCCCGTGCTCGACGGCGTGACCGGCTGGCTGCGGCTCACCGTCCAGCACATCGTCCCGGCCGGCGACCACCGCATCGTCGTCGCCCGGGTCGAGGAGTCCTGGCTCGACGAGGGGCGCAGCCCGCTGCTGTTCCACGACGGCTCCTACCACTCCATCCGCCCCACGCACGATCACTGATCAGGAATTCACCATGACACGCAAAGAAACACAGCGGATCCTTGCCCGCCGGTCCTTCCTCGCGCTGGGGGTCGGAACCGTTCTGAGCCTCGCCGCCTGCTCTCCGCAGACCAAGGCCGTGGCCGGTGCGGAACCGGCCGGCGCCCTGCCTTCGGGAGATCCGCCGCCCGGAACGAAACTGACCGTCGCGGTCCGTACGGCTCGACTCCAGCTGGAGCCGGCCGGGCTCGCGAAAGAACTGAACTTCACCGTTACGGAATGGCCGAACCTCTCCGCCGGGCCCGACATCATCCAGGGATTCCGCGCGAAATCGATCGACCTGGCCACCAACGCGGGGATCCCGCCGATCCAGGCGCACGCCATCGGTGTCGGAGCGAAGATCGTCGGGGTGCAGGTCCGTAAGAAGCCGACGTACGTCTTCGCCACGGCACCCGGATCGTCCATCAGGAAGGTGGAGGACTTCCGGGGCAAGAAGATCGGGTTCTCCCAGGGGCAGGCCCAGGGCGTGGTCGTCCTGCGCGCACTGAAGGCGGCGGGTCTCAGCAACAGCGACGTCGAGCTCGTCGCCCTGCCCAGCACCCAGTTCCTGACCGCCCTGCAGTCCAAGCAGGTGGACGTGGCCCCGCTGGGCGAGCCGACCATCACCAAGTACCTCAGCCAGTACGCCAAGGACGGCGCCCGCGGGGTGAAGACGGAGGTCGTGGACCTGCTGACCGTGCTCTGGGCGCCGAACGAGGTCCTCAACGACCCGGCCAAGGCGGCGGCGGTGCGCAGCTTCGTACCGCTGTGGGCGCGGGGCCAGGTATGGGCGTGGGAGAACAGCGACGAGTGGATCGACACGTACTACGTGAAGGACCAGGGCGTCACCAAGGAGGACGGCAAGCGCATCGTCGCCTCCCTCAACAAGCCGCACTTCCCGGCGAACTGGGACGAGGCCATCGCCTGGGAGCAGGAGACCGCGGACCTGCTGGCCGAGGGCGGCTTCGTACCCGAGCAGAAGGCGTCCGAGCTGTTCGACCGCCGCTTCGAAGGGCTGGCGGCCGCGGCCGTGGCCGCCGAGTACCGGGAGGGGTCATGACGGATCTGCTGGCCAAGGCACGCGAGGCCCGGCCGCAGGCCGTGGAGGCTCCACGGGCCGCCACGGAGGCCGCGCCCGCATCCCGCGGCACCCGGCGGCGGCTCGGCCCCGGCCGGTCCCTGCCCTTCGGGCGGCTGATCGGGCCCGTGCTGCTCGTCGCCGCCTGGTGGGCGGCGTCCGCATCCGGCTATCTCGATCCCCGCATCCTGTCCTCGCCCGGCACCGTGCTCGCCACCGCGGGCGACCTGGTCTCCACCGGCCGGCTCCAGGACAACGTCCTGATCTCGCTCCAGCGCGCCGGACTCGGCCTGTTCTTCGGGGTGTCGGCCGGCGTGATCCTGGCCGTGGCGGCCGGACTGAGCCGCAGCGGTGAGTACCTGCTGGACGGCCCGCTCCAGATCAAGCGGGCGATCCCGTCCCTGGCCATGCTCCCGCTGCTGATCCTCTGGCTCGGCATCGGCGAGCAGATGAAGGTCACCGTGATCGCGCTCGGCGTCGCGGTGAACATGTACATCAACACGTACGCCTCGCTGACCGGCATCGACAGCAAGTACGTGGAACTCGCCGAGGGACTCGACCTGGGCCGCTGGCAGTTCATCCGCAAGGTCGTCGCCCCGGGCTCGCTCCCCGGCTTCTTCGTCGGCCTGCGCCTCGGAGTCACCTCGTCTTGGCTCGGCCTCATCGTGGTCGAGCAGATCAACGCCACCAGCGGTATCGGCTACATGATGTTCCAGGCCCAGCAGTACGCCCAGTCCGACGTGATCATCGTGGGGCTGGTGGCCTACGGGATCTTCGGCTTCGCCTCCGACGCGGCGGTACGCGCAGTCGAAAGGAGGGTCCTGTCATGGCGACGCACACTGGCGGGCTGACGGAGGTCCTGCCCGGCACCGAGGGCGAGCGGCCCGCGGTACGCACGACGGGGCTGGTACGCAGGTTCGGCGACCGGGTCGTCCTGAAGGACCTCGACCTGACCGTGGCGCCGGGGGAGTTCACCGCGCTCCTCGGCCGCAGCGGCTCCGGCAAGTCCACCCTGCTCCGGGCCGTGGCCCGCCTCGACCACACGGTGGAGGGTTCCGGTGAACTCCTCGTACCCGAGCGGGTGTCCCTCTCCTTCCAGGACTCACGCCTGCTGCCCTGGCTGCGTGTGCTCGACAACGTCATCCTCGGTCTGCGCGGCCCGAAGGCCCGCGAGCGGGGTCTGACCGCGCTGGCCGAGGTCGGCCTCGAAGGCCGCGACCGCTCCTGGCCCCACGAGCTGTCGGGCGGCGAACAGCAGCGCGCCGCCCTGGCCCGGGCGCTGGTCCGTGACCCCGAACTCCTGCTGGCGGACGAGCCGTTCGGAGCTCTGGACGCGCTGACGCGGATCAAGATGCACGGCCTGCTGCGCGAACTGTACGAACGCCACCGCCCCGCGGTCCTCCTGGTGACCCACGACGTCGACGAGGCCGTCGAACTGGCCGAGCGGGTGCTGGTACTCGAGGACGGCCGGATCTCGGTGGACCTCAGGATCGACCTGCCGTCCCCGCGCTCCCGTCGCGACCCGCGCTTCCAGGAGTACCGCGACACGCTGCTCGGCGCCCTCGGTGTGGCGCAGCCCCAGCTCACGAACTGACTTCCGAGGAGAAGACACGATGCCGCGCAAGCAGCTCCATCTGAACGCCTTCCTGATGTCCACCGGCCACCACGAGGCGTCCTGGCGGCTCCCCGAGAGTCATGCCGCAGCCAACTCCGACCTGGAGCACTACAAGAACCTCGCCCGCATCGCCGAACGCGGCCTCCTGGACTCGCTGTTCCTCGCCGACGGTCCCGTCCTCATGGGTGACCCCGGCCGCCGGCCCGCCGCCAAGCTGGAACCCACCGTCCTGCTCACCGCCCTCGCCGGGGTCACCGAGCGCATCGGCCTGATCGCCACCGCCTCCACCAGCTACAACGAGCCGTACAACCTGGCCCGCCGCTTCGCCTCGCTGGACCACGTCTCGGGCGGCCGGGCCGGCTGGAACATCGTCACCACCGCCGGTGCCGACGCGGCTCGCAACTTCGGTCTCGACGACACACCCCTGCACCGCGACCGCTACCGGCGCGCGGTCGAGTTCGTCGAGGTGTCCACGAAGCTCTGGGACAGCTGGGCGGACGACGCGGTCGTGGCCGACAAGGAGGCCGGGGTCCACGCCCTGGCCGACCGGGTACGCAGCATCGGTCACACCGGCGAGTTCTTCCGGGTCGACGGCCCTCTCAACGTCGAACGGCCCCCGCAGGGTTACCCGTTGCTCGTGCAGGCGGGTTCCAGCGAGGACGGCAAGGACTTCGCGGCCCGCTACGCGGAGGCGGTGTTCACCGCGCAGCAGACCCTCGAGGAGGGCATCGCCTTCTACAAGGACGTCAAGCAGCGCACCGAGGCGCTGGGCCGTAACCCCGACGGCATCAAGATCCTTCCCGGCATCGTCCCGGTCATCGGTGACACCGAGGCCGAGGCGCTGGAACTGGACGCCGAACTCGACCGGCTCATCGTCCCGGAGTACGCCAAGCGCCAGCTGGCCAGGACGCTGAAGCTCGACCCGGCCGAGCTGCACCTCGACAGGGAGCTTCCGGACGGCCTTCCCGACGAGGACGAGATCGAGGGGGCCAAGAGCCGCTACACGCTCGTCGTGGAGCTCGCCAGGCGGGAGAGGCTGACCGTACGTCAGCTCATCGGCCGGCTCGGCGGCGGGCGCGGCCACCGCACCTTCGCCGGAACGGCCGAGCAGGTCGCTGACACCATCGAGCACTGGTACGACAGCGGGGCTGCCGACGGGTTCAACATCATGCCCGCCGTGCTCCCCTCCGGTCTGGAGGTCTTCGTGGACCGGGTCGTCCCCATCCTCCAGGAGCGGGGTCTGTTCCGCACCGAGTACACCGGCGCCACCCTGCGCGAGCACTACGGTCTGCCGCGCCCCGTCAACCGGCTGTTCGACACCGTCGACACCTCCGAGGGCCACACCGGCATCGGCCTCGCGGCGGCGGCCCGGTGACCGACTGTCCGCCACCGCAGACCGGCACGTCCGCGCCGCAGACCGAAACGTCTCCGCGACCGGACCTGTCCCCGCAGCCGCCGCCCGGCTGGGCCCGGCGGCTGCTGGGGTACTGCCTGCGCCACCGCACCGACCTGCTCCTCGCGTTCGGAGCGGCCCTGGTCGCGGCCGTCGCCACCGCCACCCTGCCCCTCGTCCTGCGCCATGTCGTGGACGGGGTGGCAGGGGGCACCACCGGGTCGCTCCTCCCCTGGACCGTCCTGCTCGCCGGCCTCGGCGCGATCCGCTTCGCGGCGAGCTTCACCCGCCGCTACCGCTCCGGCCGGCTTTCCCTCGGCGTCCAGTACGACCTGCGCAACGACGCCTTCGCCGCACTGCTGCGGCTCGGCGGCGCCCAGCAGGACGACCTGCGCACCGGGCAGGTCGTCAGCCGGTCCATCTCCGACATCACCCTGATCCAGACGCTCCTGCAGTTCCTGCCCAACCTCACGGGCAACGTCCTGATGTTCCTCTGCTCCGTGATCTTCATGGCGGTGCTCTCGCCGCTGCTGACCGTGGTCGCCCTGGTCGTCGGACCGCTGCTCTACCTCATCGCCCTGCGCAGCCGACGCGACCTGTTCCCCGCCAACTGGCACGCCCAGCAGGAGGCCGCCGAAGTCGCCTCCGCCGTGGAGGCCACCGTCACAGGCGTCCGCGTGGTCAAGGGCTTCGGCCAGGAGAAGCGGGAACTGAACGGCCTCGAGGAGCGCGCCCGCACCCTGTTCGCCTCCCGCCTGCGGGTCGTCCGCTTCACCAGCCGCTACAACCCCGCCCTCCAGGCGGTGCCCGCACTCGGACAGGTCGCCGTGCTCGCCCTCGGCGGCTGGATGGCCCTCCACGGCCGGATCTCTCTGGGCACCTTCCTCGCCTTCACCACCTACCTCGGCTCCTTCGTCACCCCCGTACGCCAGGTGGCGACGCTGCTCACCGTCTGGCAGCAGGCACGAGCCGGAGCCGAACGCGTTCTGGAGGTCGTCGACGAAGCACCGGTGATCACCGACGCCCCCGGCGCCCGCGACCTCCCCGACCGGCCACCGGCCCTCTCCTGGCAGGACGTCACCTTCGGCTACGGGGACGGCGCCCCGCTGCTGGACGGCTTCACCCTCGACGTGGAACCGGGCGAGACCCTCGCCCTGATCGGCTCCGCCGGCTCCGGCAAGTCCACCGCGGCCGCCCTGCTGCCCCGGTTCTACGACGTGCCGTCCGGATCCGTACGGGTGGGCGGCACCGACGTCACCGAACTGACCCTGGCCTCGCTGCGCTCCCGTATCGGCTTCGTCTTCGAGGAAAGCCTGCTGCTCTCGGACACCGTGCGCGCCAACATCGCGTACGGCGTCCCGGACGCCACCGACGAGCAGATTCGCCGGGCCGCCCGGACCGCCCGCGCCGACGAGTTCATCGAGCGGCTGCCCCACGGCTACGACACCGTCGTCGGCGAACAGGGGCTCACCCTCTCCGGCGGCCAGCGCCAGCGCCTCGCCCTGGCCCGCGCCCTGGTCGGCGACCCCGCCGTACTCGTACTCGACGACGCCACCTCCGCCATCGACGCCCGGGTCGAGGCCGAGATCCACGCGGGCCTCCACGAGGCAACCCGTCGCCGCACCACCCTGATCGTCGCGCACCGCAGATCGACCCTGGAGCTCGCCGACCGGATCGCCGTGCTGGACGGCGGCCGGATCACGGACACCGGCACCCTGGACGAACTCCGCTCGCGTTCGGCCCTGTTCCGTACGCTGCTGTCGACTGCCGAGAGCCCGCAGGCTTCGGAGCAGGCGGCCGACGCACCCGCGGGCCCCGTGGCCGGCGGGGTCACCGCGCACCTGTGGCACCGTGCCGAAAGCGCCGACACCGCCACCGAGGAAGGCACCGCGGTGCGGGCCGCCCAGGCCCTCGCCGAAGCGGCGGCCACCTCAGGACCCGGCAGGGGCGGCCCCGGCGGCGGAGTGCTCGGCTCCGCCCCGCCGAGCGCCGAACTGATGGCGGGCCTCGCCAGGCTGCCCCTGCCCGCCGCCGACCCGAAGGTGCCCACCGCACAGGCGGTCGCCGCCGACCCCGACTTCCACCTGGGCACCCTGCTGCGGCCCTTCCGGCTGCCGCTGCTGCTGGGGCTGCTCCTCGTCGCCCTGGACGCCGCAGCACAGATCGCGGTGCCCGTCCTCGTACGGCACGGGGTGGACCACGGCGTGGCACGCCAGGCCGGAGGCGTGCTGCTGGCCGCCGCCGCGGCGGCCGCGCTCGTGGTGGCCGTGAACTGGCTGATCGGAGTCGCCCAGGTCCGTACGACGGGGCGTACCGGGGAACGCCTCCTCTACACCCTTCGTGTGAAGACCTTCGCGCAGCTCCAGCGCCTCGGCCTCGACTACTACGAGCGGGAGCTCGGCGGCCGGATCATGACCAGGATGACCACCGACGTGGACGCCCTGTCGAACTTCCTGCAGACCGGGCTGATCACCGCCGTCGTCAGTCTGCTGACCATCCTCGGCGTCCTCGTCGCGCTCCTCGTCATCGACGCGGGCCTGGCCGTCGTCCTGCTCGTCGCGCTTCCCGTACTGATCGGCGCGACCGCACTGTTCCGCCACCACTCCGTCCCCGCCTACCGGGAGGCCAGGGAGCGCATCAGCGCCGTCAACGCCTGCCTCCAGGAGAACGTCACCGCCATCCGCGTCACCCAGGCGTTCGGGCGTGAACAGCGCAACGCACGCGACTTCGCGGAACTGGCCTGGTCCTTCCGCACCTCGAGACTGCGCGCCCAGCGCTACATGGGCACCTTCTTCCCCTTCGTCGAATTCCTCGGCACCCTCTCCACCGCGGCCGTGCTCGTGATCGGTGCGGGACAGGTCAGGGCGGGTGAGCTGAGCGCGGGAACCCTCATCGCGTTCCTGCTCTACGTCGAACTGTTCTTCTCACCGATCCAGCAGCTCTCCCAGGTGTTCGACGGCTACCAGCAGGCCGTCATCGGCCTCGGCCGGCTGCGCAGCCTGATGCGGACCCCGGCCGGCACCCCGCCGGCCGAGAGCCCCCGGCCCGTCCGGGAACTGCGGGGGGACGTCGAATTCGACGGGGTCTCCTTCGGATACGCGGGCGGCGGCGGCCAGGAGGTGCTGCACGGGCTCTCCCTGCGCATCGCCCCGGGTGAGAGCGTCGCCCTGGTCGGCGCCACCGGCGCCGGGAAGTCGACGGTCGTCAAGCTCCTTGCCCGGTTCTACGACCCGACGGCCGGCACGGTACGCGTCGACGGCCAGGACCTGCGCGACCTCGATCTGCCCGGCTTCCGCCGCAGGCTCGGCATCGTCCCGCAGGAGGCACACCTCTTCAGCGGCACCGTCCGCGACGCCATCGCCTACGGGCGCCCCGACGCCACCGACGCCGAGGTGGAGGCGGCGGCGCGCACGGTCGGCGCGCACGAGATGGTCGCAGGGCTGCGGCTCGGATACCTCCAGCAGGTGGGGGAGCGGGGCCGGGGCCTGTCCGCCGGGCAGCGACAACTCCTCGCGCTGGCACGCGCCGAGCTCGTCGACCCCGACATCCTGCTGCTCGACGAGGCCACCGCCTCGCTGGACCTGGCGACCGAGCGCCGTGTCGTGGCGGCGACGGAAGCACTGGCCAGGCGGCGGACCACCGTGGTCGTCGCCCACCGGCTGACGACCGCCGCACGGGCCGACCGGGTCGTCGTCATCGACGCCGGAACCGTCGTCGAGTCGGGCACGCACACCGAACTGCTCGCCGCGCGCGGCGCCTACCACCGCCTCTGGGAAGCCTTCCGGCAGACCGGGAACCCCGCACCGGCGGACCACCTCACCACCGATGAACTCGTCAAGGAGAACGCAGGATGACCGAATACCGCACCCTCGGACGCACCGGCGTCCAGGTAAGCCCGCTGGCCCTGGGCACCATGATGTTCGGCGCCCGTGGCAACACCGACCACGACGACAGCGTCCGGATCATCCACCACGCCCTGGACTCGGGCATCAACTTCGTCGACACCGCCGACGTGTACTCCGCCGGTGAGTCCGAAACCATCGTGGGCAAGGCACTGGCCGGCGGGCGACGCGACAACGTGGTGCTCGCCACCAAGTTCCACGGCAGCCTCGGCGAGGACCCCAACGAGCGTGGGAACAGCCGCCGTTGGATCATCCGCGAAGTCGAGAACAGCCTGCGCCGGCTCGGCACCGACTGGATCGACCTCTACCAGGTGCACCGCCCCGAACCGGACACGGACTTCGACGAGACCCTCGGCGCCCTCTCCGACCTGGTGCACCAGGGCAAGATCCGCTACATCGGCACGTCCACCTTCGAGCCCTCCGCGATCGTCGAGGGCCAGTGGCTCGCCGAGCGCCGGGGCCGCGAACGCGTCGTCGCCGAACAGCCCCCGTACTCCCTGCTCGCCCGGGGCATCGAGCGAGAGGTACTGCCCGTCGTCCAGCGGTACGGACTCGGAGTCCTGTCCTGGAGCCCGCTGGCCGGCGGTTGGCTCTCCGGCCGCTACCGCACGGGCGCCGTGCAGCCCGCCTCCAGCCGCGCCGCACGCCAGGCCGCCCGCTTCGACATCACCGCGCCGGAGAACGCCGCCAAGCTGGCCGCCACCGAAGCCCTGGCCGAGCTCGCCGAAGAGGCCGGACTCACCCTCGTACAGCTCGCCCTGGCCTTCGTCCTGGAGCACCCGGCCGTCACCTCGGCGATCATCGGCCCGCGCACGTTCGAGCAGCTGGACAGCCAGCTGGGCGCGGACAAGGTGAGGCTCAGCCGGGACGTCCTCGACCGGATCGACGAGATCGTCCCGCCCGGCACCAACCTGTCCGCCCGCGACTCCGGTTACGTCCCGGCCGTGCTCACCGAGTCCTCGCTGCGGCGCCGTTCGGAGCTTCGGGCCTGAAGGAGGGATAGACGGCCAGCGAGAAGGAGTGACCGGCCGGATCCGTGTAGACGCGGACGTCGCGGGGACCGCTGTTGCTGTCCTTCGTGTCCACGGGCCGGGCGCCGAGGCCTATCGCCTCGCGCTCGGCCTCGTCCATGTCCCCCTCGTCGACCAGGATGCGCAGGTGCGCCTGCTGCGAGTCCTCGGGGCGGGGCCAGCTGGGGGGCGCGTACCCGTGGTCGCGGCGGACGGCCAGATGGACACCCGCGTTGCCGACGATCTCGACGAAGTCCGGATCGCTTCCGACCCGCGCCTCCGCGTCCAGCAGAGCGGCGTAGAACCCGGCGAGATCCATGGGCTCGGCACAGTCCAGGACCAGAACACTCGTTTTCCCGACAGTCATGTCCCGCGAATACCCCCGGAAGGGCGGAACACGCCGGACGCCACCGACGGGTCCGCCGGAATCAGGGACCGCCGCCTAGGGTGCGAATCATGGCAGAGAGCGTGGTGCACCGGGACCCTGGCTCTCCCGGACCTTCCGATCCCCGTCGCTGGCGCGCCCTCGCCGTCTGCCTGGTGGCGGGCTTCATGACGCTCCTCGACGTGTCCATCGTCAACGTGGCGCTGCCGTCCATCAAGGAGGGCCTCGACACCCCGGAGTCCGACCTCCAGTGGGTCCTGTCCGGTTACGCGCTGGCGTTCGGGCTCGTCCTCATCCCCGGCGGACGGCTCGGCGACGCCCGGGGGCGGCGCACGATGTTCATGTGGGGCCTCACCCTGTTCACCCTGGCCTCCGCCGCCTGCGGGGCCGCCCAGTCCAGCCTCTGGCTCGTCATCGCCCGGCTGCTCCAGGGCGCGGCGGGCGGGCTGCTCTCGCCGCAGATCTCCGCCCTGATCCAGCAGATGTTCTCGGGCCGCGAACGGGGCCGGGCCTTCGGCATGTTCGGCACCGTCGTCGGCATCTCCACCGCCGTCGGCCCGCTCCTGGGCGGGCTGCTGATCCAGGGGGCCGGGGCGCAGGACGGCTGGCGCTGGGTGTTCTACGTCAATCTGCCGATCGGAGCCGTCTGCCTCCTGCTGGCCCACCGGCTACTCCCGGACACCCCGTCCGCGGGCCGGGTCGGGCCGCGCGACCTCGACCCGGTCGGGGTGCTGCTGCTGGGCGCGGGCGTACTGGCCCTGCTGCTGCCGTTCGTCCAGGAGCAGCAGTGGCCGGGCAACGAGAAATGGCTGCTCGTCGTGGTCGCCCTGATCCTGCTGACCGCCTTCGTCGGCTGGGAGTCCCGCTGTACGAGGAAGGGCGTCCAGCCCGTTCTGGACCTCGCGCTCTTCCGGCTCAGGTCCTTCTGGCTGGGCTGCCTGATGATCCTGCTGTACTTCGCGGGCTTCACCTCGATCTTCTTCATCAGCACCCTGTACCTGCAGTCGGGCCTGGGTTACAACGCGCTGGAGGCGGGCCTCGCGATCACCCCGTTCGCGCTCGGCGCGGGTGGTGCGGCGACCATCGGCGGCCGGCTCGTCGGCCGGTTCGGCCGGCCCCTGATCGTCGTCGGACTGATCATGGTGGCCGTCGGGCTCGGCCTCACCGCACTGGCCGCGCACCTGGTGCCGGGCCGGGGCGCCGGACTCGCGATGGCGGCGCCCCTGCTGCTGGCCGGACTCGGCAGCGGACTCGTCATCGCCCCCAACCAGACGCTGACCCTCTCCCAGGTGCCGGTGCAGAACGCGGGCAGTGCCGGGGGAACCCTCCAGACCAGCCAGCGGGTCGGATCGGCCATCGGGATCGCCGCGGTGGGTTCGGTCTTCTTCGCCCAGCTCGGTCCCGGCCGCTGGGCGGACGCGCTGGACCACGGGCTGGTCGTCTCCGTGCTCTTCGTCCTGGCCGCGCTGGTCGTGGCCCTGGCCGATGTGGGGGCGGGCCGGCGGGGCAGAAGACAGCAGGAGACATCCCGAGCCCCCGACCCGCAGAGGGAAACACGATGAGCGACGAGGAAGCAGGGCCCGGCGGAAACACCTCGTACGGCCACAAGCCCTTCAAGCGGTCGCGCAGCCACTTCGCCGACCGCGTCACCGCGGACGGCCGTGACGGCTGGCCCGTCGAGGCGGGCCGCTACCGGCTCGTCGTCAGCAGGGCCTGCCCCTGGGCGAGCCGCGCACTCGTCTCACGGCGATTGCTCGGGCTGGAGGGCGCCCTCTCGCTGGCCGTCGCCGACCCCATCCAGGACGACCGCAGCTGGCGCTTCACCCTGGACGAAGGCGGCCGCGACCCGGTGCTCGGCATCCGCTACCTCAGCGAGGCGTACGACGCGCGGGAGCAGGGGTACCCCGGCGGGGTCAGCGTCCCCGCGATCGTCGACGTACCGAGCGGCAGGCTCGTCACCAACGACTACCAGCGGATCACGCTGGACCTGGCCACCGAATGGACGGCGCTGCACCGCCCCGGCGCCCCCGACCTCTACCCGGAATCGCTGCGGGAAGAGATCGACGAGGTGATGGAAGGCATCTACCGCGACGTCAACAACGGCGTCTACCGGGCCGGATTCGCCGACGGCCAGCACGCGTACGAGGCCGCGTACATCGATGTCTTCCGCCGTCTGGACAACGTCTCGGAGCGGCTCGCCGGCCGGCGCTACCTCGTCGGCGACACCCTCACCGAGGCGGACATCCGGCTCTTCACCACCCTCGTGCGGTTCGACGCCGTCTACCACGGACATTTCAAGTGCAACCGCTCGAAGCTGGCCGAGGACCCCGTCCTCTGGGCGTACGTCCGCGATCTGTACCAGACCCCGGGCTTCGGCGACACCGTCGACTTCGACCACATCAAGCAGCACTACTACCGCGTGCACACGGGCATCAACCCGACCGGCATCGTGCCGCTCGGCCCCGACCTGTCCGGCTGGCTGACCCCGCACCACCGGGAGCAGCTGGGCGGCCGCCCGTTCGGCGACGGCACCCCGCCGGACCCGGTGCCGCCCGGCGAGGAGGTACCGGCCGGGGGCCGCCCCTGACCCGCCCTCACTCCACGCGCGGCGCGGGGGCGGGGTTCGCCGAGGCCAGCGGGGAACGGGCCAGCACCACACAGCCCACGGCGATCAGCGCCACACCGGCCAGCTGCGGCAGCAGCCACCAGCCGGTGCGCAGGACCTCGCCGAACAGCGTCACCCCGTACGTGATGCTGATCAGCGCGTCCCCGAGCGTCAGCATCGGCTGTACGGCCGCCAGACTGCCGGCGTGCAGCGCGTTCTGGAGGAGGAACAGCGCTCCCACTCCGGCCGCAGCCGTGGCGTACAGCTGCCAGGCCGTCAGCAGGGCGGTCACACCCCCTTCGTCCAGCTGCGCCATGGCGTCCTTCATCAGGGCCGCCGTCAGCGCGTACCCGCATGCCGCCGCCAGCCCCAGCAGCGCGGCCCTCGCGTTGCCGCCGGTACCGAGCGCGGCGGCGATCAGTGCGGCCTCGAAGAGGCCGGTGACCACCAGGGCCGGGATCCAGTCCTCGCCCGGCACACTGTCATGGCCACCGACCGGCGCGGCGGCGGCCATGCCCACGGCCAGCCCCAGCGTCACGGCGGCCACCCCGTACCAGACGGTCCGCGACACCCGGACCCGCATGACGACCCCGGCGAGCAGCAGCGTCGCGGGCAGCTCGATCACGAAGATCGGCTGGACCACGGCGATCGGCCCGGTGGCCAGCGCGACCGCCTGGCAGACGGCGGCGACGATCACCAGGGCGATCCCGCACAGCCACACCTTCTGACGCAGCAGATGCCCTATCAGCGACAGGCGCATGGCCTCGTCGGCGGGCACGTTCAGGGCGGCGCGGCGCTGGAGTACCGAGGCGGCACCGTTGCTGAGTGCTGTCAGAACGGCGAAGAGGACACTGATCACGGGCACCATCATGAGGGCGCGGGGCCCCCGGTCCGCGGTGCCGCCGCCCGGCACGTGTGTCGGACTCGACCGCCGGTGTACACCCTGCCGCGTAGCGTGCGGTCCATGGTCGCGAAAAATGCCCCCGTGCTCTCCAGCCGCGCGCTCAACCGGGCAACCCTGGAGCGCCAGTTGCTCCTCCGGCGTACCGCCCTGCCGGCGAAGGACGCGGTCACCCGCCTGGTGGGGCTGCAGGCGCAGAACACCCGACCGCCGTACTTCCAGCTCTTCGCCCGGCTCGAAGGATTCGATCCCGCCGAGCTCTCCGCGCTCATGGAGTCCCGCGAGGTGGTCAGGATCGTCACCCTGCGCTCCACCATCCACACGCACACCGCCGACGACGCCCTGACGCTGCGTCCCCTGGTCCAGCCGGCCCGCGACCGGGAACTGAAGGTATTCCGGCGCGGACTCACCGGGGTGGACCTGGACCGGCTCGCCTCCTTCGCCAAGGAGCTCGTCGAGGAACGGCCCCGCACGATGAAGGAGCTGCGGGAGGAGCTGACGGTGCACTGGCCGGACGCCGACCCGCCGTCCCTGTCGGTGGCCGCCCGCTGCCTGCTGCCGCTCGTCCAGGTCACCCCGCGCGGAATGTGGGGACGCAGCGGACAGGTCGCACTGACCACGGTCGAGCACTGGCTCGGCAGGGCCACGCAGCCGGCCGCCGCGCCCGACGGGACCGTGCTGCGCTACCTCGGCGCCTTCGGACCGGCCTCCGTGAAGGACATGCAGATGTGGGCGGGCCTCACCCGGCTGCGCGAGGTCTTCGAACGGCTGCGACCCCAGCTGGTCACCTTCCGCGACGAACACGGCGTCGAGCTCTTCGACCTGCCGGACGCCCCGCGTCCCGGCCCGGACGTACCGGCGCCGCCCCGCTTCCTGCCCGAGTTCGACAACGTACTGCTCGGCCACGCCGACCGGACACGGATCGTCCCGCCTGCGTACAAGGGGCGCAACGGCGTCGGCAACCAGGCCTACGGAACGGTCCTGGTGGACGGTTTCCTGGCCGCGATCTGGCGCCTCGACGAAACGGCCGACGACGCGACGGTCACCGTCCAGCCCCTCGGCAGACTCGGCCGGGCGCAACGCGAGGAGATCACGCAGGAGGCCGTGGACCTCATGGCGGTGATGTCGCGGGCAGGCGCGTACGACGTAAGGTTCGCCCCGTTCGTCGACTTCGGCGACTGAGCGCGCCAGTCGGTGCGGCCGGGAGCTCTACGGCAGCAGCCCTGCCCGGCGCGCGGCCACCACCGCCTCCAGCCGGGTGTGCGCCCCCAGCTTCCGCATCGCGGAGCGCAGATACCCCTTCACGGTCTCCGGCCGCAGTCCCAGCCGTTCGGCCGCCGCCGCGTTCGTCGCCCCCGCCGCCACACAGGCGATCACATCCGTCTCGCGCGGCGCCAGCCTCACCTGCCGGGCCGCCGGGTGCCGGTTGGCCCCCGCAGCCGAAGCGAGCCGCCCGCACACCACGAGGAGCTCGTCGCGCAGGGCCGGGTCGACGATCCTCGGCGCCAGGGCCCGCAGCTCGCGATGCGCCTCGCGGACGTCCTCCCAGGTGCCGTGATCCGCGTGCGGACCGGTCATCTGCTCCAGGGCCGTCGCCAGGAGCTCCTGCACCTCGTCCCGCACGGCCAGCGCCTGCTCCACGTCACGGGCCGCCGACACCGCCGCGTCGAACGTGCGGTCGCCGAGCGTGAGCGGCTCGCGCAGCGCCCCGTACAGCACGCCCCGCACCTTGCGGCGTACGACGACGGGCACCGCGACGACCGAGCGCAGACCCTCCGCCGCGACAGCGGTGTCGTACTCGTGGCTGATGTGGCGCGAGGAGGCGTAGTCGGTCACCGCGCACGGCCGCGACAGCGCGATCGCCTTGCCGCCGAGCCCGCTGCCCGCGGAGATGACGAGCCCGCGCAACGCGCCCGTCTGCGCCCCGTTCAGCTCGGCGATCCGTGCGTGGCGCGGGTCGGACAGCAGCCCGCCGAAGACCACCGGCAGCCCGCTCGTGCGGCGCAGCCTCAGCAGAGCCGCCTGCATCTCCGTCGCCTCGGCCGGTTGTGGCACGCCGATGTCTCTCCGCCCCGTGGGGTCCTGCCCGCACCACCCCCGTTCGGGGGTGGTGAGATCCGGGTCACTGTTCACATGATGTTAGAGGACGGGTCCGCAACGAGGAGGGCACATGCCGGCAACCAGCGCGACGGAGACGTTCCGGGCCGCTCGGGACTTTCTGCTGGAACACCGCGAGGACTACGCGAAGGCCTACGCCGGCTTCGCATGGCCCAGGCCGGCCCGCTTCAACTGGGCGCTGGACTGGTTCGACGTCATCGCCGAGAACAACGAACGGACCGCCCTGCACATCGTGGAGGAGGACGGCCGGCGCACCGAGGTGTCCTTCGCCCGGATGGCCGCCCGCTCCAACCGGGCCGCGAACTGGCTGCGTGCCCAGGGGGTACGGGAGGGCGACCGGATCCTGGTCATGCTCGGCAACCAGACCGAGCTGTGGGAGACCGCCCTCGCCGCGATGAAGCTGCGCGCCGTCGTCATCCCGGCGACCCCGCTGCTCGGCCCCGTCGACCTGCGCGACCGGGTCGAGCGCGGCAAGGTCCGTCACGTTCTCGTACGGTCCGAGGACACGCCGAAGTTCGACGAGGTGCCCGGCGACTACACCCGGATCACCGTCGGCGAGGACGTGGCGGGCTGGCTCCCGTACAGCGGGGCCGACGCGGCGCCCGACACCTACACCGCCGACCGTGAGACCGACGCCGACGAACCGCTGATGCTGTACTTCACCTCCGGTACGACAGCGAGCCCCAAGCTGGTCGAGCACACCCACGTCTCGTACCCGGTCGGCCACTTGTCGACGATGTACTGGATCGGTCTCAAGCCCGGCGACGTGCACCTCAACATCTCCTCGCCCGGCTGGGCCAAGCACGCCTGGTCGAACCTCTTCGCGCCCTGGAGCGCCGAGGCCACCGTCTTCATCTTCAACTACACGCGCTTCGACGCGGCCCGGCTGATGGCGGAGATGGACCGCTCCGCGGTGACCAGCTTCTGTGCGCCGCCGACCGTGTGGCGGATGCTCATCCAGGCCGACCTCGCACAGCTGAGGACGCCGCCGCGCGAGGTCGTCGCGGCCGGCGAGCCGCTCAACCCCGAGGTCATCGAGACCGTCAGGCGCGCCTGGGGCGTCACCATCCGGGACGGCTTCGGCCAGACGGAGACCGCCGTCCAGGTGGCGAACACGCCTGGCCAGCGGCTGAAAACCGGCTCGATGGGACGCCCGAGCCCCGGCTTCGAGGTGGAGCTGCTCGACCCGGTCTCCGGACGGGCGGGCGTGGCCGAGGGCGAGATCGCCCTCGTCCTGTCGGCCGCCCCCGTCGGCCTGATGACCGGCTACCACGGCGACCCCGAACGTACGGCCGAGGCCATGGCGGGCGGCTACTACCGCACCGGGGACATCGGCGCCCGGGACGAGGACGGCTACATCACGTACGTGGGCCGCGCCGACGACGTGTTCAAGGCCTCCGACTACAAGATCTCGCCGTTCGAGCTGGAGAGCGCCCTGCTGGAGCACGAAGCGGTGGCCGAGGCCGCGGTCGTGCCCGCACCCGACCCCGTGCGCCTCGCCGTACCCAAGGCGTACGTCGTACTCGCCGAGGGCTGGGAGCCCGGCCCGGAAACGGCGAAGGTGCTGTTCGAGCACTCCCGGGCGGTCCTCGCCCCGTACAAGCGCATCCGTCGGCTGGAGTTCGCAGAGCTGCCCAAGACCGTTTCCGGCAAGATCCGCCGGATCGAACTGCGGGAGCGTACGGCCCAGGGCGCGGGCACCGAGTTCGATGAAGGGGACCTGCGATGAGCGAGCTGTCCTACGCGCACGGCACCGGCGGTACCGCACTGCTCGGCGACACCATTGGCCGCAACCTCGACCGGGCGGTCGACGCCTTCCCGGAGCGCGAGGCCCTGGTCGACGTGGTGTCCGGGCGCCGCTGGACGTACGCCGAATTCGGCGCCGCCGTCCAGGAACTGGCCCGCGGACTGATGGCGTCCGGGGTGTCCAAGGGCGACCGGGTCGGCATCTGGGCGGTCAACTGCCCGGAATGGGTGCTCGTCCAGTACGCGACGGCCCGCATCGGTGCCGTCATGGTCAACATCAACCCGGCCTACCGCGCACACGAGTTGGAGTACGTGCTCCACCAGGCCGGGATCTCCCTGCTGATCGCGTCGCTCGCCCACCGCACCAGCGACTACCGCGCCCTCGTCGGCCAGGTCCGCGCCAACTGCCCGGACCTGCGCGCGGTCCACTACATCGGCGACCCGACCTGGGACGAACTGACGGCTGCGTCGGCAACCGTGACGTCAGAGCAACTCGCGCTCCGTGAAGCTGAGTTGTCCTGTGACGACCCGATCAACATCCAGTACACCTCGGGTACCACCGGCTTCCCGAAGGGGGCCACGCTCTCCCACCACAACATCCTGAACAACGGCTACTTCGTGGGGGAGACGGTCGGCTACACCGAAGCGGACCGGGTCTGTCTGCCGGTCCCCTTCTACCACTGCTTCGGCATGGTCATGGGGAACCTGGGCATCACCTCGCACGGCGCCTGCATCGTGATCCCGGCCCCGTCCTTCGAGCCCGCCGCCGTGCTCTCGGCCGTCCAGCAGGAGCGCTGCACCTCCCTCTACGGCGTCCCCACCATGTTCATCGCGGAGCTGAACCTCCCCGGCTTCGCCGACTACGACCTCTCCTCGCTCCGCACCGGCATCATGGCCGGATCGCCGTGCCCGGTCGAGGTGATGAAACGGGTCGTCGCCGAGATGCACATGGACGAGGTGTCGATCTGCTACGGGATGACGGAGACCTCGCCGGTCTCCACCCAGACGCGCCGGGACGACGACCTGGAGCGCCGTACCGGGACCGTCGGCCGGGTGCTGCCGCATGTGGAGGTCAAGGTGATCGACCCGGTGACGGGCGTGACCCTGCCGCGCGGAGGGCCCGGTGAACTGTGCACCCGCGGGTACGGCGTGATGCTCGGCTACTGGGACCAGCCGGAGCGGACCGCGGAGGTGATCGACGCGGGGCGCTGGATGCACACCGGGGACCTCGCGGTGATGCGGGAGGACGGATACGTCCAGATCGTCGGCCGGATCAAGGACATGATCATCCGCGGCGGTGAGAACGTGTACCCGCGGGAGATCGAGGAGTTCCTCTACGGTCATCCGAAGATCGCCGACGTTCAGGTGGTCGGGGTGCCGGACGCCACGTACGGCGAGGAGATCCTGGCCTGCGTCATCCCCCGCGACCCGGCCGATCCGCCGACGCTGGACGAGGTGACGGCGTACTGCCGTGAGCAGTTGGCGCACTACAAGATCCCGCGTCGGCTGCAGATCCTGGAGACCTTCCCGATGACGGTCAGCGGGAAGGTCCGGAAGGTCGAACTGCGGGAGAACTACGGCGCGTAGGGCACCGCTTGGACGGTGCGCGTCGCGCACGGCGCCGGGTGGGGCGGTAGGGCAGGGGTCAGGCGGCTTCGATGACGTCGCAGTCGATGCCCTTGGTCGCGGCCGCCCACTCGATCAGAAGCACCTCGTACGTCGCCGACTCCACGGACGACCAGTCCTGGCCCGCGCGGGCGTCCACGAGTGCGCGAATCGCCTCGTTCGCCTCGACGGCGGACGGGTGGGTGGGCTGGGTCGCGAAAACAGGGGTGGAGTGAGGTGAAAGCCGAGGAGTTAAGACCATGCCTTCACTGTACGTCCCCATACTGACAACGGTCCGAACATATGAGGCTCGCGGGGCACACGTGACCGAAATCATTTCGATGTCACGGTGGGGAGATCGCGGCGCATGCAGACCCTCGGCCAGCGGTCCAGGCCGTGTTCGGCTTCCTGCGACCTGATCCCGCGGAGCCCGTCGCCGAGCTCGTCGTCCGCCAGTGTCCGAAAACCGAGGCGCGCGTAGTATGGCGCGTTCCACGGAACCTCGGCGAAGGTCGTCAGGGTGAGTGCGGTCAGTCCCTCCGCCTCGGCCCAGCCGGCGAGATGGTCGATGAGGGCGCGTCCGACACCCCGGCGGGCGGCTGCCGGATCGACGGAGATCTGCTCGATGTGGGCGGCGCCGTCCACGCGGTCGGCGATCAGGTACCCGACCGGGAGGTCCGAGGTCTCGTCCGCGGAGACCCAGCAGCGTCCGTCGCGGCGGTAGTTCTCCAACAGGGCGAGCGGCGGCGGCTCGTCATCGGCGACGGCCGGCATGCCGACCTCGCGGAACGGCTCGCCCGCGGCGCTCTCGATGTCCTGGAGCAGCGGGAGTTCCGGGCGCCGGGCCGGGCGGATGCGCATGGGCCCCAGTATGACGGGTGGTCAGGGTCCCGTGCTGATGAGTTCGTCCGCGGGGCTGTTCACCGGCTGCGGTGTCCCCGTGAGGTCCATGACGAAGAGCGGGATGGCGAGACCGTCGGCGCGTGAGCGGGCGTCCTCCGCGTATCCGGCCAGGGAGAAGAGCACGCCCGACACCGAGGCGTTGAGGGCGTTGAGCCAGAGGCACTCGACATCGCGCAGAACGGTCGGCCGGGTGGTGGAGTCGACCTGCGCGATGAGCCCGGACGCACGGAGGTCGATCCGGGACGCGGGGCGCACCTCGGGCTGGACGACCTCGCGGTAGCCCAGCCACTTCAGATAGAGCGCGGCGGCGCTCACCGCGTCGCGCGCGGTGCGGATCACCATCGGCCGGAACGAGGGGCGCGGGTGCGCGGCCGTGCGCGGCAGCGGGATGTGGGTGGGTCCGGACGGCCGGGCCGCGGCGGGTGGTGTGCCGTGCGGGGTCACCGGGCGCACGGGTATCCGCAGCACGGTGCCGCAGGGGCAGCACAGCTCGGGATGCGGCCACTGGTCGCGCCGCCCGCAGGCGGAGCAGCGCACGCTCACCCAGTCGTCGTTCCAGGTGCGGTGGGTGATGGGTTCGACCGGTGCGCCCCGCATCAGCGGCGGGGCCGTCGGGGAGCCGCACGGGCACGGGTAGACGGGCGGGATGTACGCGTGGTCCCGGCCGCAGGCCGGGCAGTGCACCGGTAAGGACTCCACCGTCCGCCCCCTCCTGCCGTCATGGTCGCGGCGACTGCGCTCCGTACCCCCATGGTCTACCAGGAGCGAGGTCCTGGGGGAGGAGGTTGGCGCACTTCGTCCCGGCGTCCTCCCTTGACGACCGTACGACTCCGTCCTAGATTGATTCCACATAGCAGAACAGAACTTCCGTAATGCGGAATTGGTGCTCTCAGGTGGCGCGACAGAGCCCGAATCCACCAGGTCCGAGCAGGAGCACTCAATGCCTCGTATGACCGCTGCCCGAGCGGCAGTTGAGATTCTCAAGCGCGAAGGCGTCAGTAACGCGTTCGGTGTGCCGGGTGCGGCGATCAACCCGTTCTACGCGGCACTCAAGGCGTCCGGCGGGGTGCACCACACCCTCGCCCGCCACGTCGAGGGCGCCTCCCACATGGCCGAGGGCTACACCCGGGCGGCGGCCGGCAACATCGGTGTCTGCATCGGTACGTCCGGTCCGGCCGGCACCGACATGATCACCGGCCTCTACTCCGCCATCGCCGATTCCGTCCCGATCCTCTGCATCACCGGCCAGGCCCCCACGGCGGTGCTCCACAAGGAGGACTTCCAGGCCGTCGACATCGCGTCGATCGCCAAGCCGGTCACCAAGGCGGCCACGACCGTCCTGGAGGCCGCCCAGGTCCCCGGCGTCTTCCAGCAGGCCTTCCACCTGATGCGCACCGGCCGTCCCGGCCCGGTCCTCATCGACCTGCCCATCGACGTGCAGCTCACCGAGATCGAGTTCGACCCCGACCTGTACGAGCCGCTGCCGGTCCACAAGCCCGCCGCGACCCGCAAGCAGATCGAGCGCGCGGTCGAGATGCTCAACGCCTCCGAGCGTCCGCTGCTCGTCGCGGGCGGCGGGATCATCAACGCCGACGCCGCCGAACTCCTGGTGGAGTTCGCCGAGCTGACCGGTGTCCCGGTCGTGCCGACCCTGATGGGCTGGGGCATCCTCGCCGACGACCACGAGCTGAACGCGGGCATGGTCGGCCTGCAGACCTCGCACCGCTACGGCAACGCGAACTTCCTGGAGTCCGACTTCGTCCTCGGCATCGGCAACCGGTGGGCCAACCGCCACACCGGCAAGCTGGACGTCTACACCCGCGGCCGGACGTTCGTCCACGTCGACATCGAGCCCACCCAACTGGGCAAGATCTTCGCCCCGGACCTCGGTATCGCCTCCGACGCCAAGGCCGCCCTGGAGCTCTTCGTCGAGGTGGCGCGCGAGCTGAAGGCCGCCGGCACCCTGAAGGACCGGTCGGCGTGGGCGGCGTCCACGCAGGAGCGGCGGGCCACGCTGCAGCGCCGCACCCACTTCGACAACGTGCCGCTGAAGCCCCAGCGGGTGTACGAGGAGATGAACAGGGCCTTCGGGCCCGAGACCCGGTACGTGACGACGATCGGCCTCTCCCAGATCGCGGGCGCGCAGATGCTGCACGTCTACCGGCCGCGCCACTGGATCAACTGCGGCCAGGCAGGGCCGCTGGGCTGGACGATCCCGGCCGCGCTGGGCGTCGCCACGGCCGACCCGGAAGGATCGGTCGTCGCACTCTCCGGCGACTACGACTTCCAGTTCATGCTGGAGGAGCTCGCCGTCGGCGCGCAGCACCACATCCCGTACGTCCATGTGCTGGTGAACAACTCCTACCTGGGGCTCATCCGCCAGGCGCAGCGCAACTTCGACATCGACTTCCAGGTCAACCTGGAGTTCGAGAACATCAACTCCCCGGAGCTGGGCGTCTACGGCGTCGACCACGTCAAGGTCGTCGAGGGCCTCGGCTGCAAGGCGATCCGGGTCACCGAGCCGGACCAGCTGCTGCCCGCGTTCGAGGAGGCGAAGAAGCTGGCCGCGGAGTTCCGGGTGCCGGTGGTCGTCGAGGCGATCCTGGAACGCGTCACGAACATCTCGATGAGCGGGACGGACATCGCGTCGGTCAACGAGTTCGAGGACGTGGCGACGGAGCCCGGCCACGCGCCGACGTCGATCCGTGCGCTGACGGTTTCCTGACCACCCGGCCCGCCCGTCCGGAGCTCCGGCCCCGGGATTCCCGACCCTGTCGGTGAGTCCCGGGGCCGGCATGGTGTTTCTAGCCGTCCTTGAAAACCACGTGGTAATCAGAGGCCGAAATCCTCAGCTCGAACACCATCCCGTACCGCTTGCGCATGTCCGCGACCGTTCCCGCTGCCGGCTCACGCAGGCACCGTGTGACAGGCGGATCGCCCTTCGCGCACCGCCCCCTCTCCCCGACCAGTGTCTGCGGGCTGCTGCGCAGGGTGTCCCAGGACAGGTCCTGCGGAGGGGCGAAGAGGTGGGCCGGTTCCGGGGTGTTCGGGCCCGTCGGGTTCGCGCCGTGTCCCCGGTAGTAGTCGACGAGGCGTCCGCGGTAGTCGTCCCGGCCGAACGGGATCGGGCCCGGGGGAGACGCGGATACGTCATGGGAGCCGGCGGTGAGGACACCTTCCAGGACGTCGCCGATCCGCTTCGGGTCGGCGCCGTAGTAGGCGGTGATGTCCATGGAGCAGCGGATCCTGTACCGGTCGTCGCCGGACTGGAAGAACCACTCCTTCTCCGCCCCGCCGATGCACGTGTCGTTCACAGCGACCAGCCCGAGGGTGAGAGGGGTGTCCGTGTCGTAGGCGCGCACTGCGGTCCGGAGATGCCGCTCGGCCACGTTCCGGTCCTCTCGCGCCTGCGTTCCGGCCGCCAGTTCGCGCACCTCTTCGGGACTCGTGGCGCGGTACTCGGCGGAGCAGGCGGGGACGGCGAGGACGAGGAGGAGGCCGAGGAGGCCTCTGACGGCGCCGCGCGGGCCGGACGGGGCGGGCCGCACCCGCGTCGTAGTCATGGGGCCATCCTCGGTGCGCCGTCGGCGGTGTCCCATCCGTACGCGTACTCAGATGACTCGCCCGGAGGCGCCAAAAAGGGGCGCTGCGCACGGAGTCGTCCGTGCGCAGCGCCCCTGTGAACAGGGGGCCGCGGCGGCGGTGACCGGTCCGGTGGCCCGGCTTCTTCAGGTCAGAAGCCGGGCCGTCCGGGCCTTCGCCACCGCACTGGCGTCGTCCGCCGCCGCGGCCTCGTCCTGCCCGCACGCGCACGACCCCTCATCCGAGTGTGCGCGGCACGGGCAGGGCCCATGGGGGAGGGAGGGCTCAGTCCTCGCGCAGGGCGCGGACCGCCTCCTCCACACGGGTGCCGTAGTCGGCATCCGCGGCATGGAAGTGGGCCAGGTTCTTCTCGATCACGTCGTCACGGGTGACCTGGGAGAGGCCGCCGGCGATGTTGGCGACCAGACGGTCCTTCTCGTCCGCCGACATCAGCCGGTAGAGCTCACCCGCCTGGAAGAAGTCGTCGTCCTTCGTGTGGGCCGGCGCCTCGTGCGTACCCGTCCAGCCGTGGACGGCGAACGGGGCGGCCAGGGCCGCGCCGGTCTCCGCGGGACCGGAGTACGAGTTGGGCTCGTAGTTCTTGTCCTGGCGCGAGCCGTAGCGCGTCGCGTGCAGTCCGTCGCGGCCGTAGTTGTCGACGACGGCCGCCTTCGGCGCGTTGACCGGCAGCTGGGTGTGGTTGATGCCCAGCCGGTAACGGTGCGCGTCGGCGTACGCGAACAGCCGGCCCTGCAGCATTTTGTCCGGCGACGGGCCGATGCCCGGCACGAAGTTGTTCGGGGAGAACGCGGCCTGCTCGACCTCGGCGAACACGTTGTCCGGGTTGCGGTCGAGGACCAGGCGGCCCACCCGCTGCAGCGGATAGTCGCAGTGCGGCCACACCTTGGTGACGTCGAACGGGTTGAAGCGGTAGTCGGCGGCCTCCGCGGCCGGCATGACCTGCACGTGCAGCGTCCACGACGGGTTGACCCCGCGCTCGATGGCCTGGAGCAGATCCGTCTGGTGCGAGGCGGCGTCCTTGCCGGCGAGCTCGGCGCCCTGGTCGGCGGAGAGGGAGCGCACGCCCTGGTTCGTCTTGAAGTGGTACTTCACGAAGAAGGCCTCGCCCGCCGCGTTCGTCCACTGGTAGGTGTGCGAGCCGTAGCCGTTCATGTGGCGGTACGAGGCGGGGATGCCGCGGTCACCCATCAGCCAGGTGATCTGGTGCGTCGCCTCGGGGGAGTGCGCCCAGAAGTCCCAGACGTTGTCCGGCTCCTGGCGGCCCGTGAACGGGTCGCGCTTCTGGGAGTGGATGAAGTCGGGGAACTTGATCGGGTCCTTGATGAAGAACACCGGGGTGTTGTTGCCGACGAGGTCGTAATTGCCCTCGTCCGTATAGAACTTGAGGGCGAACCCCCGCGGGTCGCGTACGGCGTCCGCGCCGCCGAGGGAGTCGGCGACCGTCGAGAACCGGATGAACGTCTCGGTGCGTCGGCCCACCTCGGAGAGGAAGTCGGCGCGGGTGAAGCCGGTGACGTCGTCCGTCACCTCGAAGTAGCCGTACGCGCCGGAGCCGCGGGCGTGGACGACGCGCTCCGGGATGCGCTCGCGGTTGAAGCGCGCGAGCTTCTCCAGCAGGTGCTGGTCCTGGAGGAGGATCGGCCCACCGGCGCCGGCCGTGGCGGAGTTCTGGTTGTCGGCGACCGGGGCGCCTGACTCGGTCGTGAGCACACGCTTCGACATGGAGACCTTCCGTACTGGGGCTGCTGACGGCCCCAGGAGCGTAGATTCGCCGGGAACGGAACGTCAACAGTTTGTTGAAATTGGAGGAGATGGTTCCGGGCCGCGGCGGCGCCTGGGCGCGACAGGACAGGTGTCAGCGCCACCGCGACCCGGAGTTTCGGGGGCCCTCTGGCGGGGCCGGGGGTGTCAGACCTGGGAGCCGGAGAGGCGCTCGACGGCTCGCAGCAGCGCCGAGTGGTCCAGGCCGCCGTCGCCCTGTGCGCGCAGCGAGGCGACCAGTTGGGCCACGACCGCGCCGACGGGCAGGGCGGCACCCACGTTGCGGGCGGCGTCCGTGACGATGCCCATGTCCTTGTGGTGCAGGTCGATCCGGAAGCCCGGAGCGAAGTCCCGCTTGAGGAAGTTGTCCTTCTTGCGGGTCAGGACGGTCGAACCGGCGAGCCCGCCGTTCAGGACGTCGAGGGCCGCGGCCAGGTCGACGCCGGACTTCTCCAGGAAGACCACGGCCTCGGCGCACGCCTGGATGTTGACCGCGACGATGAGCTGGTTGGCGGCCTTCACCGTCTGGCCGGAGCCGTGCGGTCCGCACAGCACGATCGTCCTGCCCAGGGAGTTCAGGAGGGGCTGCGCGGCGTCGAAGTCGGTCTGCTCGCCGCCGACCATGATGGACAGCACGGCCTCGATCGCACCGGCCTCACCACCGGAGACAGGGGCGTCCAGTACGCGGATGTCCTTGGCCTTCGCGTTCTTCGCCAGGTCCACGGAGGTCTGCGGCGTGATCGAGGACATGTCGATCAGCAGGGCGCCGGGCCGCGCGTTCTCCAGGATGCCGTCGGGGCCGTACGCGATGGCCTCGACCTGCGGCGACGCGGGGACCATCGTGATGACGACGTCGGCGTCGCGCACCGCGTCCGCGATCGAGCCGGCACCCTTGCCGCCCGCCGCGACCAGCCGGTCGATCTTGTCCTGCTCCAGGGTGTAGCCGGTGACGTCGTAACCGGCCTCGATCAGGTTCTCGGACATGGGCGAGCCCATGATGCCGAGCCCGATCCACGCGACCTTGGGGAGGTTGTTGCTCATGAGGGTGCCTTCCGATAAGCGTGTGTACGAGAGGGTCGGGGCCTCAGGGCCGGGCCGCGGCCGGGAGCCAGTCGAAGGACTCCGCGCTCGGCCGGTCGCCGGGCTTGTACTCCAGGCCGACCCGGCCCTCGTAGCCGGCCTGCGCCAGCTCGTCGAGGAGCTGCTCCAGCGGGAGCGATCCGGTGCCCGGGGCGCCGCGCCCCGGGTTGTCGGCGATCTGGACGTGACCGGTCTTGGCTGCGTAAGCCTTTATCACCTGGCTGAGGTCCTCGCCGTTCATCGACAGGTGGTAGAGGTCCAGCAGGAAAGCGGCGTTCCTCAGCCCCGTCGCCTCGTTGACCCGGTCGATGACCTCGATCGCCGCCGGTGCGCTCACCAGCGGGTAGAGCGGCGACTCCGGCTTGTTGAGGGTCTCGATCAGGAGGGTGGCCCCGATTCCGTCGGCCGCGCGGGCGGCGGCGGTCAGGTTCTCCAGGGCGAGCGCGTCCTGTGCGGCCGGGTCGACGCCTTCGACGCGGTTGCCGTACAGCGCGTTGAGCGCCCGGCAGCCGACCGAGGCGGCGAATTCGGCCGCCACCGCGATGTTGGCGCGGAAGCGGTCCGACTCCGCGCCGGGCACGGACAGTGCGCCGCGGTCGGGGCCGGGCAGCTGCCCCGCGTAGAAGTTCAGCCCCACCAGCTGCGTGCCGGCGTCGTCGAGCGCCCCCTTCAGGGCGTCGAGCTCGGCCTGCGCCGGGGTGGGGGTCTCCGTCCAGGGCCACCAGAGCTCGACCGCGGTGAAGCCCGCGGCGGCGGCCGCCGCGGGGCGCTCCAGGAGCGGGAGTTCGGTGAAGAGGATCGAGAGGTTCACATCGAAGCGCTGGTCCGAGTAACCCATAGTGCGCTCCTTCCGTATTGCGGAAGTTAGTTTCTGCTTAACGGAAGATTGCCCGGAAGGTGGCGGGGCTGTCAAGAGGCGTCCTGGCTTCCGGACATGCCGAAGCGGGGTGGAGGCCACCCGCCTCCACCCCGCCACCGGGTCACACAGGCCGGGTCAGCCGGCCGGCACCGTGTCCTGGAAGGTCGTGCCCGCCGCCCGGTACTGGCCCACCAGCGCGGACACCTGGGCCGGGGACAGGACCTGGTCCTTCACGTGCAGGACGTAGTCCACCTGCTGGTCGTAGGACCGGGGAGTGGTGCTGCTCTGGCCCGCCAGGTCGATCAGCCACTGGTTGAAGTTGATCGACATCGGCCGCTCGGGCAGATACGCCGCCCCGTGCGTGCCGAAGTGCTGCCCGTCGACGTAGTACGTGATGGCGCTGTTGTCGATGGTCACCACCAGGTCGTGCCAGCCCGCATAGCTCTGGCGTGCCTCGCTGTGCTGGTTGACGGCCTCCCACGGGTCGGGGCGGTAGGTCTCCCACGAGGTCGTGTAGAGGATGTTGGCCGGCTCGCCCCAGCCGCCGTTGGGCAGGTACTCGAAGTCGTACTCCGCGTAGTCGTCCGCCATCGGGGCCTTCAGGTCGTTGATGGTGAAGAACGTCTGGACGAGGTGGTCGCCGTCGGGCCCGGACCGGGGGGCGTCGCTGAACTTCACCCGGGCCGCATAGGTGCCGTTACGGAACTTCGTGGCCTGCGTGAGGATCTCCGTGTGCTCCGTCGATGCGCCGGTACCGGCCGTCGACGTCTCCAGGTTCATCACCGAATTGCCGCTCTGACTGCTGAAGGTGACGTTCTCGGGAGCCCACACGGCACCGGGCACCCCCGGACCGCCGGAGTTGGAGCGGACGCTCCAGCCGTGCGCCGCGATGCCCGGGTCCGTGTGGCCGCTGTAGTTGAAGTCGTCGAACAGCCTGGGCCCGTCGGCCGGCGGGTCGGTCGGGGGATCCGTCGGATCGGTCGGGCCGTTGCCGCCGGGAGCCTCGCCCCAGGCCGTGACGCCGCCCAGCTGGGCGGTGATCTTCGGCCAGTCGCCGTACGTGGTCCGCCCGGCGCCGAAGGAGTAGTCGTCGCTCTGCCGCAGCGACTGCCAGTCCGCCCGGTGGAAGCGCAGCTGCATGTCCCCGGTGTCCGCTCCGGGGGCCAGCGAGCCCGCTCCAGAGGTGAACGCGATCTCCAGGTAGCGGTCGGCGTCGGCCGTCGGGTTCGCGAGCGTCCCGAACGTACCCGTGATGTTCCCGCAGCCCTTCACCGCCCAGGAACACGCGAACCGGTAGGCCGTCGAGGCCGAATCGGACTTGAAGTAGTACCGCACCTTGACGTTGCTGAGCGGCACGCTCGTACTGCCGGTGTTGCGCACCTTCAGCCAGGGTTCGCTCTGGTCGGCCGTCGCCCCTGACGCAC
Organism: Streptomyces sp. NPDC059499; assembly: GCF_042749285.1. NCBI lineage: Bacteria > Bacillati > Actinomycetota > Actinomycetes > Kitasatosporales > Streptomycetaceae > Streptomyces > Streptomyces sp. NPDC059499. Next base: position 74,550 of record NZ_JBHYTT010000008.1, read on the forward strand.
TCGTGCGGTACTGGACGACGAGCCCGTCGGCGGCGGCAGCGGCGCCGGCGGTCGAGGGCAGGGCGGCGAGGGCGGTACAGCCCAGCGCCACGGTGACGGCGGCAGCCGCGGCCGAACGGATCCGGCTCCTGTCGATCTTCCTCATGGGATGTTCCTCTCCGGAACAGTGGTGGGGGATTGAGCTACCGAGGGGATGGCGCTGTACCTGCGGAGGCGGTCATGAGGGACCGCGGGGTGAGGGGGTGGTAGGGGACACCGAGGGCGTCCAGCCGCGCGGTGTGGTGGCGAAGGCGCTCGACGAACCCCGGCCAGTCACTGCCGCTGCCGGACCAGGCGCGGTCGGCCAGGGCGCACAGGCGGGGGTAGGTGAGGTACTCGATCCGGTCCGGCGTCCGCACGTACTCGGTCCACAACTGCGCCTGGGTGCCCAGGATCAGCTCGGCCTCGCCGGCCTCCCAGTCCTCCGGAACCGGCTCGTTCCCGTACACCGTGTGCAGAGGGACGGGAGCCCCCGGCTGCGTGGGCGGCTCGCCCGGATCCGTGGACTGGGCGTAGTCGAGGTACGTGGCACGGTGGTGCGCGCTCACCACCCGGTGGCCGCGGCGGGCGGCGGCGCGGGCGTGGTCCGGGTCGCGCCAGGTCATCACCGTGAAGTCGAGGGGGAGTTCGGTGCCGGTCTCGGCCCAGCCGGTGGGCCTGCGCCCACGCTCCACGAGGAACGACCCGATCCTGCCCATGAACCAGCCGTGCAGCGCCCCGGGGCCGGGGAGACCCTCGGCCGCCGCCCGCTCACGGGCCGCGGGGCTGTTCTCCCATTCGGTGGTCGGGCACTCCTCGCCGCCGATGTGGATGTACGGGGAGGGGAAGACGTCCATGACCTCCTCCAGCACGGTCCGGCAGAAGTCGAAGACCTGCTCGTGGACGCCCAGCACGGTGTCGCAGACGCCCCATCGGGTCCAGACGTCGAGGCTCCGGCCCGGGTGGTTGCCCAGCTCGGGGTAGGCGGCGAGGGCCGCGCGCACATGACCGGGCATCTCGATCTCGGGTACGACCGTCACCCCGCGGGCCGCGGCATGGTCGACCAGGTCCCGCAGCTCCTGCTTGGTGTACGCCCCCGAGTGCGGGACGCCGTCCGACAGGGACTGGGCCCGGTGGCTCCCCACCGAGGTCAGCCGCGGGAAGGCGTCCACCGGCATGCGCCAGCCCTGGTCGTCCGTGAGGTGCAGATGGAGCGTGTTCAGCTTGTGGAAGGCCAGGAGGTCGACGTACCGGTGCAGATACGAGACGGGCTGGAAGTGCCGGGCCACATCGAGCATCGCGCCGCGCCAGGGGTGGCGCGGCACGTCACTGATCTCGACGCACGGCAGCTCCCAGGACTCCGCCCGCACACCGCCCGAAAGGGCTTCGGGAGGCAGCAGCTGACGGACCGTCTGAACGCCGCGGAGCAGACCCGTCGGCCGGGCGGCGCGCAGCAGGAGCGCCTGTGGTCCGACGGTGAGGCCGTACCCCTCGTCGCCGAGACCGCCGAGCTGCGGGTCGAGCGCCAGGACGATCCGGCCGTCGGCCGCCGGTGCGAGCGGGAGGCCGGTGGCGGGGCCCACGAGCGTACGCAGCAGCTCGGCCGCCGCTTCCGCACCCGGCTGGGCACGGACACAGGTGCCGGCGTCGAGGACGAAGCGGCCGGGGCGGGGCGAGACCTTGCGGGGCCGGGGTACGAGGGAGAGCTCGGGGCGTGATGCGGGCATGGGGGCCTCCGGAATCGGATCTCGGGCGGTTCGCGGGTACGGCGAGCGGGGTCAGCCCTTGACGGCGCCGGCCGCGAAGCCGGAGGTGACGTGGCGCTGGAGGAGCAGGAAGATGACCAGCGCGGGCAGGGCGAAGAGCGTGGAGGCGGCCATGGTGGCGCCCCAGTCCGTGCCGAAGGTGTTCTGGAAGGACGACAGCCAGACCGGCAGGGTGCGGTTGTCCTGCTGTTTGATGATCAGGAAGTTGGCGTACGCGAACTCGTTCCAGGCGGTGATGAAGCCGAAGAGCGAGGTGGCCATCAGGCCGGGAGCGAGCAGGGGCATGGCCACCCGCCAGAAGGCACCGGTCCGGGTGCAGCCGTCGACCTGCGCCGCCTCCTCCAGCTCGGGCGGAATGGTCGCGATGAAGCCCCGCAGCACCACGATCGTGAACGGCAGCGTGATCATGAAGTAGACCAGGGTCAGCGTCGGGAGCCGGTCGAGCATGTCCGTGTCGCGGGAGATGATGTAGATGGGGATGATCAGCGACTCCCAGGGCGCCATCTGGGCGATGAAGACCAGGAGCATGAACTGCCGCCGGCCCTTCCACCTCATCCTGGCCACGGCGAACGCTGACCCCAGCGCCACGACCAGCGCCAGAAGCACCGCGCCGAGCGTGACCAGGATGCTGTTGCGCCAGAACAGCTCGAACCCGTCGGCCTGCACGGCCCGGCGGAAGTGGTCCAGCGTCCAGGTGTACGGAACGAGCTGAGGGTCGGCCGACTGGATGTCCCGTGACGGCTTGAAGGCCGTCGAGATCATCCAGTACACCGGGAAGAGGCAGACGACGACGGTCACCACAGCGGCGGCGTTCAGCGGGATCCGCCGGATCCGGGGGCGTAGCAGGGTCATCGGAGTTCGTCCTCCTGGCGGAACATCTGGCGGAAGTAGAGGACGAGCACCCCGGACATCAGCACCACGGTGACCATCGAAGCGGCGGACCCCAGGTCGTAGCGCTGGCTGGAGAGCGCCGTCTGGACCGCGTACACGGGCAGGATCGTGGTGGAGTCGCCGGGACCGCCGCGGGTCATCACCCAGATCTGGACGAACGCCTTGAACGTCCAGATCACTTCCAGGGAGAAGACCAGCATGAAGATCGGCCGAAGCATCGGGAAGGTGACCGAGCGGAAGATCCGGACGCCGGACGCACCGTCCAGCCGGGCCGACTCGTACAGCTCGGCCGGGACGGTGGTGAGTGCCGAGTAGAGGGTGATCGCCGCGAACGGCACGGACTGCCAGACGATCAGTACGACCAGGATCACGAAGGCGGCCGTACCGTTCGCGAACCACGGGTAGCGGTCGAAGGAACCGAAGCCCAGCGAGGTCAACGACCAGTTGACGATGCCGAATTCGGAGTGGAACAGCCACTGGAAGACCGTGGTGGCCGCGACCACCGGCATGGCCCAGGCGAGCACCAGCGCACAGAGCACCGCCGTGCGCCCCGCCCGGCCGAGCCGCTCCGTCATCAGCGCGACCAGGGTGGAGATGACCATGATCAGTACGACGTTGACGGCCATGAAGACGAAGGTGCGGCCGACCACCTCCCAGAACCGCGGGTCGGACAGCAGCGTCCGGTAGTTCCGCAGTCCGACGAACTCCGCGTCCCCACTGATCAGCTGGCGGAGACGGAAGTCCTGCAGGGAGATCAGCACGGCCCGCGCGAGCGGGTACACGAGCAGGTAGAGCATGCCGCCGATCGCGGGGGCGATCAGGGCGTACGGCCAGAGGTTGCGCGAGGGGCGGGGCCGCCGCCCCGGCGGTGCTCCCGCGGGATGATGGACGTGTGGTGCGGTCCGTTCACGGACGACCGGCACGGCAGGCCTCCTTTCGGTGAGGGGAAGGGCGGGCGGAAGCGGGGACGGGATCAGGAGCCGGCGTTCATGGCCCTGGTGATGTCGGCCGAGGCCTTGGCGGCCTCCTCCGCGGCGTTCCTGCCGGTGAGGACCGCGGTCATGTAGTCCTTGATCGGGTTCTCGGCCTCCACCGCTGCCCAGCCGGGGGTGTTGGGCGTCGCGTGGCCGTTCGCCGCGCCGACCGCCATCGCGGAGGCACCTGGGTCACCGGCCACGGACGAGGCCAGCGTGGTCCGGTTGGGCACATAGCTCATGGCCACGGCGAGCTTCTTCTGCCAGGCGTCGCCCGTGAGTTCCTTGATGAACGTCAGTGCCTCGTCGGGATGACCGGCCGCGGCGGGCACGACCAGATCGGATCCTCCGGTGAACACCGCGCCCGGAGTGCCGGCCGTCTTGCCCGGGATCGGGAAGAAGCCGAGCTTGCCCTTGAGTTCGGGGTTGTTCTCCATGACCACGTTCGCCCCGCCCGGCGTGGAGATCACCTGGGCCACCTGCCCCTGAGCCATCACCTCGGCCTGCGGCGGATCGTCCTCGTCGGAGTCCTTGGGGCCCTTGCCGAGGGCCTGGAGCTGTGCGTAGAACTCCATGCCGCGCAGCGCCTCGGGCGAGTCCAGCGCGCCCTTCCAGCTGCCGCCGGACTCGGTGGCGAAGTCGCCGCCCTCGTCCCAGATGAAACCGCCCAGCGCGTACCAGAGCTGGCCGGGCAGATAAATGCCCTGTGTACCTCCCTTGTTGAGCTTGGTCGTGGCAGCGATCCACTGTTCGCGTGTGGTGATGGAGGCGGCGTCGATCCCGGCCTTCTCGAACAGGTCGGTGCGGTAGATGACGACACGGTTGGCCGCGTAGTACGGGATGCCGTACTGCTTCCCCTTGTACGAGCCGGGCTCGGCCAGGCCCTTCAGCCAGTCCTTGCCGTTCAGCTCGTCCTTCTTGTCGCTGAGGTCGAGCAGCCCGCCGCTCTCGGCGAACTGCGCCACCTGGGTGTTGCCCGCCTCGATCACGTCCGGGGCGTCGTTGCTGGCCAGTGCGGCGGTGATCTTCTGCCCGATGCCGTCCCACTCCTGGATCTGGACCTTGACCTTGATCTCCGGGTGCTGGGCCTCGAAGCCCTTGACGAACTCCTTCTGGAACGCGGCCGAGACGCTGTCACGCATCAGCCATACGTCGACCGTCGTCACACCCCCGGCCTCGTCGGCGCCGTCCGAGGAGGAACTACAGGCACTGAGTGCGGCGGCCATCACCAGCGCGGAACCACATGCGAGCAAGCGGTACTTCACGGTTCACCTCAACGAGAACGAGACCTGACCACCTGACCAGTGAAGCCCACTGGACAGCTCACCTCTTGATGGTGGATGAAGGTGGCATAGACCAATGGGGCCGTCAACCCCTTGTGTACAAAGGGCCCTTGGAGATCTTTGAGTGCTGGAGACCTCCACCCTCATCGCGAAGGGCGGCTACACTGCCCTGACCAGTAACCACCAGTTGGTCAACTGGTAAGGAAACCTGACGTCAGGAGGGTGAAGGCATGGCAGACGACGTACCGGGGACGGTGCTCAAACGGGAGCGGGCCCGCGACGCCGTCCTCGAGCTCATCGAGTCACGCAGGCCGGGGGACGCCATTCCCTCCGAGCGCGCCCTCTGCACCCTGCTCGGCGTGTCCAGGCCCACGGTGCGCGCCGCGATCGACGAGCTGGTGGCCGCCGGACTCCTGGTCCGCGAACACGGCCGCGGCATGTTCGTCGCACCCGAGAAGATCACCCAGGAGCTCGTCTCCGCCGACCTCGCCCTGGGCGTCCCGCAGGCGGCCGGAGCGTGGTCGAGCCGCCTGCTGGAGTTCACCACCCTCCAGGCCGGCGCCCGGGTAGGCCGCAAACTCCGGATGTCGCCCGCCGAGGACATCGTGTACGTCGCCCGGCTGCGCCTCGTCGACGGAGCGCCGATGGCCATCGAGCACCTGCACATCAGGGCGGCACTCGTCCCGGGCCTCTCCGCCCAGGAGCTGGAGAACGGCGACCTGTACGAGCATCTGCGCGACACCCACCACGTGCACGTCCACGAGGCGGTCCAGGCCATCGAGCCCACCGTCGTCACCCGGGCGGAGGCACGGCTCCTGGAGGTTCCGGAGCTGTCCCCGGCGCTCCTCTTCGAGCGGCTGACCTCGGACACCGGCGGCCGGCCCGTGGAGTACGTCCACTCGCTCTACCGGGGCGACCGGTACCGGATCGTCTCCCGGCTCGCGCTCGGTCCCGCGGCTGCCGCCGCGGGGCTGGTCAGGGACGGGCACCACCCCGGGATCCCGCCCGGCGACTTCGCGCACGGCGACCCGATCACCTCCTCCACCCGGGGGGACATCCAGTCGGGCTCCTGACCGCCGTGCCATAGGGTCGGGAGCCAGCCGTGCGAGCCGACGACCGCGGCGGCGACATGAGGGAGGCACTGTGCGCTTGAGGGTGGAATTCACCACCGAGCCCTTCGATCTCGACGAGGCGCCCGCCCACGCGGTGGTGGCCCGCGAGGTGATCCGGACGGCCGAACTGGACTCGGTGGACGTCGGCCCGTTCGGCAACACGGCCGAGGGCGGCGCCGACCAGGTCCTCACCGCCGTGGACTCCCTGCTGCGCAAGGCGCTGGCCTCGGGTGCCACCCGGGTGTCGCTCCAGGTCAACGTGATCGGGGAGGACACCCCGTGACCGGACAGGGGGAGCACCCCCTGGTCGCCGCGGTGAAGCCGCTCGTGGACGCCATGGGCGCCGAGCTGCTGGGGCCCGAGCAGGCGCAGGCCGACGACGTGGTGCTCGCCTGGGAGGGGGAGGACGTCATAGCCGTGCGGCTCCCGCAGCTCTCCGACTCGCTCGACCACATCCTGGCCGGAATGGAGCGGCGGCACGGGATGCCGCTCGCCGACCTGGACCGCAAGACCAAACAGCGGATCGTCCGGACTCTGGAGGCACGCGGTGCCTTCGCCGTGAGGCACGGCGTGGAGACCGTGGCGGGCGCCCTGGGCGTCAGCCGCTTCACCGTCTACAACTACCTCAACCGCGAGAACGGCGCCAAGAGTGAGTAGTTGACCCGGAGGTGGGCCGAGCGCACCGAGAGCCGCTGTCCGGATGCCGGGACGGCGGCTCTCCGCGTTCGTGGAATTTCAACAAACTGTTGACGTGATGTTGTGAAAGGCGTTAGCTATCCGCAGCCCGTACAACGCACAGCGAAAAACAGCCACGGAGGCTCCCGTGACTTCGAGCTCCACACCGGGCCTCGCCCGGTTCAACACCCTGGCGGCCGCAGAGGCCGCTGCCGAGCTGCACGAGGTGTGCGCCAGCGCGGCATGGGGGAGCGCGGTTCTCGCCCACCGGCCGTACGCCACCGCGGAAGCCCTGTTCTCCACGAGCGACGCCGCCACGGCCGAGCTCTCCCCGGATGACCTGGCCGAAGCGATGGCGGGCCATCCGCCGATCGGCCGCCCGAAGCCCGGGGATCCGGCCTCCGCCCGTGAACAGCGGGGGATGGCCGGAGCGTCCGAGGAGCTCAGGACCGAGATGCTCGAACTGAACCTGGCCTACCAGGAGCGGTTCGGCCACGTCTTCCTGATCTGCGCCACCGGAGCCACCGGTGAGCAGATGCGCGACGCGGTGAAGTCCCGGATCGGGAACTCGCCCGAGCAGGAGCGCGGACACGTGCGCACCGAACTGGGCAAGATCAACCGTATCCGGCTGACCCGCCTCGTACAGGAAACCCCGGAACAAGGAGTGTGACGGTCTTGAGCACCGACACCACCGCATCGGTGTCCACCCACATCCTGGACACCAGCATCGGCCGCCCCGCCGCGGCAGTCACCGTCTCGCTCGCCGCCCGCAGCGGCGGCGACGCGCAGTACGTGACGCTCGGCGGATCCGCGACCGACGCGGACGGGCGCTGCAAGGACCTGCCGGCCCTGCCGGAAGGCACCACCCACGTACGGCTCGTCTTCGACACCGAGTCGTACTTCACCAGCCAGAAGCAAGCCGAGGCGCAGCAGGACGCCCCCCGCGTAAGGGACAGCGGTGCGTTCTTCCCGGAGGTGGCGATCGCATTCGCCGTCACACCGGGCGAGCACTATCACGTACCGCTGCTGCTCAACCCGTTCGGCTACTCCGTTTACCGAGGGAGCTAGCAGACAATGCCCACGATTCTCGGCCAGAACCAGTACGGCAAAGCAGAGAACCGCGTCGTCAGGATCACGCGGGACGGCGACACCCACCACATCAAGGACCTCAACGTCTCGGTCGCCCTCTCCGGCGACATGGACGACGTCCACTACTCCGGTTCCAACGCGAACGTCCTGCCGACCGACACCACCAAGAACACGGTGTACGCGTTCGCCAAGGAGCACGGCATCGAGTCCGCCGAGCAGTTCGGCATCCACCTCGCCCGGCACTTCGTGACCTCCCAGGAGCCGATCAGGACGGCGCGGATCCGGATCCAGGAGTACGCCTGGGAGCGCATCGCGACCTCGGACGGCAACTCCAGGTTCATCGGCGCCGACGAGGTCAACCACTCCTTCGCCCGCAAGGGCCAGGAACTGCGCACCACCCAGATCACCTTCGACGGCGAGCACTGGGAGGTCATCTCCGGTCTCAAGGACCTCACCGTCATGAACTCGACCAACTCGGAGTTCTGGGGCTACGTCAAGGACAGGTACACGACGCTCAAGGAGGCGTACGACCGCGTCCTGTGCACCGACGTGTCGGCCGCCTGGCGTTACAACTGGACCAGCGACGACGAGCGCATGCCCAACTGGGAGAAGTCGTACGAGCAGGCCAAGAAGCACATGCTGCAGGCCTTCGCCGAGACGTACTCCCTCTCGCTCCAGCAGACCCTCTACCAGATGGGTTCGCGGGTCATCAACAGCCGCAGCGAGATCGACGAGATCCGCTTCTCGCTGCCGAACAACCACCACTTCCTGGTGGACCTGGAGCCGTTCGGCCTCAAGAACGACAACGAGGTCTACTTCGCCGCCGACCGGCCGTACGGCCTCATCGAGGCGACGGTGCTCCGGGACGGCGTCGAGCCGAAGATCCCCGTCGACATGACCAACCTCTGACACAGCGCACCGAGCCGGCCTCCCGCCCGCCCCGCAGCCAGGCGGGTGGCCGGACGTCCTCTTCACACCTCGGCACCCATGGCGTCAACGCTGTGGCACTCAAATCCTCCTAGGGTCCTGCCGTGCCCACATCGCCAGAGACAGAAGAAGGAAGCACCATGGCAGCTTCGGCGGATCCCAGGCCCACACAGCGCATCGTCATCGAGAACTGTTCGATCGCGACCGTCGACGCCCACGACACCGAGTACGCCTCGGGTCATGTCGTCGTGGCGGGCAACCGCATCGAATCCGTCGGTGCGGGCAAGGCGCCCGAGGGCCTCACCGATGTCGTACGACGCATCGACGGCACCGGCCACCTCGTCACACCCGGGCTGGTCAACACCCACCACCACTTCTACCAGTGGATCACCCGTGGGCTCGCGACCGACCACAACCTCTTCGACTGGCTGGTCGCCCTGTACCCGACGTGGGCGCGCATCGACGAGCGGATGGCTGGCGTGGCCGCGCAGGGCTCGCTCGCCATGATGGCCCGCGGCGGTGTCACCACCGCGATGGACCACCACTACGTCTACCCGCAGGGCGCCGGCGACCTGTCCGGCGCGATCATCGGCGCCGCCCGCGACATGGGCGTGCGGTTCACCCTCGCCCGCGGCTCCATGGACCGCAGCGAGAAGGACGGCGGACTGCCGCCGGACTTCGCGGTCGAGACGCTCGAAGGTGCCCTCGCCGCCACCGAGGCGACCATCGACGCACACCACGACGCCTCGTTCGACGCGATGACCCGCATCGCCGTCGCGCCCTGCTCGCCCTTCTCCGTGTCGACCGAACTCCTCAGGCAGGGAGCTGAGTTGGCTCGCCGACGCGGGGTGCGACTGCACACGCACGGATCGGAGACCGTCGAGGAGGAGCAGTTCTGCAAGGAACTGTTCGGCATGGGCCCCACCGACTACTTCGAGTCGACGGGCTGGCTCGGTGACGACGTGTGGATGGCGCACTGCGTCCACATGAACGACTCCGACATCGCCGCGTTCGCCCGCACCGGCACCGGCGTCGCGCACTGCCCGTCCTCCAACGCCCGCCTCGCCGCAGGCATCGCCCGGGTCCCCGACATGCTCGCCGCGGGCGTCCCGGTCGGTCTCGGTGTCGACGGCACCGCGTCCAACGAGTCCGGCGAACTCCACACCGAACTGCGCAACGCCCTCCTCATCAACCGTCTCGGCGCCCACCGCGAGAAGGCACTCAACGCCCGCCAGGCACTGCGCCTGGGGACGTACGGCGGCGCACAGGTCCTCGGCCGGGCCGAGGAGATCGGCTCCCTGGAGGCCGGCAAGCTCGCCGACCTCGTCCTGTGGAAGCTCGACACCCTCGCGCACGCCTCCATCGCCGACCCGGTGACCGCACTCGTCTTCGGCGCCGCGGCACCCGTCACCCTCTCCCTCGTCAACGGCAGAACCGTCGTCGAGGACAACCACCTCACCACGGTGGACGAGGACGCCATCGCCCGCGCGACCCGCGACGAGGCCAGGCGCCTGGCGCAGATCGCCGCCGGAGCCTGACGCTCCGCCGAGGAGCCCGAGGCTCCGCCGTGGGGATCTGACGCTCCGCCGCGGGAGCCCGACGCTCCGCCGCGGGAGTCCGACGCTCCGCCGCGGGAGTCCGACGCTCCGCCGCGGGAGTCCGACGCTCCGCATCCTCCCCCGACTGGCCGGCCGAGGGGGACGGCCCTGGGCCGGCCGCCGTGGCCCCGAACCGGGTCCACGGCAGCCGTTGCGGGGGCGCGTACCCATACGTACGCGCCCTCGCACCGGTGACGAAAGCTGCCGCATCAGCTGCACGACCTGCACCAACGCACCACTCAGCACCACCTCCCTGACACCCGCGTCCCCGACGCGTACCCGACCGGAGGAAGCCGCCGTGGCAGCTACGCCCAGGTTTCGCACAGAGATATCCGAAGGAACCGACCGGAAACACCCGGTCGACGAGACACTCCCCCCACTGAAGATGTTCACCAGCGGTCTGCAGCACGTGGCCGCGATGTACGCGGGTGTCGTGGCCCCGCCGATGATCGTGGGACCCGCCGTAGGCCTCACCGCGAAGGAGACCGCCTTCCTGATGGGGGCGAGCCTCTTCACCGCGGGCATCGCCACCCTCCTGCAGACCCTGGGCTTCTGGCGCATCGGCGCCCGGCTGCCGTTCGTCAACGGGGTCTCGTTCGCGGGGGTCACCCCGATGATCGCGATCGGCAAGGACCGGGGGCACGACGGCATCGCCGTCATCTTCGGCGCGATCATCGTCGCCAGCCTCCTCGGCTTCCTGCTCGCCCCGTACTTCTGCAAACTCGTCCGGTTCTTCCCGCCCGTCGTCACCGGCACCGTCATCACCCTGATCGGCGTCTCGCTGCTGCCGGTCGCCTTCAACTGGTCCCAGGGCGGCAACGCGGGCGCCGACGACTACGGTTCGACGACCAACATCACGATGGCCGCCGTCACCCTCGTGATCGTGCTCGCCCTGCGCAAACTCCTGCGCGGCTTCCTCCAGCAGATCGCGATCCTGCTCGGCCTGGTCATCGGCACGCTGATCGCGATCCCGGTCGGCATCACCGACTTCGGGACCCTGGGGGACGCCGACCTGGTCGGCTTCCCGACGCCGTTCCACTTCGGTGCCCCGCAGTTCGAGATCGCCGCCATCGTCTCGATGTGCATCGTGATGCTGGTCTGCATGACCGAGTCCACCGCGGACATGCTGGCCCTCGGCAAGATCGTCGGACGTCCTGCGGACGAGCGGACCATCGAGGGCGGTCTGCGGGCCGACACACTGGGCAGTGCCGTCAGCCCGCTCTTCAACGGCTTCATGTGCAGCGCGTTCGCCCAGAACATCGGGCTGGTCGCCATGACCAAGGTCCGCAGCCGCTTCGTCGTCGCCGCCGGCGGAGTGATCCTGGTGGTGCTCGGACTGGTCCCGGTCGCCGCGTCCGTCATCGCCCTCGTACCGCTGCCCGTGCTGGGCGGCGCCGGCATCGTCCTCTTCGGCTCGGTCGCCGCGAGCGGCATCCAGACGCTGGCCGCCGCGGCCCTGGAGAAGGGCGAGAACGCGCTGATCGTCGCGACCGCCGTGGGCATCGGCCTGATCCCGATCGCCGCGCCGGACTTCTACCACGCCTTCCCCGAGGACCTGCTCGTCGTCCTCGACTCCGGCATCTCCACGGGCTGTGTCGTGGCGATCCTGTTGAACCTGGCCTTCAACCACCTGGGCCGGAAGCCGGAGGGCGCCGAGGAGGCCGCCGAAAGCGAACCGTCGAAGGATCCGGTGGCCCTGCCCGTCGCCCACTGACCGGACGGCCGGTGCACCCCAGGCGCGTACGACGGACCCTTGCGGGAACCGCCGTACGCGCCTGGGGTGTTGGCGGGATCAGCCGATGTGGAAGCTGTCGCCGTACACGTGCCAGTCCAGCGGCGGATCCAGATTCAGATTGCCGTTCCGCAGGAACACACGCTGGGCGGTGTCCACCCGGCTGGTGTCCGAGTGGGCTTCCTCCTGCTTCATCGCCCAGACCCGCGCGTCCAGGAACGCGTCGAGGTAGGCCACTTCGTCGCCGCCCTGGGACGGCGGCCGTGCCCGCTCCAGAGCCATACGGCGGATGGAGCCGAAGCTCGTGCTGTCGCTGCCGCCGCCGTGCATGACGATGGCGTCGTAGTACGCGAACTGGCCCAGCGTGCCGAGGCCGTCGGACTTGCCCTGGCTCACCGCCGGATCGAAGTACACCCGGTCCCGCTCGTCGTTCTGTGCCTGTTCGAAGGCGGGGTCGGACGCCGCCTCGGCCCAGTCCCCGGTGAAGCCGGGGTCGAGCCCCTCGTGCGAGTCGGAGCCGTCCACCGCGCGCAGGGCGGGCAGGTACTTCGCGAGCACGTTGCCCGGCTCGCGCTCCGTGTACAGCTCGACCAGACCGAGCATGTCGCCGGTGCCGGAGCAGAATCCGATGATGCCGGCGGTGTAGCCGCGGCCGTCGCCGATGTCCTCGATGTAGCCGTACTGGGCCTTCCAGTCCAGTGAGGAGTTCTCCGCGCTGGACACCAACTGCATGGCGATGTCCTTCTTCGCAGGGTCGTCGAGCCCGGTCGCGGCGGCCTCCAGGTGTTGCGCGGCCGACGGCGTGGGGGCGCCGGCCTGAGCGGTGAACGGAATCGCGGTGAGCGTCAGCCCGAGGGCCACTGCGGCGAGACCGAAGGGTCGGGTGAGATGGGAGAGACGCAGGAGACGAGTGAGACGGGTGGTGCGACGTGCGGTGCCATTGTGGGGGTAGTGCACCAGTCCTCCAAACGGGAGTTCGTCGTTCCGGTGTTCTGTTAGGAAGCTTTCCTATCAGGTGGTTGAGCCTGCGGTACAGACCCCGGACACGGATGCGTGGGATTCCTTTTCCGTATACGCAAGAGCCCCGCACCGCGTGCAGACACGCGGTGCGGGGTCCGGAAAGGTGACGCTCAGTAGTCGATACGGTAGCTCTCGCCGTAGACCTTCCACCGCAGGGGCGACTCCAGCTGAAGCTTTCCTTCGCGCACGAACACGCGTTGGGCGGTCTCCACGCGGCTGGTGTCGCTGTGGGAGGGCTCCTTACGGATCGCGGCCACCCGGGCATCGAGGAAGGCGTTGAGATAGGCCTCCTCGTCCCCTCCGGCAGAGGGCGGCTCGGCAGCCGCGACGGCCTGGGCGCGCATCGTGCGGAAGCCGACCGTGCCCACCGCGTCCTCGTAACCGTGCATCACGAAGGCGTCGTAGTAGATGAACTGGCCCAGGGCGCCGAGTCCGTCCTCCTCGCCCTGGTCGACCGCGGGATCGAAGTAGGAACGGTCACGCTCCGTGTTCTGTGCGGCCCGGAACGCCGGGTCCGACGCGGCCTTCGCCCAGGCTTCCGTGAACGGTGCGCCGAGCCCCGCGTGCGAATCGCTGCCCTTCACCGCGCGCAGTGCCGGCAGGAAGCGTTCGAGCGTGTTTCCGGGGCGCGCCGCCCCGTAGCGTTCGACGACCTTCAGCATGTCGCCGGTGCCGGAGCAGAATCCGATGATGCCGGCGGTGTAGCCGCGGCCGTCGCCGATGTCCTCGATGTAGCCGTACTGGGCCTTCCAGTCCAGTGAGGAGTTCTCCGCGCTGGACACCAGCTGCATGGCGACGTCCTTCGTGGCGGGGTCGTCGAGACCCTTCTCCGGGGCGGCGGCGTCCGGACCGGAGCAGCCCGACAGGGCGAGGGCCACGGCAACGGCGAGGGCGCGACATAGGTGCTTCACGCGACAAGCCTGCCAGGCAGGGATCCCGGACCGGACCGCGGCCGACGGCTGTAGCGTGCGAGGCATGGACGATCGGTCTGTTGTGGATGTCGGCGATGTGCGGCTGGCGTACCGGACCTGGGGCGACCCCTTCGGCTCACCGGTGGTGCTGCTGCACGGCCTCGGCGGCTCCGCCGCGAGCTGGGACCCGACGGCACGGCTGCTGGGCGAGGAGTGGCGGGTGTACGCCCTCGACATGCGCGGGCACGGCGAGAGCGACTGGCCCGACGCGTACGCACTCGATCAGATGCGGGACGACGTCCTCGGCTTCCTCGACGAGTGCGACCTCGACCGGGTGGGCGTCGTGGGCCACTCGATGGGCGGAGTCGTCGCCTATCTGCTCGCCGAGGAGCACGCCGACCGGGTCGAGCGGCTGGTGCTGGTGGAGACCCCGCCGCCGTTCGCGGGGCAGGAGCCGGGAGATCGCCCCACCGGCCCCGTGGACTACGACGAGAACGTGGTCGCGGCCGTCAGGGCGCAGATCGCCGCGCCCGACCCGCGGTGGGAGGAGGAGCTGGGGCAGATCGTCGCACCGACGCTGATGATCGCCGGCGGGCCGGAAAGCGGGATGCCGCAGGAACGTCTTCCGGACATGGCCTCCCTCATCCCCGACTGCCGGCTGATCACGCTGGGCGGCGGACACCAGGTGCACCAGCGGTACGCGGACGAGGTGGCTCACCGGATCACCGAGTTCTTCACCAGCTGAGCCGTCCCGGACTCCCGCCCTGTGTCCCGGACTTCCGCCTTCCGTCCCGGACGTCGCCTTCCGCCCCGGACTCCCGTCAGTCGCCCGGCTTCCAGTCGGGCCGACGACCGCTCAGTGCGATCACGCGGTCGAGCAGCGGTGCGTCCGCCGGGACGGGGACCGGCGGGCCGAAGATCGCGTCAGGGCCGGACCTGTCGTCGTCCCCGGGCGCGAGCAGCGCCTCCGACGAGCGCAGGCTCGCCTCGTCCGCCCGGAATTCCTGACCGGTCGACCGGGCCAGGTCCCAGCCGTGCACGAGCAGCTCGTTCGACACGACCATGGCGGCCACCGGGCCGGGCAGGTCCACCCCGCCGGCCTGGGTCATGCCCTCCAGCGCCGCCGGAGCGCGCCACGCCTCGACGAGCTCGTCCAGCAGGGGAGGCAACGACTTCCGCCAGTCGTCGGGGAGGACCGGCAGCGCCTGGCCCGGTGGGGTGCCCGTCGTCGGCCCCAGGTCCTTGCGCGCCGCGTCACGGAAGGCGACGGACAGCCCGAACACATGGGCGAGCAGCTCACGCACCGAATAGTCCGGGCAGGGCGTGGGTCCCGAGAGCTGACGGTCGTCGACGGAGCTGATCAGTTCGCCGATCTGCCCGGCTGCCGGTTCGAGATCGAGGGCGGGTGCGTTCCCGCTGAGCGTATCCATACTCCTCAGACTGCTCCGGCGCCCGGAACTCATCGCACTCATCGCAGGACATTGCGGAACGTTCTGATCCACGCCCTTGTGGACACCCCCACCTGCATGGCATACAGGTCTGGACCAATTGCTGCCGGATGGAAGGCATCACCGTGCAACGCCCCCACGCACGCACCGCGTTGGCCTGCTCCGCCGCTCTGCTCCTCGCCTCTCTCACCGCCTGCGCGGGCGCCGCGGAAGCGGACACCCAGAAACCGACGGCACCCGAGGGGGTGACCGCGCAGGCGGGCAGTGCCACATCCGTCCACGTCATGTGGGACCGGGCCACGGACAACAAGAAGATCACCGGCTACGAGGTCTACCGCGAAGGGAAGAAGGCGGCATCCGTCCCGGCCGCCAAGCAGATGACCGACATCGTCGGCCTGACCCCGGCCACCGCCTACACCTTCACCGTCCGCGCCCGTGACGGCAGCGGAAACCTGTCCGCGCCGAGCGCGGCCGTCCCCGTCACCACCCCCGCTCCCACCCCTGCCGACGAGGAGCCCCCGACTCGCCCGGTGAAGCTGCGCGGCAAGGCCGACGGCAGCCGAACGGCCACCCTCTCCTGGGGTGCCGCCACGGACAACGTGGGCGTCACCGCGTACGACGTCTACCAGGAGGACGCCAGGATCCACACCGTGCCGGGCACGCAGACGACGGCCCGGCTCACGGGACTGCGCCCCGGCACGGTCTACACCTTCACCGTGCGGGCCAGGGACGCCGCCGACAGGTCCTCACCCGACAGCAACGCGCTCGACCTGACCACCGCGTCCGCCCCCGGAGCCCCCGCGAGCACAGCACCCACCGGGCTGCGGACCAGGACGACCGCCGGGAGCAAGGAGTTCCTGGTCGACCTCTCCTGGGACCAGCCGGACACCGGCGGCACGATCCCGGCGTACGAGCTGTACCTGAACGGGAAGCTGACCACCACCATCGTCTGGGGCGGCACCCCGCCCGCAGGCCGCGCGACGTACCGGCTCACCCTCAGCGATCCGCCCGGCACGCGGTACTCGCTCAAGATCCGGCCCAAACTGCCCGACGGGACCTGGGGCGACTTCTCGGCCCAGCGCACGGTCGTGCTCACCGGCTGAAGGTGCCGCCCGGTCGGGGGCGCCCGGCGGCGCGCGCGGTAAGGTACCGGCCGCCGCCCCGGGGCCGCTCGGGGCGCCGGCCCAGGAGGAGGCGAGCCTGCCATGCCGGGTGCGGCACCTGCCCGACGCGTGGTGAGCCGGGGCCATGTCGTGCACAGCGCCTGCCGGTACTTCCTGCGGCACGGCACGGTGGACATGGAAGCGCTCGCCCAGGACCTCGCGATCAGCCGGGCGACGCTCTACCGCGTGGTGGGCAGCCGGGACGGCCTCCTTGCCGACGTGCTGTGGCAGTTGGCGGACCACCTGCTGGACCGGGCGCGGCGCCGGCGCACCAGTGCGGGCGTGGACGGAGTCCTGGAGATCACCCGGTACTTCGTCACGTCCCTGCGTGGCTCCGCCCCCTTCCGGGACTTTCTCCGTGCCGAGCCCGAGACCGCCAGGCGTCTGCTGACGGGCGGTGGCGTGCACCGGCAGGCCGTACTGGCCCAGCGGGGCATCCTGCTGGAGGAGTCGGGGGAGAGCGGACCGCTCTGGCCTGCGGCCGGCATCGACGAGCTGGCCTACCTGTACGTCCGGGTGGTCGAATCCGCCCTGTACGCCGAGCTGCTGAGCAGCCGCCGGCTCGACCCCGCCCTGGCCGAACGCACTGCCCGTGCCGTACTCCACCAAACTCTCCGCACCGCGCCGGGCCGGATCTGAGACCGCGGTCTCACGCTCGCGCCGCCGACTGGTGGGCTGTCGACGCCGGTCGTATTTTCCGACTCCGACGGCACAACGACCCCGCACACGCCACTCGGAGGAGATCATGACCGGTTCCTTACCGGCCCGGACCGTCCTGCTCGCCGCGTTCCTGGTCCTCGCAGGGACGCTCGCCGCCCTGACGACCCCGACGCGGTCCGCGGCCGCACCGCGCACCACGGCCAACCCGGTGATCTTCGTCCACGGCCAGCAGGGTTCGGCGCAGCAATGGCAGTCCCAGGCCAAGCGGTTCTCCGGCAACGGCTACCGCGACGATCTGTTGTACGTCCACGAGTACGACACCTCCATCACCACCGACGACCACGCGATCGCCGGGCTGGAGGCACTGGTCGACTCCGTCCGGGCACGCACCGGAGCGGCGCAGGTCGACATCCTGGCGCACTCGCGGGGCACGAGGGTCGTGCACGCCTACCTCTCCGTGCCGGAACGGGCGGCGGAGGTCGCCAAGTACGTCAATCTGGACGGCCGTACGGCAACCGCGCCTCCCGGCGGGGTGCCCACGCTCGCCATCTGGAGCAGTCTCCAGCCGAACGGATCGATCGGCGGAGCGGTCAACGTCCACGAGCCGCAGGCGGGACACACGGAGAGCGCCACATCCGCCGAAAGCTTCGCGCACATCTACGAGTTCCTCCGCGGCAGGCCACCGCTCACCACTCGCGTGCTGCCCGAACTGCCCGGACTCGTGAAGATCGCCGGCCGCGTCGTGCACTTCCCGCAGAATGCGGGGCTCCAAGGCCGCCTCGAGGTCTGGAGGCTGGACCACGCCACGGGAGCCCGTGCCGGGCACCTGCCGCAGCACATCGTGCGGGTGGGCGCCGACGGCGGCTTCGGCCCGCTCGCCGTCAACGGGCGCGGACACTACGAACTGGCCCTCATCCGCAGCGGTGAGCGCACCAGCCACTTCTACTTCGAACCGTTCGAACGCAGCGACCGCTTCCTACGGCTCCTCGTCTCCCCGCCCGGCGGTGTCGCGGACGACATGGACGCCTGCCCCGGTCACACCGCGCTCACCATCGTCCGCGCCCGCGAGTGGCGGTCGGGCACGGCGGAGGACGACCGGCTCCGCATCGCCGGAACGGACGTGCTCAACCCGGCTGTCGCTCCCCAACTGCGGCAGATCCTCGGTATGTTCGCGTTCGACAAGGACTGCGACCGCGCGAGCCACCTCGACGCGCCCCTCCCGCCCTTCGACCGGGTCCCGTTCCTCACGGCCACCGACCTCTACCTCCCGGCAGACGCCCGGGCCGGCGGAACGATCCCCGTCACCCAGACGATGCGCGGGACCGGCGGGGCGGACGCCACCATCGCGGTGCCCAACTGGCCCTCGGACGAGCACGCGGTGTCGCTCCTGTTCAGGGACTACGCGGACATCCCGTCCGGCGGGATCGCCGGGCCGCGCTGAGCCGGAGACCGTACGCGCGGCCGCTCTGCTCCCGGACCGCCCGGGAGCAGAGCAGCCGGTTTCCGGGCCGCGGCTCGACCGGTGATACTCCCCCTCGGAGACAGTCCGGTCCCTGTGGGGAGGAAGACATGAAGCGCAACGAGCGGGCAAGGCAGGTCCTCGGGAGATTCGGGGATGTGGTGTGGTTCAGGTCACCGGTGGACCGCCACCCCGTCCACGGCTACCGTCAGGTCGCGTTCGTCGGGTGGCGTTTTGCCGAGCCTCACGAAGAGCTGAAGGAAGTATTCGAATCAGCAGTGCGGGAAGCGCCGGACAAGGTCGAGTGGACCTTCAGGTCGGTAAGGAACTGGATGATCGTTCCCACTCGTCTGATTCAAGAGGCCGGACCGAACGCTCAGAATTTCAACGAAGCGATGAATGCAATCCGGGAACGTGACCAGGAGTTCTGTGCAGCAACAGCCGTAGATCTTGAAGGGATCTTCCAGGTGTTGTCGGACAGCTCTGCAAGGGAGGGCGCTCCTGATGAGAAGGGAAAATGACCCGTCACCCAGAAGTCTCTGAAGTATCGCTGGCACGCGAAATCTTTGGCCCGCTCGGGGGGATCGTAGAAATCGGAGCTGTGGTCGACGCAGGGGCGGGTGCAGCACTGGCTCGGATTTCGGTGGGCGACTTCACTGCTCGCAACAAGCCCGAGTTGACTCATATTCTGCGGACGGTGCAGGAGGTCGGAAGTTTCCGTCCCTCGACCATGGATCTCGTGGACGAGCTCGGCTGGCACGCTGATCACGAGATAACCGCTGCTTCCCTTCTGCTGTGGTCCGGTGGAATCGAAGAGTATTCCCCGCACCTCGGCAGTCCTCAGGCGGTGCGGCGCATGGCCGGTGCAGGTGCCGACCTTCAATTGGTGCACTTCAGTCACGCATTGGTAGGAGCGGCCGTGGCCCTGGGCAAACCCGCCGCCGCATCATCCGAACCGATCGTCGAGACCATGCGCCGTGCTGCGAGATTGGCCGGCTCGGATGCACCTCGGGCGGCCTGGGACGTCTACCGAATGTGGCGTGCTTCCCTGCTTCCTGCGGTACTGATGCCGGCAGCCGCATCCCCGCATTCTGTAAGAATCGGCTACAGGTCGTTCGCCCACGCTCTTGAACAACTGCTTTCGGCCTGAAGGAGGCATGGGTATGTGGCAGATGATTGATGACGGAGAGAGCGAGTATCTTCGACCTTGATTGGTTCAGTAAACATGATCGAGCCCAGCAGGTTGCAGATCTACGAGGTTGAGCGCTCCAGTGACCTGGAAGGAGTCTGCGTCGTCAGATGCGTCAGTGGGGTCGTCAGGTGTGGGCAGATCTTCGTGCCCGAGGGTATTACCGAGAAGTTGGCTCCTGATTTTCACCTCACCCTTGTCGAGATCGAGCGATACGGTGAAAATGTAGACTTCTTCGATCCGCCACATTCGGCCAGAGTCTATTTTTCCGGAGGGTCAGTAGGGCATTTGATCCGGGGATCGATGCTGACTGGAACTGCTTCCTGATAGTCGCGAGCACCCACGGTCGACCGGTGCGCGCTGTATTTCCGGCGACGGTCCGAGACCGCTTCCGGAGCGAGTCAACTCCGTGCGGGGGTTCGCCGACCGTCGGTCAGGCGGGCCGCGCTGAGCGCATGCGCCTCCTCGACTCCCGGGTGATAGGTTTCGAACGTGTTCAACTATGGAGCGCGGTCGGTCGATCCGGGCGGCCGCTCCTCGGTGTGCCGTGACGAGAGGCCCGCAGCGATGAGCCGTACCAGCCGTCCCCGTACCGCCCGGACCGTGGCGCTCGTGTATGTCGTCGCCATGGTCGTGGGCGGGTTGGTCATGGGGGCCCAGGGCCCCTCGCACGAGGGGCCGTTGCTGGTCTGGTTGTCGCAGCCCGGGCTGAACTTCCTGTACGTCTTCGTCCTCATGCCGCTCACCGTGGTGTTCGGTGACCTCGGCGGGGGTGGGGGCGACGCCGGTCCGTACAGCCTGGCTCTCTCGTGCGGGCTCGGGGCGGCCGTGAACGTCCTGCTCGTCCGGGCCGTGGTGTGCTGCGCGCGCATGGTCGCCGCCGACCTGCCCGTATGCCGGAAGCGCCGTACCCCGGCGCGGTGACACGCGGGGTACGGCGCTTGCGGGGATTGCGTCAGCGCAGCTGCTCGTACGCCGGCAGGGTCAGGAAGTCCGCGTAGTCCTGGTCCAGGGAAACCTGGAGCAGCAGGTCGTGGGCCTGCTGCCACTTGCCCGACGCGAACGCCTCGTCGCCGACTTCCGCGCGGATCGCGGCCAGTTCCTCGGCGGCGACCTTGCGGGCCAGGTCCGCGGTGGCGTGTTCGCCGTTCTCGAAGACCACGTCCGCGTTGATCCACTGCCAGATCTGCGAGCGCGAGATCTCCGCGGTGGCCGCGTCCTCCATCAGGTTGAAGATGGCGACCGCGCCCATACCGCGCAGCCACGCCTCGATGTAACGGATGCCGACCGCGACGGCGTTGTGCAGGCCGTCGTACGTGGGCTTCGCGTCCAGGGTGTCGATGGCGATCAGGTCGCCCGCCGCCACCGTGACGTCCTCGCGCAGCCGGTCCTTCTGGTTCGGCTTCTCGCCGAGGACCGCGTCGAACGAGGCCATGGCGATCGGGACGAGGTCGGGGTGCGCGACCCAGGAGCCGTCGAAGCCGTCGTTCGCCTCGCGGTCCTTGTCCGCCTTGACCTTCTCGAAGGCGACCTTGTTGACCTCGGCGTCGCGCCGGGAGGGGATGAAGGCGGCCATGCCGCCGATGGCGTGCGCGCCGCGCTTGTGGCAGGTGCGGACCAGGAGTTCGGTGTAAGCGCGCATGAACGGGGCGGTCATGGTGACGAGGTTGCGGTCCGGCAGGACGAACTTCGAGCCGCCGTCGCGGAAGTTCTTGACGATGGAGAAGAGGTAGTCCCAGCGGCCCGCGTTCAGCCCGGAGGCGTGGTCGCGCAGCTCGTAGAGGATCTCCTCCATCTCGTACGCGGCGGTGATCGTCTCGATCAGGACGGTCGCGCGGACCGTTCCCCGGGGGATGCCGACGTAGTCCTGGGCGAAGACGAAGATGTCGTTCCAGAGGCGGGCCTCCAGGTGCGACTCCGTCTTCGGGAGGTAGAAGTACGGACCCTTGCCGAGGTCGATCAGCCGCTGCGCGTTGTGGAAGAAGTAGAGGCCGAAGTCGACCAGCGCGCCGGGCACCGGGGTGCCGTCCAGCTGGAGGTGGCGCTCGTTCAGGTGCCAGCCGCGCGGGCGCGTGACGACGGTCGCGAGCTCCCCGGCGGGCTTGAGGGCGTACGACTTTCCGGACTTCGGGTCGGTGAAGTCGATGTTCCGGGTGTACGCGTCGATCAGATTGAGCTGGCCGGTGATCACGTTCTCCCACGTGGGGGCGGACGCGTCCTCGAAGTCGGCGAGCCAGACCTTGGCGCCCGAGTTCAGGGCGTTGATGGTCATCTTGCGGTCGGTCGGACCGGTGATCTCCACCCGGCGGTCGTCCAGCGCGGCCGGGGCCGGGGCGACCTTCCAGGTGTCGTCCACGCGGATCGCTTCCGTCTCCGGCAGGAAGTCCAGCGTGGAGGTGCGGGCGATCTCGGCGCGGCGCTCGCCGCGGCGGGCGAGCAGCTCGTCACGCCGGGGCGTGAACTGCCGGTGCAGCTCCGCCACGAACGCGAGAGCCGCATCGGTCAGGACCTCGTCCTGCCTCGGCAGGGGCTCGGCATCGACGATGGCCAGCGGGGACGGCGCTGGTGCGGACATGAGCTGTCACTCCTTCAGCGGGTGGTGCGGGCGGCGGCCCGCGGCTGCCGGGTCGCCTGGGACGGCACTGCGTGCCATGGCTCCGGGATGCGGCCGCGGGTGCCGCCCGGGTGCGGAAGTGGTACTCCGCGCTCTGATCAGTGGATATTAGTTTCCTCATGGTGGAAGTTCAATGGTTTGTTGATATCGAGATTCTCCGGGTCGACAGAAGTCGGGAGGAGACGGCGCACCGTGCCAGGGCGGGTACCCTCCGTTCACTCCAGGTGCCCCAGATCCTCCGCGGTGTCGATGTCGTACGCCTGAGCCACATCGGAACACTCGACGAGCGAGATCGCATCGCGGTGCGCTTTCAGATACGCCCGCGCACCCTGGTCGCCGACCGCGGCTTCCCCGACGTCCGCCCACCGCTCGGCACCGAACATCACCGGATGGCCCCGCTGCCCGTCGTACATCGCCGCGACGAGGCTCATCCGGGACCGGTACGCCGACCGCACCCGCGCCACCGCCTCGGCGCCGATACCCGGCTGGTCGACCAGCAGGACCAGCGCCGCGTCCGCGTCCGAACCGGTGAGCGCATCGAGCCCCGCACGCAGCGAGGAGCCCATGCCGTCCTCCCAGCCGGGGTTCACGGTCACCGTGCACCTGGAGAGGTCCGCCCGTTCCCGTGCCTCGTCGGCCGAGGCGCCCAGCACTACATGGACCGGGCCGCACCCCCCGTTGCGCAGCGCCCGGACCGCGTGCTCGACCAGGGGGCGCCCGCGGTGTTCCAGCAGGGCCTTCGGCCGGCCGCCGAGCCTGCGGCCGCCACCTGCGGCGAGCAGTACCCCGGCGACCACGGGGATCCTTTGTTTGTCAGCCATGCGCTCTGGATACCACTGCTCCGGGCCCTGAGCAGACACGGCATCCCCATCCGTCACTCCCGCGCGACCGCCCTGATCCAGCTTGCCGAGGAGATACGCCGGCGGTCCTGGCCCCGCTCCTGGGGCTCCACGTCATCACCGCGCCGCAGTGGCGCCGCCTAGCCGCAACCGACTGGACCGCCTACCTCCAGGCACGCCAACAGGCCATCGGCAGACCTCGTCAGAACACGAGCTGGCTGGCTCTTCCGGCGGGCCGGGGAACGTTGCTCCGTATCGTTGACCCGCCAAGTCGGTTCAACTGTTCGGAGGCTTCGTGCGGGTCGAGGACCATGCCACGTGGGACCACATCTTTCCGGTCAGATACCTCCTGACCCGCCAGAACGCTGACCTTGAGAGCGTCTTCTGGGGGCGGTGCGCCGATGTCGAGGGACTGTTCGCCGACCCGGTACCGCCGCCACGTGAACTCCTGACTCTGCGCGGGTGCACGCCCGCAGGCCCATGGCACGATGTGCTCGCCATTCCCTACGAGGCCACGCGGTCTCTGGGCAACCTGGCCGTCGACATCTCAGATGAGAAGGGCCCCCAGTTCGCGTGGACCCTGGTGGACACGGTCGTCATCTCGCACTCGCCCAACGCGACCGATCCGGACCTCGTCGACATCGTCGTCGGCACTGGCGTGATCGAACACAGCGAGGTCCGGCCCAGCGCAGGCCCTCGCATCATGCCTGCCGTTCCGCGCTTTGCAGTAGCAGAAGAGGACTACAGGGGCGGGCCTATCGGCGAATGCCACAGCATCGACGGTCTCCTCTCCCCGCGCAAGCTACGCCCAGACATCCCCTTGCAGCTCATTGGGTGCGAGCCCGGCGAGCGACTGCTCGCTGCCCTGCGCAACCCGCAAGCCTGGACCCAGGAATGGGGGGCACTGGTGGCACTGGACCGGTTCGGGCGGGAGATGGGGGCGCATGGGGTCCGTCTGGAGATTGCCGAGGTCAGTGCATCCGTGCTGGGCGGGTCCCTGGTCGACATCACGCTCGCCGACGGCGGGGACGACGATCGACCTTCGCTGGGTGCTCGACGCATCTGGGAAACCTGGTACCGGGGCTTCCCGACGATGCCCAACCAGTGGGCCTCACTGGACACGCGGGGCCGAGCTGAGTGGCTCGACCTGATACGCCCTCATCCAGGCAGCGAGCCGGACTGCACGGGGGGAACCCATCACCTTGAGGGGCGATTCATCACTGACAGGCCGGGCTTCTATTGCGCGCTGGGCGAAGCACTCATCGGTCCCGGCCGCTGGTTCGGACGAGGGCTCGACGATCTCACTGACTGCCTGGGCGGCCAACGCGGCGTCATCGGGCCCCTCACCTTGATCTGGCACGACGCCGACATTGCTCGCCATGCATTGAACTTCGCCCTCGAACACGGCGGAAAGCTCACCTACTTCGAGGAAGCCGTGCAACTCCTCGAGAACCACGGCGTCACCGTCGTTCTCCGGTGAATCCACCGACTGGTTCTGTTCACGAGTTCCGGTTCTGGCAACTTCTGCGATGTCAGCTGTCACGCCGGTCTCCGGACGATGCCGTGGCCGGGGCCTTGCAGGTCAGACGAATGGAGTGGTTCCCGGAGGAGACGCTCCTGCTCCGCTTCACAGGAGTTGTGCCAGAACCCGCTCTCGTGAACAGAGCCAACCGACCACCTGGTGAAGACAACCCGTACCATTCTGATGGCGCGACTGAACCAGCCAAACGAATAGCGCCGGGTTCGAATGACGCTCCCCGCCAGCTGGTGCCTCGGTCTGGACGCAGCCCGGCGTGAGGCCTATGCGAACGATCAGGGCGCGGCGGCTTCGTCGGTCGCGGTGACGGCTCGTACGAACAGGCAGAAGTCTGATCAGGATCCGGCCGAGTGGCTACCCGGCCCCGGAGGTGCAGTGCCGGTACGTGGGGGAGTTGGGTAGCCACCAAGCTCCGTTGGCAACTGGCCGCGGACGCCGCCGAACTCGAGGTGCTGCAGGTATTCGCCGACGGCCCCTGCGAGGAAACCGTTCGTCTCCTACACCCCCGCCCATCGTCTCGGCCTGTGCGGTGATCTCGCGTTCCCGCTCCTCCAGCCGCCCCAGCACCGCGCCGAGCGTCAGCTTCCCGTCGGACATGCGGTGCGCCAGGCCGGTGTGGTCGCCCCGGTCGGCCGACGCAGTGTCACCGCGGTCATCGCCCGCTCCACCCGCCACTGCGAACTGCGGGGCAGATGCTCGTAGTCGCGTACCAGCCTGCAGTGCAGCATCAAGATCCCACAGGCGCGCGTTCCATGACCCACCGCTTGGCCTGGGGAACGAACCCGGTCTGCGCGGGATTGGGCTCCATGACCTCCACCCCGATGCCCACCTTCACCCGTGCGCGACGACGGCGTTCTTGAAGCCCTGGTCGACCAGGGTCTTCTCCACGGCGTCGGTGGCGACCATGTCCAACAGCGCGATCCCGACGGTGTTCCGGTGCGCCGGCGCGGAGAATCTACTGTCTGGTTGTCGGGTGCGGTGCTGGTCATCTGATCCTCCCCTGCTCATGAGCCGAAGTAGGTTCCCTTTCTTAGGCATCCGTAAGAGCGCGGTCCCCAGCGACGCTCTAATCCTGGCCTCAGGTTGATCGGAGACAATGAGCGGCAAAAACATGGACTGGAAGGGGGCGGGCCGGCGTGCGGATCATGATCGCGGATGATGACGTGGCCATCCGGGATTCGCTGGAGCGGGTGCTCCAGGTCGAGGGTTACGACACGAGCACCGTCGCCAACGGTCTCGCCGTGCTCGACGGGGTCGGTGGGGCCAGCGGTGACACGCTGGATCTGCTGCTCCTCGACGTGATGATGCCCCGCCTCGGCGGGTTGGAGACCTGCCGGCGGTTGCGGGCCGCGGGTCGGGATCTGCCGGTGCTGATGCTGACCGCCCGTGACCAGGTCTCCGACCGGGTCGCGGGGCTGGACGCGGGCGCCGACGACTACCTGCCCAAGCCGTTCGCCACCGAGGAGTTGCTGGCCCGGGTGCGGGCCCTGCTGCGCCGGCGCACGCCGACCGACGAGGAGTCGCAGATTCTGTCGTTCGCCGACGTCCGGCTCGATCCCGACAGGTTCGAGGCGTGGCGGGGCGGGCGGCCGCTGCGCCTGACCCGGACCGAGTTCTCCCTCCTGCAGGTCCTCATGCGCAACGCGACCCGGGTCTTGACCCGCGACGCGCTGTTCGAGGCGATCTGGGGCTTCGGCATGAGCTCCACCGCCAACAACCTCCAGGTATACGTGAGCTACCTGCGCCGCAAGATGGAGGCCGAGGGTGAGCCGCGATTGATCTACACGCTGCGCGGCCTGGGATACACGTTGCGGGAGACTCCTCCGTGAGCAGGCCCGCCGGCCGGGAACCGCGCCGGCTGACTCGATGGTGGCGCCGGCGGTCCCTGCGGACCAGGCTGACGGTGATCGCGGCGACGGCCATCGCGGTCAGCGTGTTCGTAGCCTTCCAGGTGGCCAGCGAGCTACTGGACTGGGAGCTGAAGGACACCGCCGAGAATCAGCTACGCGCCGACTCCCGCATCCTGGCGACGAACGCGGAGCGCACCGGTCTGGCGCAGGTCCAGCTACCGCCGTATCCCGGATCCGGTCGGCTGGTGCGGGTCATCCTGCCCGACGGCTCGATCCGGACGCCGGCCGGTCAACCCGCGCTGCCCCCGGTCAGCGAGCACGCCGGGCGCGTGGCTCAGGGCGTGTCGGCCGACCTGATGGAGTCGAACGACAGCGACGACGACGGCTACCTCATCCACACGCTGCGGGCGGGCGACGGCGCGGTCCAGGTGGCCCGCGTCGTCGACGACAGCCCGATCAACCGGTTCGGGTTGGGCATGCTGCTGATCGGGCTGCTCTGCGTGGTCGGCGGCGCCCTTGTCGGGCGGACCGTGGCGCGGACCGGGCTGGCGCCGATCGACCGGCTGACCGCCGCCGCGGTACGTGTCGCGCGCACCCAGGATCTCGACGCCGACATCCCGGATGAGGGCGGTGGGGAGATCCGGCGGCTGATCCAGTCGATCAACGACATGCTCGCCGCGCTCCGGAACTCCCGGCGGGCCCAGCGGCTGCTCGCCGAGGACGCCGCCCACGAGCTCAAGACCCCGCTCACCAGCCTGCGCCTCAACGTCGAACTGCTGATCCGGCTCGATCGGCGCGGCACCCTGGACAGCGCGCTGCCGGCGGAGAGCCGGACCCGGCTGCTCAACGATCTCGGCGCCCAGGTAGCCGAGTTGAGCACCCTTGCCGCCGAGCTGACCGACCTGGCGCGCGGTGACATCAGCGACGAGAGCACCGAGGTGCTCGACCTCGCCGACGTGGTGGGGGCCGCCGCGACCCGGGCGCGTTCCCGCGCGCCCGACATCGAGGTCACGCTCGACGTGACCTCCGTGTGGGTGAGCGGGCGTCCCGCTGCGCTCGAGCGGGCGGTGCTCAACCTCATCGACAACGCCGGCAAATGGACCCCCGCGGACCAGCCGGTCCAGGTCCGGCTCCGTGCCGAGGGCGCGTCGGCGGTGCTTGAGGTCGACGACGCCGGGCCGGGCATCGACGCCGCCGACGTACCGCGGGTGTTCGACCGGTTCTACCGTGCCGACAGCGCCCGGGCGTTGCCGGGATCCGGTCTGGGGCTGTCGATCGTGCAGCGGGTCGTCGACGCCCACGGCGGGCGGGCCACCGTCGCCCGCTCCGCACGCGGTGGCGCGCTGCTTCGGGTCGACCTTCCGGCCGCGGCCCCGCCCGCCCCGATCGCGCGGCTCACCGCCGGAGAGGACACCGAGGTGCGCTGACCCGCCCCGGCGGCGCGGCGCAGGACAAGGGACGGCGGCCCTCGGGCATGGCCCTGCGCGGCTCACCGTCGGGGCAGGACACCGCGATGCGCCGACCCCAGCCCCGGCGCGTGGCGCAGGACAAGCGGCCGCGGGCCCATGAATATCCGGGACGGGCCTGGGGCCCGTCCCGGAACTCGTCCGTGCCGCCGCGCTCACCGTTGCAGCGCGGGCTCCTCGTCGTCGGCGAGCGGCCGTTGACCGTCCAGCAGCTCCGCCGCTGGACGGGACAGCCGGCTCGGCCACCACATCCGCCGGCCGATCAGCAAGGTGAGGGCGGGCACCAGGACCGACCGCACCAGCAGGGCGTCGAGCAGCACGCCGAAGGCCACCAGGAACCCGACCTCGATCAGCATCACCAGCGGAAGTGTGACGAGGACCGCGAACGTGGCCGCCAGGACCAGGCCTGCCGAGGTGATGACGCCACCGGTGGCCGAGAGGGCTTTGAGCATGCCCTCTCTGGTGCCGAGACGCACGGTCTCCTCCCGGGCACGGCTGGCCAGGAAGATGTTGTAGTCGACGCCCAGCGCCACCAGGAACAGGAATGCCAGCAGCGGCACCGAATAGTCGACACCCTTGAACCCGAGGATCGTGTCGAAGACGAACACACTGCCGCCGAAGGCTGCGGCGAATGAGACGATCACGGTGGACATCAGGACCAGCGGGGCCACGATCGCGCGCAGCAGCAGCCCGAGGACGATCAGGACGACGGCGAGCACCAGCGGGATCACCAGCTTCTCGTCGCGCTTGGTGGTCACCTCGGTGTCCAGGTTCTCCGCACTCGGCCCGCCGACGATCGCCTCCGCCCCGCTCACCGCGTGCACGACGGTGCGCACCCGCTTGATCGTGTCGTACTCTGCGACGGTGTCCGGCGCGTCCTTCGGGAACACGGAGATGTTGGCCCAGCCACCGCTGGTCTGCTCCGGGATGGCCAGGGCCACACCGCGAGTCTCCCTGACGATGTCGAGCACCCGCTCCTGGTACGCCGGCCGCGTGAAGATCGTCATCGGCTGGCCGCCGAGCTCCGGAAAGTGCTGGCGGAAAACGGTGAAGCCGGTGACCGACTCCGGCGCGGACAGGAACTGGTCCTGCTCCCGCAGGGCGCCGGTGTTGCCCGCCAGCCCGAGGGCGAGCACGCCGAGGACTCCGAGCGAGCCGAGCGTCGCCACCCACCGGCGGCGGCTGATGGCGGTGCCGAGCCGCCCCCACAGCCCCGGCTTCGCCTCCACGGTCGTGCTGAACCGCGGGATGGCCGGCCAGAAGATCCGCCTGCCGAACACCACGAGCACCGCCGGGAACAGTGTCAGCATGGCCACCAGCGCGCACAGGATGCCGGCCGCACCGATCGGGCCCAACCCGCTGGTGCTGTTCAGGTCCGCGACGAGCAGGCAGAGCAGGCCGGCGACCACGGTGGCCGCGGACGCGACGATGGCCGGTGCCGCGCCGCGTAGTGCGTGGACCATCGCGACCCGGACGTTCTCATGGTGGTGCAGTGCCTCCCGATATCGAGCGATGAGCAACAGCGCGTAGTCCGTGCCGACGCCGAATACCAAAATCGTCAGCAGCGCCGAGTTCTGGTCGTTGACCACGATGCCGAAGCCCTTGACGAGCAGGTAGACGGTCCCCATCGCGGTCAGTGCGGCCGCGCCAACGGCCACCAGCGGGATGATCCACAACACCGGGCTGCGGTAGGTGAGGATGAGCAGGAGCGTGACGACGGCGATGGTGGTGAGGAGGACCTGCACGTCGATACCGTCGAAGACGGCATCCATGTCGCCGTCTATCGCGCCCGGGCCGGTCACGTCGAGTTCCAGGCCTGAGGGGCGGTCCTTCGCGGCGTCACGCAACGGGCCGACGATGTCCTCCGGTGCGCCGTAGGCCGTGCTCACCTCGAGGGTGAACATCATCGCCTTGCGGTCGGTGGAAGGGCTCGTCGGTGAGCCCTCGTCGTCCTCGTCGGCCGCCGCCGTCGCCTTCGGCGGGTACCGCTTGGCAAGGGTGTCGTAGTGGCGCTCGACCGTCGCGCGGTCGGCGTCGGTCATGCCGCCGGCGCGGTGGTACACGAAGACGAACGTGTTGTTCTCACCGCCGGGGAGACTGTCGTCCAGCACCGCCACCTTGGTGGACTCGGCACTGGCCGGCATGGTGTCTACGGCGCTGTCGGTGGTGACCGAGCTCAACTTTCCGCTCAACGGCACCATGCCCGCCGCCAGCACCAGCCACAAGCCAATCACCAACCATGGCACCCACCGGCCTGCCAACCGACCGGCCGGCGCTTCCCCGGACGGCGCTGCGTTGACTGCCATCACTAGCCTCCTACATACGGGTTGCATCGCTTGTCTGGACGCCTACTTCCTACCGAGCGAACCTGAGGCGACTGTTAGAGGGCTTGCTGCGGGTGGCCGCTCACGCGCCGCGCCAGGCCAGGGCGGAGGTGCCCGTCAGCCGACGGGCCATCACGTCGCTCAGCGCCCAGTACACCCGTGACTCGGCCGAGGCCGGGCGGTGTTCGTAGTCGCGGACCAGCCTGCGGTGGAGCATCAAGATCCCGTTGGTCTGCTCGACTCTCCAGCGGATCGGTTGCGGAACGAAGCCACGGTCGGCCGGGTTGCGCTCACCAATCTCCACCGCGATGCCCAGGCCGGCGCCGTGGTCAACCACGGTCTTCTTGCATCCCTGATCCACCAGGGCCTTCGTCACCGTGGAGGTGCCGGCGGCGACCTTGTCCAGCAGCGCGGTGCCGAAGGCGTTGTCGTGTACGGAGGCGGCCGGCACCACCACAGCGACCACCAGGCCCAGCACGTCAACGGCCAGTCCACGCTTGCGGCCCGGCACCTTCTTCGAGGCGTCCCGCCCGGTCGTGGCCGCGGGCACTCCGGCGGCGGCATGGAGACTCTGCGTGTCGAGCACCACCCGGCTCGGGTCGGCTAACCGTCCCCGGCCTTCACGCACCTGCCGGCGCAGCAGGTCGTGGATGACCTCGTCAGTGCCATCGTCGTGCCACTTATAGAAGTAGTTCTTCACCGCGCCGGGCGGTGGCAGGTCGTGCGGCAGGTAATCCCACTGACTGGTACAGGAGCGCGTTGACGATCTGGCGCATCTCATATCTGCCCTGATGGCCGCTGACGGAGGGGTGCTTGGCCTTCCATCCAGTGGTCACCGGCTCGATCAGTGCACAGCGTTCGTCGGACAAGTCGCTCTTGTAGGCCTGCGTTCGCTCACCCTGCGACTTGCTGCGCGACCACGGCGTGGAAGACGTCGACGTGGTGGGCATCGCCACCGACCACTGCGCGCGACCGCGCTGGACGCCGTCAAGGCCGGGTTCCGCGCCCGCGTACTTCTCAACCACTCGGTCGGCGTGGCCCCGGACACGACAGCCTCGACACTGGAGGACTTCCGCCAGGCAGGAGTCGCCGTCTCCGGGCAGACACCCGCACCGCGATAGATGGCCCAACGAACAGCGGATGCCGGCGGGTGGAGTTCGACCGGTCACCGTCGTGCTCGGTCCCGGCTGCGGCCGTGGTCGGCATGACGGCCGAACTGCCCGCACCGGACGGACGGTGCGGGCAGTTGATGATGAGGATGGATCCCGGCTCCGGCGGGCCACTTACCTGCTCTCACCCCTCGTGGGGCCCAGCAGGCAGGAGTCGGCTTTCAGCCCGCCGTGCCGTTGATCAGCGGCGGTGGTGGTGGCGGCCTCCCCAGGACTCGGTGTCGACGGTGCGGCCGCGGTCGTTGCGCAGGACGGCGGTGTCGGAGTAGTTGTCCCAGACGTAGGAGCGGCGGTCCTGGAAGAGGTCGGTGCGGGTGTCGCGGCCGATGCCGGTGTGGATGCGGACGGTGGCGCGTCCGGCGAGGCGGACGTTGTCGAAGCGGTAGCGGTTACCGTCCTCGTTGCGCAGGGTCCAGCCGTCCAGGTTGACCGCGCGGCGGCTCTGGTTGGTGATCTCGACCCACTCGGCGTTCAGCGACCGGTTGCTGTGGTTGTCACGGCCCGGGCTGTCGGCCTGCACATCACTGATCACGACGCGGGGGCCGTGGCGGTGGCGGTCGCCGTCGTCGGCGGAAGCCGGCAGCGCGACGGCTGAGACAACGGCACCGGCCGCGAGAACGGTAGCGGCTGCGCGGCGGGCGGTCGAAGAAGCAGACATAGGTGATGTCCCCTCAGTCACAATGCCCCGGGCCCGGTTCAAGGCCCCAGGGTCGGTACGAGTTCCCGACCCGTCCTGGGCCGAGAACACACACTCTGCGGCCCCGACCGGCGCCTCGGCAGACCGAACCGACCCCGGTAACCAATTACGGATATTTCCGTAACCATCGCCTGTATCGGTCAACCGATTGATATCTGCATGAACTCGACATTCGGTGCGAGCTACACCCACCCGGCAATGATTGGCAGCAACCGCTTACGCACCCCCGGCGCACCACCGGTCCACTTGCGGGCGCGTGACCCCCCGGACGCCGGTCAATCGGTAACAAGCGGTCTCCGCTGATTCTCGAACACGTATCACGTGGTCGCGCACACGTGCGAACTGGCATTGGCCACCGTTCAAGCGCTCCGACGCCAAGTCCGGGTGAGCTCGTAGTTGGGGTGCCGGTAGGAACGCTGTCACCGGCCGATTGGTTCGGCTTGAGTGAGTCTGTCTGCGGCGTCCTACCCTCCTCGCAATCTTGCAGGTCAGCGGCATGTTTTTGTCCCAGGCGTTCCATCTCCCGTCCCACCCTTGTGGAGCCTGCGTCCGTGGGGCCACTGTCTGGATCTCCGAACGGCAAGGCGTACGAACACGATCAAGGAATTGGGGTTGTCATGCGCAAAAAATCTCGCCTGAATCGGGCGGCCGGTGCAACCGCCGCCGTTGTCCTCATGGCGTCCGGAATGGTCGTCGCGGGGGCACCCACCGCCTCCGCGGACAACTGTGGCGGTCCCGGTGACTACTTGTGCGGCGCGGTGAAGAACAGGACCGGCCGGACGATGAACTACACGACCAATCTCGGCGCCGGCAGCGGCTGGTGTCAGGTGTGGAACTGGGACGGTGGCACCGGGAACAACTCCAAGCGCGCCTCATGTGACCAGAAGTCGATCGGCAACGGGACCGTGGGCGGCAACGGCACCAACGTCGACGTCGACGCCTTCACGTTCAACGGTTACGGCTACCACGAGCGGTTCTATCGGACTGGCACGTGGCACTGGCGGACGGCAGGCACCTGGACGAAGGTGAGTAGCGGGCAGATCGCCGACTGCGGCATCGGCGACAACAACGAGATCTGGTGCACGGTGCTCTGGCAGGTCTGAGGCTGCCCGTGATGAGGGCGGCGGCCAGGCCTGTGCCGCCGCCGCCTTCATCCGCACTGACCGCGAGAAACAGCACCGCTTCCCACGGAGGGCCTGTCCGACTTGCCCTGCTCAAGCTGTCGTCACGGAGGGTGGTGTGCGGGCCGCGGTGTTGAAGGAAGGACGGCATCCGACAAGCCGCAACTGAACGGTCGGCAGCGTCGACCTGCAAGCCGATGAAGCCCGGCGCAGGTCGTAGTAGCGGGGCACTTCCAGCCCGAAGGTGAACAGCCGCTCCAGCGAGGGGAGCCTGCCAGTGTCTACCCGATCGGCTGGGCGAAGCCCTTCGACCGCGTTGCCGTCGGTCATCTCCACGGACACGGCGTGCAACTGCGTGTTGATGGGGCCAAAGACGGTGCGGCAGATGTTGCCCTCCCCGCTTGACGGGCGAGCGGAAGCACCTTGTCAGTGAGGCGATCCCGTGCCGCCCAAGCCCGGCCGATCCGCGCTTCGGCGACAACCGTGACGAGCTCAAGGACCCCGCGGACGGCAGCGGTCTGCGACGTGGTGAGCGAACGGGCAAGGTCATCCCCGGCAGTCTGCGCGACGTCGGCGGCGTCACCTTCCTGCCCAGGCTGCGCCAGCAGTGGTTGGCCCAGGTTCCCCTTCGCGGCCGCGATGCGCAGCGGGCCGTCGGCGGCTTCGGCTGCTCGCAGGGCCCGGTCGCACTGGCGAATTGGAGGGCACCCTCAGGGAGTACCCTCATTTTCCGGCCGCGGAGTGGCGCACGCCACCTTTGATGGCGTTAACTTACGGACGGCCCCGGGCACTTGACCGCCGCCAGGGACCTGGTCGGGACACCGGCACAGATACGTGCGAGGGGGAGTGCTTTGTTGCGAAGCGTGGGGCAGAAGCGGTTGACCGGCAGTGATGAGGACCCGAGGGTCGCGGAGTTGCGTACGGCCGTTTCGCGGCTCCGCCGTGAACTGGCCGGACACCCCGTGGAGTTCCCCGACCGCGGAATCGCCGAGGACGAGCTGGCCGCGCTGGACGCCATGGCGGTCAGCGGAACGCCCGAGATTCCCCGGCTGCGCCGTTCCCTCCTGCTGGTTGCGGGGGCGATCGGATCGGTCAGCGCACTCGCTCCCGGCCTGCGGGACGTAAGGATCGCCGTGGACCTCTTCGGGGAGCCGCCCCGCCCGTGAGGGCAGCGCGACGGGCCGGGTCCGCCGCCGCGCCCGTGGGGGAAACGCGCCAGGTCAGCGGCGGATCAGACGGCGTGCGGTCGCCGCGGCGACCGCCGAGGTGCGGGAGTCGACGCCGAGCTTGGCGTAGATGTGCACCAGATGGGACTTCACCGTCGCCTGGCTCAGGAAGAGCCGCTTGCTGATCTGCTGGTTCGACAGGCCCTCGCCGACCAGCTGGAGCACTTCGAGCTCACGTTTGGTCAGGGCCTGGGCAGGGGTCCGCATCCGGTCCATCAGGCGGTGCGCGACCGCCGGTGCGAGCGCCGAACGGCCGGCAGCCGCCGTACGCACCGCTGCCGCCAGCTCCGTCGGCGGGGCGTCCTTCAGCAGGTAGCCGCCGGCCCCCGCTTCGACCGCGGCCAGAATGTCCGCGTCCGACTCGTACGTGGTGAGAATCAGCACCCGGGGAGCGCCCGCCACCGCGGTGATCGCGGCCGTGGCCTCCGCGCCGTGCATCCCCGTACCGAACTGCAGGTCCATCAGGACGACGTCGAACCGCCCGGTCGTCGCGAGTGCGACGGCCTCCTCCGCCGTGGTCGCCTCGGCGACGACCCGGAAGTCCGGCTCGGTGTCCAGGAGGGCGCGCAGGCCTGCCCGGACCACCGGGTGGTCGTCGGCGAGCAGCAGCCGGATCGGGTCGGTCATGCGGCGGCGCCCTTCGGCTCGGAAGCCGGCAGCGGCAGCGTGACGGCGACGGCCGTACCCTGCTCCGGCGCCGACTCCACGCTCAGGGTGCCGCCCAGCGAGCGGGCCCGCGCGCGCATGGCGGGCAGCCCGAAGCCCCCGCTCTCCGTGCCGCCCGGCCCCCCACCCACCGCCGGGTCGAAGCCCTTCCCGTCGTCCACGACGTCCAGGGCCACCGTTGTCCCCATGAAGCTGAGGGTGATCTCCGTCCGCCGCGCACCCGAGTGGCGCACCGCGTTGGCCAGCGCCGACTGGGCGGTACGGAGCAACGCCACCTCGTACGGAGTGGGCAGCTCCACCGGCGTACCGCTGACAGCGAACTGCACGGTGAGGTCCGGTGTCGAGGTACGCGACGAGAGACGGGCGAGGGCCGCGGCCAGCGAACCGTGCTCCAGGTCCGGCGGGCTCAGGGCGCGTACGAAGCGCCTGGCCTCGGCCAGATTGTCCTGCGCCGCCTCACGGGCCCGGCGGACGTGTGCGGTGGCCGGAGCATCGTCGGGCAGCGTGCGTTCGGCCGCCCGCAGGAGCAGCTGGATGCTGGACAGGCCCTGGGCGAGGGTGTCGTGGATCTCGCGGGCCAGCCGCTCCCGTTCGGCCAGGGTGCCCGCGGTGCGTTCGGCGTCGGCGAGCTCCGCCCGGGTGGAAACGAGCTCGTGGATCAGCTCGCGGCGTCGCTCGCTCTCCCGGAACAGCGCGTCGTACCCGAGCACGGTCGCCACGGCCACCGCCGCACCGAGCAGCGGCCCGATGAAGGCGCCGGGCGTGACGGCATCGCCGTGCAGGACGAAGCTGGTGATCGCAGCCGCCGCCGTGGCCGCCACGGCGGGCAGGCCCCACCGCGCCGGGAGCAGGTGCAGCTGCAGGAAGTAGAGCGGGAAGGCCACCCACAGGGCATCGGACGACAGCGCGAGCAGGGCGAGCCAGACCGCGCCCAGAGCGGCGAGCCACACGGCGGCGGCGCGGGTCCGCGACTGTACGGCGGGGGCCGACGCACCCGCCGCGTACAGCGCGGCCATCACCCCCGCCACGACGACGACGGCCGTGGAGTGCGTCGTGCCGTCACTCACCGCGCGGGCCGCGGCCAGTGCCAGCAGCCCCATCAGCAGCGCGTGCAGGCAGAGCCGCAGCGCGGCGGTGACGGGGGTGTGCGAACGCGAATCCATGGTTGTTCCAGCCTAGGCGCACCGGACGCGCGGCCGGTCAATCGAAAGGTTGATGTCCACCCCCTCCGGCGCGCGATGTTTCCCGAGGTGCGCGGCCCGAGTCTGGAGTCATGTTCGTTGCATGGAGAGACCTACGGTTCGCCAGGGGCCGGTTCGCCCTCATGGGCACGGTGGTGGTGCTGATCACGCTGCTCGTGGGCCTGCTGTCCGGTCTCACGGCCGGCCTGGCCAGGGAGAACACCTCGGCCGTCACAGGGCTGAAAGCCGATCGTCTCGCGTTCGCCGCCCCGCCGGACGGCCAGTCGGAGTCGTTCACGAATTCGACCGTCGAGAAGAGCGCCTGGGATGCCTGGGCCGGCCTGCCCGGGGTCACCGCCGCCGAGCCGCTCGGGATCCGGACACTGAACGCGGGGACGGCCGACGGCGACAGGACGGCTGCGGTCTCGGCGTTCGGAGCCGAACCGCACGGCGGCCTCGCACCGCGCGGTGTGGGGACCGGCCGGGCCGTGCTCTCCGAGAAGGCCGCGGCCGACCTGGGAGCCGGGATCGGTGACACGGTCCTGCTCGGCGCCGCAGAAGTGACCGTGGACGCGGTCCGGGGCAACGCCTCGTACAGCCATACGCCGGTGGTGTGGACATCCCTCGCAGACTGGCAGCGCATCGGTGGCACAGGCGATCAGGCCACCGTCGTCGCCCTGACCACGGCCCCCGGCGCCGATCTGGCGGCCGGTGACGAGGCGGCGGGCACGAGCACCCTGACCCTCGAAGGCTCCCTCGCGGCCATCGGTTCGTATCAGGCAGAGAACGGCTCGCTCCAGCTGATGCGCGCCGCCCTCTTCGCCATCTCCGCGCTGGTCACCGGCGCCTTCTTCACCGTCTGGACGATCCAGCGCAGCGGCGACGTCGCCGTGCTCAAGGCCCTGGGAGCCTCCACCCCGTACCTGCTGCGGGACGCGCTCGGGCAGGCCGTGGTGATGCTCGTTGTCGGTACGGGAACGGGCACCGCGCTCACCGCGGGCATCGGTGCGCTGGTCGGGGGCCCGGGCGGCACCGTGCCGTTCGTCCTCGACGCGTCGACCGTCCTCGTACCCGCCGCGGTGATGACCGCCCTCGGTGTTCTCGGGGCCGCCCTGTCCATCCGGCGGATCACCGCCGTCGACCCGCTCACCGCACTCGGGAGTGTCCGATGACCCTCGTCCTCAGTGATGTCACCCTGACCTACCCCGACGGTGATGCCCGACTCACAGCGCTCGACCGGGTCTCACTGGACGTCGCCGCGGGCTCGCTGACGGCGGTCGTCGGACCGTCCGGGTCCGGCAAGTCCAGCCTGCTCGCGGTGGCGGCCACGCTCGTCACCCCGGACCGGGGACGCGTCGTCGTCGCCGGTACGGAGACCGCCGGGCTCAGCCGCGCGGACAGGGCGGAACTGCGCCGGGAGCGCATCGGCATCGTCTTCCAGCAGCCCAACCTGCTGCCGTCCCTGACCGCCGCGGAGCAGCTGCAGGTCATGGCCCACCTGTCGCGTGGCTCGGCGCGGGCAGCACGGCGCCGGGCACTGGAGCTGCTGGACGCGGTGGGCCTCGCGGACAGGGCCGACCGCAGACCGCACCAGCTGTCCGGTGGTCAGCGTCAGCGGGTCAACATCGCACGGGCCCTGATGAACGAGCCTGCGGTGCTGCTCGTCGACGAACCGACCAGCGCGCTCGACCACGAACGGGGCGCGGCGGTCCTCGACCTGCTGATCGGGCTGACCCGGCAACGGTCGACGGCGACGGTGATGGTCACCCACGACCGGGCCCACCTGCACCGGGCGGACGGGACGGTGGCGATGGGGGACGGCTGTCTGTCGGTGCCGTCGCGGGTCTGACCCCAGGGGCCGTCACGGCCCCTGGGGGTTCAGGCCGTCGAGCCGTTGCTGGCCAGGGCCTCGGAGAGTTCCTTCGAGATCTGCTGGAGGATCGGCACGATCCGCTCCGTCGCCGCCTCCGTCACCCGTCCCGCCGGACCCGAGATGGAGATGGCGGCCGAGGTGGGGGAGTTGGGTACGGACACCGCGAGGCAGCGGACCCCGATCTCCTGCTCGTTGTCGTCCACCGCGTAGCCCGCCCTGCGCACCTGTTCGAGCGCGTCGAGGAAGCCGTCCGGCGTGGTGATCGTCTTCTCGGTGGCCGCGGGCATTCCGGTACGGGCCAGCAGCGCCCGGACCTCGTCGGCGGGCGTGTTCGCGAGCAGGGCCTTGCCCACCCCCGTGGAGTGCGGGAGCACCCGCCGGCCCACCTCGGTGAACATGCGCATCGAGTGCTTCGAGGGCACCTGCGCGACGTAGACGATCTCGTCCCCGTCGAGCAGCGCCATGTTCGCCGTCTCGCCGGTCTCCTCGACCAGGCGCTGGAGATACGGGCGCGCCCAGGTGCCCAGCAGCCGTGACGCGGACTCGCCGAGCCTGATCAGCCGCGGGCCCAGCGCGTAACGGCGGTTGGGCTGCTGGCGTACGTAGCCGCACGCGACCAGCGTGCGTACCAGCCGGTGGATGGTCGGCAGCGGAAGGCCACTGCTCGCGGAGAGTTCGCTGAGTCCGACCTCGCCCCCGGCATCCGCCATGCGCTCCAGCAGATCGAAAGCGCGCTCGAGAGACTGCACCCCGCCACTGGGACCGGCGGGCTTGGAGTCGGATGTGCTGGCGTGGGACGGCGGCACGTCAACGGTCCTTTCGAAGCGGAGGCAAGGCAGCAGCCTACCGGGCTGTTCCCGATCGGCCCACTGCTCCGGGTGCGGCGTCCTTGCCGGTCAGAACCTGTTCTGTCCCGGTGTCGACGGTCCGGACCCGGGTCTGTCCGGAGTGCGGTGGTGCCACTCCTGGTTCATTCTACGTTCCGCATGACGAAATTAGACTTCTACTTTGTGGAATCCTTCAAGCGGTGCCGTTCTGCGGGCCGCCGGTGGCCCGTTCGGCGCCCTGCGGGGAAGGTGAGGTCTTGACGGGGTGCTTTCCCGAGTGAAGACTCCTTCAACAATTCGTTGAAATCCTGAGTGAGGAGCACGGGTGCCCGGTGCGGACGTGAAGGCGGACATGAAACTGGTACTGCGCTCGACGCGCGTCGTCACCCCCGAGGGGACCCGCGCGGCCGCGGTCGTCGTCGCCGGCGGGACGATCGAGGCGGTCCTGCCCCATGACACCGAGGTGCCCGACGGGGCCCGGACCGAGGACTTCGGCGACGACGTACTGCTGCCCGGCCTCGTCGACACCCACGTCCATGTGAACGACCCCGGCCGCACCGAGTGGGAAGGCTTCTGGACCGCCACCCGGGCAGCCGCGGCAGGCGGCATCACCACCCTGCTGGACATGCCGCTCAACTCCCTCCCGCCGACCACCACCGTCCAGCACCTGCGTACCAAGCAGCAGGTGGCGGCGCCCAAGGCGCACGTCGACACCGGCTTCTGGGGCGGCGCGATCCCGTCGAACACGAAGGATCTGCGTCCGCTGTACGAGGCCGGGATCTTCGGCTTCAAGTGCTTCCTCTCGCCCTCCGGGGTCGAGGAGTTCCCCGAGCTGGACCAGGAGCAACTGGCCCGCTCCATGGCCGAGATCGCCGGCTTCGGCGGACTCCTGATCGTGCACGCCGAGGATCCGCACCACCTGGCGTCCGCACCGCAGCGCAGCGGCCCGGCCTACGCCGACTTCCTCGCCTCCCGGCCGCGCGACGCCGAGAACACCGCCATCGAGGGCCTCATCGCCCACGCCGAGCGGCTGAACGCCCGCGTCCACGTCCTGCACCTCTCCTCCAGTGACGCCCTGCCGCTGATCGCCGCCGCCAAGCGCCGGGGCGTACGCGTCACCGTCGAGTCCTGCCCGCACTTCCTCACCCTCACGGCAGAGGAAGTCCCGGACGGCGCGACGGAGTTCAAGTGCTGCCCGCCCATCAGGGAGGCCGCCAACCAGGACGCCCTGTGGGCGGGACTCGCGGACGGGACCATCGACTGCATCGTCTCCGACCACTCGCCCTGCACCACCGACCTCAAGACACCTGACTTCGCCTCCGCGTGGGGCGGCATCTCCTCCCTCCAGCTGGGCCTCCCCGCCATCTGGACCGAGGCGCGCAGGCGTGGCCACACGCTCGACGACGTCGCCCGCTGGATGTCCGCCGCCCCCGCCGCGCTCGCCGGTCTCACCCGCAAGGGCGCCATCGAGGCCGGGCACGACGCGGACTTCGCGGTCCTCGCCCCCGACGAGACCTTCACCGTCGACCCGGCCGAACTCTTCCACCGCAACCAGGTCACCGCCTACGCGGGCCGGACACTGTACGGCGTCGTCAGGTCGACATGGCTGCGCGGGCAGCGGATCGCGGCCGACGGCGTACTCGGCGAACCCACCGGCCGCCTCCTCGAAAGGAACCACTGACCATGACGGCGACACCCCACTTCACCGGCGACGCGAGCCCGTACGGAGGTGGCGACCCGTACGCCGACTACCGGACCGCGGGCTTTCCCTTCACCCATCTCGTGGACCTCGCGGACCGCCGGCTCGGCGCCGGGGTGATCGCCGCCAACGACGAGTTCTTCGCCGAGCGCGAGAACCTGCTGAAGCCGGAGCCCGCCGAGTTCGACCCGGAGCGCTTCGGCCACAAGGGCAAGATCATGGACGGCTGGGAGACCCGCCGCCGACGCGGTACGGGTGCCGCCGAGCCGCACCCCACCGACGAGGACCACGACTGGGCCCTCGTACGCCTCGGAGCGCCTGGGATCGTGCGCGGACTCGTCGTCGACACCGCCCACTTCCGAGGCAACTACCCGCAGTCGGTCTCCGTCGAAGCGACCTCGGTGCCCGGCTCCCCGTCGCCCGAGGACCTCCTCGCACCCGACGTGAAGTGGACAACTCTCGTGCCCCGTACGGCTGTCGGCGGCCACGCCGCCAACGGCTTCACGGTCGACGCCGGGCAGCGCTTCACCCACCTCAGGGTCAACCAGCACCCGGACGGCGGCATAGCCCGGCTGAGGGTCCACGGCGAGGTGGCCCCCGACCCCGCCTGGCTGTCCGCCCTCGGTACGTTCGACCTCGTGGCCCTGGAGAACGGCGGCCAGGTCGAGGACGCCTCCGACCGCTTCTACTCCCCGGCCACGAACACCATCGCCCCGGGCCGCTCCCGCAAGATGGACGACGGCTGGGAGACGCGGCGCAGGCGGGACAAGGGCAACGACTGGATCCGCTACCGGCTGGCGGCGCAGTCGGAGATCCGGGCCGTCGAGATCGACACCGCCTACCTCAAGGGCAACGCGGCGGGCTGGGCGACCCTTTCGATGCGCGACGGGAGCGGCGGCGACTGGACCGAGATCCTGCCCCGCACCCGGCTGCAGCCCGACACGAACCACCGCTTCGTCCTTCCGGAGCCCGCGCTCGGCACGCACGTCCGGATCGATATCTTCCCGGACGGCGGGATCTCCAGGCTGCGGCTCTTCGGCTCACTGACCGCGCAAGGAGCGGACCTGCTGGCCGCCCGTCACGAGGAGCTGGGCGGGTAGGAACCGCAGGGCCGTCGGCGGCACACGGGTGTGCCGGGCATGCCCTGATTGAAGGCATATGGGACCCTGGTCGACGCCCGCACCGCGGCACGCCGTCGACCAGGAGTCGCCATGATCTTCATCGCCGTCAGGTTCACCGTCCGTACCGCCGAGCGTGACAACTGGCTCCCCGCGGTCGACGACTTCACCCTCGCCACCCGTCAGGAGCCGGGCAACCTCTTCTTCGAGTGGTCGTACAGTGTCGAGAACCCGGACCAGTTCGTCCTGCTCGAAGCCTTCGCCTCGCAGGAGGCGGGCGTGGCGCATGTGAACTCGCAGCACTTCAAGGCGGCGATCGAGACGATGTCCGGGCTCGTCTCCGAGGTCCCGGAGATCATCAACGTCGAGGTGCCGGGCGACGACTGGTCCCGCATGTCGGAGGTCACCCCGCGCAACCGCTGACCCGCCGGGGCGCCCGTCCGTCGCCGGCGGCGACCGTTCGCGGTACCCGGGCCGACGTCAGAACTCCTCGTGCGACTCGGGGTCGCCGCCGAAGCGATGCTGCGGCCGGCCCCCGATCCGTGACAGCTCCTCGGGCGTCAACTCGAACCCGAACAGGTCCAGGTTCTCGCGCTGCCTCCCGGGATCGGCCGACTTCGGGATCGGTACCGCACCGAGCTGGGTGTGCCA
Organism: Streptomyces sp. NPDC059499; assembly: GCF_042749285.1. Classification (NCBI taxonomy): domain Bacteria; kingdom Bacillati; phylum Actinomycetota; class Actinomycetes; order Kitasatosporales; family Streptomycetaceae; genus Streptomyces; species Streptomyces sp. NPDC059499. Next base: position 117,323 of record NZ_JBHYTT010000008.1, read on the forward strand.
CCGGAGCACGACCTGGCCCGGTGTCACCCCGTGCGCCCCGGCGGCAGCCACGACCTCCGGAGCCTCGAGCACCTTGCGCCCCCGGGCCAGCGGGCTCCAGCTCTCCGTGACGATGCCCTTCGCGGCGTGCACCGCCCGCAACTCCTCCTGCGGCAGCAGGGGGTGCATCTCGATCTGGTTCACTGCGGGCAGCACGCCCGTCTCCTGCTCCAGTCTGGCCAGATGGGCCGCGGTGAAGTTGGAGACGCCGATGGAACGTACGAGCCCTTCCTCGCGGAGCTTGATCATCGCCTTCCAGGTGTCCACGTACCTGCCGACGCCGGGGAGGGGCCAGTGGATGAGGTACAGGTCGACGTACTCCAGCCCGAGATTGCCCCGGGACTCCTCGAAGGAGGCCAGCGTCTCCTCGTACCCGTGATGCCGGCCGGGCACCTTGGTCGTCACGAAGACGTCCTCGCGCGGTACGCCACTGCGGGCGATCCCCCGTCCGGTGCCGGTCTCGTTGCGGTAGTTCAGAGCGGTGTCCACGAGGCGGTAGCCGAGGCCCAGTGCCCCGGCGACCGCCTGCTCGGCCGCCTCGTCGTCGAGCGGCCAGGTGCCGAGCCCCACCGCGGGAACGGAGCGGCCGTCGTTGAGGGTGTGGACCGGGATCGGGGTCTGGCTCATGGTCTCCCACTTCGTTCGCTGTCGTCCCGGCCAGCGTAGGACCGGCGGCGACACGCGGCAGCGCGGCGCGGCCCCGGTCAGCAGAGGTCGTTGTGCCACCCGCCGTCCTCCAGGACCCAGGTGGACGTCTCGTCGAATCTCGGCTCACCGACGCCGTAGGTCACTTGTGCGGTGTCCTTCGTGACCCTGCCCGCGATCAGTCGCCGCAGGGTGTACGTCGTTCCGAGCTGCCGGGCAGTCGCCGTCGCCCGCTCGGGGAGTCCGGCGAAGAACTCCTCCGTCCACTCGTCCCGGCACGTCGCGGAGAGGAGCCGGTAGGCGGCGGCGGTGTCGGGCTCGTAGTAGGCCTTCACGTAGGCGCGTACGGACGATTCCAGCGCCGCCGTGTCCGCCGGCGGGCTGGTGGGTGCCGAAGCGGGCGCCGGCGGGCGCTGCCCGGGCGAAGTCGCCGCCCCATGCGTGCATGCGCTGAGTGCCAACAGTGCGCAGACTCCGGCGGTGGTGGTGAGTACGGCTCGCATGGAGCCATCCCACCCCACCCCCGTGCGAGCCGCGGCCGAAGTGTTCGATCCGTGACGATCAGGCCGCGTGGCCGCCGTCCACCACCACCTCGGTCCCGGTGATGTACGCGGCTTCGGCGCTCGCCAAGTAGGCGATCAGGGAGGCCACTTCGTCCGTCGTGCCGAACCTGTCCAGTGCGGTGGCGGACCGCTGTCCGGCGGCGAACGGGCCGGACGCCGGGTTGAGGTCGGTGTCCACCGGGCCCGGCTGGACGATGTTCACCGTGATGCCGCGCGGGCCGAGCTCGCGGGCCAGCGGCTTGGTGAGGCCGGCCAGGGCGGACTTGCTCATGGCGTAGAGCGTGCCGCCGGGCCCGCCCGCGTGCCTGCTCAGCGCGGTGCCGAGCGAGATGATGCGTCCGCCGTCCGCCATCCGTCCCGCCGCCGCCCGGCAGGCCAGGAACACGGCGCGCACGTTGACGGCGAGTACGCGGTCCACATCGGCCGGGGTCAGGTCCGCGATGGGGCCGAGGACACCGATTCCCGCATTGTTGACGAGGATGTCGAGCCGCCCCCACGTGTCCGCCGCCTCGTGCACGGCCGCTTCTGCCGCGCCGGCGTCGGCCGCGTCCGAGTGGAGGGCGACCGCACGGCGCCCGTACCCCTCTATCCGGCGGACGACGGCCTCGGCGGCCTCCTTGTCACGGACGTACGTCAGTGCCACGTCGACTCCGTCCCGGGCGAGGCGGAGAGCGGCCGCCGCACCGATGCCGCGGCTTCCGCCCGTCACGAGCGCGGTCCTGTTGGTGCTGTTCATCGCGCACTTCCCTGTCTGCCGGTGCTGCCGCGCCCGTTCGGTGGCGGCATGAACAAGGAAAGCCCTTCGGGGGTCCGCGAACCGGCGGGAAACGGACACCGAGCCCGGGGTGCGCGCCGGGCTCAAGGGGTGGACGGCGGGCAGCCGACGGCCCTCGAGCCGACCGGTGCCCGGACCATCGTGAGCGCATCGCGATCCGTACCTACCGGCCGCGGGCCACCGTCCTCACGGCCCCGGGGCGAGGTCCACGACGCCTTCTCAGCTCCAGGGTTCGGCGCCGGTCAGTATGCGTTCCGCGCAGGCCCAGACCGGGGCCAGTTCAGGACCGGCGGCCGGTCCGGAGGATGCGGCAGCCACGGTCTCCCGGAGGGCTGAGCGCATCACGCCCCGCCCCCGGAACGCCCGGACGACGCGCATGTGGTCCGGCCGGGCGACGAACTTCATCAGGGAGGCCTCGTCGGCCCAGACCGTGACCGAGCCCGAGCGGTTCAGTCGGAGGCCTTTGTCCATCCAGAGCCGGATGGCGACCGCCCCGGGCGTCAGCGGCCAGCTGCGCCGCAGCCGCATGCCCTCGGCGGCGACGGCAGGAGTGCCCCACGCGCGGTGGGTGACGAATTCGGTGACGCTGACGACGAGGGCCGCGCGGGGGCCGGTGCCGGGCGCAGCCGGACCGTAGCTCCAGGACGTCTTCAAGATGCCGTTCGGCATGGCGGGCCCCTCCGTCGAGGTGGACGGGCCGGGCTTGTGCCCGGGCCTCACGCCGACCGTATAACTAAACGAACGGTCGTGCACCTATATCCGTTCAGGGAGCCGCCGGCAGCAGGGACGGGTCGGTGGCGGCCGCTTGCAGCCGCCCCAGGATGGCCCGGGCCGCCTTGGTGTAGCCGGGGGTGTTGTCGTGCAGTACGGATTCGGCGTTGGCCAGTTCCATGAACGCGATGAGCTCGAAGGCCAGTTGCGAGACGTCCGTGCCGGCCTCGAGTTCACCCCGCACCCTGGCCTCCTCGATGGTCTCCTCCACGAAGGTGACCCAGCCCGTCTGCGTGGAGGCCAGCGCGTCGTGGACCTTGCCCTCCCGTGAGTCGAACTCGGCGATGGTCGCGTAGAAGAAGCAACCACCGCTGAACACCCGGCGCTGCGAATAGGAGAGCCAGCTCTCGCACATGCGCCAGACGCGCCCCAGTCCGGGCGGTGCCGCCCTGGTCGGAGTCAGCACGTGCTCGACGAAGACGGTCACGGCGGCGCGCACGGTGGCGAGCTGCAGTTCCTCCTTGGAGCCGAACAGGGCGAACACACCGCTCTTGCTCAGCTTCAGTTCCGTGGCCAGCCGACCGAGCGACAGGCCCTCCAGTCCCTCGCTCGAGGCGACGTGGACCGCGCGCCCCAGCACCAGCTGCCTGGTCTGGTTCCCCCGCTCGACCCGTCCGTCCAGCCGCGCTCCACCCATGTGCCAACTCCGTGTGTCCGAGCGTCCCAGGACCGACATCCTAGGAGGAGCCGGCACCACCGTAGGACCGGTTCCACCGGTGACGACCCCTGCGAACAGGTGGCCGACTCACCCCGTGGACAGAGGTTTTCGAGGGGGCCGCCGTTCGATACGGTGATCGCTCCGCGTGTGAGCCGGCGAAGTCTCCACATCGTTTCCCGCTGTGGAGAACCAGGAGAAGCCGACATGTCCTCCGTCGCCCTGCCCGCCTTCGCCCCGCCCCGCCGCGCGTGGGCCACCGATCTGCCCGTGCTGCTCGTCGCCTTCGTCTGGGGCGCCAGCTACCTCGCGGCCAAGGGCATCACCACCACGCACACCGTGATCGCCGTCCTCGTGCTCCGCTTCGCCATCGTGCTGCCGGTCCTCGCCGTGGCCGGCCGGCGCAAGCTGCGGGCGCTGAGTGCGCGGCAGTGGCGGGGTGCCGGGCTGCTGGGGCTGGCACTCAGCGTGATCTTCCTGCTGGAGACGTACGGCGTCGTGCACACCTCGGCCACCAACGCCGGGCTCATCATCAGCCTCACCATGATCTTCACGCCGCTCGCCGAGGCCGCGGTCACCCGGATCCGGCCGCCCAGGGCCTTTCTCGCCGCAGCCGGCCTCTCCGTCGCCGGTGTGGTGCTCCTGACCCAGGGCGGCGGATTCACCAGCCCCTCGGCGGGCGACTTCCTGATGCTGCTCGCTGCCCTCGCCCGTACCGTCCACGTCCTCGCCATGGCCCGCATCGAAGCGGTCCAGGAGGCGGACTCGCTGTCGCTGACCACCGTGCAGCTCGGCAGTGCGGTCGCCGTCTTCGCCGTGCTGGCCGCGGTTCCCGGGACGGGCCCCGCCCCCTGGACGGTGGCGGCGGACTTCGGCGCCGCCGAGTGGGCCGGGCTGGTCTTCCTCTCCGTCTTCTGCACGCTCTTCGCGTTCTTCGTGCAGGCATGGTCCGTACGCCGCACCTCGCCGTCCCGGGTCAGCCTGCTGCTCGGTACGGAACCGCTCTGGGCGGCAGCGGTGGGTATCTCCCTCGGCGGCGAACGGCTGGGGATCCTCGGAGGGCTGGGCGCGGTGCTCGTCCTGGTGGGAACCGCCTGGGGGCGCCGCAGCGTGGACAGGCCGTCGGCTACGACCTGATGCTGTCCGCCGCGATCATGACCGCCCCGCCGGTCACCACCAGCACGATGCTGACGAAGAGCCCGTAGTCGTCGAGGAAGTCCAGCCGGGCCGCCACCGCCCACAGACGGAACCACCCCGTCCACTCGTGGAGCAGCCCGGCGGCTCCCTGGACGAACACGATGAACCCGGCCGTCTCCACGAATTTCTTCATGATCCGAGCCTGTCGCGCACGGCCCGGTCACGGCATCGGCCACCGGTCGTGCGGGCCCCGCCGAAAGTCTGGGATCGTGCGACTTTGGTCTCTGCCCGGGCCGCAACAGGCCTGCGGCGGGTCCGGCCTGCGTAGCTTTGTCGATATGACGCGCACGGAGTACCGCTGGCTGCTGCCCTCGGCGCTGGCCGACCACGAGCTGTCCGGCGGCGACCGGGGCCGGTCGCGCCGGACCGTACGGGACTGGCTCGACGACATCACGGCCTTCCTGTGCGCGGCCTTCATCGGGGTGCTCGCCCTCGCCGCGATCGACGCGGACCACACCACCCCGGACGGGGTCGTCTTCGTCGACTCCCTGGTCGGGGCCGCGGCCTGCTGCGCCCTGTGGCTCCGGCGCCGTTGGCCCGTCGGGCTCGCGGTGTCGCTCACCGTCGTCGGCATCGTGGAACCCGTCGCGGCCGGAGCGCTGCTCATCGCCCTGTTCAGCCTGGCCGTGCACCGGCCGTTCAAACCGGTGGCGATCGTCGGCGCGGGCGCTCTCGCCGTGGCCCCCCTGCAGCCCCTGCTGCGGCCCGACCCGGCCACCTCCTTCATCGCCTCCACGATCATCGGGGTGCTGCTGGTCCTGCTGGTGGTCAGCTGGGGCATGGTCGTACGGTCACGGCGCCAGCTCGTGGTCACCCTGCGCGAACGGGCGCGCCGGGCGGAGGCCGAGGCGGCGCTCCGGGCCGAACAGGCCCAACGGCTGGCCCGTGAGGCCATCGCCCGCGAGATGCACGACGTCCTCGCCCACCGGCTGACCCTGCTCAGCGTCCACGCGGGCGCCCTTGAGTTCCGGCCCGACGCGCCCCCCGCCGAGGTCGGCAGGGCCGCCGGAGTCATCCGGGACAGCGCCCACGAGGCGCTCCAGGACCTCCGCGAGATCATCGGCGTCCTGCGCGGCCCCGGGGAGGGCGACGAGGGCAACCGGCCGCAGCCCACGCTCGTCACCCTGGACGCGTTGGTCGAGGAGTCGGTCGCGGCCGGGGCGAAGGTCACCCTGGACAACCGCGTCGCCGACCCGGCCCGGGCGCCCGCGGCCACCGGGCGCACCGTCTACCGCATCGCACAGGAAGCCCTCACCAACGCCCGCAAGCACGCACCGGGTGCCCCGGTCACCGTGACCGTGACCGGCGGCCCGGGCGACGGGCTCACGATCGAGGTCCACAACCCCGCTCCCACCGCACACTTCGAGAGGGTCCCCGGATCGGGCCAGGGGCTCATCGGCCTCACCGAGCGCGCCACCCTGGCGGGTGGCCGCCTGGAGCACGGATCCGGGGCCGACGGCGGATTCGGCGTCCGGGCCTGGCTACCGTGGCCCGCATGAACACCCCCACGCCCGCACCGCCACCGGTCCGGCTGCTCATCGTCGACGACGACCCGCTCGTACGGGCCGGGCTCACCCTGATGCTCGGCGGAGCCGACGGCATCGACATCGTGGGGGAGGGCGCCGACGGGACCGAGGTCGAGGGCCTGGTCGACCGGCTGCGCCCCGATGTGGTGCTGATGGACATCCGGATGCCGGTCATGGACGGGCTGGCCGCGACCGAGGCGCTGCGGCTCAGGCCCGAGGCCCCCGAGGTCGTCGTCCTCACCACCTTCCACGCCGACGAGCAGGTGCTGCGGGCCATCCGCGCGGGGGCGGCAGGTTTTGTCCTGAAGGACACCCCGCCCGCCCAGATCGTCGAGGCGGTCCGGCGCGTCGCAGCCGGCGAGCCCGTCCTCTCACCCGCCGTCACCCGCCGCCTCATGGCCCATGCCGCGGGTGGTGCGGCGGACGACCGGCCGGCCCGTGCGGCCCGCGCGCGGCAACGGTTGTCCGAGCTCGCGGACCGCGAACGGGACGTGGCGGTCGCGGTCGGGCGCGGCAGTTCCAACGCGGAGATCGCCGCCGCCCTCTACCTGAGTGTGGCCACGGTGAAGACGCACGTCTCCCGGATCCTCGCCCGACTCGGGCTCAACAACCGTGTCCAGATCGCGCTGCTGGTCCACGACGCGGGCCTGCTGGACGAGGACGGCCCGCCCGACGGCGGCCTACGCTGACCGAGCGCGACCGGCTGCCGGGGATGCTGATCCGGGAGGTCCGTAGTCTGCCCGTGACCTGGTAGGAACGGAATCGGGAGAAGCACCGTGACGGAACCATCTCTGCGGATGGCACAGAGGATCCTCGACAGCCAGCCCTTCAGCGGGCTCGTCGGTGCGCGGATCACGGAGTTCGGGGACGGGGCCGCCACCCTCGAGATCGACGTCCGCGAGGACCTGAAGCAGCAGAACGGGTACCTCCACGGAGGTGTGCTGGCCTACGCGGCCGACAACTCGATCACTTTCGCGGCCGGGACGACGCTCGGCCCCGCCGTGCTCACGGGCGGCTTCTCCATCCAGTACGTCCGTCCCGCGGCCGGCCGCACCCTCGTCGCCAGGGCCGCCGTCGCGCACACCGGCCGCAGACAGGCCGTCGTGCGCTGCGAGTTGTACACCGTGGACGACGAGGGTGCCGAAGCGCTGTGCGCGGTGGCCCAGGGAACGGTTCTCCCGACCGGGCCGGCAGTCTGACGTCAGGCCCCGGCCAGCTCGGCCGTCGCCACCGGGCGGCGCTCGCGGCGCGACAGTTCGCAGGCCTCGGCGATGCGCAGGGCGTGCAACGCCTCCCGGCCGTCGCAGGGGTTCGCCAGTTCACCGCGGACGACGCGTACGAACGCGTCCAGCTCGGCCTCGTACGCCGGGGCGAACCGCTCCAGGAAGCCCGGCCACGGCTTGTCCGGAGCCGCGGGACCCTGCGGTTCGGCCGACGTGAGCGGCGTACGGTCGTCGAGGCCCACCGTGATCTGGTCCTGCTCGCCGGCGAGTTCCATCCGTACGTCGTACCCGGCCCCGTTGCACCGGGTCGCGGTGGCCGAGGCGAGTGTCCCGTCGTCCAGGGTCAGCAGGGCGGCCGCCGTGTCCACGTCGCCCGCCGCCCGGAACATCGGGTGCCCGGCATCCGACCCGGTGGCGTACACCTCCGTCACCTCACGGCCCGTCACCCAGCGCAGGATGTCGAAGTCGTGCACGAGGCAGTCCCTGAACAGCCCCCCGGAGAGCGGCAGATACGCGGCGGGCGGCGGAGCGGGGTCGGCGGTCGTCGCCCGTACGGTGTGCAGCCGGCCCAGGGCGCCGCTGCGCACGGCCGCGCGTGCCGCGGCGTAGCCCGGGTCGAACCGCCGCATGAAACCGAGCTGGAGCACACTGCCCGCACGGTCGACCTCGCGCAGAGCGCCCAGTGTCCCCGGGAGGTCCAGCGCGATCGGCTTCTCGCAGAAGGCGGGCAGACCCGCCCGTGCCACCCGGCCGATGAGCTCCGCGTGCGCGGAGGTGGCCGAGGCGATCACCACGGCGTCCACCCCCGCGCCGAGGACGTCGGCCGCGGAGGCGACGGCCGTGGCGCCCGTCCGGTCCGCGACCTGTGCGGCGCGGGCCGCGTCGGGATCCGTCACCACCAGGGATTCGACCCGGGGATGGCGTGCCAGGACGCCCGCGTGGAAGGAGCCGATCCGGCCGGTGCCGATGAGTCCGATGCGCATGGACCCAACGTGCCGCCCGCCGGGTGCCCTGTCAACTATATGTCCTGACAAATCGAGGGGTGCTGTGGTGCGGGACGGGGTACGCTCCCTGCCGTGTCCAAACCCACCGCCGACTCCGCCGCTCTGGGGCTGGGCGTGGACCGCACCAGCCCCGTCCCGCTCTACTACCAGCTGGCCCAGCAGCTGGAGGCGGCGATCGAGCAGGGCCGGCTCACACCCGGCAGCCTCCTCGGCAACGAGCTGGAACTCGCCGCACGGCTCGGCCTGTCCAGGCCCACCGTCCGCCAGGCCATCCAGTCGCTCGTGGACAAGGGGCTGATGGTGCGCCGCAGGGGCGTGGGCACCCAGGTCGTCCACAGCCGGATCAGGCGCCCGCTCGAACTGAGCAGCCTCTACGACGATCTGGAGGCGGCCGGTCAGCACCCCGCGACCCGGGTCCTGCGCAACACCGTCGAGGCGGCGACGGCCGAGGTCGCCGCGGCGCTCGGTGTCGAGGAGGGCAGCGACGTCCACCTCGTGGAACGGCTGCGGTACGCGCACGACGAGCCCATGGCCCTCCTGCGCAACCACCTGCCGCCGGACCTGCTCGACCTCACCACCGAGCGGCTGGAGTCGACGGGGCTCTACCGGATGATGCGCCTCTCGGGAATCACGCTGCACAGCGCCCGCCAGTCCGTCGGGGCGCGCGCCGCGACGGCGGAGGAGGCGAAGCGGCTCACGGAGGCCGAAGGAGCACCGCTGCTGACGATGGAGCGGACCACCTTCGACGACGGAGGCAGGGCGGTCGAGTTCGGCTCCCACGTCTACCGTGCCTCGCGGTACGCGTTCGAATTCCAGCTGCTGGTACGGCCCTGAGCGCACTTCCCCGTCCAGCTTTTGAGTAAGAATGTTCGGACAAACTCTTGACGTGATCATGTAAGGCCGCTAGAACTCCCCCAGCCGCACTCGGGCGGCCGGGAGAGAAGGCGGGCCAACGATGCGCACGACTCGCACGGCAGCAGTCCTGATCGCCGTATGCGCCCTCGCGGTCGCCGGATGCAGCGGCTCCGGCGGAAAGGACTCCGAGGCCGGCTCCGGGGACGGCGCCCCGAAAGGCCCCCGCGGTGTCTCCACCCCGGAGATGAGGATCGCGATGGTCACGCACTCGGGCGAGGGCGACACCTTCTGGGACATCGTCCGCAAGGGCGCCGAACAGGCCGCGGCCAAGGACAACGTCGAGTTCCTCTACTCGGCGAACAAGGAGGGCAAGGAGCAGGCCCAGCTCGTCCAGGCAGCCATCGACCAGAAGGTCGACGGCATCGTCGTCACCCTCGCCAAACCGGAAGCCGTCCGGGACGTGGTGGCGAAGGCGGTGAAAGCCGGCATTCCCGTCGTCACCATCAACTCGGGCGCGCAGCACTCCCAGGCGGTCGGCGCCCTGAGCCACATCGGGCAGGACGAGGCGGTGGCGGGCCAGGCGGTCGGCGAGGAACTCAACGGACGCGGCCGGAAGAAGGCCCTGTGCGTCATCCACGAACAGGGCAACGTGTCCCTCGAGGAGCGCTGCGCAGGCGTGAAGAAGACGTTCGGCGGCACGGTGGAGAACCTCGGCGTCGAAGGCACCAACATGCCCGCCGCCACCTCCTCCATCGAAGCGAAGCTGCAGGCGGACAAGGGCATCGACACGATCGTCACCCTCGGCGCCCCCTTCGCCGCCGCCTCGGTCAAGGCCAGGGCGGGGGCCCGGAGCACGGCCGAGATCGACACCTTCGACCTCAACGCCGAGGTCGTCAAGCAGCTGAAGGCGCAGGAGATCGGCTTCGCCGTCGACCAGCAGCCCTACCTCCAGGGGTACCTCGCCGTCGACGAACTCTGGCTCAACCGGTCCAACGGAAACGTCATCGGCGGCGGGAAGCCCGTACTCACCGGCCCCGCGATCGTCACCGCCGACGACGTACCGCTGCTCGAGAAGTACACCGCTCGCGGAACCCGATGACGCGCCGGGCCGTGGCCACGCCGAATCGCCGCCGAGCCCCTGCCGAGCGACGGCGGCACCGGCTCGGGGATACTTGGGCGGCCGGGCCGGGAGTCCACTCTCCCCGGCTCCACCAGGCAGCACAGCGAGCAGCACAAGAAGGGCACGGCGTCGTGGCAAGGGTTCGGACAGGGGTACGTGCGATGGGTGCCGTGCTGGCAGCGGTCCTGGGAGCCTCCCTCATGGGATGCAGCAGCACCGGTGGCAAGCGGGCGGAGGAGCGCGCTGCCGAGGAGGCCGCCGAGGGCCGGTCCGCGGTGAACACGCCCCGCTGGACCTTCGCCATGGTCACCCACTCGGGCGACGGCGACACCTTCTGGGACATCGTCCAGAAGGGCGCCGAGCAGGCCGCCGTCAAGGACAACATCAACTTCCTCTACTCGCACAACGACGAGGCGCAGCAGCAGGCCGAGCTCGTCCAGACCGCGATCGACAAGGGCGTCGACGGGCTGATCGTCTCGCTGGCCAAGCCCGACGCGATGAAGGCCGTCGTCGCCAAGGCCACCGAGGCCGGCATCCCCGTGATCACGGTGAACTCGGGCTCCGCCGAGTCCAAGGCCTTCGGCGCCCTGACCCACATCGGGCAGGACGAGGCGATCGCGGGCGAGGCCGTCGGCGACGAGCTCGACAAGCGGGGCCGCAAGAAGGCGCTCTGCGTCCTGCACGAACAGGGCAACGTCGGCCACGAGCAGCGCTGCGGCGGAGCGAAGGAGAGCTTCGACGGCACGATGCAGAACCTGTACGTCGACGGCACCAACATGCCCGACGTCCAGGCCTCCATCGAGGCGAAGCTCGACGCCGACAAGAGCATCGACGCGGTCGTCACCCTCGGCGCCCCCTTTGCCGCGGCCGCGGTCAAGGCGAAGCAGACCGCGGGCAGCAAGGCCGAGATCGACACCTTCGACCTGAACGCCAGTGTCGCCACAGGCCTGCAGAACAAGACCCTCGGCTTCGCCGTCGACCAGCAGCCCTACCTCCAGGGGTACGAGGCCGTCGACCTGCTCTGGCTCTACCGCTACAACCGCAATGTGCTCGGCGGAGGCCTGCCCGTCCTGACCGGGCCGCAGATCATCACCGCCGACGACGCCGACGAGCTCGCCGAGTACACGAAGCGGGGGACCCGATGACAGCGACCGGGCAACCGGCGGCCCCGGAGAAGACCGACGAACGGCTGCTGCGCACCTCACCGCTGCGCAGGCTCCTCGGCCGCCCCGAGCTCGGCTCCGTCGTCGGCGCCGTGGCCGTCTTCCTCTTCTTCGCGATCGTCGCCGACAACTTCCTGCAGATGTCCAGCTTCGGCACGGTGCTGTACGCGGCGTCCACCATCGGGATCATGGCGGCGCCGGTGGCGCTCCTGATGATCGGCGGCGAGTTCGACCTCTCCGCCGGTGTGATGGTGACCAGCTCCGCGCTGATCTCGTCGATGTTCAGCTACCAGATGACCGCCAACGTCTGGGTCGGCGTCTTCGTGTCGCTGCTGGTCACCCTGTGCTTCGGCGCGTTCAACGGCTTCATGCTGACCCGCACCAAACTGCCCAGCTTCATCATCACGCTCGGCACGTTCCTCATGCTGACCGGCCTCAACCTCGGCTTCACCAAGCTGATCAGCGACACCGTGTCGACCAAGGCGATCGGCGACATGGAGGGCTTCGACTCGGCCCGCAAGGTCTTCGCCTCCCACCTCACCATCGGCGACATCGAGCTCAAGGTCACCATCCTGTGGTGGGTGGTGATCGTCGCCGTCGCCACCTGGATCCTGCTCCGCACCCGCTTCGGGAACTGGATCTTCGCCGTCGGCGGCGAGGCCGACGCGGCGCGCGCAGTCGGCGTACCGGTGATCCGTACGAAGGTCGGGCTCTACCTCGGGGTCGCCTTCGCCGCCTGGGTCTCCGGACAGCACCTGCTGTTCTCCTACGACGTGGTGCAGTCGGGCGAGGGCGTCGGCAACGAACTGACGTACATCATCGCGGCCGTCATCGGCGGCTGCCTGATCACCGGCGGCTACGGGTCCGCGATCGGGTCCGCGGTCGGCGCGATCATCTTCGGCATGACCAGCAAGGGCATCGTGTACGCGGAGTGGAACCCCGACTGGTTCAAGTTCTTCCTGGGGGCGATGCTGCTCCTGGCCACCCTGCTCAACGCATGGGTACGCAAGCGCGCGGAGGCGACGAAATGACGGCCCCCCAGGATCCGGCTCCCCGGGACTCGGCCCGGCGGGCGCTCGTCGCGCTCGAGCACGTCAGCAAGTTCTACGGCAACATCAAGGCCCTGGAGAACGTCTCGCTGGAGGTCCACTCGGGCGAGATCTCCTGCGTCCTCGGGGACAACGGCGCGGGCAAGTCCACCCTCATCAAGATCATCGCGGGACTGCACCGGCACGACTCCGGGACGTTCCTGATCGACGGCGAGGAGACCACGCTCGCCAACCCGCGCGACGCCCTGGACCGGGGCATCGCCACCGTCTACCAGGACCTCGCCGTCGTCCCGCTGATGCCGGTCTGGCGCAACTTCTTCCTCGGCTCGGAGCCGACGAAGGGCGCCGGCCCGTTCAGGCGCCTCGACGTGGAGCTGATGCGCACGACGACCCGCGCGGAGCTGTTGCGCATGGGCATCGACCTGCGGGACGTCGACCAGCCGATCGGCACCCTGTCCGGCGGTGAGCGCCAGTGCGTGGCCATCGCCCGCGCCGTGTACTTCGGCGCCAAGGTCCTCGTCCTGGACGAGCCCACCGCGGCGCTCGGGGTCAAGCAGTCCGGTGTCGTGCTGAAGTACGTCGCGGCCGCCCGGGACGCCGGGCTCGGCGTGGTTCTCATCACGCACAACCCGCACCACGCCTACCTCGTGGGCGACCGTTTCGTCCTGCTCAAGCGCGGCGCGATGTCCGGCAGCCACACCCGGGACAGCGTCACGCTCGACGAACTGACCCGTCAGATGGCCGGTGGCAGCGAGCTGGAGGAGCTCAGCCACGAGCTCGAGCGGGCCCCCGCGCCGGACCGCATCGGCGGCCGTCCGGTCGGCGACGACACCCCGTAGACGTCCCTGATGTTCCCCGCCCCCGGGCCGTCCACCGGTCACGGGGGCGTGGGAATGGCAGAATCGAGCACGGCGGGCACCGTCCGCCGCCGGAAGAACGACCAGCCGGCCCCCCGACCTGCGCAGGGACGATGAGCACGTACCGCGACTTCGCACACCGCGGCTCCGCCCGCGCCACCGTCCTGCGGACCGTAGGAACCCGGGAGCGGCGCTCGCACCTCACAGCGCCCCGTGTCCCCACCGTCGGCATCGACATCGGGGGTACGAAGGTGATGGCCGGCGTCGTCGACGCGGACGGCAACATCCTGGAGACCCTGCGTACCGAGACGCCGGACAAGTCCAAGAGCCCCAAGGTCGTCGAGGACACCATCGTCGAACTGGTCCTGGACCTCTCCGACCGGCACGACGTGCACGCCGTCGGCATCGGCGCGGCGGGCTGGGTCGACGCCGACCGCTCCAAGGTGCTGTTCGCCCCGCACCTGGCCTGGCGCGACGAACCCCTCCGGGACGCCATCGCCTCCCGCCTCGTGGTCCCCGTCATGGTCGACAACGACGCCAACACGGCGGCGTGGGCGGAGTGGCGCTTCGGCGCCGGCCGCGGCGAGGACCATCTGGTCATGATCACGCTCGGCACCGGCATCGGCGGCGCGATCCTGGAGGACGGGCACGTCAAGCGCGGCAAGTACGGCGTCGCGGGTGAGTTCGGGCACATGCAGGTGGTGCCCGGCGGGCACCGCTGCCCGTGCGGGAACCGCGGCTGCTGGGAGCAGTACAGCTCGGGCAACGCGCTGGTGCGCGAGGCCAGGGAACTGGCCGCGGCGGACTCCCCGGTGGCACACGGAATCATCGAGCGGGTCAAGGGCAACATCCCCGACATCACCGGGCCGCTCATCACCGAACTGGCCCGCGAGGGCGACGCGATGTGCGTCGAGCTCCTCCAGGACATCGGCCAGTGGCTGGGTGTCGGCATCGCCAACCTCGCGGCCGCCCTGGACCCGTCCTGCTTCGTCATCGGCGGCGGTGTGAGCGCGGCCGACGACCTCCTGATCGGCCCGGCCAGGGACGCCTTCAAACGCCACCTCACCGGCCGCGGATACCGTCCCGAGGCCCGGATCGCGAAGGCACAGCTCGGCCCGGAGGCGGGTATGGTCGGCGCCGCGGACCTGGCACGCCTGGTCGCCCGCAGATTCCGCCGGACCAACCGCCGGCGCGTCGAGCGGTACGAGCGGTACGCGCAGTTCTACGACCAGGCGGCGAGCACCATCCGCAACTCGCGGAGCACCCGCGCCGCCGACTGATCAGCGGCACTTCCGGCCACCCGCACTCCGCCCGTGCTCCGCAACTCCGCACCGTAGCTTCGAGGGACCACCGACCATGACCGCAGCCGAGCACCGCGCCGTGCCGCGCCAGTCCCCTTCTTCCGGATCTTCGGATTCCGGCGGTGACGGGACTCCTCCGCCGGACCGGCGCCGGGTGATCCGCCGACGGCTGATCACCCTGACGATCATCGTGCTGCTGATCGGCATCCCGGCCGGCTATCTGGTGATCTCCGCCGGCCAGAGCCGGCGCTCGGGCAAGGACAAGGAGGCCGAGGCCGCCGCGCAGGGACTGCGCGAGAGCTGGCCGTCCGGCATGCAGCGCCGGATCTTCGAGCTGCCGATCCCCGGCAATGCGATCGGGGTCCAGTACTACGAGACGAACAACTGGAAGGCCAGCCGGATGTACGTGAAGTTCCGTACGACATCCGCGGGGCTCGACCGGTTCCTGAGCGGCGTCGGGACCGGACGCGCGGCGCTGGAGACCGGCAAGGTCACCATCGCCGAACGCGACGTCAAGATCACCGGCTGGTACTTCGGGCCGGGCGTCGACTGGGCGGGAACCGTCCACAAGAACAAGGACCCGCGCCCCACGCAGGACATCACCGTCAACATGACGGATCCGGCCGCCCCGGTCGTCTACGTCGTGTCTGCGGCGACCCCCTGACGGGGAGCGGCCGGGCTGCTCATTACCCTGGAGCGAGTGAGTGAAGTGAGCGAGACGACCCCGCAGCCCGCCCAAGCCCCCCACCCCCCGCAACCGCAGCCCCCGCACCCCGTGGAACCAGCACAGGACGACCGGAGTCGGCAGCCCGGCCCCGCGCACGAACCGGTGCCGCAGCCCCCGCACCGGGACGGCCTGCCGCAGACGGCCGCACAGCCGGTGCAGGGCGAGCCGGTCCAGCGGATCCCGCAGGCGATACCCGGGCAGCAGTACGCAGGCACGGCGACGGCGCACGGGGAGGCCGTCCCGCCGCAGCACCCCGATACGCCACAGGGCCCGCGGCACGCGGAGCAGGGCCGGTCCGTCGAGACCACTCAGCCGCTCTCGGCGGAGCAGCTCGCACCCCTGCAGCTGCTCCGGCCGCTCCAGCAGTACCCGGGGGCCCCGGCGGAGGCACAGTCACCCCAGGCGCCGCAGCTTGGCGCGCCTCCGCAGTACCCCGGGCCGTCGCAGGGGCAGCAGCGCCCGGAGCCGTCGCGGCAGCAGGGGTTCGCGCAGGCACCGCTGCACCCCGGGCCGGCGCAGACAACGCACAGCGCCCCGCAGCACACGCAGCCGCCGCACGGCCCGCAGATCCCGGAGCCCCAGGGCCGGCCGATCCCGCAGCCGCAGGGCCCGCAGCCCCAGAGCCGCCCGATCCCGCAGCCCCAGGGCCCGCAGCCGCAGGGCCCGCAGCCCCAGGGCCGGCCCATCCCGCAGCCCCAGGCCTCGCAGGCGGGTCAGCTGCTCCAGTACCGCTTCGACGGGCCGGACGACGCACCTGTCCTCGTCATCGGTCCCTCTCTCGGAACGACCTGGCACATGTGGGACCGCCAGGTACCTGAGCTCTCGCAGCACTGGAGAATCTTCCGGTACGACCTGCCCGGGCACGGCGGAGCTCCCGCCCACTCCGCGGTGGCCGTCACCGACCTCGCCGACCGTCTGCTCGCCACGCTGGACAGCGTGGGCGTCCAGCGCTTCGGATACGCGGGCTGTTCCATCGGCGGCGCCGTGGGCGCCGACCTCGCGCTGCGCCACCCGCACAGGGTCGCTTCGCTCGTGCTGGTCGCGGCCTCGCCCCGCTTCGGCACCGCCGACGAATTCCGGCAGCGTGGCGTGATCGTCCGCAGCAACGGACTGGAGCCGATCGCCCGCACCGCCCCGGAGCGCTGGTTCACCCCCCACTTCGCCGCCGCCCAGCCGGCCATCGTCGAGTGGGCCGTCCAGATGGTGCGCACCACCGACCCCGGTTGCTACATCGCCTCCTGCGAGGCCCTGGCCTCCTTCGACATCCGTACGGAACTCTCCCGGATCGGCGTCCCGACCCTCGTCCTGGTCGGCGCCGAGGACAAGGTCACCGGACCCGCTGAGGCACGTACCCTCGTCGCCGGCATCCCGGACGCCCGGCTCGCCCTCGTCCCCGGAGCCTCCCACCTGGCCCCCGTCGAGCAGCCCGGTGCCGTCACCGATCTGCTCCTCATGCACTTCTCCACGACCTGGCAGGACACCCTGGCCTCGATCCCGGTACCGGCCGGGCCGGGGCTCACCGCTCCGTTCGTGCCCGTGGTGCCCGTCGCGGAGATCGGATCCGGGGCCGCACCCGAAGCGGCCACCATGGGGCGGCCGGACCGGTACGACAGCGGGATGAAGATCCGTCGCGAGGTGCTCGGCGACGCCCACGTGGATGCTGCCACGGCGGCGTCGGACGCCTTCACCGACGACTTCGAGGAGCTCGTCACCCGCTACGCCTGGGGCGAGATCTGGAACCGTGAAGGTCTCGACCGCAGGGCCCGCAGTTGCGTCACGCTCACCGCGGTGGTCGGCTCCGGCCATCTGGAGACCCTCGCGCAGCACGTGAGGGCGGCGCTGCGCAACGGACTCACCCCCGTCGAGATCAAGGAGGTGCTGCTGCAGACGGCCGTCTACTGCGGCATCCCGGCGGCCGGCGCCGCGTTCGCCATCGCGCAGTCCGTGATCCAGGAGGAAACCACACCTCCCGCGTAGCAGGATGTGCGTATGAACGCACCTTCTCTCACCCTCACGAAGCACGCGCACTCCTGCATCCGACTGGAGCGACAGGGCCAGGCGCTCGTCATCGACCCCGGCGGCTTCTCGGAGGACGAC
Source organism: Streptomyces sp. NPDC059499 (assembly GCF_042749285.1). Classification (NCBI taxonomy): domain Bacteria; kingdom Bacillati; phylum Actinomycetota; class Actinomycetes; order Kitasatosporales; family Streptomycetaceae; genus Streptomyces; species Streptomyces sp. NPDC059499. Next base: position 134,890 of record NZ_JBHYTT010000008.1, read on the forward strand.
GCCGCCGTCGGTGCCGACGCGATCCTGGTGACGCACGAGCACCCGGACCACTTCGACGAGGCCCGGGTGCGGGCGGGTCTGGAGTCCAACCCGGCCGCGCAGGTGTGGACCCTGCGCAGCGTGGCCGGGCAGCTCTCCGCCGCGTTCCCCGGGCGCGTCCACACGGTCGGCCACGGCGACACGTTCACCGCCGCCGGGTTCGACGTACAGGTGCACGGAGAGCTGCACGCGGTGATTCACCCGGACATCCCGAGGGTCACCAACATCGGCTTCCTGGTGGGCGGTTCGGTTTTCCACCCGGGCGACGCCCTGACCGTTCCGGACCACCCCGTGGACACGCTGATGCTGCCGGTGATGGCCCCCTGGAGCAAGATCTCGGAGGTCATCGACTACGTACGTGAGGTGAAGCCGCGGCGCGCGATCGACATCCATGACGCCCTGCTCACCGATCTTGCCCGCCCGATCTACGACCGGCAGATCGGCGGCCTGGGCGGAGCCGATCACGGCCGGCTGACTCCGGGCGACACGACCCGGCTCTGACCCGCCGGGAGCGGGGGACCGCGGTACGACTGTCAGTGGGAGCGGATAGGTTTACTGCATGCGCATTGCCACCTGGAACGTCAATTCGATCACCGCCCGGCTCCCGAGGCTGCTGGCCTGGCTGGAGAGCACCGGCACGGACGTGCTGTGCATCCAGGAGACCAAGTGCACGGCCGAGCAGTTCCCCGCCGAAGCGCTGCGCGAACTGGGCTACGAGTCCGCGGTGAACGCCACGGGCCGGTGGAACGGGGTGGCGCTGGTCTCCCGGGTGGGCCTCCAGGACGTGGTGACGGGCCTGCCCGACGGGCCCGCCTACGAAGGCGTGCAGGAGCCGAGGGCGATCTCCGCGACGTGCGGTCCGGTCCGCGTCTGGTCGGTCTACGTCCCCAACGGCCGCGAGGTCGCGCACGATCACTACGCGTACAAGCTGAGCTGGTTCGAGGCCCTGCAGAAGGCGGTCGCCGAGGACGCCGCGGGGACCCTGCCGTTCGCCGTCCTCGGTGACTTCAACGTCGCGCCGACGGACGAGGACGTCTGGGACCCGGCGCTTTTCGAGGGGGCCACCCATGTGACCCCCGCCGAGCGCGCCGCGCTGGCCACGCTCCGCGAGGAGGGGCTGTCGGACGTGATGCCCCGACCGCTCAAGTACGACCGTCCGTACACCTTCTGGGACTACCGCGAGCTGCGCTTCCCGAAGAACAGGGGCATGCGCATCGACCTCGTCTACGGCAACGCCCCGTTCACGGCGGCCGTCAAGGACAGCTACGTCGACCGCGAGGAGCGCAAGGGGAAGGGCGCGTCCGATCACGCCCCGGTGGTCGTGGACCTCGACCTCTGAGCGCCGGGCGGGGGAGTCCGGTGAACGAACGCGAGGGCCGCGACTGGACGGCCATGACCCCCGCGGACTTCGATCCCGACGCCCCACTCCTGCTGGACGTGGGCACCGGCCCCGTCGTCATCCCGGCCGAGCCGGCCGAGTGCGGTACGCCGCCGCTGTTCGGGGTGGAGAAACCCGCACCGCGCGCCGCGCGCACCGACAGGCGGCCGGTCGCCCCGGTGACCCAGGAAGGCCTTTTCTGAGGGACCGGCGGGTCAGCCGCCTTTCGTGGGCAGCAGGTGCGGGGCGTGCTCGGTGACGGCACGCACCACCTCGCGCGTGGACGGGTTCACCATCGCGTGCCCAGCCACCCGGACCGTCGGCACGGTCTCGTTGCCGTCCGCGACCGAGCGCACGAAGGCGGCGGCCTCCGGGTCCCTCCAGATGTTCACCTCGGTGTAGGTCAGCCCCGAGAAGCGCAGCCGCAGCCGCAGTTTCATGCAGAACGGGCAGCCGGGCCGCCAGTAGACGACCATGCCGTCGCGGTCCCCGGTCATCGAATGCCCTTCCGTTCACGTCCGTTGCTCCGACTCAGCCAACCCCGCGGCGTGCGCAGAGGCAAGGGCCCCAGGCTGTCAACCATCGGTTGACACCCTTCTTGTTGTCAACCTAGGGTTGCCCCATGACGAAGCCACTCGGGCCCAACCCTCCCATCCGTCTCGACGACCTCATCGAGGCGATCAAGAAGACCCACGCCGACGCACTGGAGCAGCTCTCCGGAGCAGTCGTCGCCGCGGATCACCTCGGCGAGATCGCCGACCACCTCATCGGCCACTTCGTCGATCAGGCGCGGCGCTCGGGTGCCTCGTGGACAGACATCGGCAGGAGCATGGGCGTCACCCGGCAGGCCGCCCAGAAGAGGTTCGTGGCCAAGAAGTCCGACGAGACGGCGGACCTGGACCCGAGTCAGGGATTCGGGCGGTTCACCGAGCAGGCCCGGAACGTCGCGGTGGGCGCGCACAACGAGGCCCACGCGGCCCGCAACGACGAGGTGCGCACCGAGCACCTGGTCCTCGGGCTCCTCGGGGATCCCGACACCCTCGCCGCCCGAGTGATCACGGGGCAGGGCGTGTCACCGGCCGCGGTCCGCGAGGCCGTGGTCCTCGCCCTGCCGGCGGCGGCCGAGGAGGTCCCCGAGCTCATCCCGTACGACGCGGGAGCGCGCAAGGTCCTGGAGCTGACGTTCCGGGAGGCACTGCGGCTGGGCCACGACTACGTGGGGACGGAGCACATCCTGCTGGCCCTGCTGGAGTTCGAGGGCGGCTCGGGCGTCCTCACGGGGCTGGGCATCGACAAGGAGGCGGCGACGGCGTCCATCGCCGCGGAGACCGCCGCCGGGGAAAAAGATGCGGCGGCCGGGGGCACCGACAACTAGGGTGAGGTCGTCGAGCGCCCGGTGCGCAGGCAACGGATACTTCTTTCTGCAAAAAAGAGGACCCAGGTTCGAATCCTGGCGGTCCGGCTCCGGCCGGGCTGTGGTGCAGCGGCCAAGCATCTTGTCTCCGTCGCCGACTCCGATCTCGGGCGCCCGTACGCCTTGATGCCGCCCCCACCGGGGGCGGCATCGCGCGTTTCCGTACCGGTCAGTGGACGGAGAATCCGCCGTCCACGAAGATCGACTGCCCGGTGACGTACGACGAGGCCGCACTCGCCAGGAACACCGCGGCACCGGCGAAGTCCTCGGCCAGGCCGTTGCGGCCGACCATGGTGCGGGCGGCCAGTGCCGCCACCTTTCCGGGATCGGACGACAGCCGCCGGTTGAGCGGCGTCATGACGAAGCCGGGCACCAGGGTGTTGGACGTGACGCCGCGCGGGGACCATGCCTCGGCCTCCGAGCGGGCCAGCGACTCCAGCGCACCCTTGGAGACCCCGTAGGCACCGCTCTGCACGAACGCCCTGTGCGCCTGCTGCGACGTGATGTGGATGATCCGCCCGTAACCCCGCTCCGCCATGCCCGGTCCGTACCGCCGGCCCAGCAGATGAGGCGCCTTGAGGTTCAGCGCCATCGTGGTGTCCCACACGTCCTCGTCGAGCTCGTCCATCGGCGGCCGCAGATTGATCCCTGCGCAGTTGACGAGAATGTCCGGCTCACCGAACACGGCCGCCGCCTCGTCGCCCGCCGTGCGCACACCCTCGCTCGTCCCCAGATCCGCGCTCACCCACGCGGCCCGGCAGCCGTCCGCCGTGAGCTCGTCGGCGGTCCGCTGCAACTCCGACTCCCTGCGCGCCACGATCACGACGCTCGCACCCGCGTGTGCGAGCGCCCCGGTGATCGCCCTGCCGATGCCCGAACTTCCGCCGGTCACCACGGCGACCCGGCCGTCCAGGGAGAAGAGTTCGGAGAGATAGTTCTGCGATGTCATATCCGCAGCTTAGGTAGGTTGCCCGGGGCAACTCCGTCCCGGGTCCCGAATCAGGAACAGTCGCGCGCCCTGCGGCGCGGAACAGGCCCGAGGTGGGATCCTAGTGGTATGAACATCCCTTTCCTGGACAACTGGCGTAAGCGTCAGGGCGGTACGCAGGGGGTGGCTCTCGCGGCTGCCGTCCGAACCGATCCGGACGGCATCGCCGAACTGTTCGCAGAATGCGAGCTGCTGCGTGCCCGGGCAGGGCAGGCCGGACTCGAACTCGACGACAGTCCCGCCTCGTTGTCCGCGCTCGACCAGCTCCCGCCGCTGTGGCGCGACGACCCGGAGGAGCTGCCCTGGCTGGGCAACGACGCGGGCCTGTACCTGGGCACCGTTCTGGTGCGCACCGTCCCCGGCGCCGCGTGGGACATCCTGGCCGGCGGCCGGCCGGTCGTGCGCCTGGCCTCGGGCCGGGAGATCGACGTCGTCGCGGCAGGTCTGGACTGGGCGATGTCGGGTAGCCCGGAGCTCTCCGAGATGTACGCGGAGTCTGCGGAGATCGGCCCAGGGCCCAAAGCGCGATAAGCAGCCTTATGCGCTATTGGTGCGTGTCGGGCGAGAAGTCCGTTGCGGGCCTGCATAGTTTGCGCTGACCTCGACACAGCGATAAGTGGGTAGGGCAGCGTATGGCCGTCGATCCGTTGATCGAGCTGCGGGACGTACACAAGTATTTCGGAGAGTTGCACGTTCTGCAGAACATCAATCTCACCGTCGGCCGCGGGGAGGTGGTGGTGGTCATCGGCCCTTCCGGATCAGGCAAATCAACGCTCTGTCGGACCATCAACAGACTCGAGACGATCGAGTCCGGCTACATCGCCATCGACGGGACCCCCCTTCCCGAGGAGGGGAAGGGGCTTGCTCAGCTCAGGGCCGAAGTCGGCATGGTCTTCCAGTCGTTCAACCTGTTCGCGCACAAGACCGTGCTGGACAACGTCTCGCTCGCCCAGATCAAGGTCCGCAAGCGCAAGAAGGACGAGGCCGACCAGCGGTCCCGTGAACTGCTGGAGCGGGTCGGGCTCGCCTCGCAGGCCGACAAGCTCCCCGCGCAGCTCTCCGGCGGCCAGCAGCAGCGCGTGGCCATCGCCCGCGCGCTGGCGATGGATCCCAAGGCGCTCCTCTTCGACGAGCCCACCTCGGCGCTCGACCCGGAGATGATCAACGAAGTGCTCGAGGTCATGCGGCAACTCGCCCGCGAGGGCATGACCATGGTGGTCGTCACGCACGAGATGGGGTTCGCCCGGTCGGCGGCCAACCGCGTGGTGTTCATGTCCGAAGGCTGCGTCATCGAGGACCGCACACCGGAGGACTTCTTCACCGCCCCGGAGAGCGACCGCGCCAAGGACTTCCTGTCCAAGATCCTCAAGCACTGACAGGGGGCACCGTGTTGCGTACGAGAAACCTCGCGGCCGCGCTGGCCTGCCTCCTGCTCGCCGTGCTCGTCGCCGGATGCGGCCGGGAGGGCAGCCCGCCGGTCAAGGGACCGAAGGCCGGGGCGCTGCCCCAGTACACGGTCGACAAGGGTTTCGAGCTGCCCGAGTCCAAGACCTGGACGAAGGCCAAGAAGCGTGGATACCTGGTCGTCGGAGCCAAGGAGGACCAGCCCTATCTCGGCGAGAAGGATCCGGCCACCGGCATCTTCTCCGGCTTCGACATCGAGATCGCCCGCATGATGGCTGCGTCCCTCGGCTTCGAACCGGACACGATCCGCTTCCGGACCATCGCCTCCGCCAACCGTGAGACGGCACTCCAGAACGGGCAGATCGACTACTACGTCGGCACCTACACGATCAACGACATGCGCAAGAAGCTCGTCGGCTTCGCGGGGCCGTACTACATGGCCGGGCAGGGGCTGCTGGTGCGCACCGACGAGAACGACATCAACGGGCCGCAGGACCTGGCGGGCAAGACCGTCTGCTCGGCCGCCGGATCCACCCCGTACCAGCGCATCGCCGCCGACTACCCGAAGGCGGACCTCGTCGCCTACGACACGTACTCGATCTGCGTCGACAACCTCCTGACCTACCAGGTCGACGTCGTCACCACCGACGACGCCATCCTGCTGGGCTTCGCGGCCAAGGCCCCGGACGAGATGAAGGTCGTCGGCAAGCCCTTCTCCGAGGAGCCCTACGGCATCGGCGTCCCGCGCAGCGACAACGCGCTGCGGTTCGCCCTCAACGACGCCCTCGAAGAGAACGAGAAGAACGGCAACTGGAAGAAGGCCTTCGAGGCGACGCTGGGCCTGTCCGGGGTGCCCGCGCCGACACCTCCGCCCATCGACAACTATCCGGCGAACTGAGGGGCCGGCCACCATGGATGTACTCACAGAGAACTTCTCCCTCTACGGCGAGGGCTTCCTCGGCACCGTCGAGCTCACCGTCTACGCCTCGATCCTGGCGCTCGTACTCGGCTTCCTCATGGCGTCCTTCCGGGTCGCGCCCGTCGGCTCGCTCCGGGTGATCGGCACCGTCTGGGTGACGGTGCTCCGCAACACCCCGCTGACGCTGCTCTTCTTCGCCGTCCTGCTGGGGCTGCCGCGCTTCGGGCTGGTGCTGCCGTTCCAGGTCTTCGCGGTCCTCGCCCTCGGCTGCTACACCTCGGCCTTCATCTGCGAGGCGCTGCGCTCCGGCATCAACACCGTGCCCACGGGACAGGGTGAGGCGTCCCGCAGCCTCGGCATGTCCTTCGGCCAGACGCTCGGCAGCGTCGTGCTGCCGCAGGCCTTCCGTTCGGTGATCCCGCCGATCGGATCGACGCTCATCGCCCTCGCCAAGAACTCGGCGATCGCCGGCGCGTTCAGCGTCACCGAACTGCTCGGTGTGTACAAGCCCCTCAACGAACTCGGCTACAGCATCATCTGGACCTTCGTCTGGATCGCCGTCGGCTACCTGATCATCACCCTGACCATCAGTGCGCTCTTCAACGTGATGGAGAAGCGCTGGGGAGTCGCCCGATGACCCACTCCACCGTCTCCGCGACCGCCCTCTACGACATTCCGGGGCCGGTCACCCGCAAGAGGCACTTCACCTACGGAGTCCTCTCGACGATCGTGATCCTGGCGCTGGTCGGCTGGGTGCTGTACCTGCTCTTCGACACCGACCAGTTCACCAGCGAGAAGTGGCGGCCCTTCACGTACAAGGGCATTCAGGAGCTGCTGCTCCGCGGGCTCGGCAACACCCTCAAGGCGTTCGCGTACGCGGCGGTGCTCTCCCTGGCGCTCGGGGCGGTGCTCGCCGTCGGGCGGCTGTCCGTGCACCGCCCGGTGCGCTGGGTCTCGACGTTGCTGGTCGAGTTCTTCCGGGCCATGCCCGTCCTGGTGATGATCTTCTTCATCTTCGTCGCGCTGAAGGTGCAGCCGCTGCCCGCGCTCGTTGCCGGACTGACGCTGTACAACGGATCCGTGCTCGCCGAGGTCTTCCGTACCGGAATCAACTCGGTCGACCGGGGCCAGCGGGAGGCGGGGTACGCCCTCGGCATGCGCAAGACACAGGTCACCACCTTCGTCCTGGCCCCGCAGGCCGTGCGCGCCATGCTGTCGACCATCATCAGCCAGCTGGTGGTGGCCCTGAAGGACACCTCGCTCGGCTATCTGATCACCTACGAGGAGTTCCTCCACGCGGGCAAGCTGATCGCCTCGAACCTCGACTACGGGCTCCCTTTCATCCCCGTGGTGATGGTGATCTCGCCCATCTACATCGGGATGTGCATGCTGCTCTCCTGGTTCGCCAACTGGGTGGCCGGACGGGAGCGCCGCAACCCGAAGACCAAGGCGGTGGGCGTGACCCCCACCGAACCGGGGACGTTCCTGCCGGGCGCGAAGTAACCGACAGCCGCCCCACGGGCGGGCCGGAAAGGGCAGTGCCCGCCCGGCAGCAGCCGGTGATCACTCCTCGCACAAGCGGAACCGGGGCAGTCCCCGGTTCCGCGCCGGCGGGGGGAAGGTCAGCTGTGTGCCGGTCGGATCGCGCTCGACGCGGAGCGGATCGACGGAGTCGATCATCAGGGCGGGCCCGTGTCCGTCCGTGGAACCTATAGGGGGCGTTGCCGACCAGCATGCCGAGGCCGAGCGGGCCCACGTCGCGGAGGCAGGCGACGAGGGTGCCGCTCCGCTTGGTGCCGGTGGCCGTGAACGGACTGACAGCCGGATGCCATCGGGCTTCGGTGGGCACCCGTCCCCGTACGCCCGGGAGTTGACCAACTCCAGCAGCAGCGCGAGCGGAAACGCTACGGCTTCCACCGGCGAAGGCCGCAGCAGAGCTGTTCGCGAACTCCTCGAAGGCGACGACGCCTTCGCGACACCAGCCGATGACCTATTTCCGCCGGGCAGAAAGGCGGGCCTGGGAAATCGACCTGGCCGAGACCGCATACCCCCTGGTCCCTGTGCGTCGGAGGTTCCGAACATCTCACCGCTGCCGCCCCGGGATGCCTGCAACCCGGGCTTTTGAGCTGTGCCGCAAGTGCCTGTCTGTGCAAACACCCGGGTGCGAGTATGTCCGGCAACGCAATAAGCGGAGAGGCACTGAAGGACCCGAAACGTACACGCACGTAGGGGGATCGACCAGTCTTCCGCGGCCTTCTCCACCGCGCGGCCGTACGCGTCGGCGGTCCTTTCCGGAGAAAGGGACGACGCTCACAGGCAGTCGGAGTTACAACAACGGATCGGACAAGGACAATGCTCATGCGTTTCAAGTCTGCGGTTCTCTCGCTCGGCATCGCCGCGGTGTGTACGGGGCTCGCCGCTTCCCCGGCCACCGCCTACGTCAACACCGACCTCTCGAAAATGGTGTGGACCCGGGACACCGGCCAGTGCTTGAACACCTGTGTCCTCGAGGACTGGGCGAACGACCTCTCCGGCACCTTCTTCAAGCGTGATGTCGGCGGCACAGCCCTCAAGATGCACATATACAAGGGCAGCACGACCGTCGCCCAAGTCGAATTCCACCCGTACGACGATGTGCTGTGGGTCTACGACGGCGCCAACGACGGCGACACGATCTACGTCCGCCTGAAGTGGGACGAAGGCCCGTTCACGAACGCCGTCGACGCGAAGTACTGGGCGCCGGGCGCCTCGACGGTGATCGACTCCAACAAGGTTCAGCTCGCCCCTGACGACGACATCGACGAGGGTACCGAGGTGCAGCTCCGCATCTACGACGACAAGGCGCTGACCGACCCGATTACCGGGTGGTACACCGTCGTTGCCTGACTCTCGGGACGGCCGTGCAGGAAAGCGGTCGGAGCACCGAGGCTTCATGGCCGACCGTCAGCTGAGGCCGGCGGCCGGTCTGCGAGGGAGCTTCGATGGCCCGGTCGAGACGGGCGACCTCCTTGGAGTTGCCAGGACGGCCTCAAGCCCGGCGTCGAGTCCGTCGGCCGACTCGGCAGGGGTTCTGGTCAGGCCGACCTCGCTGAAGTGCACACGGAGCATGTCGTACTCCCCCGATGAGCTCACCTTTTGCGGTCAGCCGCAACAGCATGGCCGAGCGCCCGCCGCCGGGCAATCCTGAGTCTCCCGGAGCATGAAAGCGCTTCGACTCAGGCAAGGCCCCACGCGTCTTGAGGTACCGGCCGACCCACCCCTGGAAGGAAAGCCCACATCATGCCGATACATCTTCGCCCTCGATCGGATTGGGCGCAGTACGTCACCGCAGATCCACGAATCGCCTTGCTCGCGGCGACTCTAGGAAAAGCGGCAGTCGTGATGCGTGCCGAAACTCCGACGGCGAACGAAAACCTGTGGGAGCCGTGGACAGGCGGTGTATTCATTCACCACAGAGGAGAGGGCACGTTCCGGCCCGACTCGGAACGCGACTGCCAGGTGGAAATAGCAAAGGCTTGGGCGAGCGGCTATTTCGATGTTGATGACATTCACTACAACTTCCTGGTATGCCCGCACGGGGAAATCTACGAAGGCCGAGGATACCGGCGAGCCGAGGCCAATGCTCGCGGCCATGTGAACGGTATCGGGCGAAACACCGGCTTCTATTCGATATGTGGTCTCCTTCGCTCGGAGGACAACCCGACCCAGGCCATGCGGGATTCGATCAAGAACCTGATCTGGCATCTCCGGACCGAGACCTTGGCGAGCCTGGCGGCGGGAAGCCTCCTGGTGCCCCACTCCCTGGGCTACGACACGGAGTGTCCCGGAAACCTCACTTCGTATGCGAAGGCGGGCTCTTCGATGGATCCCGGCATGCCCACGGCCGGGAAGGAGACCAACGGGCTGCAGATCATTTCACGCGGCCAGTGGGGAGCTCGTCCACCTCGCGACGAGGACTTCGCCTCGCCGTCGCAGCGCACAGGATTCGCCGTGCACTATTCGGCCGGTCCGACGTCCCAGACTCCCCGGGCCATCCAGAACTACCACATGGACGGCAACGGGTGGTGGGACATCGGTTACAACTTCCTGGTGGACCGCTCCGGCCGAATATTCGAGGGGCGAGGCTGGATGACTGTCGGCGCACATGCGACGGGCTACAACACGAGCCACTTCGGTGTGTGCTTCATCGGACGGGACGGCGACGCGACCCAGACCGCCAAGAACTCCATCCGCAGCCTCTACCACGCCGCGAACGGATACGCGGGAAAGGCGCTCACCAGGACGTACCACAGCGCGATCGGCTCCACGGCCTGCCCCGGCAACGATCTCCGGACCTGGGTGCGGAACGGCATGCCGGGAACCACGTACCCCATCGTCGGCGGGCAGCCGGTATACAACGGTGAACCCCCGAGCGACGGCTCGGCCGGCGGCCTGACCAGCGTCCGTTCCATCGCCGCGCAGCAGCGTGCCGTCAACGGCCTGGGCCACACGCCGCAGTTGGACGTCGACGGTACTTTCGGACCGCTGACCAACGCCGGAGTGAAGTGG
>NZ_JBHYTT010000008.1:145676-369326 GCF_042749285.1 Streptomyces sp. NPDC059499
CCTGGGCCACACGCCGCAGTTGGACGTCGACGGTACTTTCGGACCGCTGACCAACGCCGGAGTGAAGTGGCTCCAGGCCAAGGTCGGCGTCGGCGCCGACGGACTCTGGGGACCGGCCACCGAAGCCGCGTACGTGGCGTACACCGGAGGGACGGCCGACGCGGACGGTGGGTTGACCGGCATCCGGTCGGTCAGGGCTCAGCAGCACGCCGTCAACGGCCTCGGTCACACGCCGCAGCTGGACGTCGACGGCCTCTTCGGCCCCAGGACCGAATCAGGAGTGAAGTGGCTCCAGGCCAAGGTCGGCGCCGACGCCGACGGCCTGTGGGGCCCCGCCACCGAAGCCGCCTACAACCGGTACCAGGGGGGTGCGGGACTGGCCGTGGACGGCGGCTTCGGCCCGGCCACCGTCCAGGAGCTGCAGTACGCGATCGGCGCCACCGCCGACGGCTCCTGGGGGCCGGATTCCAAGCGCGCCCTGCAGCAGCACCTCAACACCTGGGCCGATGCCGGCCTGGTCGTGGACGGCGATTTCGGTCCGGCCTCGGTGAAGGCCCTGCAGGGTCACCTCAACAAGATGATCGGCGCCGGCCTGACCGTGGACGGCGACTGGGGCTCGGGAACCACCAAGGCCCTGCAGACCGCGCTCAACCAGGGGAGGTTCTGATGCGGGACGATGCGACGGGCGCCGCGGACACCACAGGCTCCACGGACGACCGGGCAACAGGGCTGTCCCGAAGGCGCGTTGTCACGGGCGGAGTCCTGGCCGCCGCCGGTCTCCTCGGCCTGGGGACTTCGGGGGCCGCCGCCCTGCCGACGGCCGCGGGCGCGTCCGCCGGGCGGTCCGGTGCGGCGCCCCGGTGGATGTCGTCCTTCACCGCGGTGGCGGCCGGCGAAGCGGATGCCGTCACGGTTCCCGCCGGTTGCACCGCCGACGTGCTCGCCCCCTGGGGGCAGCCCGTACGCGCGGCCGGGCCACCGTGGCGGGCGGACGGGAGCGGTACGGCGGCCGAGCAGGCACAGCAGGTCGGCAGCCACCATCACGGCGTCCAGTTCTTTCCCCTGGGTGACGGCGCCACGGGGAACCGCCGCGGTCTTCTGGTGATCAGCCACGAGGCGACCGACCCCGAACTGCTCGGCGGCGGTGCCGACAAGGCGGTCGCCGCGCAGGGCCTCACGGTGCTGGAGGTACGCGAGTCCGGAGGCGTGTGGAAGGCCGTGGATTCGGCGTACAACCGGAGGATCACGGGCGACTCACCGGTCCGGTTCTCCGGTCCCGTGAAGGTCGACGGCAGGTCACGAGGCGTGCTGGCCTGCGGCGGCCAGGGCATCACTCCCTGGGGTACCTACTTGGCGGCGGAGGAGAACTTCAACGCCGTCTTCGGCACCGACGAGCCCGACTGGCGACGCGGCGAGGAGCACGTCAGGTACGGCTTGTCCGCCGACGGCTTCGGCCACCCCTGGCACCGTGCCGACCCGCGATTCGACCTCGCCGCTCGTGAGGCGAGACCGGACGGGTTCGGCTGGATCGTGGAGCTGGACCCCCGCGATCCGTCCGCCGTCCCGGTCAAGCGGACCGCGCTCGGACGCTTCATGCACGGCGGCGCCACTGTGACCGAGGCCGCCGGACGCCTCGTGGTCTACAGCACTGACTCCGAGGACGGCGAGTACCTCTACAAGTACGTGAGCGCGGACAGCTGGCGCCGGCTGCGCGACCGGGGCAGGAGCCCGCTGGACCACGGCACGCTCTACGCGGCGAGGATCTCCCCCGACGGCGTCGGCCGGTGGCTGCCGCTCCGACACGGGCACGGCCCGCTGACCCGTGACAAGGGCTGGTACGACCAGGCAGACGTCCTGGTGCGGGCCAGGATGGCAGCGGACGCCCTCGGAGCCACTCCCCTCGCCCGGCCCGAGCGAGTTGCGGTGAGCCCCCTCGACGGCGAGGTGTACCTGGCCCTGGCCAACAGCACGGGTGGCTTCCCGTGTTCGGGCGGGACCGGGGACGACACGGCGGCAGGGGCGTGCGCGCGTGGCGCCGATCCCTACGGGCGCGTCATCCGCTGGCGCGAGGAGGCGGACGACGGTACGACACCCTCCTTCCGCTGGGAGGAGTTCCTCGTCGCCGGTGACCCGGACCTGTCCGCCGACGGCGCGTTCGCCGCTCCCAAGGGCCTCTGGTTCGGCGCGGACGGAACGCTCTGGATCTCCACCGGTGTCTCCGGCCACGCCCTGAACGGCACGGCGGCCGCCTACCGGGCCGCCGGGAACAACGCCCTGCTGGCCGCCGATCCCACGACCAGGAAGGTTCGCCGCCTCCTCACCGCCCCGCGCGGCGCCGAGGTCACCGGAGTCACCGCCACCCCTGACGGACAGACGCTCTTCGTGAACATCCAGCACCCCGGCGAGCGCACCGCCCGGTGGGGCGCCCCGGACGCCGCCGACCCCGGTGCGGTCAGCACCTGGCCGTCCGGACTGCCGGGAAGCCGCCCCCGCTCCGCCACCGTCGCCGTCCACCCGGTCCGAAATCCGCGTCGAAAGGAATCGGCATGACCATCAAGCCTGTCCCGTCCCGGTCCCGGAAAGCGGTGAGACGCCCAGGTCACACGGGTGACACCGTCCCGCCGTCCCACCCGGCAGCGTTCCGTCACGGGCGTTCCGAGCGCCCTGACGGTGTCGCTCCCGTCACCGATGAACCGAACGAACGAAAGGAAGAACGTATGCGACCGAACGTCATGACGAGGTCGATCGTCAGCGCCACCGCCGTGGCCGGGCTGGCGATCGGGACCCTCGCGGGTGCCGGGACCAGTTTCGCGGCCTCCGCACCGGCGGCCCCGCCGGCGGTGAGCGCCGAGGCCTTCGGCACCCTCGCGACGAACAACCTCGGCCTCACCAGCAAGCAGGCGAAGGGCATCCAGCGCTGGCTGACGGGCTGGGGCTACACCGGAGACATCGACGGACTGCTGGGAACCAACAGCTGGAAGGCGATGCAGAACTACCTGGCGGCGCAGTGGGACTACAACGACTCGATCGACGGGATCCCCGGCCCCAACACGATCAAGGCGCTGCAACGGTTCCTGAGTGAGCACTCCCAGTACACGGGTCCGATCGACGGCATCGCCGGGCCGGGCACCAGGGCCGCGTGGTCGAACTGGGCCAACTTCATCGGCTGATCCGCGCTCACGTCACCGATCGACCGAACGAACGAAACGAAGGGGAGAACGCATGCGACCGAGCCTCATGACGAGGTCGATCGTCAGCGCCACCGCCGTGGCCGGGCTGGCGATCGGGACCCTCGCCGGTGCCGGCACCAGCTTCGCGGCCTCCGCACCAGCGACCCAGCCGGCGCTGAGCGCCCAGGCCTTCGGCGCCCTCGCGACGAACAACCTCGGCCTGACCAGCAGGCAGGCCAAGGACGTCCAGCTCTGGCTGCGGTGGAACCATGAGTACACCGGTTCCATCGACGGACTGCTGGGCACCAACAGCTGGAAGGCGATGCAGCGCCACTTGGCGGAGGACTGGGAATACAAGGACTCGATCGACGGGATCCCCGGCCCCAACACGATCAAGGCGCTGCAGCGCATGCTGCGGGACCACGGCTACAACGGTCCGATCGACGGCATCGCCGGGGACGTCACCAGGGCCGCGTTCGCGAAGTTCGCCGACATCCACGGCTGATCCGTACGCGCCTGCCTCACCTCTTCACGGGGGAGGTGAGGCAGGCGCGCTCCCGTTCAGCCAGCCGCAGACGACCGAACGAACGAAGGGAAGAACGCATGCGACCGAGCGTGGTGACGAGGTCGATCGTCAGTGTCACCGCTGTTGCCGGGTTGGCAGTCGGGACACTCGCGGGTGCCGGCACCAGCTTCGCGGCCTCCGCACCAGCGACCCAGCCGGCGGTGAGCGCCCAGGCCTTCGGCGCCCTCGCGACGAACAACCTCGGCCTGACCGGCGCGCAGGCCGAGAACCTCCAGTGGTGGCTGTCCATGCACTACAGCTACACCGGCCCCATCGACGGGCTGTTGGGCACGAACAGTTGGAAGGCGCTGCAGCGCCACCTGCGGACGAACTGGGACTACGAAGACGCGATCGACGGGATCGCAGGCCCCCACACGATCAAGGCGCTGCAGCGGTACCTGAAGGACCTCTGGGGCTACACGGGTCCGATCGACGGCATCGCCGGTCCGGGCACCAGGACCGCGTTCGCGAAGTTCGCCGGCTCCGTCGGCGGCTGATCCGTAGCTGCCTGCCTCACCTCCTCACGGGGGAGGTGAGGCAGGCGCGCTCGTCGCTTCCGGCGCACCACCGGCTGTACCCGAAACCCGCGTCGTCCACGTGCAGGCGCCAATGAGCAGGCGCGGCAATCTCGTTGAACCCCTGTTTATCGTCTCTTGATTCCAGCTACCTACGATCGTCCGGCGGATCCCGCGCCGAACGAAACACTGGTGCGCTGTAGAGCAAGAGCCGAACTCAACTGGGGGAACGACATGCTCCGCATTCACTTCACCGATGTGGATCTCGCGAGGACCCGGCTCGCCTCCGCTCCCGATCCGCTCTTCGAGATCGCCGCGAGCCTGCACCGGTTCCAGACCCGGAGGGGAAGGTGGGCCTTCGACGGGTGGTACCGCACGACACGGCAACAACTGCGGGAGAAGGGGCTGGAGCGCGCCCTGCGAAGTGTTCTGCTGCCCTTGTATCCGAGGGCCGCGTACTATCCGGATTTCCTCACCCCGGTCGGGGCGTTGGACGGACTGGATGTGGGACTGGAGTCGATTCTGGCCACGTCCGGGCAACGGGTCATGGCGGAGATGGCCATCCTCGACCGGATCGTCGGAGCACCCGCGTGGGCCGGGCAACTGACCGGACTGGAAGCGCGCAAGGAGTTCGTGGGGGTGCTGCGCGCGTACTACGAGGTCGTCGTCGCCCCCCACAAGGAGCAGGTGCGTGCGCGTGTCGAGGCCGAGC
This sequence comes from Streptomyces sp. NPDC059499, assembly GCF_042749285.1. Classification (NCBI taxonomy): domain Bacteria; kingdom Bacillati; phylum Actinomycetota; class Actinomycetes; order Kitasatosporales; family Streptomycetaceae; genus Streptomyces; species Streptomyces sp. NPDC059499. The sequence continues at coordinate 150,639 of NZ_JBHYTT010000008.1, forward strand.
GGGCGGCACGCTGCCGTGGGTTTCTCGACGGCGGAGTGGAGGGCATGCTCTCGGGGCTGGGGCCCATGCTGCGCTGGCGCCCGCCCGTCCTGGAGGTCGCGTACCCGAGGCAGGCCGATGACCGGGACCTGCACCTGAACGGCCGTGGGCTCACTCTCGTCCCTTCGTACTTCAACTGGGGCGAGCCGGTTGCCTTCGCCGACCCGGGACTGCCGCCCGTGGTCTGGTACTCGCTGCTCCACGAGCCCGAGGTCCGCTCCGTGGCCGGCAGCGCTCCCGAGCAGTCCCTGACCAATGTGCTCGGACGTGCCCGAGCGGTCGCCCTGCGCGCCGCGTCCGCCGGTGCCACGACCGGCGAGATCGCCCGTGCGGCCGGAGTTTCGGCCTCCGCCGCCAGCAGGCACGCCACCGCGTTGCGCGACGCGGGACTCGTCACCACCGTTCGGAACGGCCCGACCGTGCTGCACACCCTCACCCCCACGGGCGCATCCCTGCTGCGCGCCGCCATGCGCAAGGCTGAGGCCGACCTCACGGGCACCGTCGTCTGAGCGGGCCTCAGTCGGTCGCCCGGTGCGAGGCGGGGGGTGCGACGGGGAGCGGGGCCTGCGCGGTGCGCGTCACATCGCCGATGAGCTCCACCACATCGGGCCCGTACGCATGGGTGTTGACCACCTTCAGCAGCAGGACGAAGCTGTTGTTACGGTGCTTGCGCTGGAGCTTCTCGTAGTTGCGGGCGAGGTAACGCGAGGCCGCCTGATTGGTGATGGCGCGCTGTCCGCAGAACAGGAAGACGGGACGGGCGTCCTGACCACCCGTCAGTCGCGCGAGCAGGACGTGCTCGGCGACGCCGGACTCCAGGCGGTAGCGTTCCGATCCCACCTGGAAGGCGGCGCGGTCCGGACCGGGCTCGGGATCCGTGTTGACCTTCACGCCGGGCAGCAGGGACTGCAGGTGGGCGGCCATCCGCCGGTTCGACACCGGGCCGCCGACACAGAACTCCGTACGCTCACCGAACCCTTGCTGGGTCACGTCGTGGGACACGATCTGCGCATGGGCCTGGCAGTCCTTGATCAGCGCCGAGAGTTCGAGCAGGGCGAAGACGTCGTGACGGTGGACAGCGCCGTCGCCGCCGGCCTCACGATTCACCACGAGCATGCACTCGGAGTTCCCGGGCAGTCCGAAGAAGGCCTGCTTTCGGCGGAGTCTGCGCCGCCACAGGTAGGTACGGGCGATCCAGCCCAGGGAGGCGCTGAGCCCCGCGGCTATGAGACCCAGCACGATGTTGCGCACGTCGTCAGTCATGGGCGGGCATATTAGCGGTCGTCCGAGTCCGTGTCCGAGGCGGTCCTGTGGATCCGGGCGGGGCGGCGTTACCCTGCGCGGACGATCCTTCACTGGAGGTACGGATGCGTCGTTCCGTCGGCCGGAATGTGTCGTTCTTGAGCGTCATCGCTGTCATCGGTTCGCTGGGTGCCGCGGCGCCGGCGGCATCGGAACCGTCCGGACCACCACCCAAGTCGCCTGTCGCGGTGGGATACGGGGGAGCGGTGGCGAGCGTCGACGCGGACGCCTCGGCGGCCGGGATCGAGGTGCTCCGCAAGGGGGGCAACGCGGTCGACGCGGCCGTGGCGACCGCGGCGGCGCTGGGTGTCACCGAGCCCTACTCGGCGGGCATCGGCGGCGGAGGCTACTTCGTCCTGTACGACGCCGAGAAGCGCACCGTGCGGACCATCGACGGCCGTGAGACCGCGCCGCGCAGCGCGGACTCCTCGCTCTTCCTGGAGAACGGGAAGCCGATCCCGTTCAGCGACGCCGTCACCAGCGGCCTCGGAGTCGGTACCCCCGGCACCCCGGCCACCTGGGAGAAGGCCCTGGACGCCTGGGGCAGCAAGCCGCTGCGGCACCTGCTGAAGCCGGCCGAGCGCCTCGCCCGCGACGGATTCGTCGTGGACGCGACCTTCCGCTCACAGACCGCGGCGAACCAGGCGCGGTTCGCCGACTTCCCCGCGTCCGCGGAGCTCTTCCTGCCCGACGGACAGCTGCCCGTGGTCGGATCGGTGTTCAAGAACCCCGATCTCGCGCGTACGTACGAGACGTTGGGCCGCGAAGGCATCGACGAGCTGTACCGCGGCGGGCTGGCCGAGGACATCGTGGAGACGGTACGCAAGCCCCCCGTCGACCCGGCCGCCACCCGCGTGGTCCGTCCGGGGGATCTGACGGCGGAGGACCTGAAGTCGTACCGCGCCCTGCGCCAGGCCCCCACCAAGATCGGCTACCGCGGCCTCGACGTCTACGGCATCGCGCCCTCCTCGTCCGGTGGTACGAGCGTGGGCGAGGCGCTCAACATCCTTGAGTCTACGGACCTTTCGAAGGCGAGCCAGGCGCAGTACCTGCACCGGCTCATCGAGGCGAGCAGGATCGCCTTCGCCGACCGGGGGCGCTGGCTCGGCGATCCCGCGTTCGAGGACGTGCCGACACGGGAGCTGCTCAGCCAGCGCTTCGCCGACTCGCGCGAGTGCCTGATCAAGGACGACGCCGTGCTCACCAGCCCGCTCGCGCCGGGCGACCCCCGTAACCCCGTCCCGTGCGCCGCCGGGGACGCCGCGGCCCCGACGACGTTCGAGGGTGAGAACACGACGCATCTGACCGCCGCCGACCGGTGGGGCAATGTCGTGGCGTACACACTGACCATCGAATCGACGGGCGGCAGCGGCATCACGGTGCCGGGGCGCGGCTTCCTGCTCAACAACGAACTGACGGACTTCTCCTTCGCGCCCGCCGGCCCGGCGGTCCACGACCCGAACCTTCCCGGGCCGGGCAAGCGCCCGCGGTCGTCGATCTCGCCGACCATCGTGCTGGAGCACGGCAAGCCCGTACTGGCCCTGGGATCGCCGGGCGGTGCGACGATCATCACCACCGTGCTGCAGTCGCTGACCGGGCACGTGGACCGGGGGCTGCCGCTCGTCGAAGCGATCGCGGCGCCCCGTGCCAGTCAGCGCAACTCGGCCACGACCGAGATCGAACCAGGGCTGTGGGACAGCAGGGTGCGCGGGGAGCTGGAATCGCTCGGCCACGTCTTCCGGCTGAACCCGGAGATCGGGGCGGCCACGGGCGTCCAGCGGCTGCCCGACGGGCGCTGGCTCGCAGCTGCGGAAAAGGTGCGGCGGGGCGGCGGCTCGGCCATGGTGGTGCATCCGAGCGGACGTTCATGACCGATCGGCAGTAGCAGTGCCCTCGGGGCCGGTACGACGCGCTCAACCGCGTCGTACCGGCCCCGAGGTGTGACGCGGACGGGGCCGACCCGGCCGCGTCGGCAAGGAAGGGCCCACCGGGCTCCTTCGCGTCCAGTGAAAGGGCATCCCCCACGGTGCGTACACGAATGCTCGTTCCCTCCGTCGTCTCAGGTGCCGCTCTGCTCGCCGCCGCGGCCTTTCCGGCCGCGGCTCTCCCCGCCGTCGCCGGCGGCCACGGCGGGGAGACCGGGACGGACGCGGTGAGCGCTGCCGAGCTGCTGGCGCGGGTGAAGACCTGCACCCCGATCTCGCACGGGAAGTACCGAACGGACCAGGGCGGGCCGGCGAAGGTGCCGGTGTGCGGGACGAAGGGAGCCGTGTTCTGGGAGGCGGACATGGACATCGACTGCGACGGCCGGGTCACCGCCGCCTGCAGCAGGAAGACCGACCCCTCCTTCCTGCCCGACACGGCGTTCCAGACCTCGGACGGCAAGCCCCTGGACTCCGCCCGGCTGCCGTACGTCGTCGTGCCCGGCCCCGGCCCGATCTGGAACTACACCAGCTCCCAGATCGCGGGCGGCGGCGTGGCCGCCGTCATCTACCGCGGAAAGGTCCAGTACGCCGTCGTCGGGGACACCGGTCCCACCGGGATCATCGGCGAGGCGTCGTACGCCGCCGCGGAGGCACTCGGTATCGATCCCGACCCGAAGACCGGCGGCACCGCGTCCGGCGTCACCTACATCCTGTTCAAGAACTCCCGGGTGTCGCCGATCGAGAGCCCCGAAGCGGCCGTCACCGCCGGCCGGGAGCTGGCCCGGAAGTTCGTCGCCGACGGGGCCTGACGCGGAGGTCCGGCTCGCGGTCCCGCGGCCGGCCGACGCTCAGAGCGCCGTCAGGATCCTGGGGCCGCTGTCCGTGATGGCCACCGTGTGCTCGGCGTGGGCGGCCCGGCTGCCGTCGGTCGTGCGGAGGGTCCAGCCGTCCGGGTCCGGACGGAAGTCGTCGCGGCCGCTGCCGATCAGCATCGGTTCGATGGCGATCACCATCCCGTGCCGCAACGGCATGCCGCGGCCTGCCGGCCCCTCGTTCGGCACGGACGGGTCCTCGTGCATCGTCCGGCCCACACCGTGGCCGCCGAAGTCCTCCATGATGCCGTAGCCGGCGTCCCGGCACACGGTGCCGATCGCGTGGGCGATGTCGCCGATCCGGTTGCCGACGCGCGCCGCCGCGATGCCGGCGTCCAGGGCCGCGAAGGCCGTGTCGATCAGCCGGGTGTCGGCGGGGCGGGCACGGCCGACGGTGAAGCTGACCGCCGAGTCGCCGACCCAGCCGTTCAGCGTCGCGCCCGCGTCGATGCTCACCAGATCGCCGTCGCGGAGCCGGTAGTCGGTCGGGATGCCGTGCACGATCGCGTCGTTGACGGACGCGCAGATCACGCCGGGGAACGGGGTGGGGGCGAAGTGCGGACGGTAGTTGAGGAACGGCGAGGTGGCCCCCGCCTCCCGCAGGATCTCGTGCGCGGTCGCATCGAGCTCGCGCAGCGATACGCCGACCACGGCCGCCTTCTGTACGGAAGTGAGCACCTGCGCGACGACCCGGCCGGCCTCACGCATGGCTTCGATATGTGTGTCTGTCTTGAGCTGCACCATGCCAATTACTATACCGGTCGAAGCGGTATTACAATGACGGCATGGTACGGACACCCCTGACCCCCGAAGAGCGACGCCGCGGCGAGCGGCTCGGCGAGCTGCTGCGCGAGGCGCGCGGCGGACGCAGCATGGTCGCGGTCGCCGCGAGCGCCGGAATCTCGGCCGAGACGCTCCGCAAGATCGAGACGGGCCGGGCCCCCACCCCCGCCTTCTTCACCGTGGCGGCGGTGGCGGGCGTTCTCGGGCTGTCGATGGACGACGTGATGGCGCGGTGCGCACCCGAGCCGGATCCGGTGGCCGGACCGCTGACGGTGTCCCGGCCCGTACCCGCGTCCGGACCGCTCCCAGGGGCGCTGCCCGCAGCGGGGTCGCTGCCGCTCACGGCGTAGGGCGGAGTAGGGTCACGCCCGTGACTCTCCAGGACTTCGCCCGCAGCGAGTACGTCAGCCTGACCACGTACCGGAAGGACGGCACGCCCGTCGCCACGCCCGTCTGGGCCGCGGCGGACGGCGACGTCCTGTACGTCTGGACGCGAAGCGATTCGTGGAAGGTGAAGCGGCTGCGCAACGACCCCCGGGTCGTCGTCACCGTGTGCGACGTCCGCGGCCGGATCGCCGAGGGCGCGCCGAGCGCCGAAGGGACCGCGCGCCTCCTCGACGGGACGGAGATGGCGGGGGTGCGCAAGCTGCTGGCCCGCAAGTACACCTGGAAGTTCTGGATCGTGGACTGGCCCGCCATGGTCTTTCGGCTCGGAAAGCGCCCCCACACCGGGATCGCCGTCACCTTCTGAGGGGCGTGCGCCACCCGTCCCGCGCTCCGGACGCACCACGCCCGAAAAGCTCGCGTAGCCCGCCTGTAACACGCCTGCGATCGAATGCCAGCGGACTGGAATGTTCCAGTCGGCAGTCGGTGAGGGCGACGGTGACAGTGCATCAACATGCGTGGGACGTAAGGAATTTCGCACAGTACTTAAGAGGTCTTGCGGCCCTGCTCGATCCGGGGCAGGGCTGGTACGGGGTCTTCTGCGGGCGCGATCCGGAGGGCATGCGCGCCTGCTTCGACGGCGTGGAGGTGCCCCCCTGGGACGTGGTCGAATCACTCCTCCAGGACCTCGCCGTGGCCCGTGGCAACGAAGTCGCCGCGCAGGAATCCGTACGGGCCGCCGCGCTGTACACCGCCTCCGCCGGTGCGCACGACCGGCGGCCGGGCGGACGGCAGGCCCTCGTCGACCGCCTTGGGCTCATGCTCAGGGAACAGGCCCGTGCCGCACAGCAGTTGCGGGTGTCCGGGGGCGACAGGGCGCACGCGCCGGGTGTGGAGCCTGACGCCCTGGCCTGGGCGCGCGACGACCATGCCCGCGCCACGGCCCGCTGCGCGGAACTCCGCAACCGGCTGGCAGCCGTGGAGAGCACCGTGCCCGACCACTGGTTCCGTGCGGACGGCGACGGGCGCACACCGGAAGCGGAACACGCCGCGAGTACGCCCCTGATTCCCGAACCCCGCCGCCCGTCCGGTACGCGATCCCAGGGCACCGGCCCCGAGCCGGAGGCGCGGCCCGCCCCCAAGCGCAAGAAGCCGCGCGGAGCCCGGTTCGCCGGCCTGGAGCTGGAGGACGATACGGAAGCGGCCCCCGCCCCGTCCGCCGTTCCCGTGCTGCCCGAGCCCTCACGGGCCACCGCCGTACCGCGCGGCGCCCGCTTCGGCGGCGCTCCCGCGGAGGACCCGGCCGCGTCGGCGCCGCAGGCCGCCCCCGACCCGGCCGCCCGCCGCGTCGCCGACGAGGCCGTCGCCCAGCTCGTACGGCTGCGCGCGGAGGGCCGCAGCGGCGAGGCGCATGTGGTGCTCTGCGAGGCGGCGGCCTGGCCGGCCGGGCATCTGCCCGTACTCGCCGAAGCCCTGTACCGGGCCGGTCTGGCCGCCGACTGGGGCACCCTGCTGTGGGAGGTGTCCTCCCAGCCACCTGCCGAACTCGCCGCAGCGGCAGGCGCGTTGGCAGCGGCGGGCCGCGCCGAGGACTGCGGCCAGCTGCTCCGGCAGGGCGTGGCCCGGCCCGCTGCGGAGATCGCCGACGCCGTGGTCGCCCTCGACCGGGCCGGCCTGAAATCCGAGGCACGGGCCCTGCTGGGCGCCTTCGTACGCGTACGGACGGCACAGGACGCCGCGCTGATCGCGGAAGGCGGCCCGAGCCACCTCGTTCCTCAACTGCTCGCCGCCGCCCGGGAGGTGTCCGCGGCGCGGGAGTGGGACCTGGTCCACGCCCTGCGGGTGGCGGGCATCGCATCACCGTAGACCGCACCCGGGACCGTTGTCCCGGGTGCACCTCGCAAGCCGGAGACATCGCCGCGCTCCTCGACCATCCTGGGATTCGGGTTGAGGCCCTGGAGGGAGGGGCCGACGTGTCCCCGTTGGAAGGGAATTGTCGCCAGGTGCTGTCTCGTCTGCGACGCCGCGGGTTCTCGCAGGTGCGGGTGCTGGCGCGGTACGGAATCGGGAGCGAGGAAGCGGAAAAGCTCGGCTGTGCGCCAGGGTTCGAGGTCGCGGGCGCGTTGATCGCAGAGGTTGCTCGTGTGCATCACTTCCTCACCTGGGTTGCTTCCGGTGAAAGCCGAATTCCGGGCGGAGCGGCAGCGTTGGTGGCAACTGCCTGGGAAGAGTCCGAAGCCGGTGGTCGTCAATGGATCCAGTGGTGCGCGGAGGACCTCGGCCATATTCATTCGAGTGAGTGGTACTCAAGCGATCGGCGGTCCACCCCGGAGTGCGGTGACGGGCAACTCGGTGAATTGTTGCGTGCCGGCGACGCGGCGCTGAAGGCCGGCCTGTGGCGCGTGCCCGTACAGAGGACTCCGGAACAGACCGCCCATGCACTGCTCCTCGCCGGCATGGAGGAGATTCACGCCCTCGCCCGTGGTGGGCTGCCGCTGCCGCAGGGAGGTGGTGACCATGGAGGAGAGGGGCCGTGGTCGCGCATCGAGACGGTTTCGGATACCTGCCACAGGATTCCGATCCCCAGCGAGATTCCTCGCCCTTTTCGCTCGCTGGTCATCCGCAGAGGGCTGCGCTCGGCCTTCGATGATTCCAGTGAATCAGGAAGGGCCTGGCTGACCGAGATGTTCCTGAACTGACGGCACGTCAGGCGCGCTGAGGAGCGCGGTGTTCGGGCCGACAGCGGAGTCTTCACCGGGTTGGGGATCCGTGACTGTCGGAGGTGGCTTGTACCCTGCACTCATTCGACGATCGGGCGATCACGGGTACGGGCATGCGGGCACGGGGCAGGCGTCCAGGGGCGGGAGCGGCGGGGAACTCGATGAGTGACGCACATCCGATACGAAGCAGCACACCGGGCCTCTCGGCCGGCGCGCGCATCATCGCCGGGGTCGTCCTCGTCGCGATCGGGGCCGTCGGCGCCTGGCTCCAGCACGACGCTCGCGGCCGGAGCGCGGAGCCGCGTACGGAGTTCACCGCGAACAACCCGCCCGCCGGCCTGACCACCGCGCTCACCACCGGCCAGCACCTGCGCTGGTCCCGCTGCACCTCGCCGCCCACCGCGCGCACGGGCTACGACTGCGCCGCCATGAAGGCCCCCCTCGACTACCGGAAACCGGACGGCAGGACGATCGACGTCGCCCTGATCCGCCGCAAGGCCACCGGTCCGAACGCCCGGCGCATCGGCTCGCTCGTCCTCAACTTCGGCGGCCCCGGCGTGTCCGGTGTGAGCGGGCTGCCCGAACGCCTCAACCAGTACAAGCCGCTCCTCGACCGCTACGACCTGATCTCCTTCGACCCGCGCGGCGTTGGGGCGACCCTCCCCGTGCGCTGCGGTAAGACCGCAGACGACACCGGCTACGACGAGGCCGACGCCTGTGCCGAGCACTCCGGGGCGCTCCTCCCGTACATCGGCACCTCGCACACCGCGCGCGACCTCGACCTGATGCGCTACCTCCTCGGCGACGAGCGGCTGCACTACTTCGGGGTCTCGTACGGAACGGCGCTCGGCGCGGTCTACGCCCACCTGTACCCGGCGCACGTCGGGCGGCTCGTCCTCGAAGCGTCCGTCGATCCGACCGAGGACCTCGACGAGGAGCAGGTGTCGCAGGTCAAGGCGGTCCAGGCGGCGTTCGACCGGTTCGCTGCGCACTGCGCGGCCCGTATCCGCAACTGCCCGACCGGCGACGGGCCCGAGGAGGCCGCGCGACGCATGGCGCGCCTGGCCGACCGCCTGGAGAAGAAGCCCGCCCCGGCCGGCGACGGAAGGAACCTCGACGCCGACGACCTCGCGCACGCCGTCAGCGACCATCTCGACTCCGGCACGGACGGCTGGTCGCCGCTCGCCAAGGGCCTCACCGCGCTGATCGACCACAACGACGGCCGTCCGCTGAGCAAGGGCGCGGACGACACCGGCTCCGCCGACCGCGCGGCGACCCCACGCGACAACGGCCGCGCCGCCCTGATCGCGATCACCTGCGCGGACTCCAGCCTGCGCCCCGGCTTCGAACGCCTCGACAGGGACGAGGCTCGCATCAAAGCCGCCTCACCCGTCTTCGGCGCGGCCTGGTCCACCGGCATCTACCTCTGTTACGACTGGCCGTTCGACGGCGAGCGCGCCACGCTCCAGGTGAACGCCGACGGTGCGGCCCCCGTCCTGGTGGTCGGCGGCACCGGCGACCCGACTACCCCGTACCCCGGCGCCCGCCATATGGCCCGCGCCCTGGGCGACGGTGTCGGCGTGCTCCTGACGGCCGAGGAGGAGGGCCACGGCACATACCCGCAGAACCGCTGCGTCACGAAGACGGTCGACCAGTACCTCCGCACGGGCCGCACCCCTGCCCCGGGGACAGTGTGCCGGGGAAGCATGTCCTGAGGCCCGTACGGATGCGCAGGGCGGCCCAGCAGACGTGCAGGAACACTCGCGCAAGGGAACTGCCGCAGGAACGCTGCGCATCACAGGCCGGCCGATGAGCCTTGCCGTCGGGAGAGGGCCAGCCTGCGTCGTTCCCGGTCGACCTCGGTGACGACCACCGTGATCTCGTCGCCGACCTGGACGACATCTGATGGAGTCTCCACCGGTGTCCAGGCGAGCTCCCGTAGGTGAACCAGTCCCTCAATTCCGTCGGCGACCTGGACGAAGACACCGAACGGGATCAGCTTGGTGACCTGGCCGGACAGTTTCTGCCCCACCGCGATGGTGTCGGCGAATACCTCAAAGGGGTCCGGCTGTGTGGCCTTCAAGGACAGTCTGGCTTCCAGGTTCCACGTGTCGAACTGGAGGAACCCGCATGAGACGCGCTGTCCAACCGTCACCACGTCGGAGGCTTCCTCGAAGCGTCGCCAGGACAGTTCGGCGAAGGAGATGAACCCGACGCCGGGAAAGACCGGATGGGCGGGTCCGTCGTCCAGCGCAACGAACACACCGAACCGTTCGATCGCTGAGACCGTGCCGGAAAGCACATTGCCCCAGTGCAACGACTCCAGGAATGCCCAGAGTTCTGGGTTCTCGGACGCCCCACCCATCATCCTCCCAGCCTTTCACAGGGAACTGCGTCGGGGTAGGAAGTGTGCTCACGCTGCGGATACGGGCGCGTTCACGTCGTTCGGCGGCCAGGTAAATGAGAGCGAAACCCCTTGGCCTCAGCCCTGCGGGGGCCCGATGACCCTTTGTCCGATCTGTTCGGCGAGCCACCCCGCCAAGCGCTCATCGTCGCCATCACTACGCCGACGGACGTGGACCAGGACGCTATGCGTGTCCGCGCGGACGTCGAGCTCGACGGAGTCGCAGTTGAGCAGGAGCGTCACCTCGGCGTGTGTGCCCTCGCCGTACACATCGCGTTCCGGCGCTGCCGGCCACACCAGGCAGTCCCAGTGGATCCTGGCCGGATGTGGGCTGACCGCTGAGGCGAAGTGATCTTCGATGCTTCCCACTGGCTGTTCCTGCAGGTGGACAGCGAAGGGCAGGAATTCCTCCACGCGGGCCAGGTCGTCCGGAAGCTCACGGGCAGGAACTCCCCCGAACAGGTCCAGGACTCCCGGCAAAGGATCGACGGGTGCCGTCCAGCTCGTGAAACCCGCCTCGGGGAGGGCATCACGGATCCGCCTCGCCTCGGTCAGGGTAGGCACCTGCGCCTCCACCGACACGTCGGAGAACGACTGGACACCAAACGCCACCATCTGTTGAGCCACCCTCAGTGCCAGGGCTCGGTCGGGCGTACGGAAGACGGGGTAGGAGATGCCGTTGGACATGCGAGGACTCTGACACGGCCCCGTGCACGCGGTCCTACGGATTCTCGGGCTGTGCCATGGCTGCCGGGAAGGCATCCGTGTGCGGGTGACGGGCCAGTACCGACACGGTAAGGGCGGACTTCGGGACGCCCTTTGCGCTGACCTGGTGTCCGGTCCTGCCGAACAGTGGCGACGCAAGGTATCCCTTCCCTCGGATGGTTACCGGAGGCTACGAACTGGAGGGCGCTCCGGTGCAAGATCCCCATGAGTCCGGCCTTGCGGAGAGAAATCTCATTCCAGCCTTTAGGCTCGGTCGAGGCATATCCCCGCAAAAGGGATATGCCTCCGCATGTCCCAGTGATGAGGAGGCACCATGCTTGCCCAGGAAATCACTCTCACCGCAACGACGACCGAGACCACGGCGCTCGGCGCGCTGATGGTGGAGCCCGAGGCCGCCGTCAGTGACGCCCCGCTCTACACCCCGGAAGCCGCGGGCTTCCTGCTCGCGCTCCTGCTCCTGTCTCCGAAGGAGCCGAAGGAGCCCCGGGGCAAGTGAGTTACCGGTCAGCATTCGCCGCGGCGACTGATGCCCTGGCAGGCAGCGTCCTCGGTGCCCTCACGGGCACCGGGGACGCTGTCCAGCTGGCGCGGTACGTCGACGACGCCCCTGACACCCTGGCGGCCCTCGCGGCCGTCCGGGTGCTCGGGGCCGATGCCCTCAGCCCCCAGCTCCTGGCGGGCCATCCGCTCCCGGCGCAGGACGCAGCCATCGTGGCCAAGGCCTTCGAGTCCTTCCCGGCCTCCGATGCCATCGAAGAGAGAACGGCCGCCCGCCGCGACTGGGCGACCGCGCACCTCCTCGCCCGCCTCACCGGGGACGACACCCTCCGGGCCGTCGCGCCCCCGCCCGCGGACGACGCGGAGCTCGCCGGCACCGCGCACTGGCAGACCTGGTCCGTCCGTATGGCCCAGCTCTCCCCGCTCGCCACCCTCGGCCTCGACGGACCGGTGCACGACGCGGCGCGCGGCGGTGCCCTGGCGCTGAGCCGGGGCGTCAGCCGCTCGATCCTGCGCCGTGACTTCCCTACGGCCGTACGGCTCATCCGCTGGCTGGCCTGGCTGCGGTACGACGGCACGGAACTGCCGCTGGACCCGGCCCTCGCCGCGGAACACGCATGGCTCGTGGGAGGGGCGGGCCCGCGCACGGCCCTCGATCTGGAGATCGTGCGCCATTTCCTCGAACGGCGCCCCCGTACGGTCCCGAAGGCGGCACACACATGACGATTCCCGAGCCCGTGACGCGGGCCGCCCGGAGCATGGCCGACCGGGCCCTGTCGTGGCTGCACGCGAACCGTGCACTCGGCGGCCTGCCGCCCGACACCACCGAGACGATGGCCGACCCCGACAGCGTCTACAAACCCCTGGGCGAGACCACCCTCGCCGCATCGCTCATCCTGCGCGACGGCGTCGCCGGACCGGGCCGGCTGGTCGCCGCCCAGAGCCTGATGGACTTCACCTGGGAGCAGTTCCGGCGCGGCGACATGATCTACGAACGTCAGCTCCGCCACACCCTGATGACGGACCCGCTGGAGATGTACGCCCCCTTCGTCCGCTGCGGATACCGCCACGAAGGCCTCGACAAGCTGCTGGCCCACCGGGCCCGCATGCGGTCGGCGAACAGTGTCGAGATGCTGCCCAACCGCCGGCTCGCCGTCGCCAACGCCGCCCGCGTCGTCGGCCTGGAGCAGGCGGAGGACCTGACGGCTCTGGCCGGTGCCACCTGGCTCGGTGCGACGCCGGAACCCTGGGCCATCAACTGGATCACCGCCTACGCGATGACCCACACCGTCTTCCACCTCACCGACTGGGGCGCGGACCCGGACGGACTGCCACCCGAACTCGCCGCGTACGTCACCACGTGGCTGCCGGTATGGATCGACATCTGGCGCGAGGTCGGCCAGTGGGACCTCGTGGCGGAGCTGCTCATCGTCGGCGCCTCGCTCCCGGAGCCCTACTGCGCACCGGAGGACTGGGAGGCCCTGGCCGCGCTCCAGCACGAGGACGGACTCGTGCCCCGTGACAGCGACCCGGTGGACGCCGACCCGAAGCAGCGCTTCACGGACCACCAGCACACCGTCGTCGTCACCGCCGTCGCCGGATCCATCGCGCTGGCCCGGGCGGCGGGGCCGCGGTGACCGAACCGCCCCTGGCCGACTGCCTCCCACCCCTGCTGGCCGCGGCCAAAGGGCCGGGCACAGCGGTGGCGGCGCTCCGCGGCGACGAACGTGCGATGCTCTGCCACGGTCCGGTCGGGGCGGACACCCGCTTCGAGACGGGCTCGCTCACCAAGACGTTCACCGCCCTGCTGCTCGCCGAACTGGCCGCCAGGGGCGAGGTCAGCTACGGCGACCGCGCCGACCGCTACCTGCCGTTCAGGCTTCCCGGTCCGCCCCTGACCCTTCTGCACCTGGCCACCCACACCTCCGGGCTGCCCCGACTGCCGCCCGGGCTCCTCGCCCGCGCGGTCCGCAGCGGATGGTTCAGCAACCCGTACGCGGGCTTCTCCGAGACGGACCTGCTCGTGTCGCTCGCCCGCACCCGGCTCCGGCACCGGCCCGGCTCCAGGGTCCACTACTCCAACTTCGGCGGTGGCCTGCTGGGCCATGTGCTCGCCCGTGCCGTGGGCGGTGCCGGGAGCGACTACGCCGCACTACTGGCCGAGCGTGTCATCAACCCCCTCGGCCTGACAGACACCGACTGCGACCCCAACCGGCCCCAGGCGACCGGACATTGGCACGGCAGGGCGCGTCCGGCCCTGTTGATGCCCGGACTGGCCGCCGCCGGCGCGGTGCGGTCCAGCGCCCGGGACCTGCTCCACGTCCTCGCCGCGCTGGTCGCCCCGGACACCGCTCCGAGCCCCGCGCTGCGCACCGCGCTCGCCGAGGTCCAGCGCCCCCGGCTGAGCGTTCCGCGGACCGGTTCGCGGCTGTGCCTCATCTGGAACCTCCGGCCGCGCCCGGACGGAGCACTGCTCCACCACTCCGGTGGGACCCGGGGTTTCACCGCGTTCGCGGGCTTCCTCCCCGGCTCCGGTACCGCACTCGTCGCGTGGACGAACTCCGCCCCGACCCCGCTCGTGCCCTTCGTCCAGGCCGCCTACGGGACCCTGCGCGCACTGGACCGGCCGCCGCCGGGAGTGGTGTGGACCGCTCGGGTGTGAAACATGATCGACTCCGCCGGTTCACGGCGATGGTCTTGCCCCGTTGTGTGACGGGGCTTACGTTCTCCTCCTATGCATCGTGTCTACGGGCGTAGAAACCGCGTAGAGGCTCTCTGACGCCGCGTCGAAGGAGCAGCTCATGTCCCACGTCGTACGCGCCGCACTTGTCCAGGCGACCTGGACCGGCGATACCGAATCCATGATCGCCAAGCATGAGGACCATGCTCGCGAGGCAGCTCGGCAGGGCGCCAAGATCATTGGCTTCCAGGAGGTGTTCAACGCCCCGTACTTCTGCCAGGTGCAGGAACCCGAGCACTACCGCTGGGCGGAAGCCGTCCCGGACGGGCCGACCGTCCGGCGGATGCAGGACCTGGCCCGGGAGACGGGCATGGTGATCGTCGTGCCGGTCTTCGAGCTCGAACAGTCCGGTTTCTACTACAACACCGCGGCGGTGATCGACGCCGACGGCTCGTACCTCGGCAAGTACCGCAAGCACCACATCCCCCAGGTCAAGGGCTTCTGGGAGAAGTACTACTTCAAGCCCGGGAACGCCGGCTGGCCGGTCTTCGACACCGCCGTCGGCAGGGTCGGCGTCTACATCTGCTACGACCGTCACTTCCCCGAGGGCTGGCGCCAACTCGGTCTGAACGGCGCCCAGTTGGTCTACAACCCGTCGGCCACCTCGCGCGGCCTCTCCAGCTACCTGTGGCAGCTGGAACAGCCCGCCTCCGCCGTCGCCAACGAGTACTTCATCGCCGCGATCAACCGCGTCGGCCAGGAGGAGTACGGCGACAACGACTTCTACGGCACGAGCTACTTCGTCGACCCGCGAGGCCAGTTCGTCGGCGAGGTCGCCAGCGACAAGGCGGAGGAACTCCTCGTACGCGACCTCGACTTCGGACTCATCGACGAAGTCCGGCAGCAGTGGGCGTTCTACCGGGACCGCCGGCCGGACGCGTACGACGGGCTGGTGGAGCCGTGACCGGACTGCACGAGCGGCACCTGGCCGTCAGCCCCGACTGGCTCGCCCTCTACTACCGGCAGCCGCTGGAGATCACCCACGGCGAGGGGCGCCACGTCTGGGACGCGGACGGCAACCGCTACCTCGACTTCTTCGGCGGCATCCTCACCACCATGACCGCGCACGCCCTGCCCGAGGTGACCAAGGCCGTCACCGAGCAGGCCGGCCGGATCATCCACTCCTCCACCCTCTACCTCAACCGTCCGATGGTGGAGCTCGCCGAGCGCATCGCGACGCTCTCCGGCATCCCCGACGCCCGGGTCTTCTTCACCACCTCGGGCACCGAGGCCAACGACACCGCCCTGCTGCTCGCCACCGCATACCGCAGGTCGAACCAGATCCTGGCGATGCGCAACAGCTACCACGGCAGGTCGTTCTCGGCGGTGTCCATCACCGGCAACCAGGCCTGGTCGCCCACCAGCCTGTCCCCGCTCCAGACCCTGTACGTCCACGGCGGGGTCCGGACCCGCGGACCGTACGCGGAGCTGAGCGACGACCGGTTCATCAAGGCGTGCGTGGCCGATCTGGAGGATCTGCTCGGGCACACCAGGGAACCCGCGGCGCTGATCGCCGAGCCCATCCAGGGCGTGGGCGGATTCACCGCGCCGCCGGACGGGCTGTACGCGGCCTTCCGAGAGGTCCTCGACCGGCACGGCATCCTGTGGATCTCCGACGAGGTGCAGACCGGCTGGGGGCGCACCGGTGAGCACTTCTGGGGCTGGCAGGCTCATGCCGAGAACGGGCCGCCGGACATCCTGACCTTCGCCAAGGGCATCGGCAACGGCATGTCCATCGGCGGAGTCGTCGCCCGCGCCGAGGTCATGAACTGCCTGGACGCCAACTCCATTTCGACGTTCGGCGGCTCTCCGGTCACCATGGCGGCGGGCCTGGCCAACCTCTCGTACCACCTGGAGCACGACCTCCAGGGCAACGCCCGCAGGGTCGGCGGACTGCTCATCGAGCGCATCCGGGCGGTCGGCGCGGGCTGCGCGGCCGTGCGCGAGGTGCGGGGTAGGGGCCTCATGATCGGCATCGAACTGGTGAGACCCGGCACCGACGAGGCGCACCCGGATGCCGCGGCCGCCGTGCTCGAAGCGGCCCGTGCGGGCGGACTGCTCATCGGGAAGGGCGGCGGTCACAGCACCAGCGTCCTTCGGATCGCACCGCCCCTGTCGCTCACCGTCGCCGAGGCCGAGGAAGGCGCGGCGATCCTGGCCGACGCCCTGCAAGCGGCGACCTGACCCAGCTGCCCGCCGGAGCGCCCATCCGCCCGGCGGGCAGCGCGCCGCCCGGCCGGCCGTTGGGCCGGTGGGGTGTGCCGGGCCGGAAACAGAAACGTCTTCACGGGTTAGCAGCAGCGGTATTGCCACAGTGGGTAACCCACTTCTACGTTCTTCACCACGCACCGTGTCTACGTGCGTAGACCCATTCCGCCACCGCGAGGAGGGGCACATGAGTCGCACTGTCATTCACGGCGGCCTGGTCATCACCGCGTCCGACGAGATCCACGCCGACGTACTCATCGAGGGCGGACGGATCGTCGCCCTCGCCGCCCAAGGCACCGACGCGGCCGAGAGCTGGAACGCCGACAGGAGAATCGACGCCACCGGGAAATACGTCATCCCGGGCGGTGTCGACGCGCACACGCACATGGAGATGCCGTTCGGCGGGACCTTCGCCGCCGACACCTTCGAGACCGGCACCCGGGCCGCCGCCTGGGGCGGAACCACGACGATCGTCGACTTCGCCATCCAGAGCATGGGCCGGTCCCTACGCGAAGGCCTCGACAGCTGGTACGCGAAAGCCGACGGCAACTGCGCCATCGACTACGCGTTCCACATGATCCTCTCCGACGTGAACGCGTCCTCGCTCAAGGAGATGGACCTCCTGGTGGCCGAGGGCATCACCTCGTTCAAACTGTTCATGGCCTACCCCGGCGTCTTCTACAGCGACGACGGGCAGATCCTGCGCGCCATGCAGCGGGCCTCCGGCAACGGCGGGCTGATCATGATGCACGCGGAGAACGGCATCGCCATCGACGTCCTCGTCGAGCAGGCACTCGCCGAGGGCCGCACCGACCCCCGCTACCACGGTGACGTACGCAAGGTGGCGCTGGAGGCAGAGGCCACTCACCGCGCCATCCAGCTCGCCAGGGTCGCCGGATCGCCGCTGTACGTGGTCCACGTCTCGGCCGACGAAGCCGTCGCGGAGATCGCCGCAGCCCGCCACAAGGGGCTCCCGGTCTTCGGCGAGACGTGTCCGCAGTACCTCTTCCTCTCCACGGACAACCTTGCCGAGCCCGACTTCGAAGGCGCGAAATACGTCTGCTCCACCCCGCTGCGCCCCAAGGAACACCAGGAGGTGCTCTGGCGCGGTCTGCGGAACAACGACCTGCAGGTCGTCTCCACGGACCACTGCCCGTTCTGTTTCTCGGGGCAGAAGGAGATGGGCCGGGGCGACTTCTCGAAGATCCCCAACGGCATGCCCGGCGTCGAGAACCGCATGGACCTCCTCCACCAGGCCGTCGTGGACGGCCACATCACCCGGCGCCGCTGGATCGAGATCGCCTGTGCCTCTCCGGCCCGGATGTTCGGCCTCTACCCGAAGAAGGGCACCATCGCGCCGGGCGCGGACGCCGACGTCGTCATCTACGACCCGCACGCCCAGCAGACCATCTCTGCCGAAACGCACCACATGAACGTCGACTACTCGGCGTACGAGGGCAGGCAGCTCACCGGCCAGGTCGAGACCGTCCTCTCGCGCGGTGAAGTCGTCGTCGACGAACGGAAGTTCACCGGCCGTGCCGGTCACGGCATGTACACCCCGCGCGCCACCTGTCAGTACCTCGACTAGGAGCACCTGCCATGGACTTCGGACTCGTCCTCCAGACCGACCCGCCCGCCTCGGCCGTCGTCGGACTCATGCGCCGTGCGGAGCGCAACGGATTCCGCTACGGCTGGACCTTCGACTCGGCGGTGCTCTGGCAGGAGCCCTTCGTCATCTACAGCCGGATCCTGGAACACACCGAACGGCTGATCGTCGGCCCGATGGTCACCAACCCCGGCACCCGCACCTGGGAAGTCACCGCCTCCACCTTCGCCACCCTCAACGAGATGTACGGCAACCGCACCGTCTGCGGCATCGGGCGCGGCGACTCGGCGATGCGCGTGGCCGGCCGCAAGCCCAACACCCTGGCCAGGCTCGGCGAGGCCATCGACGTGATCCGCGACCTCGCCGAGGGGCGCGAGGCCACCGTCGACGGGCAGCCCGTCCAGATCCCCTGGGTGAAGAACGGCCGACTTCCCGTCTGGATGGGGGCGTACGGACCCAAGGCCCTCGCACTCGCCGGACAGAAGGCCGACGGCTTCATCCTCCAGCTGGCCGATCCCTACCTCACCGAGTGGATGGTCAAGGCGGTGCGGGACGCGGCGGCCGACGCCGGCCGTGACCCGGACTCCATCACCATCTGCGTCGCCGCGCCCGCCTACGTGAGCGAGGACCTGGACCACGCCCGCGAGCAGTGCCGCTGGTTCGGCGGGATGGTCGGCAACCACGTCGCCGACCTCGTCTCCCGGTACGGGGAGCACTCGGACCTCGTGCCCGAAGCCCTCACGGCGTACATCGCGGGACGGTCGGGATACGACTACAGCCATCACGGCCGCACCGGGAACCCGGACACCGCGTTCGTCCCCGACGAGATCGTCGACCGGTTCTGCCTGCTGGGCCCGGCCGAGGCGCACATCGAGAAACTGCAGGCCCTGCGGGACCTGGGCGTCGACCAGTTCGCCGTCTACAACATGCACGACGCGCGGGAGGCGACCATCGACGCCTACGGTTCCACGATCATTCCCGCGCTCTCCGCCTGACCCGTTCCCACACGACCGTCTCCACCCACCGTCCGCACCGCACAACCCCCCGCGCCCCGCACGGCACCGCTCCCGAGCGAAGGGTCCCCGTCGCCATGACCGCCACCGTCCCACCCGGCCCAGCCGGCTCACCGCCCGGTCCGGGGGAGCAGATAGCCGACCCGTCCGGCCGGATCGAACTCGCCCCCGGATCCGTCCCCGACGACCCCCGCTTCGTCAACGACGACCTGCTGCCCGTCCCCCTGGAGCGGCGCCGCTGGACGACGTACAACTTCGCCGCCCTGTGGATCGGGATGGCGCACAACATCCCGTCCTGGCTCCTTGCCTCGGGGCTCGTCGCCCTCGGCATGGACTGGAAGCAGGCCGTCTTCACGATCGCCCTGGCCAACCTGATCGTGCTGGCACCGATGCTGCTCACCGGACACGCCGGACCCAAGTACGGGATCCCGTTCCCCGTGCTGGCCCGCGCCTCCTTCGGGCTGCGCGGCGCCAACCTGCCCGCCCTGATCCGGGCGGGAGTCGCCTGCGCCTGGTTCGGGATCCAGACATGGATCGGCGGAGTCGGCATCTTCACACTGCTCGGCAAGATCTTCGGCGGCTGGGCACAGGCCGACGAGATCGGCGGGCAGCCCTGGACGCTCTGGCTCTGCTTCGCCCTCTTCTGGGTACTCGAACTCGCCATCATCTACCGGGGTATGGACACCCTGCGGCGCTTCGAGAACTGGGCGGCGCCCTTCGTCATCGTCGGCGCGGTGGTCCTCCTGGTGTGGATCGCGGTCAAGGCGGGCGGCCTCGGCCCGCTCCTGGACCAGCCGTCCGCGCTCGGCTGGGGGTCCGACTTCTGGCCGGTCTTCTTCCCGTCCCTGATGGGCATGATCGCCTTCTGGTCCACCCTGTCGCTGAACATCCCCGACTTCACCCGCTTCGGGGCCGGCCAACGCGCCCAGATCTGGGGCCAGTCGCTCGGGCTGCCGACCACCATGACGTTCTTCGCGCTGCTCTCCGTCTTCGTCACCTCCGGCTCGCAGGCGGTGTACGGGGAGGCCATCTGGGACCCGGTGCAGCTCGTCGCCAAGACCGACAACGTCTTCGGGCTCCTCTTCGGCCTGATCACCGTCCTGATCGCAACGATCTCCGTGAACATCGCCGCGAACGTCGTGTCACCCGCGTACGACCTGGCGAACCTGGCACCGAAGTTCATCAACTTCCGTACGGGTGCCCTGATCACGGGAGTCGTCGGCGTCCTGATCATGCCGTGGAAGCTCACCGAGACCCCCGAGCTGTACATCTTCACCTGGCTCGGCCTGGTGGGCGGTCTGCTCGGCACGGTGGCCGGCATCCTGATCGCCGACTACTGGATCATCCGCCGCACCGTCCTGGACCTGCCCGACCTCTACCGGCCCGGCGGCCGCTACTGGTACACCAACGGCTGGAACTGGCGTGCCGTGGCGGCCTTCGTGACCGGCGGCGTTCTCGCGGTGGGCGGCTCCCACTCAGCCCCGGGCAAGGGGCCGTTCCCCGCCGACGGCCTGATCCCGTTCCTGAAGCCCCTCGCCGACTACGGCTGGGCTGTCGGCCTCGCCTCGTCCCTCCTCCTCTACACCCTCCTCGGCGCAGGCGAACGAACCAGACGCTGAGGGCCCTTGGGAGCCTGCACCCGGCGTACGGCACGACTCGTCCGACGCTACCGGCGGTTCTGCCCCTGGAAGGGCCTCTGACCTGCATCGTATGCATCAGAGGCCCTTTCTGGGCGCCCCTCGGAGTCTCGGGGGAACGTGGCGCCGGAGTCCTTCAGTCGTCGGCCCGACAGGTTGACCCGCGGGCGGCAGCCGCGTCGATGAGGGCGAGCACGTGCGCAGTGGGCCGGACATTACCGAAAGAGCGGTACACCGTTCGTAGAGCGGCGTTGTGCTCCTGGTCCCCGCCGGCGGAGCTGGCGTCGGCGGTAGTGGCCGCTGTTGAGCCGTAGAGCTCCCGAATTCCACCGGCAGGGGCGGGTGGGGACGTGGTGACCCACCGCCCTGGGTGGGCGCCTTTCCCTCTCATGGAACTGCCTTCGGGGAGCATGGTGTGGACGTGGGAGAGGTTGAGAGGCCGGCGCGCGCAGCGGCGGGCCGCCCGCAGTTCTCGAGCTGCGCGCGACCGGCCCTCCGGCAGGCGCGCCGACCCTGCTGCATGACGTCAAGAGCCCCGTTAGTATCGCCAAGTGGCACGCGTTGCGGGCCAGTTCGGACGGGGGTCCTCGAATATGGTCACGGTTCTATTCGTACACGGTACGGGCGTGCGTGAGCCGTCCTACAGCCAGGCACTCGAAGAGATAAAGGCCGGCCTGGCCGGCGTCCGCTCCGATGTCCATGTCGAACCCTGCGACTGGGGCACCTCACTCGGGTCGTACCTGAGGGCGGGCGGCGTATCGATACCCGGATACCCGGAGTACCTGGCGGCAACGGCCGAGGAGACAGCAGCCGGAAAGGCGGAATCCGGCGTGGCGGCAGCCGGGCCGTACCCGTTTCCCTCCGACGGCTTCGAGGGTGGCAGCGAAACGGACGAGGCGCGGCTGCGCTGGGCGATGCTGTACGCCGATCCGTTCGCCGAGCTCGGCGTGTACGCCATGTCGGGGAAGCCGTCCGGTTCCGGATCCCCGGCCCTCTTCACCCCGGGCGTGGTCTCCACCGGTGACGAGCTCCTGGCCGTGCTGTCCCGGTTGGAGGAGTCCGATGCAGTGTGTGCGGCGTGGGGATCCTTCGTATCCGGCCCTTCAGTCACCGAAGGGGTCGCCGCCCTGCTGGCCGCCCAGGAACTGCGCCGGGCCGTCGCTGTCGCGCCGGCCGGGGGCGACGCCCTTCCCCGGCTGGCTGCCCGTGCTCTGACAGCCTGGGCGATGGCACAGTCGCCCAGGGACGCCGGCGCGTTCCCGGTCCCGGAGCGGGACGAACTCGTGGACCTCCTCACGAACGAACTCGGTGGCGACGCGAAGGGGCTGAACGACGCCCTGGTCTCCGCCCTCGGCTACTCGGCACGACTCTTCGAGCGTTCGATCGGCTCTCGGATGCTGGTGTCGCGGCGAGCCCGGATCAGCAATCGCTCGGTGGGCTTCTTCGGAGACATCCTCAGCTATCTGACACGTGGGCAAGCAGTGCGTGACCATGTGGCCGAGACGATTCGGGCCCTCCCCGACCGGGGGCCCGTGGTCCTGCTCGGGCACAGCCTGGGCGGAATCATCGCCTTCGACCTGCTGGCGGCCCAGGCCTCGAACCCCGTCGCGGACATGCTGGTGACAGTGG
This sequence comes from Streptomyces sp. NPDC059499, assembly GCF_042749285.1. Classification (NCBI taxonomy): domain Bacteria; kingdom Bacillati; phylum Actinomycetota; class Actinomycetes; order Kitasatosporales; family Streptomycetaceae; genus Streptomyces; species Streptomyces sp. NPDC059499. The sequence goes on from NZ_JBHYTT010000008.1 coordinate 173,125, forward strand.
GTTCGCAGGCGCCCCTGCTGTACGAACTGGACGCGCTGCCGTCCCTTCCCTACGGCACCGGACTGCCCGGCGCGTTCCCCCGCTGGCTCAACGTCCACGACCGCCGCGACCTGCTCTCCTACCTTGCTGCCGAGGCCTTCGGGCGCGACCCGCGCGTCACGGATGTGGCTGTGGACAACCGTCAGCCGGTCTCCGCGGCCCACAGCTCCTACTGGGCCAACGCGGATCTCTACCGGGTCCTCGCCGATGCACTTCCCGGCTGATCGGGGAGCCCTTACCCTGGGCCCCCACCTCGACTCGGACACACGTCACGGTGCAAGAGAGGACGCGCGTGGCCACGGGAGGATTCGATGCCGTACAACACCGCGTCCTGCGCGCGGTGATCAAAGCGCTGGAGGACCCGGCGGGGCGGCTCATCAACGACAGCAGCCGGGACCTGTGGCGTCAGATGATCCACCAGCACATTTCCGGCCTGACGCCCGCGAGCTTCACCGTGACACGTCAGGAATTCGTCAGCATCGTGTACAGCTGCGCCGCGTTGGACGACGGCATGGATCTCCTGGTCGAGGCCACCTGCCTGGTCACACCCGCTCTGGAACCGGCTCTGCTCCTCCTGCTGTCGCAGTGGAAGGCGCGGCTGGCGTTCCCGGGTCCTGACTGGGAGCCACTGCGCCGCGTGCTGGATGTGCCGGTGGCCGATTTCGGTGCCCTGGTGGACCGGGCGACGGGCGGTCTGGCACGCCTGCCCGAGAACTGCGCAACGCCCTGGGAGGCATTCCTCCATCTGGCCGACCAGAACGGGCGCCCCGGCGAACTGATGCCCGCCATGGCCTTTCTGGAGCACCTGTCACTCTTCCCCGAAGTGGCTTCGGACGTAGGTGAGTTGCGTATGTGGAACGATCACTTCGCCGACCTGTGGAACCTGTCCGTGCCGCTGGCCGAACTGCGGGCCGCCCTCAGGGACGGCGCCGACCCCCGCACCGCCGGTTCCGATGACGTCCCGGAACGCGGGCGGGGCGGCCCGGCCCGGCCGCTGATCAGGATCTACGTCAAGGTGGAGCCGGACCGTACGCCCCACAGCGGCGCGGGCCGGCGGCGGATGAGCAGGGCGCAGCGCTACTACGTCTCCGCCTGTGTCAGATATCCGGACTCGAACGCACTCCAGCGGGATCCTCACACCGAGCCGCTGGAATCAGTGACCAGGTCTCAACTACCATATGAGATGGCTAAGTTACTCACTCACATGACGCAGTTGCGCCACTCCCGCGCGGACAATGCCGCCTTGGAGATCTTCCTTCCGGCGGAGCTGCTCACCGAGCCCGTGGAGTGGTGGGATCGTGATCCCTCGCTGGGCTTTCCGAACGCTCTGCTGAGCCGATACCGGGAGATCATGCTGCACAGCCTGGAGCGCGTACAGCGTCCCACCTTCCACAACGCGTGGCGCGCCCGCTGGGCGCACTGGCGGACCGGCGACGGCCGGGGCCAGTTGTACGAATGCGCTCCCGAAGGGCTGACGGATGCCGAGCACCTTGCCCTGCTGGACGCGAAGATCGGGCGGGACGACGACGTGGTCGGCATGGTGCTCAGCAGGCCGCCGCACCGCGAGAGCGAATTGGGCCTGCGCGAGCTGAGTCTCGCCCTGGACCTCGGAGTGCCCATAGTCGTCTACCACCGGGCGGATCCCGCGTCAGCGGTGTTCCGGAGCATTATTCGTGAAAGCTTGGCCAATGAGGGGCTGGCACACCTTCCTGAAAGTGCGCAACAGTGGAAGTCCGACGTTGCCGTCCGCGCCACGGTCGCAGGCGCGTCAAGTGCTGTACGGGAGCGAGACGTTGACGCGATCCGTTCGATGAGCATGATCTGGGACGACCCCGAGCATCTTCTTGAGGGCGGGCAGAACGCTCCTGCCACCTTTGTAGGGGGGACCGAGTGAACGCGGCGGACAACGACGGCCGGCTCTACCGGGGCACCGGAGACCCGTTACCCGACGAGGCGTACGAGCAGCGCACCTGGCCCGAAGGGCCGCCGTGGCGCACCTTCCGCAGCGCGGCGACCATGCCTCAGCCACCGGACGACGACGAGGCCGACCGCCGGCTCGGCCCGCCAGGACGCCGGCGCGTCCCTCGCGCCGAGGAGCTTCGCCTGGTGAACGCCGCGCTCCTGCTCCGCAGGCCCCTGTTGGTCACCGGACGGCCGGGAGTGGGAAAGTCGGGCCTCGCCTACCGGATCGCCCGGGAGTTACGGCTCGGACGGGTGTTGCACTGGCCCGTCACCAGCCGGACGACGCTGACCTCCGGTCTGTACGAGTACGACGCCATCGGACGCGCGCAGGCGACCCAGGACGCGGCCGAAGGCGCCGGACGGCCCAGCGTCGGGAACTACGTCCAGCTGGGTCCGCTGGGCACGGGCATGCTCCCCTACCGGCTGCCGCGCGTGGTCCTCATCGACGAGATCGACAAGTGCGACGCCGATCTGCCCAATGACCTCCTGACCCTGTTCGAGGACGCCTGGTTCGACGTGCCACCCCTCGTACGGGTGAAGCAGACGGAGGCATTAACCACCGTCCATACGGCTGATCCCGGCCACAGCGCGGTGGTCGAGAACGGCGTGGTCAGGGCTCACGTCTTCCCCGTCGTCGTCATGACCTCGAATGGTGAACGCGATTTCCCCGAAGCGTTTATGCGGCGCTGTCTGCGGCTCGACATTCCTGACCCCGACGCGGAGACGCTGGGAGAACTCGTCTCCGGACATTTCGGAGATCTCCTCGGCGACAGGCAGGACGCGCTGATCCGTGACTTTCTCCGAAGGAGCTCCCGGATGGGCGGGCTGGCCGCCGATCAGTTGCTGAATGCCGCGCATTTGGCGACATCGGGCCTCTACCAGCAGGACGGAAGCGACGCCAACGAGTGGCAATCGGTCCTCGCCGCCATTTGGCACCCGCTGGGCGGTGAAGGGGCGGATTCGGGGTGACCGGGGAATCTTCGAGGACCGGAGGCGCTGGTGCGCGGCACCGTCGCGACGGTCCCATGAGCGCGCCTGACGGCGATCCGCTGCCTCTCACCGGTCTGTACCCATGGGAAGTGGCCGACTCGTTATGGCTGGCGGCGAACCATCCTGGACTGGCCACCGACGAGGACCTGACGGACATCGGTCATGAGGACGCCGAGCCGTCGGAGCCCGCTTCCGCACAGCGGGACGACGACCGGGTGACCGAGCCGGAGCGGCCGGACAGGGACGACGCGCCGCAGCCGGAACAGCAGCGGCCTCCGGGGCCCGAACCGCTGCCGCCTGCCGCACGGGACGACGGACCGCCACCCGCCGGCGGGCCGGATACGAGGGACACCCTCGCGCCGACGGCCGAACTGCCCGCGATCCCGCAGCTGCGCGCAGCCGCCGGTCCCGGCGCGGCCGACCGCCCCCCGCGCGACCGTCTGAGCCTCGGTCGTGCGCTGCGTCCGCTGCGCTCCTTCGTCGCGTCCGCGCACTTCGACGTCCTGGACGAGTCGGCGACGGCGGAACGGATCGCGGCGGCCCCGCATCTGCCACCGGTGCTCACGGCCGAGCCTGAGCGGCAACGGAGCGCGGTCCTGGTGGTCGACACGGCCCCGCACATGACCATGTGGCGGCCGGCGGTGAAGCACTTCCGGACGATGCTGAGCCGGTACGGCGGAATGCGCGACGTGAAAACGATGACGCTCGATACCGCGGATGCCACGCGTGTGCTGCTGCGCGGCCACGAGCAGGCGTCGCACCCGCAGCCGCCGCGCGGCCTCGTCGACCCGACGGCACGGCAGATCGTCTTCCTGGTGACGGACGGCGTCGCGCCCGCCTGGCGTTCCGGGGCGGCGCAGCGACTGGCCGCCCTCTGGGGGAAGTTCCAGCCCGTGGTGGTGCTCCAGCTGCTGCCACAGCGCCTGTGGCCCAGCACAGGACTCTTTCCGGTACGGGTGCGACTCCGTGCCCAAGGGCCGTGGTCCGCCAATGCGCAGGTGCACTGGGAGCCCGCCGAACCGCTTGCCGCGTCGCTCCCGCGCGATCCCTCCGATCAGGTCGTCCTCGTCCCGGTGCTGGAACTGGGCGCCGAGTGGATCGGTCCCTGGGCCCGGTTCGTCGCGGGAACCACGCCGCGCTGGGCGGACATGGCGGCGATCCTCACCAGTACCCGGCCGCTGCCGTCTCCCGTGCCGTCACCCGTTCAGGGGCTGACCGCCGCCGAACTGGTTGCGCGGTTCCGCACGAAGGCTTCGGCGGAGGCATTCTCGCTGGCCACGCGCCTGGCCGCGGTACAGCTGGACCTGGAAACCATGTCCGAGGTGAAGCGGCAGGTCATGCCGCGCGCCTCGCGGGCGCACCTCGCGGAGCTGTTGATCAGCCCATTGGTCGATCCGCTGCCCGGGTGCGACGGGGAGTCCTACGTATTCGTCGACGGTGCCCGCGAGGAACTACTCGCCGCAGGCAGCAGAACGGCCACGGCAAGGGCCCTGAAAAAGGCGGCAGAGTTTCTGGCCCCGCGCAATGAAGCGGCGCGGGAGTTCCTCGGCTACTTACATGGTTCCGAAGAGTCGCCGCACCATGAGGAAGCGCTCACGACGGTCGAGTCGACTACGGAGAACCTTCGCTTCCGGCAGGCCGAACATGCGGCTCTGCAGGCGATTTCCGGAAATCATCTCCACCGCGCCCGGCGCCTCGGCGAACACATAGGGGCCGGTCCGCCGGCCGCTGCGAACACGCCCGGGGGCGATGCCGGACGCAACCCTTCGCGGCCTTCTCCCGATGAGACACTCCCCGACGACACCGACAGTACGATCCCCGCCCCTGGAGGCCCACAAGTGAGTACGGTCCGCCCCTCGGTAGAGAGCCCGGCCCCGGCACCCCCGGCACCCCCGGCCGGAAGCGGTGGGCGGCCGCCCATGCCCGCCGTCTGGGGCAACATGCCGCCGAGGAACCTCGTATTCACCGGACGCGAAGAATTGCTGGTCAACCTGGAACGCGGCCTGCAGGACGGGCCGACCGCGGTGCTCCCGCATGCACTGCACGGAATGGGCGGTGTCGGGAAGTCGCAACTCGCACTTGAATATGTATACCGACATGCCGCCGAATACGAAGTTGTCTGCTGGATCCCGGCAGAGCGGCCTACGCAAATTCAGCAGGCGTTTGTCGAACTGGCCCGGCGACTCCACCTTCCGGTGAGCAGCGAGGCGATTACCGCGGTGCCGGCCGTCCTGGAGGCGCTGCGCATCGGAAACCCGTACGGTAAATGGCTTCTGGTGTTCGATAACGCTGAAAGTCCGGCAGCGGTGCAGGAATACTTCCCGAGCACGCCGGCGGGCGGACCGGTAGGCTCCGTAATCGTGACATCGCGTAATCCCCAGTGGAACACCTTGGCCCACCCGTTGGAAGTCGATGTGTTCGAGCGGGAAGAAAGCATCCAGCTGCTGCGGCGGCGCAATCCCGATCTGTCCACCGCGGACGCGGACATGCTCGCCGAGGTCCTCGGCGACCTGCCGCTCGCGGTGGAGCAGGCATCGGCGTGGCGCGCAGAGACCGGCATGCCTCCGGCCGAATATCTGAGGGTGTTCGAAGAGAAGAGCGCTGAGCTGATGGCGGTGTCCCCGCCGACTCAGTACGAGAAGACCGTCGCCACCGCGTGGAACGTCTCCCTCGACCACGTCGAGGGGAAGAACGCCGGGGCCATCCAACTCCTGGAACTGTGCGCCTATTTCGCGCCGGAACCGGTCTCCAGGCAGTTCTTCTCCAACGCGGTTTCCGAGCCGATCGCCCCGGAGCTGGACCGGATCTTCACCGACCCGATCCGGCTCAGCCGGGCCATCCGCGAGATCAGCCGCTACTCCCTGGCCAAGATCGACCACCGCACCAACTCGATCCAGATGCACCGGCTGGTCCAGGCGGTGCTCGAAGCGCGCATGGCCGAGGAGCAGCGCCGTACGTTCCGGCACGGAGCGCACCTGCTCCTCGCGGCGAACGCACCCAGCGACCCGCGCGCCCCGCAGAACTGGACGCGTTTCGGTGAGCTCTACCCGCATGTCATCGCCTCCAAGGCGTCGCTCTCACCCCACCGCAATGTGCGCCAGATGGTCTACAACGTCGCGGAGTACCTCTTCTACTGGGGCGATCACGAGGCGGCGCTGGACTTCTCCAGCGAGACGTACGAGAACTGGTGCCGGCTCTTCGGCGAGGACGACCCCCAGACGCTGATTCTCGGTCGGCATGTGCGCTTCATCATGTGGACGATGGGCCGCTATCCGCAGGCCGCGGCCCTCGGGGAGCGCATGCTTGCCACCCTGGAGGGGGCCAGCCCGGATCTCGAGGAGGAGTACCTGCGCGTCAAGGGCCAGGTGTCCGGCGACCGCCGGGCGCGCGGGGACTTCCGGGGCGCGCTGGAGTTCGACGAGGAGGTCTACGCGCGGGCCGTCAGGTCGTACGGCGACGAGGACCCCGAGACCCTGCTCCACGCCCACAACCTCGCGGTGACCCGGCGCGGCAACGGCCTCTTCCGCGAAGCGCGGGACCTGGACGAGGCGAGCTGGCGCACCAAGGTGCAGATGTTCGGCGCGGACGCGCCCACCACCCTCAACTCGGAGGTCTCATTCACCCTGGACAAGCAGGAACTCGGGGAGTACGCCGCGTCGGAGAAGGCCTGTGAGGACGCGGTCGACACGTTCCGCAGTACGTTCGGCGAATTCCACCCGTCCGCCCTGCGGGCGGTGGCGAGGCTCGGGGTGGCGCAGCGCAAGGCGGGCCATCACGAGGCCGCGCAGCTCAGCACCGAGATGGCCCGGACCGCACTCATCGACCGGTACGGCGAGCGCAGTCCCGACGGTCTGCAGGCCTCGCTCAACCTCTCCATCGACCTGCGGCAGAACGGGAAGCTCCAGGAGGCGCTGACGCTGGGGGAGCGGACCCGGGCGTTGTACGCGGAGGTATTCGGCAAGGACCATCCGCACACCGTCGCGGCCGATGCCAATCTGGCCGTGACGCTGCGACTGCTCGACCGGGTGGACGAGGCGCGGAAGCTGAACGAGTCGGCACTGGCCCGCTTCCGGGCACCGCTCGGCGACACACACCCGCACACCTTGATCTGCGCGATCAACCTGGCCAACGACCTCTTCGCCCAGGGAGATGCGGCCGCCGCCCTGGAACTCGACCGGAAGACGACGGCAGCGCTGGTCGAGAAGTTCGGCGAGTCCCACCCCACTGTGCTGGTGCTTCGTGGCAACACGGCGTCGGACCTGAGGGCGCTGGGCCGTACCGGTGAGGCCGAGGAACTGCACCGGAGTGCTGTGGACGCGATCAACGAGCAGTTGGGACCGGATCACCGGGCCAGCGCCGACACGCTCGCCTGGCGCCGGGCCAACTGCGACGTCGACCCCATGCCGATCTAACGGAGGCCGGGCGGACCGGTATCGCCCTGGCCGAGCCAAGCGGCCAGGGCGATCGGGTCCGGGGTCCGCTGTGACATCCGCCGGGCGGCACCGTGAACGGCCGCCACCCTTTCAGGCACCTCCGTCAGGGCCTTGACGGCCTCCGGGGCGCGGTCGGCGTCCGCCAGGGCCAGCCCCAGACCCGTCCATGCCCCGGGGCCGGCGGATGCGCTCCGGATCTCCTGTACGTAGAGGCGTCGCGCGGCGGCGAACTCGGCGCAGGCCCACAGGACATCGGCCGGCCGGGCCCCGGCGACCCCGGGCACGTGGTCACCCTGGCTGCCGCGCATCTTGTCGAGTGCGGCAGGGTCGGCGAGGCCGACGCGCACGAGCATGGCGCGGGCGTCGAGGTGCCGCGCCCGGGATTCCCGGATGTCCGGGTGCGGACGCCGTGGCAGCGCGGGCGGTTGCTTCCGGCCCTCGCACCAGGCGGCCGCCAGCCGCCCCACGTCGTCCGGATGAGGCCGTACATGGGCCAGCCTCCACGTCGCCCGGTGATCGGCGGCCATCCGGCGGGCCATTGTCGCCTCTGTGCCCTCACGGGTGCGGTCGTGCAGCTGGAGGACCGCCCCGAGCAGGTCCTGCAAGGCGTCACGTCCCAGCGCGGTCAGGGTGGGATCGGTGGCCAGGTCCGGCACGACATCGGCCAGCTGGCCGAGCCACAGGGCACTTTCGAAGCGGGCGAGGCTGCTCATGTGACCTGTGAACCGCACGGCGCAGGCACCCCAGAACCGCGCCACCGCGGTGAAGGCGTAGGCGCCCTGCAGCATTCCCCCGAGCGGCCGGGGGTCATCGCGCCACGGAGCGTAGTAGAAGCGCTGCTGCTCGCCCGGGGGTGCGGGCTCGTGGAGCGGGTACAGGTGCATCAGCGCGCTGAGCTTGCTGTGCTGGAGTTCGTGCACCAGCGTGGCCGCGCAGAGCGGCGCGTTATCCGGCAGGGACGATGCCAGGCCGCCGACGCCGTGCCCGCTGCTGACGCTGCGTACCCGGAACCGTTCGTGGGCCGGCATCGGCTGGACGGAGCGCAGCAACCCGACGGCCGCGACGGCCGTGGGCGGATCCACGGTGGTCAACAGCCCGTACGCGTCCTGCAGCAGTCTGCTCCATGAGTCGTACGCGCTCTGCGTCAACCGCTCGGCCGCACCGTCCGGCAGAGGAGCGAGCCGGTGGTGGCCGAGGTCGTCCAGGGTGATCCGGCGGGAAGCGCCCGCGCCGAGAGCCGGCCGACGCTGGGGCAGCCAGCCACGCGCCGGGCGCTCCGGGCCGGAGGGCAGACGGAGATGACCGTACGCACCCCTGAGGGTGAGCCGGCCGCACACCGATCGGACCTCCGCCACCGTCCAGGCGTTCCGCTGCCGGTGCACCGAGGGCAGCCGCGCCAGTCCCATCGTGGGCAGCCAGACGCTCTCCTGGAGGGCCGGGACGGGAAAGCTGAAGGTGAGGCCCGCCCGTGCGGCGGCCACGGCGGCCAGGGTGTGCAGATGTCCTGCCTCGGCCCACAGAGGGGTCTCGGCACGGCCGGCGGAGCGCAGCCGGGTCAGCAGCCGGGTAAGCCACAGCCCGGTTTCCGGAAGGAGGAGCAATTCCTCCACCGCTGCCGGATTCCGGTGCTGTGCCGCGGCGAGCAGGTCCCAGGCGCGCTGGGCGGAAGGGAGCCGGCCGGTCACCCCGGCCAGAGGGCTGAGAGCATCCATCAGCAGATCGAACAACAGCAGGCGGTGGCTGTACTCGGCTCGCGACAGCGCGGCGAGCGTGGCGGGACTGCCGTCGGCGCGCGCGAGTTCACGGAATTGCTGAGGTGTCAGTGAATGCCGCGACTCCGCTTCGTGCAGTGAGTCAGGGCACATACGCTCCCTCTGCCTTGGCGCCGGATCGGACCGGGGACGTCAGGTGGTCCAGCTGTTCTCCCCGCCTGCAACGCTTCTGGCCGACCGCCCGACTTCCTCCAGCAGCCGCTTCTTGGCGGCCGCTCTGTCGTCGTTCGATCGAGCGCGCAACGCCTCCAGGGACGTGCCGGTGAGATCAGGCAGATCCGATATGGCGGCGCTTTTCGGCTTTACCACTGCCGTGAGACCTCCCCCGAGTCAGTGCGATGCGATGTTCGGCCCGCACTTACATGATGTCCTATGCATGCGCTGCTGGAAACATGCTCAACCGGTCAAGCCTGCGCCATCACAGGCCTGAAGTGGCTGAATCACGAAGCGTCAATTCGCTTCGAGTTGAGGCGGAGTAAACCGCTCCGGATAACTCCGGAAGACCTCCAGGAGGTCGTCGAGCGCGGTCGTACCGGGGTCGACCAGGGACACCGCCGACCACAAGTGCGTCAGTCCGTCACCGAATGCCAGACAGGTTTCGATGAGATCCAGGATTTCCAGGAGCATGACCCCTGATCTGGCGACACTTCCCGCCATCTCGGCAGGAAGCAAGGCGATGACCTGACTACGCGACTCCGGCTGCCGCATCACTCCGACCGCGGCCAGTGCGTCGCGCAGACGGCGTTTGTCGGACAGTTCGAGTCTCTGCCGAGGAATCCTCCGACTCACGGCGGTCCGCCCGGCCTCCCCGTCCCCTTCGAACCAGAGAGAGGTGGTGGTCCCGAACCGGCTGCGCAGCGCATCGGCCAAGGGGCGCGGAGACCGTCGCCAGTCGGGGTGCTCGCGCAGCATCCGCAGAGCCTCGGCACTGAACACACCCGAGCGCAGTCCGTTGCGCGTCGCCTCGCCCGGTCCGCAGGCGAACAGCACGTGCTGATCGGCCTGCTGACGTGGGGTCGAGCGCGGTATCGGGTCGGGCCGCAGGGTCCCAGCCGTCGTCGCCGGGTCGGCGTACGTCTGGCAGGCGTCGAACAGCCAGAGCTGGTGCGGATGCCCCGGTGCGCCGTCGGACCGGTACATGGCAAGCACCGCTTCGACGTCCAGACCGCGAAGGTCCCGGTGGACCGCATCGGCGAAGAGCAGCCGGCGGTTGTGATCGGCGTCGATGAGGCCGTGCCCGGACCAGGCGACGAACAGCCAGTCGGTCCGCTCGTCCGCCAGTTCCCGGGTCAGCACCTGGTGCACGGTGTTCCGGTCGGCCGGACGGTACGGCAGACCGGAGCCGTCGGCGAGTGCGCGGTTGCGCTCGAGCGGAGAGAGCAACAGGGTCAGCGACTCGTCCCTCACCCCGATCTCCCGCAGCCAGCCCGCGTATCCCAACGCGTCGTGCACCGGCCCGTCGAGGTCCCAGGCCGACCCCGCCTCGTAGGACTCCACCCCGACCACGAGCGCCCGCATCCATGTCTCCCGTCGCCGTAACCACAGCCATTGTGGGGCAACAGAATTACCCCGGGCGGTAGTTGGGCGACGTCGTATCTCTGCGAATCACTGCCGGGGGGCTTCGGCGCAGGCTGGACCGGACTGTGGCCCCAGCGTCTCAGACGGGTGCGGGCGTCCCGCCCAGCACCTCGCCGACGTCCACCGCGTCCTCCGCAGGCGGCGTGGCCGCGGGTACCGGCCTGTCGAAGCCGGAGAAGTCCACGGCCGCGTCCGCCCCATGGTCCTGCACGGTGATCCGCACCGGGTAGGGCTTGCCCTCGGTGGCCACGTACAACGTCAGCTCCTGGTCGTCCCCGGTCGTCGTGACGGGGACGGTGCGCACCCCGTCGACCGTCGTGCCTGTGCCCTTGGTGAGCGTTCCCCCGGGCGCATCGGCGTTGTCGGAGAGCAGCTCGTGGAACGCTTCGAGGTCGCACACCTGCACCATGGGAAGCAGCCTCGCGTCCGAGGCCTCGCCCTTCATGTACCGCCCGGCCAGAATCGCTTCGAAGGCCGTGCCCCCGACCGGGACCTGGTTCTTCCAGAAGTTCGAATCCGGCTTCACCCAGACAGTGTCGCCACGCTTGACGATCTCGACCGAGCCCTCGTCCTTGCCCAGGTCGATACCGCCCACGCAGTTGCCGTCCTGGTCCAGCGTGAGGTCGACCGTCATGGGGGAGCGTCCCTCGCCCAGATCGCCCACCGAGTGAAGGTGCAGCGACCGGGTGTCGAGCAGGGCGTCACGGGAGCGGTCGGCGATCTCGCGGGCGGGGAGCGACTCGATGTCGTCGTCCGCGTGCGCCACCGCGCCACTCGTCACGGAGAGTACGACCACTGCCGCGCAGGCGAGCGCACGGGCGGTGATGCGCTGTCCGGTCACGGCGCCTCCTCGGAAACAGCCTTGTCCAGGCTTCTTTCGAGCGTGCGTTCCCCCGAAGCGAGCGTACGCCGGGGATCCCCCGCCCGCGCGGCGGACAAGGGTGCACGGAGTGTGAGGTTCGGCGGTGTTTTCGGTTACGGAACGTGGGGGAGAGGAGCCGTGAAGAGCAAGGGATCAAAGGGGAGACATGAAGAATCTGTCCAGGGGGAACGCCGTTCGCACCCTGCTGCGCGGTGCGGCCGTCACGGGCCTGACCGTGGCACTGGCCGTGCCGGTGACCGCGGCGGTCGCCGTCGCGCCGGCAGCGCAACCGCCCGGTCTGTCCTGCGACACCGGGAAGCACGCGATCGACGACTACACGGGGTACGCGCTGTGCCGGAACAACGGATCGGCACCGCAGACCTTCTGGGTCCATCTGGTCTGCGGCTGGTCGCCGGACGTGGACGGTGAGCACGTCACGCTGAACCCGGGCCAGTCCGGACAGTCGACCGCCCACTGCGCCGGTCTCGGTACGGGGATCGGCGAGATCCACGTGAGGCCGTAGGACCTTCGGACTGTCTGCGCCGCGCGCGGCGCAGACAGTCCTTCCGGCAGGCATCCTTGAGCGGACCCCGGCCCCTCGTTACTCTCCAGTAGGACCGCTCGGGCGGCCCCGGGGCGGACCTCGGGGACCGTGCTCCGGCGGCAGCGAGGAGGCGGCAGCGATGTCTTCGGCAGACCCCGCGGAGCGGACCGGACCGAGCAGGCCGGACGAGCCCGCCGAACCGTACGGACTCGTCGGCAGCGCACAGGAACTCGCGGACGGCCGCACGACGTCCCAGGAGCTTGTCGCCGCCGCGCTCGCGCGCATCGAGGCGAGCCGCGACACCCTCAACGCCTTCCGCCACCTGCGGACCGAAGCCGCACTCGAAGAAGCCGCCGAAGCCGACCGGCGGCTCGCCGCCGGCGAACGGCTGCCCCTGCTCGGGGTGCCGGTCGCCGTCAAGGACGACACGGATGTCGCCGGTATGCCCACCCACTTCGGCTGCGCGGGCGACCTGCCGCCCGTCACCGCCGACAGCGAGGCGGTCCGCCGGCTGCGTGCGGCCGGAGCCGTCGTCGTCGGCAAGACCAACTCCTGCGAGCTGGGCCAGTGGGCCTTCACCGAGGGCCCCGCATTCGGCGTCACCCGCAACCCGTGGAACACCGCCCACACGCCCGGTGGTTCCTCCGGCGGCTCCGCGGCGGCCGTCGCCGCGGGACTCGTCCCGGCGGCACTCGGTTCCGACGGCGCCGGATCCATCCGTATCCCCGCCGCCTGGACCCACCTCGTCGGCATCAAGCCGCAGCGCGGCCGCATCTCCGTCCACCCCAACAGCGACGCCTTCCAGGGCCTCACCGTCAACGGCCCCCTCGCCCGTACGGTCGCCGACGCGGCGCTGCTCCTGGACGCCGCCGCCGGACCGCACCCCGGCGACCCGCACCGGCCGCCCGCCGTCAGTGCGTCCGCAGCCGCCCGCCGCGACCCGGGCAGGCTGCGGATCGGCCTCGCCCTCCGGCCCCCGCTGACCCTCACCCGGAACGCACCCCATCCCGAGGTGGTGCGCGCCGTCACCGCACTCGCCGAAGTCCTCGCCCGCCTCGGCCATCACGTCGAGGAGGCCCGTCCCCGCTACGGACTCATCGGCCTCTCCTTCGTCCCCCGTGCCACCGCCGGAATCGCCGAACTCGCCGCGCTCCACCCCGACCCCGCGCTTCTGGACCCGCGCACCCGCAGCGCCCTGCGCACCGGCACACGCCTCGGCGGCCGGGTGGTCCGGGCGGCCCGGGCCCGCGAGGTGCGCCAGCACCGCAGGATCGGCGCCTTCTTCGACCCGGCCACGAGCAGCGGGTACGACGTGCTGCTCACCCCGACCACCGCCGCCCCGCCGCCCCGGGTCGGCACCTTCGACCACCTGAGCGCCTGGCGCACCGACCTGGCGATGACCGCGGCGTGCCCGTACGCCTGGCCCTGGAACGTCCTCGGCTGGCCCGGCGTCAACGTCCCGGCGGGCTTCACCCGCGACGGCCTGCCCCTCGGCGCCCAGCTGCTCGGCCCGTCCCGAAGCGAGGAACGACTCGTCTCGCTCGCCGCCCAGCTGGAAGCCGATCAGCGCTGGTACGAGCACCGGCCGCCCCGGGGCGAGTTCGCCTGATCAACGGCACCTGGAACGTGGGCCGGGGCGCGGGCCCCCGACGGCGCGCGCTACGGCGCCCGGTTCGCGTCGGAGGCCGCCCAGTGCATCCCGACCGGACCGTTCCACGCGGCGGCGACGCTCATGCCCGCTCCCCGGCGGCCGTCCGCAGATTGGCCTCGACCCGCTCGACGGCGCACATCGCGCCGAAGGCGACCAGGTGGACCAGGCAGTGATCGGTGAACGGCGGTACACGCCACGCCGCCACGTCCTCGTCCGTGATCCGGTAAGGGGCGCGCGCCGCGAGCAGGGCAAGCCGGGCGCCCGGCCGTTGCGCCCGGTCGGGCAGCGCGGCGGTCAGGGGCAGGGGCGTGACGCCGTCCCAGCCGGCCACCGACTCCCGTACGAACGCGGCGTCCTCGTCGCTCAACAGGCCCGCACCCAGCTGCGCGGCCGTGCGCAGCGCGCCGTACGCCGTACCCACCGGGGTGTCGCCCGCCCACTGCGGCGGGTCGCCGGCTGTGTCGAGCAGCGCGAGGCTGTCGCCCGACCGCAGCTCGCGGCGCACCGTGCGGGCCAGCGAACGGCCCGCCGTACTCCGCACCAGCCGGTACTTCTCGGCGCCCCCCGGCAGCATCACTTCCGACAGCAACGAGGACACGACGCGGTTGATGAAGTGGAAGGCGAGCGCCGTCCCCACGTACTCGGGTGCCTCCCGCGCCGGGAACGGCTGCGGCGTGCTCATGTCCTTGCCCCAGGCCAGCAGTCGGCGATGTCCCGGCTCGTCCGGCTCATCGCCCCGCAGGATCGTCTCGGCCAGCCGGTGATCACCCGTGGCGTGCAGCAGCACGGTGTGCGCGTGCACACAGAACGGGCAGCGGTTGGCGAGCGAGACCCCCGCCGCCACCACCTCCTTCCCGGTACGGGACGCCTGCCCGGCCAGCAGGGACTCCCGCATCAGGGCCCAGGTGGCGGTGAGCAGCGGAGGGGAGGCGGACAGGACGACGAAGGTCGTGGCGTCCTTGATGCCGAAGTCGGTGGCGAGCTGGGCGTACACGTCGGCCACCGCACCGGTGGCCGACTTCGGAGGTTCGGGCGAGGTGTATCGGAAAGGTCCGGTCATGGCGACGATGCTCGTCCCCGCCACCCGCTCCCGTCGTCGTACGGCGGAAGGCAGTCCGGGCTGCGCCGGCCCGACGGGTGGGCGACCCCACTACTCCCCGGGGAGCAGCCCGGAACCCGTCCCGGAGGACGACGCGCCCGCATCCGTACGGGAGTTAGGGTGCGGCTCATGCAGGCGCGGGGGGACATCGAACGGCGGGCACTCCTGCTGGACACGGCAGGTGCCGCGGTGATCGGTGCTGCCGTGATCGCGGCGGCCCGGGCGGCGTCCTCGTTGGACGGCCTCGACCTGCTGCTCGTCGCGGCCGGCTCCCTGGCCCTCGCCGCACACCGCCGGGCACCCCGCACGGTGCTGGCCGTGACCACCCTGAGCATGTTCGCGTACGTCCTCCACGCCCACCCGGGCAGCTGGGTGGCGCTGCCCGTCGTGGTCGCCGTCCACGCCGCCGCGCGCAGCGGACACCGGGCGGAGGCGAGCGGGGCCGGGGCCCTGTTCCTCCTCGGCTACTTCACGGTGCTGCTCATCGCCGTACCCGGAGTCCAGGACACCGTCGAGCGGACGCTGCTCCTGCTGGGATGGTTCCTCTGCGCAGGGGTCACCGGTCTCATCGACAAGAACTGGCAGGCCTACCTGCGCCAGACCGAGCAGCGGGCGCTCGACGCCGAACGGACCCGCGAGGAAACCGCGTTGCGCCGCGCCGGGGAAGAACGGCTGCGCATCGCGAGGGAGTTGCACGACTCACTGACCCATTCGATCTCGATCGTCAAGCTCCAGGCGGGCGTCGCCGTGCATCTCGCCCGTAAACGCGGCACCGAGGTGGAACCCGCCCTGCTCGCCATCCAGGAGGCCAGCGGCGAGGCGATGCGGGAACTCCGCTCGACGCTGGAGGTGCTGCGCACGGACGTGCTCGACCCCGGCAACGGGCTGGACCGCATCGACGAGCTGGCCGAACGGGCGCGGGCCGCGGGCATCGCGCTCGTGGTCACCGTCGACGGCGTCGAACGGCCTCTTCCGGCCGATGTCGGCGGAGCCGCGTACCGCATCGTCCAGGAGGCCCTGACCAACGTGGCCCGGCACGCGGACCGCGCCGAGACCACCGTCCGTCTCCTCTACACGGACTCGACGCTCGCACTCCGCGTCGACGACCGGGGGCCGTGCCTGCCCGGCGACCGGATCACTCCGGGCACCGGGCTGACGGGCATGCGGGAGCGCGTCACCGCGCTCGGCGGCACCCTCGAAGCCGCGCCGGGTGAGCACGGGGGCTTCTCGGTACGCGCCGAGCTGCCCCTGTCACCCGGGACGCCGGGGAAGTCGGGGGTATCCGGGGTGTCAGGGGAGTCCGCAGGATGATCCGCGTGCTGATCGTCGACGACCAGGCCCTCATGCGGGCGGGATTCCGGGCCCTGCTGGAGGCCGAGGACGGCATCGAGGTCGTCGGGGAGGCCGCCGACGGGCGGCGGGGCGTCGAGCTGGTCCGCCGGTACACCCCGGACGTGGCACTCATCGACGTACAGATGCCCGTGATGACCGGCATCGAGGCGACCCGCGAGATCGCCGCCGACCCCCTGCTGGCCGCCGTGCACGTCGTCATCCTGACGAACTACGGCCTCGACGAGTACGTCTTCGACGCTCTGCGCGCCGGGGCAGCCGGATTCCTGCTCAAGGACACCGAACCGGCCGAACTTCTGCGGGCCATCGAGGTCGCGGCCCGCGGCGACGCCCTGTTGTCGCCCGCCATCACCCGTCGGCTCATCGGCGCGTTCGTCTCCCGGCCCCCGGACCGTGCCACCGCGCCGGGCCTCGAGGCCCTCACCCGCCGCGAGCGCGAGGTCACCGCCCTTGCCGCCCGGGGGCTGACCAACGAGGAGATCGCCGCCCACATGGTGATCAGCCCGTTCACGGCCAAGACCCACATCAGCCGGGCCATGATCAAACTGGGCGCGCGTGACCGGGCACAGCTGGTCGTCTTCGCGTACGAGTCGGGGCTCGTCGAGGCGGGCAGGGCGCCGGGGGCGCACGGGTCCGCCCCCTCCGCGGCCGGACGCGACTGACCGGTTCCGGCCGAAAACGAGGGCGGGCCCCTGTGGAGAGGGGGGCGGGCACGAGATATCTTGATGTCAAGCAATGTTGCAGACGTGGAGCGGAGCACCCGGTGACTGACTCGACCATCATCTATACGCACACCGACGAGGCCCCTGCCCTGGCGACCTACTCGTTCCTGCCCGTCGTCGAGGCCTACGCCTCGACCGCAGGGGTCACGGTGGAGAGCCGCGACATCTCCCTGGCGGGCCGGATCATCGCCAGCTTCCCGGAGCACCTCGAGGCCGGTCAGCGTATCGATGACGCACTCGCCGAGCTCGGCGAGCTGGCCAAGGCTCCCGGCGCCAACATCATCAAGCTGCCGAACGTCTCGGCGTCGATCCCGCAGCTGAAGGCCGCGATCGCGGAGCTGCAGAAGCAGGGCTACGCGCTGCCGGACTACCCGGACGACGCGAAGACCGACGCGGACAAGGACGTCCGCGCGCGCTACGACAAGATCAAGGGCAGCGCGGTCAACCCCGTCCTGCGTGAGGGCAACTCCGACCGCAGGGCCCCCGCCTCGGTCAAGAACTACGCGAAGGCGCACCCGCACCGCATGGGCGCGTGGACGGCCGACTCGAAGACGAACGTCGCGACCATGGGCGTCGACGACTTCCGGTCCACCGAGAAGTCCGCCGTCATCGCCGAGCCCGGCACCCTGCGCATCGAGCTCGTGGGCGACGACGGCACCACCACCGTCCTGCGTGACTCGGTACCCGTCCTGGCGGGCGAGGTCGTCGACGCCGCCGTGATGCGGGTGGCCGCGCTGCGTGAGTTCTTCACCGCGCAGATCGCCAAGGCCAAGTCCGAGGGCGTGCTGTTCTCCGTGCACCTCAAGGCCACGATGATGAAGGTCTCCGACCCGATCATCTTCGGTCACGTGGTGCGTGCGTTCTTCCCGAAGACGTTCGCCGAGTTCGGTGAGGCGCTCGCCGCGGCCGGCCTGACCCCGAACGACGGTCTCGGCGGCATCCTCAAGGGCCTGGAGGCCCTGCCCGAGGGCGCGAAGATCAAGGCGTCCTTCGAGGCCGAGCTCGCCGAGGGCCCCGCCCTGGCGATGGTCGACTCCGACAAGGGCATCACCAACCTGCACGTCCCCAGCGACGTGATCGTCGACGCCTCCATGCCGGCCATGATCCGCACCTCCGGTCACATGTGGGGTCCGGACGGCCAGGAGGCCGACACCCTCGCCGTCCTGCCGGACAGCAGCTACGCGGGCGTCTACCAGGTCGTCATCGACGACTGCCGTGCGAACGGCGCCTACGACCCGGCCACGATGGGCTCGGTGTCCAACGTCGGCCTCATGGCGCAGAAGGCCGAGGAGTACGGCAGCCACGACAAGACCTTCGAGATCCCCACCACGGGTACGGTCCGCGTCCTGGACGCCGCCGGCAACGCGGTGCTGGAGCAGGCCGTCGGCGCCGGTGACATCTTCCGGATGTGCCAGGCCAAGGACCTGCCGATCCAGGACTGGGTCAAGCTCGCCGTCACGCGCGCCCGCGCGACCGGCAACCCGGCCGTCTTCTGGCTCGACGAGGACCGCGCGCACGACGCCAAGCTCATCGAGAAGGTCCGCACGTACCTTGCCGACCACGACACCGACGGTCTGCAGATCGAGATCATGTCGCCGGTGAAGGCCACCGCGTTCTCCCTGGAGCGCATCCGCCGCGGCGAGGACACCGTGTCGGTCACCGGCAACGTGCTGCGTGACTACCTCACCGACCTCTTCCCGATCCTCGAGCTGGGAACCAGCGCGAAGATGCTCTCCGTCGTTCCGCTCATGAACGGCGGCGGACTGTTCGAGACGGGCGCCGGCGGCTCCGCCCCGAAGCACGTCCAGCAGCTCGTCAAGGAGAACTACCTGCGCTGGGACAGCCTGGGCGAGTTCCTCGCCCTCGCGGTCAGCTTCGAGCACCTCGCGCAGACCACGGACAACGCCCGCGCCCAGGTCCTCGCGGACACGCTGGACCGTGCGACGGCCACGTTCCTCAACGAGGACAAGTCCCCCAGCCGCAGGCTCGGCGGCATCGACAACCGCGGCAGCCACTTCTACCTGGCGCTCTACTGGGCCCAGGAGCTGGCGCAGCAGACCGCGGACGCCAAGCTCGCCGAAGCGTTCTCCACGCTGGCCAAGACGCTGGCCGAGCAGGAGCAGACGATCGTCGACGAGCTGATCGCCGTGCAGGGCTCGCCGGTCGACATCGGCGGCTACTACCAGCCCGACCCGGCGAAGGCCGCGGCCGTCATGCGTCCGTCGGCCACCTTCAACCAGGCCATCGCGACCCTGGGCTAGATCCGGCACCGCGCTCCGGGAAGCCCCTGGAAGCGCAAGCACCGCCCCGGCAGGCACCCGCCTGCCGGGGCGGTCTGCGTTGTGGCCGGGAGGTCTGCGGGCGCCCGGGCCGGCTCTCCGCCCGTAGGTGCCGGACCCGAACCTCGACAGTTCCGCCCACCACCTCAACACCGAGGAAAGTGCCGGGTGTCGGGAATCGGACACCCGTGAGCCGGCTCGCGGTACGGAAGAAGACGGCCCGGCGATACAAAAGTTCATCTCCTCGAACGATGAACACTCTTGTGAACTTCTGCGGTGGACTATCCGCGGCGATCGGCCCGTCCGGCGCGCATCGGCCGGGAAGACCTGCGGCTGGAGCGCCGGGCGGCGGGAACGGCTTCTGCGAGGCGGCGGCCGGATCGGGTGACGGTGTGGCCCGAAGCGCGGCCGTACGCATTCCGCATGTGACAAGAACCTTGTCAGCCCTGCGTGAGCAGCCCTATCCTCGCGGACAGAAAGCGCTTTCCTCGTTCGCGAGCCTCGTTCCGGTTGATGCGGTTCCCACGGCATCGACCGCGACGTCCGCATGGGCCGGTACCGGCGCGGCGGAACCGTCGGCCAGGCCGCGTCGATGAGGGCACCCGCAAGCGGACGGACGAGGGACTGCCCAGTGGCAGGACGCGGTCTCGAAAGTTCATGGATATGACCACCGTACAAGTACCAACACCCAGAGTTCGAAGACGAATCGGGAGATGGACATGAGACGACCAGTCGCACTGCGACTTTCTGCGGCGCTCGCCACGACGGCCCTGGCCGCCGCAGCCGGTGTGGTTGTGTCGATGCCCTCGGCATCGGCGGCAGTGACCGGCAGCGCCACCGGCTACGCGAGCCAGAACGGTGGGACCACCGGCGGTGCGGGCGGGCAGACCGTGCGTGCCACCACGGGCACCGCGATCCATGAGGCACTGTGCGGCCGGGCCAGCGCCAGCACCCCGATCACCATCGAGGTCGAGGGCACCATCAACCACGGCAACACCGCCAAGGTGTCCGGCGACAGCTGCAACACCGCCGCGGGCGTGATCGAGCTCAAGCAGATCAGCAACGTCTCGATCGTCGGCGTCGGCAGCGGCGCCGTCTTCGACCAGCTGGGCATCCACATCCGTGAGTCCAGCAACATCATCATCCAGAACGTGACGGTCAAGAACGTCAAGAAGTCGGGCTCGCCCACGTCCAACGGCGGTGACGCCATCGGCATGGAGAGCGACGTCCGCAACGTCTGGGTCGACCACACCACCCTTGAGGCGTCGGGCGGTGAGTCGGAGGGTTACGACGGCCTCTTCGACATGAAGGACAACACCCAGTACGTGACGCTGTCCTACAGCACCTTGCGGAACTCCGGCCGCGGGGGCCTCATCGGATCCAGCGAGACCGAGCTCTCCAACGGCTTTGTGACCTACCACCACAACCTGTACGAGAACATCGACTCCCGTGCGCCCCTGCTGCGCGGCGGCATCGCGCACATGTACAACAACTACTACCTGAAGCTCAACGAGTCCGGGATCAACTCCCGGGCCGGTGCCCGCGCCAAGGTGGACAACAACTACTTCAAGGACTCCAAGGACGTCCTGGGCACCTTCTACACCGACGCGGCCGGCTACTGGCAGGTCGCCGGCAACATCTTCGACAACGTGACCTGGTCCGCCCCCGGTACCGACAACAAGCCCGCCGGGCCCAACGTGCAGTCCACGACCACGGTCAGCATCCCCTACTCCTTCAGCCTCGACGCGGCCAACTGCGTGCCGAGCATCGTCGGCCAGACGGCAGGGGCCAACAAGGGCCTGAAGGTGTCGAACGGAAGCTGCACGCCGACGAACCCGTCACCGACCCCGACCACTCCCACGCCGGACCCCACCACCCCCACTCCCGACCCCACCACCCCCACGCCTGACCCGACCCAGCCCAGCGGGACCAACCTCAGCATCGGCGCCGGCGCCGACGGTTCCAGCAAGGCCAGCGGGACGAGCTTCGGCAACGTGCGTGACGGCAACCTGAGCACCTTCTGGTCTCCGGCCGGCTCGACCGGTTCCGTCTCGGTCAAGTGGTCCTCCGCCACCACCGTGGCCCGCATCAACATCCGTGAGGCATCAGGCTCCGCGGGCAGCATCGGATCCTGGAGGGTCCTCAACGGCGACACCGGTGCCGTCCTGAAGTCCGGTACCGGCGCGGGCGCCATCACGGTTCCCAGCACCTCGCTGAGCAAGATCACCTTCGAGATCACCGGCTCGACCGGAACGCCGAAGGTCGCCGAGTTCGAGACCTACGCGAGCTAGTCGACGCGGTCCCGTCGTCCGGGACCGCACCGTCCGGCTCCACCGGGCCTGAAGCGGCGCACACGGCAGCGACATCGCGGCCGCCCTGCGCTGCTGGTCACCCCGAACGGGGGCCGTCGCATACGACGGCCCCCTCATTCGTGCGGGCAGCTGGTGCTGACCTGGGCATGCGGGCGCCGCGTGCTGTCCGTGCCCCGTGCGGACACTGACGCACCGTACGCACAGCGAGGCTGGTGGGAGCCGGAGTTCGCGCTCATGGGCGACGGCGACGCGCGGCCGGGGTTCGTCCGCCGCGTCCGGCGCCCGCAGTCCCGATCCGCGATCACAATGACCGATTCGAGGGATACGGGTACCCGGCCTGCTGTACGTTCCTGGCATGGTCACGGGACAAATGAGCGAGAACCCGGAGTCACGCTTCTCCGCACTTCTGGCCGGCGCGGCAAGGCTGCCGGGTGTGCGAATCGACAGGGAGGCGTACCTCCGGACGGCGCTGGCCCGTCATTGCTCGGAAGATGATGTGCGCAGGGCGACGGAAGAGACCCCCGCGGCGGCGGGTATCCCTCTTGATGTTCTGGACAGGGTGGCCAACGAGTCCATTCGCTACGAAACCGCCAAGGTGAGCGCGCTCTCCGCGGCTGCCGGAATTCCCGGATTCATCGCCATGCCTGCCACGGTGCCGGCCGATCTGGCCCAGTACGTCGCCCACATGCTGCGCGTCGCGCAGAAGCTCGCCTATCTCTACAGCTGGCCCGATCTGTTCTCCGCCGACAACGACGACCTCGATGACGCCACCAAGGGAGTGCTCACGCTCTTCTTCGGGGTGATGTTCGGAACCCAGTCCGCGAACGCTGCCGTGGGGAAGGTGGCTGAGGCGATGGCCGAGCAGGTCGTCAAGAAGCTGCCTCAGAAGGCGCTGACCAAGGGTGTCGTCTACCCCATCGTGAAGAAGGTCGCCGAATACCTCGGCGTCGAGATGACGAAGCAGACCTTCGCCAAGTCCGTCTCGAAGGCCATTCCCCTCGTCGGGGCCGCCGTGTCCGGCGGGCTCACCTTCGCGACCTTCCGCCCCATGTCCAAAAGGCTCAAGACACATCTCTCCGGCCTGGAACTCGCCGAGCCGGTCGGCCAGGTCATCACCGGGGAAGTCATCCGGGACGAGGAATCCCCGACGGAGGACCAGGCGAAGATCCCGCACCCGGGCCGCGACTGGCGTGTCCTGAGGCGTCGGTAGGCAGGTAAGGGCTACTGGGGCAGCCACCTGGTCAGAGCCTGCGCCGTGCGGGTCATGGCGGTTCAGTAGTCGGAGAAGTTCCAGAAGATGCCCACCTCGGTGTCCGCGACGACGATCAGGCCGCAGTCCTCCGAGTACACGCTCAGGGGGCTGTACCCCCAGTGCGACGTCGTGAAGTCGAGGGTGCCGGGCGCAAGGCCGGGCCTGTCGACGTTGGTGTGGTAACCGGCCTTGTCCCCGAAGCGATCGAGGATCGTGCGCGCCATCGAGCGCAACTCCTCCTGGCTTTCCGCGAAGCGTGCCAGGTTGGACACGGTGCACTTGTCGTCCGTGAGGGCCAGGAGCAGGTTCTCGGCACTGTTTCGGTCGATCTCCTTCAGCCGCTCCGCGATGTAATCCGGCGGGTGGGCGACGAAGGGGTACGTGGGGGACGCCTCACGCTCCGGGTTGTGGGCCGCGTCGTCGAGACCGGACCAGCCGCGGGGATCCGGGACCCGCGCCATCAGCGCGATGACATCGAGGATCCAGGCTTCGTGGAGGCGTGGGCCCGTGGCGTCGTACGGGTACGCGTCCTCGTACAGGTGGCGTACAGCGGCTTCCCAGGACTTCTGGTCGACGGACATGCGGTGCCGGCCTTTCTCGCCCGGTCGCCAGGACGTGGAGGGCATCGTGGTCATGACGGTGAACGACGCGGCGTCAGTTCCCGTCGTCGGCCCCGCGATCCGGGGCTGATGGAACGGGCCGCGGCCCGCGGCAGGGTGATGGTCCGTTTCCAGCCATCGGGGCATCCAAGGGGCCGAATTTCACCTTCAGGTTAGGTTAGGCTAACCTCTGTCGAGTGATCGTGACTGCACCCGACCGAGAAGAATCGCCACCGCCTCGCCGCGCCGTGGCAGACCCCGGCGTTCCCGCCGGGGGTACCGCTGCCCCGTCCGGCCTCGCCGCCACGGGAGTCACGGTCGCCTACGACGGCGTCGACGTCGTACACGAGACGGACCTCCGTCTTCCGCGAGGGCAGGTCACCGCGCTGATCGGCCCGAACGGGAGTGGGAAGTCCACCCTGTTGCGTGCCGTCGCCCGTCTGCACCGGGCTCGCAGCGGGAGCGTGACCGTAGGCCCCGACGACGACCCGATCGACGCCCTTGCCCTCTCGCGCACCGATTTCGCCCGGCGCGTCACGTTGCTCGCCCAGAGCCGTACGACCCCGGCCGGCCTCAGCGTCCGCGAAGTGGTGGGCTTCGGACGGCATCCGTACCGCAGCCGGATGCGGGGGAGCGACCCGGACGGGGCGCGGCTCATCGAGCACGCCCTGGCCGTCACGAACGTCACCGATCTCGCCGACCGCGGCGTCGAGAGTCTCTCCGGCGGCCAGCTGCAACGCGTCTGGTTCGCCTGCTGCCTGGCGCAGGACACCGACGTGCTGCTGCTCGACGAGCCGACGACCTATCTCGACCTCCGCTACCAGGTGGAGATCCTGGACCTCATCCGGAGCCTCGCCGACACGCACGGCGTGACGATCGGGGTCGTCCTGCACGACCTGGACCAGGCAGCCGCGGTGGCGGACCAGGTCGTCCTGCTGTCCTCCGGACGCGTCGCCGCCGCCGGAACACCCGCCCAGGTCTACGAACCAGGGCTCCTGACCGACACCTACGGCATCCGTATCGAGGTCGAACCCGACCCTTCGACGGGCATCCCCCGCACCCGCGCGGTGGGAAGACACCACCTTCGGCTCGAAAGGCCCTGAACTCCTCATGACGACCAAGCACTGGGCATGGCCTGTGATCGCCGGCACCGCGGCGCTGACCCTCGTCGGCTGCGGCACCACCGAGGCGCCCGCGGAAGTGTCCGCCTCCGACTCCACGCTGACCGTCACCGACGCACGCGGCACGAAGGTGAAGCTGGACGGGCCCGCCAAGCGTGTCGTCGGCACCGAGTGGAACGTCGTCGAATCGCTCATCACACTGGGCATCGACCCGGTCGGCGTCGCCGACGTGAAGGGCTACCGGGCCTACGACACCGCGGCGCCCCTGACCGGCGACGTCAAGGACATAGGCACCCGCGGCGAACCCAGCGTCGACACCGTCGCCGCTCTGAAGCCCGACCTCATCGTCGCGACGACCGACCTGCCGGACGCCGCCGTCAAGCAACTCTCCAAGGTGGCCCCGCTCATCGTGGTGAAGGCGGCGGACGCCTCCAGGCAGATCGACCAGATGACCGACAACGTCAACCTGATCGCCGAAGCCACCGGAACCGAGGACAAGGCCGAGGCCGAGATCGCCGCCTTCCGCAAGAAGCTCGCCGACGGCAAGAAGGAGCTCGCCACCGCCGGCCTCGACGGTGAAGAGGTCGCCTTCGCCGACGGCTGGAAGGAAGGGAGCCAGGTTTCGGTGCGCCCGTACGTGAAGGGAGCACTGCTCACCGACATCAACACCGAACTCGGCCTGGTCAGCCCCTGGGCCATGAAGGGCGACGAGGGCTACGGCCTGGCTGCGACCGACGTCGAGGGCCTCACGAAGATCGGCGACGCCCGGTTCGTCTACATCACGAACAGCGCGGACACCGCCGACCCGTTCGCCGACGGCCTCAAGGACAACGCCGTGTGGAAGTCGCTGCCCTTCGTGAAGAACGGCGACGTCCACCGACTGCCCGACGGCATCTGGATGTTCGGTGGCACGGCGTCGATGACGCAGTACGTCGACGCGCTTGTGGACGCACTGACCAAGTGAACGTGAGCACCCTTACGACGAAGGCCGAGCCGGCGTCGTCGACCGCCCCGACGGAGGACGCGTCCTCCGTCGGGGCCGGGCGGCCCGCCCGCCGTGGGCCCCTCTTCCTCCTCGCGCTCGGGGCGCTGACCGCCCTGCTCGCCCTCGCGGTCGTACACATCAGCCAAGGCACGGCGCCCGTCGGACTGCGCACCCTCTGGGGTGCCCTCGCCACCCTGTGGACCGACACCGACGGGACCCACCAGGCGGACGCCGTGCTGGTGGCCTCCCGGCTGCCGCGGCTCGCCGCAGGGCTGGTCGTCGGCTGCGCGCTGGGCGCGGCAGGAGCCGTACTGCAGTCGGTGTCCCGCAACGTGCTGGCCTCGCCCGACACGCTCGCCGTGAACGCCGGCGCCTACTTCGCGGTCGTCGCCGTCGCCGCGTTCGGCATCAGCCTGCCACCCCTCCCGGCCGGCGGCACGGCCCTGATCGGCGGACTCGTGGCCGCCGGGATCGTGCTGGGGCTCGCCCGTGCCGGAGCGGGAACCACCCGGCTCGTACTCGCAGGATCGGCACTCACCCTCGGGCTCAGCGGCCTGAGCCACATGCTCCTCCTGCTGCGCGCCCAGCAGACCACCGGTCTCTACGCCTGGGGCAACGGCTCCCTCGCACAGATCGGCATGCAGGCGATCGACAGGCTCGCGCCGGTCGCGCTCCTCGCGCTGATCGGGCTGGTCGTGCTCGGCCGACGGCTCGACATCCTCGCACTCGGTGACGACGGTGCCGTCGTGGTCGGTGTCAATCCGCGTCTCACGCGGGCAACGGCCGTCGTCCTGGCCGTGGTTCTCTCCGCCGTCTCCGTCACCGTCGCCGGACCCATCGGGTTCGTGGGACTGTGCGCGCCCGCGATCGTCCGGCTGGTCGGCGCCAAGGTGCCCGCACTCGTCCGGCACCGCGCCTTCATCCCGGCTTCGGCGGTGGCGGGCGTCCTCGTCGTGCTCGGCGCCGATGTGCTGCTGCGCGCAGTCTTCGGCGCCCAGGCGGGCGCGTCCGTGCCGACCGGCATCGTGACGAGCTTCTTCGGCGCCGTGGTGCTCGTCCTCCTCGCCCACCGCTCCCGCGGAGGCGGATCCACCGGCCCCGAGGCGGCCTTCGCCCGGCTGCGCAGCCGACGCGCGTTCGTCCTCACCCTCACGGTGGTGACCACCGCTCTCGTCCTCGCGGTCGTCGCGGCGACTCTCCTCGGCGACGCCCCCCTGCTGCTCGGCGACGTGGGGAACTGGCTCACCGGCCGTTCCGGGAGGCTCGTCACCTTCGTACTCGACACCCGTGTGCCGCGGATCGCCGCGGCACTGCTCGCCGGTGCCGCGCTGGCGACCGCGGGGGCGGTGGTACAGGCCGTCTCACGGAACCCGCTCGCCGAACCGGGCATCCTCGGGGTCGTCGGGGGAGCGGGAGTCGGCGCCGTCATCACCCTGACCGTCGTCCCGCTCGCGAGCTTCTGGCTCATCAGCGGATCGGCGCTCGCAGGGGCGGCAGCCGCCGCGGCGCTGGTCTTCGGGCTCGCGGCACGGGGCGGACTCGAGCAGGACCGGCTGGTGCTGATCGGTATCGGTGTCTCCGCGGCTACGGCGGCGCTGGTCAGTCTGATGATCGTGCTCACCGATCCGTACAACGGGACCAAGGCGCTCGTCTGGCTCTCGGGCTCGACCTACGGGCGCACGTTCCCCGAGGTCCTCCCCGTCCTTGCGGCTCTCGCCGTGTCACTGCCGGTACTCGCCGTCAGGCGCCGGGAGCTCGACCTCATCGGTCTGGACGCCGACACCCCGAGGCTGCTCGGGATCCGGCTCGGCAGGGCGCGGCTGGGACTGCTCGGTATCGCCGTCGTCCTCACCGCGGCCGCGGTGGCCGCGGTAGGCGTGATCGGCTTCGTCGGACTGGTGGCACCGCACGCGGCGCGCGCCCTGGTGGGGCAGCGTCACGCGCGGGTGCTTCCGGTGGCCGCCCTGATGGGATCCCTGCTGGTGGTCGTCGCCGACACCATCGGCCGTACGGTCATCGCGCCCGCGCAGATATCGGTGGGCGTCGTCACGGCGGTGATCGGAGCCCCGTACTTCGGCTGGCTGCTGTGGCGGTCCAAGGCCTCGCGATAGAACGAGGCGTGCGGACAGCGGGTCCCGTCGCTTCCCCGTGCCCCGGCTCCGGCCGGGCCGGGGAAGCCGCGGAGGCCCGCTCCCGCATGTGTGCAGTCACCACGCATGCTTTGTCAGGTACCTGACTTTCGCCGGGCGCCATCCCGGGCCGGGGCACCGGAAAACGCCGGGTGACCGGCTCCCACCTGCACAGTTCAGGCAATCCGCGCATCCCCGGGCGACCTGCCCGCACCGTTACCCGATCGTCAGAATTATCCGTCCGCTATGTGGGAGACCCCCTTGCACTGCGGACTGTATGCGAAATACGGTCTGCGATATTCCTTTGATCACTCCTGGCAGGAGGTAGGCCTTCGTGCGCCGAAAAGCGGTTGCCATGGTGGCGGTTGCCCTGGTGTTCCTGACCTCGGGCTGCGCTTCGCTGCAGTCCTCGGCGACCGAGGTCGGCGGTGTACGGAAGACCGATGACCGGTCCGTGCGCGACGGCGGGACCATCACGGTGGCTCTCAACTCGGATCCCGACAAGCTCGACCCCACGCTCGCCCAGACGCTCGTGGGCCGCACCGTCTTCGCGGGCATGTGCGAGAAGCTCTACGACATCGACGAGGACGGCACCCTCGTGCCGCAGCTCGCCGCGGCCCTGCCCACCACCTCGGCCGACGGCCTCACGGTCACGGTCCAGGTGCGCCCCGGCCTCACCTTCAGCGACGGAACGGCGCTCGACGCCGACGCGGTGGCCACCTCGCTGCTGCGCCACCGCGATCTCCCCGGCTCGGCGCGAGGTACGGAGCTCGCTCCGGCCCGCACCATCGAGGCCACCGGTCCGCACACCGTACGGATCGTGCTCGACCACCCCTACGTCCCGCTCACCGGCGTGCTCGCCGACCGCTCCGGGATGGTGATGTCGCCGACCGCACTCAAGAAGTACGGGAAGAACTTCACCAACCACCCGTCCTGCGTCGGCCCCTTCCGCTTCGTCGAGCGGGTCGGCGGCGACCGGATCGTCCTGGAGAAGGACCCCCACTACTACGACGCCGCCGAGGTGCACCTCGACCGGGTCGTCTACAAGCCCATCCCCGACGGCAACGTCAGGCTGGCCAATCTGCGCTCCGGCGACCTCCAGATCGGCGACCAGATGGCCCCGGTCGACGTGCGGAGCGCACTCACCGAGCCCAAGCTCCAGCTCTTCAACTCGCCCTCGCTCGGCTACCAGGGCATCGGCCTCAACGTCGGCAACGTCAAGGGGCTCGGCGAGAAGCCCGGGAAGATCGACACCCCCCTCGGCCGTGACGTCCGGGTCCGGGAGGCCTTCGAGCTCGCCATCGACCGCGAACTCATCAACAAGGTCGTCTTCCAGGGCATGTACGAACCGGCCTGCGGCCCGATCTCCCCGCAGTCCGCCATCGCCCCCGGCGTACCGCCGCAGGACTGCCCGAAGCGCGACGTCGCCAAGGCGAGGAAGCTGCTCGAGGAGGCGGGGGTGAAGACCCCCGTCAAGATCGAACTGAAGACCTCCACCACCCCGGAACAGGGACGCGTCGGCCAGGTCCTCCAGGCCATGGTCAAGGAGGCGGGCTTCGAACTCTCCCTGCGGCCCACCGAGTACGCCACGATGCTGGCCGAGACGGACGCCGGGAAGTACGACGTCTTCACCAGCGGCTGGTCCGGACGCCTCGACCCGGACGGCAACGTCTCCAACTTCCTCAAGACCTCGGGCGCCATGAACGCCTACGGTCTGGGCGACCCGGAGATCGACAAGCTGATCGCCGAAGGCCGTTCCGTCGCGGACCCGGCGAAGCGCGCCGGCATCTACGACGAACTGACCCGCAAGGTCCAGGCGGCCCACGCGATGATCTACCTCTACCGGCAGAAGAACTACGTCGTCGCCAACAAGGACGTCGCGGGCATCCGCGTCTACGGCGACGGACTGGTGCGCGTCACGACTGCGGGGTACACACGATGACCAAGTACTTGCTGACGCGCCTGCGCCAGTCCCTGATCACCCTCTTCCTCGTCAGCATGGTCGTCTTCGCGGGGATCCGGGCGCTGCCCGGAGACCCTGCGCTCGCCCTCGCCGGTGAGGAACGCAGCCCGGAGGCGCTCGCCGCTATCCGCGAGAGCTACGGACTGAACGACAACATCGTCGTCCAGTACGCCCGGTTCATCGGCCACGCGCTCACCGGCGACCTCGGGACCTCCTCCCGTACCGGACTCCCCGTGAGCGACGCCATCGCCCAGGCCCTGCCCGTCACCCTGGAACTTGCCGCGCTCTCCCTCCTCCTCGCGGTCGTCGTCGGCATCGGCGCCGGTGTGGTCGCCGCGGTCCGCCGCGGCAGGCCGGAGGAGTGGCTGGCCAACGCCATCGCGCTGATCGGCCTCTCCATCCCGACCTTCTGGCTCGGCATCGTGCTCGTCCTCGGACTCGCCATCGCCGTCCCCGTCTTCGCCGCCTCGGGCTACGTCCCCTTCGGCACCGATCCGGTCGACAACCTGCGCCGCATGGTGCTCCCCGCGATCGTCCTCGGATCCGGTCTCGCCGCCGTCGTGATGCGGCAGACCCGGGCCGCGATGCTCGACTCGATGTCCGCCGACTACGTCCGTACGGCACGCGCCAAGGGCCTCTCCCGGCGCGAGGT
Source organism: Streptomyces sp. NPDC059499 (assembly GCF_042749285.1). NCBI lineage: Bacteria > Bacillati > Actinomycetota > Actinomycetes > Kitasatosporales > Streptomycetaceae > Streptomyces > Streptomyces sp. NPDC059499. The sequence goes on from NZ_JBHYTT010000008.1 coordinate 203,419, forward strand.
CATCGGCGGTCACGCCCTGCGCAACTCACTCGTCACCGTGGTCACCGTGCTCGGCCTGCAGCTCGGCCATCTGATCTCGGGGGCCGTCGTCACCGAGCAGATCTTCGTCCTGCCCGGGTTCGGCAAGCTCACCATCGACGCCGTCTTCACCCGTGACTACGCGACGCTGCAGGCCGTGGTGCTCTGCACCTCGGCCGCCTACATCCTCATCAACCTGCTGGTCGACGTGATCTATTCGGTCATCGACCCGCGCATCCGGCTCGGAGGTGCCCGGTGACCACAGTTACCCCCTCGCTCCCCGCCACGCCGAAGGTCACCGGGCGGCGTGCCGGCGGCGGACGGCTGCGGGCCCTGCGGAAGAACCGGCTCGCCCTCACCGGCGGGATCATCGCGGCCGTCTTCATCCTGGTCGCACTGTTCGCCCCGCTCATCGCCCCGTACGACCCCTCGCAGCCCGACTTCGGCAACGTACTCGCGGAACCCGGCGGGTCCCACTGGCTCGGCACCGACGACCTCGGCCGTGACCAGCTGTCCCGCATCGTGTTCGGCGCACGGGCCTCCATGCAGGTCGGTCTCGTCGCCGTCGTGCTGGCGTTCGTCATCGGCGTACCGCTCGGGCTCATCGGCGGCTACTACGGGAAGTTCGCCGACGGTGCGATCTCCCGGCTCACCGACACGATGCTGGCGTTCCCGTTCCTGGTGCTCGCCGTCGGCCTCGCCGCCATCCTCGGCCCGTCGCTGACGAACGCGACCATCGCGATCGGCATCTCGCAGATCCCCGCGGTCATCCGCATCACCCGCGCCGAGACACTCCGGCTCAAGCACGTCGACTACGTCGCGGCAGCCGTCGCCAACGGCGGCGGCGACGGCACCGTGCTCTTCCGGCACATCCTGCCCAACGCCACCTCCGCCCTGATCGTCCAGGCGACCGTCGGCATCCCCGCCGCGATCATCGGCGAGGCACTGCTCAGCTTCCTGGGCCTCGGAGTCCAGCCGCCCGACCCCTCGCTCGGCGTGATGCTGTCCGGCGCCCAGTCCTTCCTTGCCCCGGCCCCCTGGCTGGCGGTCTTCCCCGGCCTGGCGATCGTCGCCGCGACGCTGGCCTTCAATCTGCTCGGCGACGGGCTGCGTGACGTCCTCGACCCCCGTGGAGGAACCCGATGACCGGAACACCCGTGCGCGAACCCATCCTGAGCGTGCGCGACCTGTCGGTGTCCTTCCGCTCCGACTCCCGCACCGTGCACGCCGTCGACGGAGTCTCCTACGACCTGGCCCCCGGCGAAGTCCTCGCCGTGGTGGGGGAGTCGGGCTGCGGCAAGTCCGTGACCTCGATGGCCGTGATGGGGCTGCTGCCGCCCACCGCGCACATCGGCGGCTCCATACGGCTCGCCGGCCGCGAGCTGGTCGGAGCATCCGAGAAGGAGCTCCAGAAGGTCCGCGGCAAGGACATCGCGATGATCTTCCAGGAGCCGATGACCTCGCTGAACCCGGTCCTCACCATCGGCCGGCAGATCGGCGAGGTGGTCCGCAGGCACCAGGGACTGAGCAAGAAGGAGTCCAGGGCACGTGCCGTGGAACTCCTCGAACTCGTCGGCATCCCCGCCCCGTCGCGCCGCATCGACGAATACCCGCACCAGCTCTCCGGCGGCATGCGCCAGCGCGTGATGATCGCGATCGCCGTGGCCTGCGACCCGGCGGTACTCATCGCTGACGAGCCGACGACAGCCCTGGACGTGACCGTGCAGGCCGGGATCCTCGAGGTCCTGCAGTCGCTGCGCGAGCGGCTCGGCACCGCCATCGTCCTGGTCACGCACGACCTCGGTGTGGTGGCGGACGCCGCCGACCGGGTGCTCGTGATGTACGCGGGACGGGGCGTCGAACAGGCCCCGGTCCACGATCTGTTCGGCTCGGGACGCCACCCGTACACCCGGGGTCTGCTGGGAGCCGTGCTGCGGCCCGGCGGCGAGGGCAAGCGGCGGCTCCCCGAGATCCCCGGCCTCGTCCCCAGCCTCGACACCCAGCCCGACGCCTGCACGTTCGCGCCGCGCTGCGCCCGCGCCGACGACACCTGCACCTCGTCCCGGCCCGGCCTCACGGCCATCGACCCGCAGGCGGGCGCCGACGCGGCGCACCGGGCCGCCTGCTGGCACCCGCACACCGCGGACCCGGTCACGGAGGCCGGAGTGCCGGCCGCCGCCGGCGAGACCGCGCGAACCACCCAGGAGGCCGGAAAGTGACCACAGCACAGACCGTCCCCGCACCGCGCGGGAGCGACGACGAGAACGCGCCCCGCCCCCAGGGGCCGGTGCTCGAGATCGACGCCATGGAACGGCACTTCGGTGCCTCCGGCGGCGGTACCGTCCGCGCCGTCGACGGCGTCTCGATCACCATCGGCCGCGGGGAGGTCGTCGGCCTCGTCGGCGAGTCGGGCAGCGGCAAGTCGACCGTGGGCCGCTGCGCCGTACGCCTCGACGAACCCACCGGCGGCAGTGTCCGCATCAACGGCACCGACATCACCCACCTCTCGCGCCGGGCCCTGCGGCCGCTGCGCAAGGACTTCCACCTGGTCTTCCAGGACCCGTCGTCCTCGCTCGACCCCCGCATGACCATCGGGCAGATCATCGCCGAACCGCTGAGACTGAACCGGCAGGCCCGCGGGCCTGCCGTGCGCGCCCGGGTCGAGGAGCTCCTCGCCCAGGTCGGCCTGCGCCCCGAACACGCGGACCGGCATCCGCACGAGCTCTCGGGCGGGCAGCGCCAGCGCATCTCGATCGCCCGCGCGCTCTCCTGCGACCCCGACCTGGTCGTCGCCGACGAGCCGACATCGGCCCTGGACGTCTCCGTCCAGGCCTCCGTCCTCAACCTCCTCGCCGACCTCCAGCGCGACCGCGGTTTCGGCTGCCTGTTCATCACCCACGACCTGGCAGCCGTCGAGTTCCTCGCCGACCGGATCGCCGTGATGTACCTCGGCCAGATCGTCGAGCAGGCCCCGACCGCCGAACTCTTCGCCGCGCCCAAGCACCCCTACACCCAGGCCCTGCTCTCGGCCGCTCCCGTCCCGGACCCGGTCGACCAGCGCTCCCGCCGGCGCATCGTGCTCCACGGCGAGCTGCCCAGCCCCCTGGACCCGCCGCCCGGCTGCCGCTTCCACACCCGTTGCCCGCTCGCCACCGACCGGTGCCGCACCGAGGTCCCCGTGCTGCGCGAGCTGCCCGGCGGACGCCAGGTCTCCTGCCACCTCGTCGACGACGACGGTGCGGCCCCGGACGCGGCGGCCCCGGCTGCCGTGGCCCCGGCCGCGGCATCCTGACCCGTCGTCCTTACGATCCGAACAGCGCACCTCACAGCATCACCGCACCAAGGAGCCCTATCCCGTGTTCACCACCAGGCCCACCCTCCAGGGCACCTTCGGCATGGTGTCCTCCACCCACTGGCTCGCCTCGCAGTCCGCGATGGCAGTGCTGGAGGACGGCGGCAACGCCTACGACGCGGCCGTCGCCGCCGGATTCGTCCTGCACGTCGTCGAACCGCACCTCAACGGGCCCGCCGGCGAGGTGCCCATGATCGTGGCGCCCAGGGACGGCGACGTACAGGTCCTGTGCGGTCAGGGCCCGGCGCCCGCGGGGGCGACCATCGACCACTACCGCGGACTCGGCCTCGAGCTCGTTCCCGGCACCGGGCCCCTCGCGGCCGCCGTGCCCGGCGCGTTCGACGCCTGGATGCTGCTCCTGCGCGACCACGGCACCAAGACGCTCGGCGAGGTGCTGCGCTACGCGATCGGGTACGCCGAGGACGGCCACGCACCGGTCGAGCGGATCGGACAGACCGTCGAGACGGTCCGCGAGCTGTTCGAGAACGAATGGCAGTCGTCCGCCGAGGTCTACCTGCCCGGCGGAAAGTCCCCCGAGCCCGGTCAGCTGTTCCGCAACCCCGCACTCGCCGCGACCTGGCGGCGCCTGCAGACCGAGGCCGAGGAGACCGGCGGCGACGACCGCGTCGCACAGATCGAGGCCGCCCGGAAGGTCTGGAGCGAGGGCTTCATCGCCGAGGCGCTCGTCCGCCAGGCCGCGGTACCCACCCTGGACACCAGCGGCACCCACCACACGGGCACCCTCACCGCCGCCGACCTGGCCGGCTGGTCCGCGTCGTACGAGGCCCCGGCCACGTACGACTGGAACGGCTGGACCCTGGCCAAGGCGGGCGGCTGGAGCCAGGGCCCCGCCTTCCTCCAGCAGCTCGCCCTGCTGCCGGCCGAACTGCCCGCCTACGGCTCCGCCGACTACGTCCACCTCCTCGTCGAGGGCTGCAAGCTCGCCATGGCCGACCGCGAGGCCTGGTACGGCGACGCCGCCGACGTGCCCCTCGACGTGCTGCTCTCCGAGCCGTACAACGCGGCACGCCGCGCCCTCGTCACCGCCGAGGCCTCGTGCGAGCTGCGCCCCGGCAGCCCCGGGGGCCGTACCCCCGTCCTCAGCGCACACGCCCACGCCGTCGCCTCCGGCGAGTCCGGATTCGACGCCATGGGCATACCGGCCGCCGGCGCGGGCGAGCCGACCGTCGCCAAGGACGGCGCGACCCGCGGCGACACCTGCCACCTCGACGTCGTCGACCGCTGGGGCAACATGGTCTCCGCCACCCCCAGTGGTGGCTGGCTCCAGTCCAACCCGGTCGTGCCCGAGCTCGGCTTCCCGCTCGGTACCCGCCTCCAGATGGCCTGGCTCGACGAGGGGCTGCCCAACTCCCTCACCCCGGGCCGCCGCCCCCGGACCACCCTGACCCCGTCCCTCGCGCTCCGCGACGGCGTCCCGGTCATGGCGTTCGGCACGCCGGGCGGCGATCAGCAGGACCAGTGGCAGCTCCACTTCTTCCTCGCTGTCGCGCTGCGCTCCGAGGTCCGTGGCGGCCTCGACCTGCAGGGCGCCATCGACGCCCCGAACTGGCACAACGACAGCTTCCCCGGCTCCTTCTTCCCCCGGGGGATGAGGCCCGGCAGCATGACCGTCGAGGAGGGAATGGACCCGGAGGTCATCGAGGAGCTGCGCCGCCGCGGCCACGACGTCACGGTCGGCGACCCGTGGTCCGAGGGGCGCATGTGTGCCGTCGCCCGCGATCCGGAGACCGGAGTGCTGTCGGCCGCCGCCAATCCGCGCGGCATGCAGGGGTACGCGGTCGGCCGCTGACCGCCCACCTGCGATGTCCCCCGGCGACCGTGCTTAGCTGGAGGCATGATCGATGACTTCCTCGCTGCGGACGCAGGGAACCTGACCGAGGTCGAGGCGGCGGTCCGCGCAGCGGCCGCCGCCGAGATCATGCCCCGGTACCGGCAGCTCGCCACGCACGAGATCGTGCAGAAGAGCGGCCCGCACGACCTGGTCACCGCTGCCGACCGGGGTGCCGAGGAGCACCTCACCGCGTCGCTGACCCGGCTCCTGCCCGGATCGGCCGTCGTCGGCGAGGAGGCCGTCCACGCCGACCCGTCGGTGTACGACGCACTGGGCGAGGACGCGCCCGTCTGGATCGTCGACCCGGTCGACGGCACCCGCCAGTTCGTCCACGGCGAACCCGGCTTCTGCACCCTGGTGGCCCTCGCCCACCGCGGCGAGGTGCTCGCCTCCTGGACGTACGCCCCCGCGCTGGGCGAGATGGCCGTCGCCGTACGAGGCCGTGGGGCCACGCTCAACGGCGCGCCGCTGCACAGCGGTTCGCCCGTGCCGGGCGCCGTCCTCAGGGTGGCGATGTCCCACCCCGACTACACCTCCGACGCCCAGAAGCGTGCGTTGCTCGGCCTGCGCACCGAAGGCATCGAGGCACGTTCCTGCGGATCGGCGGGCCTCGAGTACCTCGCCGTCGCCTGCGGTGCGCAGGACGCGGTCGCCTTCAACTGGGAACTGGCCTGGGACCACGCGGCCGGCCTGCTCCTGGTCGCCGAGGCGGGCGGCACCCAGTCCACGCTCGCCGGGCTCCCGTACCGCATCACCGGCGGCAACGCCCTCCCCTTCACGGCCGCCCGCGACGCGGCGACGGCCGATGCGGTCCTCACCGCGTTGCGCGACGGCGTATCCGGTTCAGGCTCCTCCGGCGCCTGAGACCGCGTCGCCGCCTTCCAGTACCCGCTGCACCTCCCGTACGACCGCGGCCGCCGTCTCCACCGCGTCCGCGTCCAGGCCGCGCAGCGCCCGGGAGACCCGGTCCGCGAAGCCCGCAGGGGTGTCGGGGAGGGCGGCGGCCGCCGCGAGCGCGCCCTTCTCGTTGAGGCACCAGGTGCGGTGGTGGGCGTGGAGGGACTGGGCGAGGACGCCGAACGCCCTCGACAGGCACAGGGCCACATGGAGCGTGTCGCCGGACGGGGCGGACTTGCGGGCCGAGGCCACGGAGAAGCCGGCTTCCCACGCGGCGTCGACGAGCGCCGTGCGCAAGGGCTCCGGATAGGTGCGCACCGTCTCCTGAAGGGCCGTCAACTCCCCGTGCGGATCCTCGAGTACGCGCCCGAGCGCGACCTCTCCCACATAACAGGGGGACCAGAAGCCCAGCGGGTGGCCGGGCTGGACGCCCACCTCGAAGCGGCCCTCGCGGCAGTCGGACCAGACCGACTCCACCCGGTCCAGATCGCGCAGGATCCAGTCGACCGCGACACCGTCCACCGTCAGCCACGCACCGCCGTTGACCCACGGCCCCCAGCCGCCCGGCCCCGCAACCGCCACCGGGGAACCCTGGGCCCCGGACGCCAGGGCGGTCAGTCCTGCCAGGCCGGGGGTGCCGCGGTAGTAGACACCCAGGTCCCAGTCGGAATCCGGCCGGTGGGTGCCGCGGGCCCGGCTGCCGCCGAGGACGACGGCCCTGATTCCGGGCAGTGCGGCAAGCCGGGAGGCCATCGCGGAGACGGCGGGCGGAGGTACGGAAGCGTTGTTCATCGGTCGGGAGGCTACCCGCGGGCCGGTTGTCGGCGCGCCCGAATATCCTGGGTGTCCTGGCCACCGGCTGACAGAGGAGTCCGAAGGTGCCATCGATGCTGGATGCCGTCGTCGTGGGGGCGGGCCCCAACGGGCTGACGGCCGCGGCAGAACTGGCCCGCCGCGGCTTCGCCGTCGAGGTCTTCGAAGCCGCGGAGACCGTCGGAGGCGGTGCCCGCACCGAGGAGCTCACCCTCCCGGGCTTCCGACACGATCCGTGTTCCGCCGTGCACCCTCTGGGGATCGGCTCACCCGCCTTCGACGCGATGCCGCTGGCCCGGCACGGCCTCGAATGGCTGCAGCCCCGGCTGGCGCTCGCCCACCCCTTCCCGGACGGATCCGCCGCCGTGCTCACCCGGTCCGTGGGAGAGAGCGCCATGTCCCTCGGCCCCGAGGACGCGGGCGCGTACCGCAGGCTGGTCTCGCCCTACACCGGCCACTGGGACACACTCGCCGCGGACTTCCTGCGCACCCCGTGGGACGGGCTGCCCCGCGACCCGTACCGCTGGGCGCGCTTCGGCCTCGACGCGATCCAGCCCGCCACGCTGCTCTCCCGCCGCTTCAAGGGCGCCAAGGCGCGCGGACTCATCGCCGGGCTCGCCGCCCACGCCATCGCGCCCACCAGCGGCATCGCGACGAGCGGAATCGCCCTGATGTTCGCGCTCGCCGCGCACGAGAAGGGCTGGCCCGTGCCCCGCGGCGGCTCGCAGGCCATCTCCGACGCCCTCGCCTCGTACCTGCGTGAACAGGGGGGCGAGATCCGTACGGGCATCGAGGTCAAACGTCTGGACGAGCTTCCGCCCGCCCGTGCGTACATCTTCGACACCTCGCCTACCGCACTCGCCCGCATCGCCGGACTCGGCAGCGCCTACAGCGGCTACCGCTACGGCGCCTCCTGCTTCAAGATCGACTACGCCCTGTCGGGACCCGTCCCGTGGACCGCGGAGGAGGCCAGGCGAGCCGGCACGGTCCATGTCGGCCCCACGGCCGGTGAGATCGACGCCGCCCTGCGCGCCGCGGTGTCGGGCCGTGACCCGGACGTCCCCTTCCTGATCACCGCACAGCCGAGCCTCGTCGACCCGTCCCGGGCCCCCGAGGGCCGCCATGTCTTCTGGGTGTACGGACACGTCCCGGCAGGCTGGGAAGGCGACGCGACGGAGGTCATCGAACGGCAGCTGGAGCGCTTCGCCCCCGGATTCCGCGATCTCGTGCTCGCCCGCGCGACCGCCGGCCCGCCCCAACTCGCCGTGCGCAACGCCAATTACGTCGGCGGAGACATCGCGACCGGGGCGTTCGCCGGGCTCCAGACGGTGATACGTCCCAAACTCGCCCGCGTCCCGTACGCCACCGCCCACCCAGCGGTTTTCCTCTGTTCCTCGGCCACCCCGCCCGGCCCCGGCGTGCACGGAATGTCCGGCCATCACGCTGCGAAGGCGGTGTGGCGCCGTCTGCGGGCCACGTGAGCGTCCCGCACGGCCCCGCCCGGCAACGGCATGATGTCCGCATGAGCAGATCTGAGGCCGTCAACGTCACCCTGGCCCGCGGCGACATCACCCGGCAGAAGGCCGACGCCCTTGTCAACGCCGCGAATTCGAGTCTCCTCGGCGGGGGCGGTGTCGACGGCGCGATCCACCGCCGCGGCGGCCCGGAGATCCTGGCCGCGTGCCGTGAACTGCGCGCCTCGCACTACGGAAAGGGGCTGCCGACCGGCCGGGCCGTGGCCACGACGGCAGGCCGGCTCGACGCCACGTGGGTCATCCACACCGTCGGTCCGGTCTGGAGCGGCGCCGAGGACCGGTCGGAGCTGCTCGCCTCCTGCTACCGCGAATCCCTGCGTGTGGCAGCGGAGTTGGGCGCGCGCACCGTGGTGTTCCCTGCCGTGTCCACCGGCATCTTCGGCTGGCCCATGGATGACGCCGCCCGCATCGCCGTCCGTACGGTGCTGGCCGAGGCGGCTCCGCCCGTCGAGGAGGTGCGCTTCGTGCTGTTCGACGCACACGCCTACATCGAGTTCGAGGAGGCCCTGGCAGCGCAAGGCTGATGTCGGATTTCCGCCAGCCCTGCCGCCGTGGATGCCCGATGCTTGAAGCATGCACACCGACACCGAACGCTGCGTGCGGGCCGTACAGTCGAAGGACGCCCGTTTCGACGGCTGGTTCTTCACCGCTGTCCTGACCACCCGGATCTACTGCCGGCCCAGCTGTCCCGTCGTGCCGCCCAAGGTCCGCAACATGACGTTCTACCCCAGCGCCGCCGCCTGCCAGCAGGCCGGATTCCGGGCCTGCAAGCGATGCCGGCCCGACACCAGCCCCGGCTCACCGGAGTGGAACGCCCGGGCCGACTCCGTGGCCCGCGCCATGCGCCTCATCCAGGACGGGGTGGTCGACCGGGAGGGCGTGCCGGGTCTCGCCGCGCGGCTCGGCTACTCGGCCCGCCAGATCGAGCGCCAGCTGCTCGCGGAGCTCGGCGCGGGCCCCCTCGCGCTGGCCCGTTCCCAGCGTGCCCAGACCGCGCGGGTGCTCATCGAGACGACCGGACTCCCCATGGCCGAGGTGGCGTTCGCGGCCGGTTTCGCCTCCGTCCGCACCTTCAACGACACCGTCCGCGAGGTCTTCGCGCTCGCCCCCGGGGAACTGCGCACCCGTGCGGCACGCGGGGCCGGGGCGGCCGAGGCTCCCGGAGTCATCACGCTGCGGCTGCCGTACCGCGCCCCGCTCAACCCCAGCAACCTCTTCGGGCACCTCGCCGCGACGGCGGTCCCCGGAGTCGAGGAATGGCGTGACGGCGCCTACCGCCGCACGCTCGCCCTCCCGCACGGACACGGCATCGTGGCGCTCACCCCGCGGCCCGACCACATCGCCTGCCGGCTCTCCCTCACCGATCCGCGTGATCTCACCCAGGCCATCAGCCGGTGCCGCAGACTGCTCGACCTGGACGCCGACCCCGTGGCCGTGGACGAGCAGCTGCGCTCCGATCCGCTGCTCGCGCCGCTGGTCGACGCGGCCCCCGGCCGCCGGGTGCCGCGCACGGTCGACGCCGCGGAGTTCGCCGTACGAGCGGTCCTCGGCCAGCAGGTCTCCACGGCGGCCGCGCGTACCCACGCCGCCCGCCTGGTCGCCGCCCACGGCGTACCCGTCGAGGACCCCGAGGGCGGCCTCACCCATCTCTTCCCGACCGCGGAGGCCCTGGCCGGACTCGATCCCGAGACCCTCGCGCTGCCGCGCAGCCGCCGCACCACGCTCACCACCCTGGTCGGGGCTCTTGCCGACGGCTCGTTGCACCTGGGGGAGGGCACCGACTGGGACGCGGCCAGGGCAGAACTGTCCGCCCTGCCGGGCTTCGGCCCCTGGACGGTCGAAGTGATCGCCATGCGGGCGCTCGGGGACCCGGACGCGTTCCTCCCCACCGACCTCGGCATCCGCCGGGCGGCCGAGCGGCTCGGCCTCCCCGCCACCCCCGCGGCGCTCACCGCGCGCGCCGCGCACTGGCGGCCCTGGCGCGCGTACGCGGTCCAGTACCTGTGGACCGTCGACGACCACCCCATCAACCACCTGCCCGTCTGAGGGCGTAAGGACGAACCATGACCACCACACCCACGGTGACCAGGCAGCACACGGTCATCGACAGCCCGTACGGGGCCCTCACCCTGGTCGCCACCGACGGCGTACTGGCCGGCCTGTACATGACCGGACAGCGCCACCGGCCGCCGGAGGAGACCTTCGGCGAGCCCGACCCGCGGCCGTTCACCGAGACGGTCCGCCAGCTGGGCGCGTACTTCACTGGAGAGCTGAGGACGTTCGACCTGCCGCTGCACCTGGCCGGCACCCCGTTCCAGCGCAGTGTCTGGGCCGGGCTCCAGGAGATTCCGTACGGCGAGACCTGTTCGTACGGTGAACTGGCCGAACACCTCGGCAAGCCCGGCGCCTCCCGTGCGGTGGGCCTCGCCAACGGCAAGAACCCCATCGGGATCATCGTCCCCTGCCACCGGGTCGTCGGAGCGTCGGGAAGCCTCACCGGGTACGGCGGCGGGCTGGAGCGCAAGCAGCGGCTGCTGGACTTCGAGCGGGGGACCGGGGACGAGGTACAGGCCCTGTTCTGAGGGCCCGCCCGGCCTCCCGTACGGATCAGCTCGTGAAGATCTCGACGACCGACCAGATCGCGAGCCCGAGCATGCACACACCACCGATGCGCTGCACGGTCTTCAGGGGCACCCTCTTGGCGATGAAGCGCCCGGCCAGCAGTGCCAGCGCCGAGACGGACATGAGGGCGGCGGCAGCCCCGATGGCCGTGGACCAGGTGCCGTTGCTCGCCGCGAGGTTCGCGGTGGTGATCTGCGTCAGGTCGCCCCATTCGCTGATGAAGACGGCCATGAAAGCGGTCGAGTAGACCGGCCAGAAGCCGGTCACGGTCTTGATCTCGTCCTCGTCGTCCTCGTCACCGCCGCCACTGCGCAGCAGCATGAACGCGCCGAAGGCGAAGAGGGAGGCCGAGACCAGCTTGACGATCCAGTCGGGCAGCAGGCCGATCAGACCGCCCGCGCCGACCGCGATGGCGACATGCACGATGAAGGCGGACGACGTACCGAACCAGACATACAGCGGCCGCATGCGCGTGCCCATGGCCAGCGAGGCGAACATCGTCTTGTCGGGGAGCTCCGCGAGGAAGATCAGCCCGAAGGCGGTGAGGATCGCCAGGAGGTCGAGATGCATTCCGGGTGGCTTTCTGTACGAGCCGGGCCCCGGGCCTTTCGCGAAGCGCCGCTCGGGCTTCTCGGAGGACCACTCGGCCCGGCATGACGGCAGCGCCCGCAGGACGCGGGCGTGTCATACCTGACCGAAGGTCTCGCCCACCCGTAAGGATCTACGAGCCCGGCCACCGGGAACCCGAAGGCTCCAGTGTGTCGACGACCGGTTTGCGGGGCTACTCCCCTTCGCAGCCGTCAACACTACCCCACCCCGGGGCCCGGACCGCCGGGGGAGCCGCTCGGTACAGTCCTACGGTGATCAACCGCGCCACCACCGGGAGTTCCTCCGCATGAGCCGCCGTACCCGCAGGCCCGCCGCCGGGCCGGGACCCTCCCGGCCCACCGTCAGCGTCTGCCGGGGCTGCTGCTGCGGCACCCCGAAGATCCCCGGCGTGGACCACGCCGGGCAGCTGGCAGAGCTGCGGCAGTCCCTCGACGGGGTCGCCACCGTGCGTGCCGTGGAGTGCCTGGACGCCTGCGAGCAGGGCAACGTCATCGTGGTGCAGCCCTCCGCCGAGGGACGCGGCGCCGGTGGCCGGCCGGTCTGGCTCGGTCTGGTGAACGATCCGCACGCCGTCGCGGACATCGTGACCTGGGCGGGGGACGGCGGACCCGGTCTCGCCGAGGCGCCCGAGATTCTGGACCTGTACGTGTTCAAGCCGTCGCGCCGGGTCCAGGGAGGCCTGGAGGAGTAGGCCGTGCCGGAGGGGCGAAAACGATCACAGCGTACGGCGGCTAGGCGCCCGCTCCGGCGGACAGGCGCTCCAGCAGCGTCGGCAGGGCCGTCCCGATGGGTTCGCGGATCGTCTCCTCCGCCAGCTCGTCGTACGGGGTCGGGTCGGCATTCATCACGATGAGCCGGGCGCCGTGCTCCACGGCGATGCCTGCCAGGGAGGCCGCGGGCTGGACCTGAAGGGTCGTGCCCACCGCGACGAACACCTGGCTCGCCTTGGTGATCGCCATCGCCTCGGCCAGGACCTGCGGATCCAGGCGCTCACCGAACATGACCGTTGCGGACTTCAGGATTCCGCCGCAGACAGCACACGGCGGGTCCGCCTCGCCGGCTTCGACCCGGGACAGCGCCTGCTCCATGGAGGACCGGGCACGGCAGCGCGTACAGACGACCTCGCGTGCGGTGCCGTGGAGCTCGACGACCTTGCGGGCGGACAGGCCGGCCAGCTGGTGCAGTCCGTCGATATTCTGCGTGAGGACCCGCACCGGTGTACCCGACCGCTCGAGTGCCGCGACGGCACGGTGGGCCGCGTTCGGCTCGGCCTTCCAGGTCGCACTGGTGCGACGCATCTGCCAGGAGCGGCGCCGGATCTCGGGATCGGACATGTAGAAGTCGTAGGTGACGAGCTTCTCCGCCTCCGGGTCCTTCCGCCAGAGCCCTTGCGGCCCACGGTAGTCGGGGATGCCGGAGTCCGTGGAGATGCCGGCGCCGCTGAGGATCGCGACGAGAGTCATGGCACGAGCGTACGCACCGGCCCGTACCGCCCGCGATCAGTTTTCGTCACCGTCCTGCCGGTTCGCCGTCCTCCAGCTCGGCCGTGCCCGCGCCGGAGTCCCGCACGTCCAGCGCCGCCAGGACCCTGAGGCGGAGCGACCCGCGCAGATGGCCGGCGAGGTCGGCGCGGTCCACCAACTTCCAGGACAGCAGCTCCTCCTCCTGGAGGCGGATCGACTCGAACTGTTCCGCCGACAGCACACCACCGTCGTACAGGTACGCGACGATCGGCGGACGCGCCGGACCGCGCGCCCAGTCGACCGCGAGCAGCCGGCCCGGCTCCAGATCGAGGCCGATCTCCTCCGCCGTCTCCCGGCGCGCGGCCTGCCGGGGGCTCTCGCCCGCATCGGATTCGACCGTGCCGCCCGGCAGCGCCCAGCCTTCGCGATAGTTCGGCTCGACGAGCAGGATCCGCCCCTGCCCGTCGAGGAAGAGCGATGCCGCCGCGGCCAGTACCCGGGGCAGGCCCGCGATGTACGCGGCGTAGTCGGTTGAGGTCATGGCGGCAGCGTAGAGGCAGGCCGGACGGTCCTGGACAGCCATGGGCAGGGAGGGGGTCGTCCGGATAGGGTCGGGGCGGCGCGACTGCCTGTTCGAAAGCAAAGGATGCAAGGTGACGGACGGAGCAGTGATGGAGACCGCCCGCGTGCTCGTCGCGGCGGACAAGTTCAAGGGCTCGCTCACGGCCGTACAGGTCGCGGAGCGGGTGACGGCCGGACTGCGGCGCGTCGTCCCCGGGGTGCGGGTCGAGACCCTGCCTGTCGCGGACGGCGGCGACGGCACGGTCGCGGCGGCGGTGGCCGCCGGATTCGAGCGCCGCGAGGCGCGGGTGACCGGACCGCTGGGCACACCCGTCGACGCGGCGTACGCGGTGCGCGACACCACGGCCGTGGTGGAGATGGCCGAGGCATCGGGCCTCCAGCACCTACCCGCGGGGCAGTTCGCCCCGCTCACGGCCACCACGTACGGCTCCGGCGAACTGCTGCGGGCCGCACTCGACGCGGGCGCGCGGACGATCGTGTTCGGGGTCGGCGGCAGCGCCACCACGGATGGCGGCGCAGGCATGCTCGCCGCGCTGGGTGCCCGCTTCCTGGACAGGGACGGCAAGCCCGTCGGCCCCGGCGGAGGAGGGCTCGCCGAGCTGGCCGAGGCCGATCTGTCGGGGCTCGACCCACGGCTGACGGACATCGACCTGATCCTGGCCAGCGACGTGGACAACCCGCTGACCGGCCCGAAGGGCGCCCCCGAGGTGTACGGGCGGCAGAAGGGCGCCACCGAGGACGACATCGCGGTCCTCGACGCGGCGCTCGCCCACTACGCCTCCGTCCTGGGACCCGAGCACGCCGCCCTCCCCGGGGCCGGCGCCGCCGGAGGCATCGGCTACGGCGCACTGGTCGCGCTGGGGGCACGCTTCCGGCCCGGCATCGAGGTCATGCTCGACGTCCTGGGCTTCGCCCCGGCGCTCGCCCGCGCCACGCTCGTCGTCACCGGCGAGGGATCGCTCGACGAGCAGACCCTGCACGGCAAGGCCCCGGCGGGCGTCGCCGCGGCGGCCCGTGCCGCGGGCGTGGAGGTCGTCGCCGTCTGCGGACGACTCGCCCTGCCGCCCGAGGCGCTGGAAGGGGCCGGGATCCGACGGGCCTACGCCCTGACGGAACTCGAACCCGATCCGGCCGTCTGCATGGCGCAGGCAGGACCCCTGCTGGAACGCGTGGCCGAGGCGATCGCCCGCGACTTCCTGGCGTGACGCACAGCCTCCTGTCGTGACGCACAGCGGTGAGGGGGGCGGGCCCGCCCCCCGCACCGCCGGGCCGCCCCCCAGAGCCCGAAGGGCCCCAGGGCCCACAAGATCACGAAAAGCGCGCGCGGCCCGGTAAACCCCCCTCACCGCTGTGCCGCCACCGAGAGCCGGAAGGCCTCCAGGGCCAGCATGATCTCGATCAGCTCGCGCGGCCGTGACAGCGACCGTGACGTCAGCTGCTCCAGCCGCCGCAACCGGTTCAGCACGGTGTTGCGGTGGCAGTACAGGAGTCCCGCCGCCCGCCCCGCGGACCCTCCGCAGTCCAGCCAGGCCTCCAGCGTCCGCACCAGCAACTCCCGGTCCGCCGGGTCCAGGCCCAGCAGCGGGCCGAAGACACTCGCGACCAGCCGGGCAGCCAGCTCCGGCCGGCTCACCACCAGCGCCGCCGGCAGCCGCTCCTCCAGCCGCACGATCCGGGCCGTGCCCGGGGGACAGGTCAGCAGTGCCACATCGGCCAGCCGGCGCGCCGATCCCAGCTCGGCGAGCGACTCCACCACCGGACTGATCCCTCCCGGACCGGGAAACCGCTCCACCAGGACCGCGGTGAGTTCGTCCGTGTCCCGCTCGCCCAGGGCCACGACCACGATCTCGCAGTCCGCCCGCGTCCGCCGGAGGAAGGTCATCCCGTCCGCGTCCATGACCGGACGGTCCGGCCCGTCGCCCGTCCGCAGCACCGCCACCGCGTAACGGCCCTGCTCCGGCAGCCCGAGACCGGCCGCCGCACGCGCCGCGAGTCCCGGCGCGGACCGGTCCTCGAGGAGGGCGTCGAGCAGCGCCTGGACCCGTTCGTCACTGCGCCGCTGCATGTCATCGCTCCGTTCCGCAGCCGGGCCGCTCATGGCTCGTGACGATGCCACCCGCCGCGAGGCGTGCGACAGCGGATCACGTGGCTCTGTGCGCGTGCACAACCGCACCCTTCGAACGCTGGTCAGACGCAGCGATTGCGCCGCGGACCGTGGACGCGCGGCCCGCCCCCTGCTGGTCTGTGGCACCACAACGACCAGTCGGAAGGAGGAGGACGCATGGCAACGCTCGAGATCCGCGAACTGTCCGTGGGCTACGGCCCGGTACGGGCACTGCGCGACGTCTCCGTCGACGTGCCGGCCGGCGCGATCACCGCGGTACTCGGCGGCAACGGCGCCGGCAAGACCACGCTGCTGCGGGCCGTGTCGCGGACCCTCGGCTTCCACCGCGGGACGGGCACGGGCACCATCCGCTTCGACGGCGTGCCCCTGGACGGGCTGCGCCCCGCCCAGGTGGTGGCCGCAGGAGTGATCCAGGTGCCGGAGGGGCGACAGGTGTTCGCCCGGATGACGGTGGCGGACAACCTGCGGGCCGGTGCACTCGGTGCCCGGGGCGGGCGCAAGGCAACGACCGCGGCGCTCTCACGCGTACACGAACTGTTCCCCGTCCTCGCCCAGCGCGCCCACCAGCGTGCCGGACTGCTGTCCGGCGGGGAGCAGCAGATGCTGGCGATGGGACGGGCCCTGATGGCCGGGCCCCGCCTGCTCCTGCTCGACGAACCGTCCCTCGGCCTGGCGCCGTTGATGGCGGCCAGGATCGCCGAGACGATCCAGGAGATCAACGCGGCGGGCACCTCCGTCATGCTCGTCGAGCAGAACGCGGCGATCGCGCTCAGGCTCGCCTCCACCGCGTACGTCCTGGACGTCGGCGAGGTCGCCATCGAGGGCCCGGCCGACGATCTCGCCGCGTCCGACGAGGTACGCCGCCGCTATCTGGGCGTCGTCGACGAGGAGGCAGCCGAGGTCGCGCGGCAGGCCGTCGGCGGCCCCTCACGCACCCTGAGCAGGTGGTCCGCGTGACAACCGCTCCGGCCACCACGGCCCCCGTCACCGCCCCGGCCGCACTCGCCGTGCGCGACGTGACCGTACGCTTCGCCGGGCTCACCGCCCTCGACGCGGTCTCGTTCACCGTCGAACCCGGCAGCGTGCACGCCGTCATCGGACCCAACGGCGCCGGCAAGTCCACCACCTTCAACGTGCTCTCCGGTGTCTACCGGGCCACCTCCGGCTCGGTGCACCTCGGCTCCACCGAACTCACCGGCCTCGCCCCGCACAAGATCGCCGGCCTCGGCATCGCGCGCACCTTCCAGAACCTGGCGCTGCCCCCGCACGCCACCGTCGCCGACAGCCTGCTGCTCGGCCGGCACCGCCTCACCCGCGCCGGTTTCCTCGCCAGCGGACTGCGGCTGCCGTCGGCGGCCCGCGAAGCGCGGCTCCATCGCGAACGGGTCCGCGAGATAGCCGAGTTCATCGGCCTGGACAAGGAACTGGAACGGCCCGCGGGTGCGCTCCCGTACGGGAAGCAGAAGCTCGTGGAGCTCGGCCGTGCGCTCTGCATGGAGCCGCAGGTGCTGCTGCTCGACGAGCCCATCGCCGGCATGACGGCCGACGAACGCCGTCGCGTCGCGGCCGTCGTCGCGGACGTACGCGACAGCCTCGGCATCTCCATCGTGCTCGTCGAGCACGACATGGGTGTGGTGATGCGGCTCGCGGACGCCGTGACCGTACTCGACTTCGGACGCAGGATCGCGGGCGGCACCCCCGCCGAGGTCCAGAACGATCCGGCCGTCGTCCAGGCCTACTTGGGGACACAGGAATGACCACCTTCATCGAACTCCTCCTCGGCGGACTCTCCATCGGATCGGTCTACGCACTGATCGCGCTCGGCTTCGTCGTCATCTTCAAGGCCACCGAGGTCGTCAACTTCGCCCACGCCTCCCTCCTGCTGGCGGGCGGATACGTCACCGCCGTACTGCACGACGACATCGGCTTCTGGCCGGCGCTCGGCGTCGGGATCGCGGGCGCCGCGGTCGTCGGCTCCGCCGTCGAGTTCTTCGTGATGCGCCGCTACCGGGGCAGCGACCACAGCGTCCTGGCCATCGTCACCATCGGCGTCGACATCCTCATCACCACGGAACTCACCCGCCAGATGGGCACCGAGGTCCTGTCGCTCGGTGACCCGTGGGGCGACAATGTCGTCACCATCGGCGGTGTCACCCTGGCCGAGACCCGCATCGCGGCCTTCGTCGTCGCGGGGCTGCTCATCACGGTGTTCCTGCTCGCGTTCCGCTACACCTCGTGGGGCGTGTCGATGCGGGCCGCCGCCGAGAACCCGCAGACGGCGGCCCTGATGGGCATCAAGCTCGGCCGGGTGTCGCTGTCGGCCTGGGCGGTCGCCGGGGCACTCGCCGCGGTCGCCGCGCTCTTCCTCACCGTCTTCCCCACCCCGGGCCTCGAACGGGCCACGTCCTTCGCCGCGCTCAAGGCGTTCCCGGCGGCGATCCTCGGCGGCCTCGACTCGACGACCGGTGCGCTGGTCGGAGGGCTCATCGTCGGAGTCACCGAGTCGCTCGCCACCGGGTACCAGAGCGATCTCTCCTTCCTGGGGCGCGGCATCGGAGACCTCGCGCCCTATCTCGTGATGGTGGTCGTCCTGCTCATCCGGCCCGCGGGACTCTTCGGTACGAAGGAGCTGGCCCGTGTCTGAAACCGTCAAGGACGCCGGGACGCCCGCCGAAGCCGGCGTCACCCAGGCTCCCGTGCCGCCCGGCCCGGGGCAGTCGCTCACCGCACGGCTGCGGCACCCCCGCCCCTACCTGTGGCTCGTCGGCTCCGTCGTGCTTCTCCTGTTCCCGTTCTACCTGGACCGCTTCTGGCTCCAGGCCGGACTCTTCGCGATGGCCGCCGCGATCGGGGCGATCGGCCTCAACCTGCTCACCGGCAGCACCGGCCAGCTCTCCATGGGCCACGCCTTCTTCCTCGCGGTGGGGGCGTACAGCTACTGCATCCTGGCCGGTGAGAGCAGCACCGAGAACGGCCACGAACTCTCGGGGCTCGGCCTGCCCACCTGGCTCGCCGCGATCCTCGCCGTCCTGCTGGCGGGCGCGGTGGGCGGACTGTTCAGCCCGATCGCGGGCCGGCTGCGCGGCGCGTACCTCGGTATCGCCACACTCGCCCTGATCTTCATCGGCCAGCACGTGCTGTTCAACGCGGGCTCCCTCACCGGCGGTTTCAACGGCCGGGCCGTGCCCCCGCTCTCACTGTTCGGGTTCACCTTCGACGACACCGAGGTGATCGTCGCCGCGGTGCCCTTCCAGTCCTCCGAGAAGCTCTGGTACGTGGGACTGCTCGCCCTCGCCCTCAGCGGGCTCTTCGCCCGCGGGGTGCTGCGCGGCAGGCCCGGCCGGGCGCTCAACGCCATCCGCGACCACCGGATCGCCGCGGGCGTGATGGGCGTGCCGGTGGCCAAGTACCGGGCAGGGGTCTTCGTCCTCTCCTCGATGTACGCGGGCCTCGCGGGTGTCCTGCTCGCGCTGGTCTTCCAGCGGACCGTGCCCGAGTACTTCGGCATGGTCCTGTCCCTCGAGTACCTCGCCATGATCGTCATCGGCGGGCTCGGCAGTGTCGCGGGGGCCGTCGTCGGCGCCGCGTTCGTATCGCTGCTCCCGCAGGTGCTCACCCACTACAGCGACTCCCTGCCCCTGGTGTCCGCCCCCGGTACGGGCGGACTCACACCGGGTGAGGCGTCCCGCTATCTGTACGGCGCCGCGGTGGTCGCGGTGGTCCTGTTCCTGCCCGGCGGCCTTACGCGTCTGAAGAATCCAGGGGAGAAGAAATGAAAATGCGTGTGTACGGAGCGGTCCTTGCGGCGCTCACCCTCACCCTCGTCGGGTGCAGCGAGAAGGCCGGAAAGGGGGATGCCGCCGGCACGGACAAGAGCGGGGTGAAGACCGGTGAAGGAGTCACCGACTCCAAGATCACCCTCGGCGCCCTCACCGACATGACAGGGGTGTACGCCTCGCTCGGCAAGAGCGTCACCCAGGCCCAGCAGCTGTGGGTGAAGGAGACCAACGCCGCGGGCGGCATCTGCGACCGGCAGATCGAACTGACCGTCCGCGACCACGGCTACGACCCGCAGAAGGCCATCGCGGCCTACACGGAGCTGGAGCCGGACGTGCTGGGCTTCGCCCAGTTCATCGGCTCCCCGTTCGTCGCCGCCGTCGAGCAGCGCATCGACGGCCAGGACAAGGGCATCGTCCTGCCGCAGGCCTGGTCGGCGAACCTCCTCGGCTCCAAGTACGTCCGGGTCATCGGCGCCACGTACGACGTCGAGACGATCAACCTGGTCGACTTCCTGCTCGACGAGAAGCGCGTCGCCAAGGGCGACAAGATCGGTCACGTCTACTTCGAGGGCGACTACGGCGAGAACGCCCTGGCCGGCTCCAAGTACGCGGCGAAGGAGGCGGGCCTGACCGTCGTCGAACAGAAGATCAAGCCGACCGACAACGACATGACCGCCCAGGTCTCCGCGCTCAAGCAGGCGGGCGTCAAGGCGATCGTCATCAGCGCCGGACCCCGCCAGGCGGCCTCACTGGTCGGCGTCGCCGCCGCCACGGGATTCAACGTCCCCGTCGTGGGCAACAACTCGGCCTACGCGCCGCAGCTCCTGGCGACCCAGGCGGGCCCGGCCCTGCAGAAGGACTACTACATCGGTTCCTCCACCCTGCCGATCGGTGACGCGGCGGCGGGTCCGTCCAAGCTCGCCAAGGCCTATACGGCCCAGTACCCGAAGGACGGCCTCGACAACGGGGTCGTCGCCGGATACAACGCGGCGTCCGTCTTCGGGGAGGCTCTGAAGAAGGCCTGCGAGTCCAAGGACCTGACCCGTGAGGGTGTCGACAAGGCCCTGCTCACCATCAAGGGCTTCGGCAGCGACTTCGGGATCTCGCACGACTTCACCGATCCCGCGGCCCCGTCGACCAACCAGACCGTCATCATGAAGCCGGATGCCAAGACCCCCGGTGGTCTCAAGGTGGTCCGCCCGGCCGAGGTGTCGACGGCCGCGGAGGGCTTCGCGTCCAAGTCCTGACCCCTGTGAGCGATGACGGGCCCGGCCGTGAAGGCCGGGCCCGTCACCGTGTCGTCCGATCAGCTGGTGTAGGCCTCCAGTTCGGAGAGCTGAGCAGCCGGCCAGCCGGTGTTCCCGGTGAAGGTCAGCCGCACATAGCGGGTCGGCGTCCCCGGCAGGGTGACGGTCGCGGTGTTGCCGCTCGACGGGTTGAAGGTGTAACCCGCCGAGGCCTTGAGCGAGTTGTACGTGGAGTTGTCGGTGCTGCCCGTGACGCCGATGGTCTGTGTGCGGGTGGCCCAGGCGGCGGCCGGAGGCAGTTTCAGCACCAGCCGCTTGACGGCCTTGGCGGCACCGAGGTCCACGGTGACGGACTGCGGGAAGGCGTTGTTACGGCTCTCCCAGTAGCTGTTGGCATTGCCGTCCACCGCGTTGGCCGCGCCGTACACATCGACGTGACTGGTCTCGGTGACCGTACGTCCCTGGGCGAGGTTGCCCGTCTCCTCGGGCGGGTCCGTCGGGTCCGGGGGGTCGGTCGGGTCGGTCGGACCGCCGCTCCCGGGCACCCCGCCGTTCGTCCACACCGGGTCCGGCCAGACACCGGTGCAGGCGGGCGGGTTCGCGTACCAGCCGGAGTTGCCGGTGCCCTGGGTGATCTGGAAGCCGCTGCCGACGCAGTTGTGGATCGGGTTGGACTGGGCGATGTGCGTGGCGACGACCTTGTTGAACGAGGCCGTTCCCGGCGCCTGGATCTGCAGGGCGTACGTACCGGCGCCGTCGATCTTGATGTTGTCGAAGTGCAGCCCGTTGGACGCGCCCTCGATCAGGTGGATCGCCGCGTAGGAGCTGTCCAGGATCTCGCTGTCGGTGATGTTGATCGTGGCGTTGCTGATCGGCTCGTTGAGACCGCTGAACCAGATCGCACCGACGCCGAAGCGCCAGTTGAAGTCGTTGTTGCCGGTGCGGATCAGGGTGTTGCGGGCGGCCGTGTGGGTGCCCGAGACCGCGGTTCCCTGACCGGAGTTGACGCCCGGATAGCGGTTGGCGATGTGCAGGCCGCCGCCGTTGCTGATGGTGTCCGACATGACGTTGTCGGAGATCGTGATGTCCTTGCCGCCGTAGGTCACGATGTTGTTGGCGAGGATCGGCAGGATGACGGTGTTGAACGTGAACTTGTTCCTCACGTTCGGGATGTTCTCCGCCCACATGGCCAGACCGTCGTCACCGGTGTTGCGGACGAAGGTGTTGGTCACGGTGGAGTTCGTGACACCGTAGTGGAAGTTCACACCGTCGGCGGTCTGGTCGAGGATCCGGCTGTTCTTGATGGTGAAGTTGTCCATCGGACCGTCCATCCAGGCGCCGCACTTGGTGTGCTGCATCCAGACGTTGTCGACGACCGAGTTCGACATGGCCCCGCCGATGGCGTTGACCTGGTCGTTGTCCACGCGCTCGCGGATGTCGCCGATGATGGCGAAGTCCTTGAGGGTGACGTTGCTGCTGCCGCCCTGGGCCGCGTACTTGCCGTAGACGCCGACCGCCTTGCTCCGGTCCGTGGGGTGGCGTCCGGTCAGCACGCTGTACCAGGGACCGGCGCCCCGCAGCGTCACCTTGTCGACGACGATGTGGTCGTTGACCTGGAAGGTGCCCTGCGGGATGTACACCTCCCTGCCCTGGGTGCGGCCCGCGTCGACCGCCGCCTGGAACTTCGCGGTGGAGTCGGTGCCGCCCGTCGGGTCGGCACCGAAGTCACCCACCACGTCCAGGGCGCCCGAGGGCTTGCCGACCGGCGCGCCGACCTGCTCGAAGTCCGCCAGGTCGATGGTGAAGGAGGGCGAGGCGGCGGTGGACGTCACCTGGAGCCGTACCTTCGTTCCGGCGGCCAGCGTCGATCCGAACATGGTCCGGGTCTCGTCGTAGAAGTGGTGCGGGTTGGTGTCGCCGGGATTGTTGTTGAAGGGATAACCCCCGTAGTACCAGCCGTACTTCGAGGTCACCGGCACGCTCTTGAGCGAGGAGCCGTTCACTCGCAGGTCGATCGAGGCGTCCCGGCCCGTCCCGGCGGAGTTGTCCGGCAGTGAGTAGCGGAAGGTCATCGCGTTCGCGGGTGCCGTGAGGGTGAACTCCACGTACTCACCCGCCGAGTCCAGCGTGACGGCCTGCCGGCCCGATGCCTCCGAGGGCAGCGAACCGTACAGCCGGTCGGGGCCGATGAGTGCGCCGTTGGTGGCGGCGTACTCGGCTTCCTGCTCCGTGAACGGAACGGTGGCACCCCGGCCGGGTATCCCGACGGGCGACGGCGCGGGGACACCGGCGGCCTGGGCGGACGGTGCGCCGGCCATCACGACGGCGGCAGCGGTGCCGACGGCGGCGAGGGCCAGGGAGAGGGATGCGGACAGGGAGCGCCTGAGCAGGCGTCGTCCAGGTGGTGAGGTCACGTGTCGGTCGTCCTTGCGGCTCGTGGGGGCTCTGCGGACGCCCCACAGGCTAGGAGCATCTCCGCAAGGAAGTCCACGCTGCTGCGCAAGATTTTGTGTTCAGAGCTCAAATTCATGACTCAGATGCGTGAATACTGACCTCTGTCCGGCGCGCGCACCCCGCGTGCGCCGATCGTCCGGAGGTGTGGCCCGGGTGCGGCAGGGGCTTTCGGGGCCCGCGGGGCGGGTGTGGCTTCCGCCCGGCCCTCGGGTGCCCTGTCCGGCGCCGGTCCGGCGTCTTCAAGAAGTGAAGATTGACATGCCCATTGACAGCGCATCCGGCCTGCTGGCTTCATGTGAACAATGAATGGGAGCGCTCCCATGATCCATTGCCTGCCTTACCCCATGAAAGGCAACGACGGATGAAGTTATCGATGAGAAAGCGCCTGGGCGCGGCGGTTGCCGCAGCCGTCACGGCGACCGCCGTGCTGATGACGCTGTCGGGCCCGGTCGCCGCGCAGGCTGCGACCGGCTCACCGCCGGCGGCCGCGGCAGTCCCCGCCGCGCAGACCAAGGCCGCTGCCGGAACCGGCAAGGACTGGCTGCACACCGAGGGCAACCGGATCGTCGACGAGCAGGGCAACCGGGTCTGGCTGACCGGAGCCAACTGGTTCGGCTTCAACGCCACCGAACGCGTCTTCCACGGACTGTGGTCCGCGAATCTGGAGACGGTCACCCGACAGATGGCGGAACGGGGCATCAACATCGTCCGCGTACCGATCTCCACCCAGCTCCTGCTGGAGTGGAAGGACGGCCGGGCGGCGGTCTCCAGCGCCGTCAACACCTGGGCGAACCCCGAACTCAAGGACAAGACGACCCTGCAGGTGTTCGACGCCTTCCTCGCGGTGTCGGAGAAGTACGGCATCAAGGTGATGCTCGACGTCCACAGTGCGGAGGCCGACAACTCCGGCCATGTGTACCCCGTGTGGTGGAAGGGCGCGATCACCACCGAGCAGTTCTACTCCGCCTGGGAGTGGGTGACCGCCCGCTACCGGACCAACGACACCCTCGTCGCGATGGACATCAAGAACGAGCCGCACGGCAAGCAGTCCGACAGCCCGCGGGCGAAGTGGGACAGCTCCACCGACCAGGACAACTTCAAGTACACCTGTGAGACCGCGGGCAGGCGCATCCTCGCGATCAACCCCGATGTCCTCGTCCTGTGCGAGGGCATCGAGATCTACCCCAAGGACGGCGCCAACTGGTCCTCCACCACCGCGACGGACTACCACAACATGTGGTGGGGCGGGAACCTGCGGGGTGTCGAGGACCACCCGGTCGACCTGGGTGCCCAGCAGGACCAGCTCGTCTACTCGCCCCACGACTACGGGCCGCTGGTCTACCAACAGCCCTGGTTCCAGGGCCAGTGGAGCCGCACCACACTGGAGCGCGACGTCTGGGACCCGAACTGGCTCTTCGTGCACAAGACCGGAACCGCACCCCTGCTCATCGGCGAATGGGGCGGCTTCCTCGACAACGGCCCGAACCAGAAGTGGATGACGGCGCTGCGCGACCTCATCGTCGAGAACGGGATCCACCAGACCTTCTGGTGCATCAACCCCAACTCCGGTGACACCGGCGGGCTGCTGAACCACGACTGGACGACGTGGGACGAAGCCAAGTACGCCCTGCTCAAGCCGGCGCTCTGGCAGTCGGGCGGCAAGTTCGTCAGCCTCGACCACCAGGTCAGGCTCGGCGGGGCGACCGCGACCACCGGTATCAGCCTGGGCGACCTGTACGGCGGCTGAATCCCGAACAGCTCGCACAGCACCACCCGTTGACCGTCCCGGGGTGCCGATGAAACCCCACCGCCTCGGCACCCCGGGACACCCACGGCGCATCCGGCCTCCGGATGCGGGCACGCCGCCGCCCCGGCAGCCGCCCCAGGCCCCGGGCGCCCGGGGATCCAGGCCTCAGCGCTCCGGCCGCGGTGGAGCGCTTGTCCCCAGAGCGTTGATGAGGAGCAGGGCGATGTCGTCGGTGCCGGGTGTGTACCGCTCCGCGTACCGCACGAGCGTGTCGGCCACGTCGTCCATGTCCTGGTCGAGGGCCAACGCGAAGTGTTCGGCCAGCTCGGCCGTCGCGTCCTCGAAGTCCACCCCCGGAGCCTCCACGAGGCCGTCCGTGAACAGGGCGAGCGTCGCCCCCGGCGGCAGCGGGATCTCGGCCGTCGGGTAGCGGGACGCCGGATCGATGCCCAGCAGGAGACCCGGCGGAAGATCGAGAACCTCGGTCTGTCCGTCCGGCTGCCTCAGGAGCGGTCCGGGGTGTCCTGCGGTGGCCAGGACCGCGCGGTGCCCGGCGAGGTCGAGATGGACGTACAGACAGCTGGTGAACAGGCCGGGGTCGAGATCGGTGAGCAGCCGGTTTGTGCGTGCGAGCACTTCGTCGGGCGGCGCCCCGGCGGAGGCGTGCACGGCCGTACGGACCTGGCCCATGAGAGCGGCGGCGTTCACGTTGTGGCCCTGGACGTCGCCGATGGCTGCCGCGGCCGTCGTGTCGTCCAGCCGGATCAGGTCGTAGAAGTCCCCGCCGATGCCCGTGCCGCGGGCGGCCGGGAGGTAGCGGGCGGCGACGTCCAGTCCGGGGATGCGGGGCAGGGTGTGGGGGAGCAGGTGTGCCTGCAGGCTGTGCGCGAGCCTGTCCTTGGTGTCGTAGAGGCGCGCGCGGTCGAGCGCCTGGGCGAGCAGACCGGCGATGGACGTGAGCAGGGCACGTTCCTCGGGCGGGAAGTCGTGGGGACGGTCGTAGGAGAGCACCAGAGAGCCGGTGGGGTGCCCGGAGACGACCAGGGGGAGAGAGGCGCAGGCTGCGACCGTCTCACGGAGGACGAGTCCGGGGTAGGCGCGCTCCAGCTCCCCCGCGGTGGCGAAGAAGGCGGGGACGCCCGTGGTCAGCACGTGCGCGGCGGGATTGTCCGCGGACAGCGGCACACCGTCGAAGCCGTCCACGAGCGCGGCATGACTGCCGCGGCCGCCCTCTATCCGCAGCCGTCCCTGGTCCGATGTCAGCACGATGAGGGAGTGGATCCGGAAGGCGGGCATGAGCTGGTCGCCGGCCAGCTCGATCACGTCCCGGGTGCCGACGGCCTCGGTGAGGGTCGCGGCAAGGTGCATCAGGTGGTAGAGGGCGGTGGCCCGGCTGGGCGTCGCGGGTGTCGGCGCCGCCAGCGGCAGCGGGGAGTCCGCCGGCTCGGGCTTCACGGCGGGAAGGATCCGGACGCTGATGCCCGTGGCGTTCGGGAAGAGGTGGAAGGACAGCCACCGGTCCGGTGGGCGCAGGGCGGTGAAGGACGTCTGCTGGCGGCTGAAGACCGCGGCCCGGTAGTGGTCCTCGATGGCGGGATTGTCCATCCAGGGGAGCGACACCCACGGCAGGGTGCCCAGGACGTCCTCGGGGCGGGCGCCGAGCAGTTCCGCGGCCGAGGGGGTGAGGAAGCTGACGGTCCCGTCCATCTTCAGCGCGCAGCTCCCCCCGGGCAGCCGCCGCACGAACTCCATCGCTGCCGTGCCCTCGGCCGGATCAGGGACCGGCGGCGCCGGCGGGGGCAGCACCCGTGGCTGGGTCCCGGGCAGCACGGGGTAGCCGCTGCTCTCGGACTGCTGCATGAGCATGCCGATGTTGCGGCAGCCGCGGACCACGGCATCACGTTCCCGTGGCGCCAGCTGAGGGGGGTGCGAGCCGGGCCACAACAGGAGCAGCCCGCCCCAGTCGGTGTCTCCCGTACGGATCGGTGCGGCGGCCAGGGAGAACCGGTAGGGCATCACCAGGGCGGGGCGCGGATAGCGGCGCGCCAGTTCCTCCTGGCTGCCGAGCCAGATCAGACACCGGTGGCGGAGGGCGTCCGACACCGGCATCGGTGAGGACAGTGTCACCCGGTTCCAGGGAGCGGCCAGCTGGCCCGGCGCTCCGGCCAGCACCGTCAGGCGCAGCGTGGTCTCGTTCCTCGGCAGCAGGTACAGCATGGCCACGGACGCGCCGGCCTCCTGGACGACACGGGCCACGGGGCCGTCCAGAAGCTCCGTCCAGGCTCCCGTGGCGGCGACGGAGGCGGCTTGGTCCTGCACGCTTCAACCCCTCACCGTGACGAGCGGCGGGGCGCCCATTACCGAATGCGGCATATATGGACAATACGCCCACTCGGTCCGGAGGACATCGCGGTGTACCGGGACGCACGAGGGCCCGGATGCCGGGGAGCATCCGGGCCCTCGTGTCTGTCCGTGCCGTGCGTTACGGGAGCTGGGCCGCCCGTGCCTCGCGCCGGTTGTCGCGGAAGGTGTTCACCCGCCGCGCCGTGGCGAAGAGCGGGATCACCGCACCCAGCACGACCTGCAGCGCGCAGCCGGTCTGCAGGAGCAGCTGGCCGCCGGGGGCGTCGAACGCCCATGCGGCGAGCAGACCCATCGCGGCCACGATCCAGCCGAGCATCGCCACCGCGAGGACACCTCGCGGTTTCGGGTACTCGACCCGGCTGACCATCAGCCACGCCACTCCGACGATCGCGAGCAGCGTCGGCACGAAGGGCAGCTCCAGGAGCACGATCGAGACGACCGTCAATGCCCCGAAGGGGCTCGGCATGCCCTGGAACATGCCGTCCTTCAGCGTCACGCAGGAGAATCTCGCAAGCCGGAGCACCACCGCCAGCAGCACCACGATCGCCGCGAGCGCCGACACCCGCTGGTGGGCGTCGTCCGCGACCATTCCGTACACGAGCACGAAGTAGGCCGGGGCGAGCCCGAAGCTGATCAGGTCCGACAGGTTGTCGAGCTCCGCACCCATCGGCGAGGAACGCAGCTTGCGTGCCACGAGCCCGTCGAAGAGGTCGAACACCGCCGCCAGGAGCATGAGGATCACCGCGGTGGCGGCGGAGTGACGGGCCATGCCCGTCTCGTCGCTGCCGGTGAGGTGCGGGATGAGGATCCCCGTGGTGGTGAAGTACACCGCCATGAATCCGCACGTGGCGTTACCGAGAGTGAGGGTGTCCGCTATCGACAGCCGCATCGAGAGCGGCATGTCCTCGGCGTCGGCATCCTCCTCGGCCTCCGGTACCCAGCCGGCCTGTGTATCAGGATCAATCACGGTCAATTCGAGTCACCCCCGCGGTGGTGGCCTGTCCGACCTCGACCGCGACATCGATACCTTCCGGAAGGTAGATGTCGACGCGCGAGCCGAACCGGATCAGACCGATGCGTTCGCCCTGCTCCACCTTCGTACCCTGCGGGATGTAGGGGACGATGCGACGGGCGACCGCTCCGGCGATCTGCACCATCTCGATGTCGCCGAGCTCGGTGTCGAAGTGCCAGACAACGCGCTCGTTGTTCTCGCTCTCCTTGTTGAACGCCGGGACGAATCCACCCGGGATGTGCTCGACCGATGTCACGGTGCCGGCCAGGGGGGCCCGGTTGACGTGGACGTTCAGCGGGCTCATGAAGATCGCGACGCGGGTGCGCCCGTCCTTCCACGGCATGATGCTCTGCACCACACCGTCGGCCGGCGAGATGACGCGGCCCTGGGTGATCTCGCGCTCGGGGTCCCGGAAGAACCACAGCATGCCCGCCGCGAGCGCGGTGGTGGGCACGGCCACAGCGGCCCAGCGCCCGGACCTGCGGGCCCGGGTGAGGCTGAGTGCCGCGGTGGCGACGGTCGGGAGGAGCCACGGCGATGCTCCGCGCGCAAGGCGGACCCCGCCGCGTGATGCAGAGGTTTGGCTGTCGGGCATGGATGACCTTCGTAGCGGATGATGCCGCGCTGGCAAGGGGGGGACGGCGGCTTTCCCGCGATGCTATCGGGTGCGAGCGGCAACTGGGCAAGCCAGCAGCCGAGTCGGACAGCTGAAAGGCTCCGGACGAGGGTGACTCGGTGTGATGTTCTTCGCCACCAAATCACCCTGAAGGGGACAATCAGCCCTGGAACCGGTACTCCTCGAGGAGCCGGCGACCGATGATCATTTTCTGGATCTCGGCGGTACCTTCACCGATCAGCAGCATCGGTGCCTCACGGTAGAGGCGCTCGATCTCGTACTCCTTGGAGAAGCCGTAGCCGCCGTGGATACGGAAGGCGTCCTCGACGACTTCCTTGCAGTACTCGGATGCGAGGTACTTCGCCATCCCTGCCTCCAGGTCGTTTCGCTCCCCGGAGTCCTTTTTGCGCGCTGCATTCACCATCATCGCATGAGCCGCTTCGACCTTGGTGGCCATTTCAGCCAGTTTGAACTGGATCGCCTGGTGCTGAGCGATCGGCTTTCCGAAGGTCTGGCGCTGCTGGGCGTACGAAACGCCCAGTTCGAATGCACGCTGTGCGACACCGCAGCCACGTGCGGCGACATTCACGCGGCCGACTTCGACACCGTCCATCATTTGGTAAAAACCTCGGCCGGTGGTGCCGCCCAGTACGCGATTGGCCGGAATGCGCAGTCCGTCCATGATGAGCTCGGTCGTGTCGACGCCCTTGTAGCCCATCTTGTCGATCTTCCCCGGGATGGTGAGACCGGGACGGACCTCACCGAAGCCCGCCTCCTTCTCCACCAGGAAGGTCGTCATCGACTTGTGGGGGGCGGTGCCCTCGGGGTGTCCTTCGTCACTCTTGCACAGGACGGCCACCAAAGTGGACGTTCCGCCGTTCGTCAGCCACATCTTCTGGCCGTTGAGAACGTACTCGTCGCCGTCCCTGACGCCCTTGGACGTGATCGCGGAGACGTCGGAGCCCAGTGCCGGCTCGGACATCGAGAAGGCGCCCCGCACCTCGCCCAGTGCCATCCGCGGCAGGAAGGTGTCCTTCTGCTCCTGCGTGCCGTGCTGCTTGAGCATGTACGCCACGATGAAATGCGTGTTGATGATGCCCGACACACTCATCCAGCCGCGGGCGATCTCCTCCACACACAGTGCGTAGGTGAGCAGCGACTCGCCCAGACCGCCGTACTCCTCGGGAATCATCAGCCCGAACAGGCCGAGTTCCTTCAGTCCTTCGACGATTTCCGTCGGGTACTCGTCGCGGTGCTCCAGCTGGGTCGCGACAGGAATGATCTCCTTGTCGACGAAATCCCGGACCGTGGAGAGGATTTCCTGCTGGATATCGGTCAGACCGGCGGTCTGCGCGAGTCGGCTCATGGCTACTTCTCCACGTTCTTCTGCGGCGGCTGGACCAGCTCCGGGCGGCCGGGCTGCTCGCCGCCCCGCTCCTTGATGTACGTCTCGGTGGGGACCATCACCTTGCGGCGGAACACGCAGACCAGCGTGCCGTCCTGCTTGTAGCCCTTCGTCTCGACGTAGACGATGCCGCGGTCGCTCTTGGACCTCGACGGCGTCTTGTCGAGCACGGTCGTCTCGCCGTAGATCGTGTCGCCGTGGAAGGTCGGCGCGACGTGCTTCAGCGACTCGACCTCCAGGTTGGCGATCGCCTTGCCGGAGACGTCCGGCACCGACATGCCGAGCAGCAGCGAATAGATGTAGTTGCCGACGACGACGTTCTTTCCGAAATCCGTCGTCTTCTCGGCGTAGTTGCTGTCCATGTGCAGCGGGTGGTGATTCATGGTCAGCAGACAGAAGAGGTGGTCGTCGTATTCCGTGACCGTCTTTCCGGGCCAGTGCTTGTAGACAGCACCGACCTCGAATTCCTCGTATGTGCGTCCGAACTGCATGATCAGGCCTCCGGGGCTTCGAACTTGGAGGTGCGCTGCATACCGGCGGCGCGTCCCTTGCCCGCGATCACCAGCGCCATCTTGCGGCTGGCCTCGTCGATCATCTCGTCGCCGAGCATCGCCGAGCCCTTCTTGCCGCCCTCCTCCGAGGTGCACCAGTCGTACGCGTCGAGGATGAGCTCGGCGTGGTCGTAGTCCTCCTGCGAGGGTGAGAAGACCTCGTTGGCCGCGTCGACCTGACCGGGGTGCAGCACCCACTTGCCGTCGAAGCCCAGCGCCGCGGCACGGCCCGCGACCTCGCGGTACGCGTCCACGTCGCGGATCTGCAGGAACGGGCCGTCGATCGCCTGGAGGTCGTGCGTACGGGCCGCCATCAGGATGCGCATCAGGATGTAGTGGTACGCGTCCGCCGGGTAACCGGGCGGCTGCTGGCCGACGACCAGGGTCTTCATGTTGATCGAGGCCATGAAGTCGGCCGGGCCGAAGATCAGGGTCTCCAGTCGGGGCGAGGCGGCGGCGATGTCGTCGATGTTCACCAGGCCCTTGGCGTTCTCGATCTGCGCCTCGATGCCGATCTTCCCGACCTCGAAGCCCATCGTCTTCTCGATCTGGGTCAGCAGCAGGTCCAGCGCGACGACCTGCTGCGCGTCCTGGACCTTCGGCAGCATGATGCAGTCGAGGTTCGGGCCCGCGCCCTCGACGACCGTGATGACATCGCGGTACGTCCAGTGCGTCGTCCAGTCGTTGACGCGCACGACCCGGGTCTTGCCCGTCCAGTCGCCGTTGTTGAGCGCGTCGACGATGTGGTGCCGGGCGCCTTCCTTGGCGAGCGGCGCGCAGGCGTCCTCCAGGTCCAGGAAGACCTGGTCGGCGGGAAGGCCCTGGGCCTTCTCCAGGAACCGCGGGTTCGAGCCCGGCACGGCCAGGCAGGAGCGGCGCGGACGCAGACGGTTCACGGGGGCGGGCGTGGTCATGCGGGGACCTCCAGAGGGTCGAGCTTGTTGGCTTTCCGGATCTCGTCGACGATACGGCCGATGATCTCCGTGATACCGAAGTCCTTCGGGGTGAAGACGGCGGCGACGCCGGCCCCGATCAGTGCGGCGGCGTCGGCGGGCGGAATGATGCCGCCCGCGATCACCGGGATGTCGGTCGCGCCCGCCTCGCGGAGCCGGGTCAGTACGTCCGGCACCAGCTCGGCGTGCGAGCCGGACAGGATCGACAGGCCGACGCAGTGCACGTCCTCAGCGACGGCTGCCGAGACGATCTGTTCCGGCGTGAGGCGGATTCCCTGGTAGACCACCTCGAAGCCCGCGTCACGGGCCCGTACGGCGATCTGCTCGGCGCCGTTGGAGTGTCCGTCCAGGCCCGGCTTGCCCACCAGCAGGCGCAGCCGGCCCACGCCCAGGTCGTCGGCGGTGCGCGCGACCTTCTCACGGACCAGGGCGAGCGGGGTGCCGGCCTCGGCGGTCACGGCGACCGGCGCCGACGAGACGCCCGTCGGTGCCCGGAACTCGCCGAAGACGTCCCGCAGCGCCCAGGACCACTCGCCGGTGGTGACACCCGCACGGGCGCACTCCACTGTCGCTTCCATCATGTTCTCGGTGCCGGCCGCGGCCTTCTTGAGCGCGGCGAGCGCCTCGGAGGCACGGGCCTCGTCGCGGTTGTCGCGCCACTCGTGCAGCGCCGCGACCACCCGGGCCTCGTTGGCGGGGTCCACCGTCATGATCGCCGCGTCCAGGTCGGCGGTCAGCGGGTTCGGCTCCGTCGTCTCGTAGATGTTGACGCCGACGATCTTCTCGTCGCCGCCCTCGATCCGTGCCCGCCGCGCGGCGTGCGAGGAGACGAGTTCCGACTTGAGGTAGCCGGACTCGACGGCGGCCATCGCGCCGCCCATCTGCTGGATCCGGTCGATCTCGGCGAGCGACTCGGTGACCAGCTCGTCCACCTTGGCCTCGATGACGTGCGACCCGGCGAAGATGTCCTCGTACTCCAGCAGATCGCTCTCATGGGCGAGCACCTGCTGGATGCGGAGCGACCACTGCTGGTCCCAGGGGCGCGGCAGCCCCAGTGCCTCGTTCCAGGCGGGCAGCTGCACGGCGCGGGCGCGGGCGTCCTTGGAGAGCGTCACGGCGAGCATCTCCAGGACGATGCGCTGCACGTTGTTCTCCGGCTGCGCCTCGGTCAGCCCGAGGGAGTTGACCTGCACGCCGTACCGGAAGCGCCGCTGCTTCGCGTTCACGATGCCGTACCGCTCGCGGGTGACCCGGTCCCAGATGCGGCCGAAGGCGCGCATCTTGCACATCTCCTCGATGAAGCGGACACCCGCGTTCACGAAGAAGGAGATACGGGCGACGACTTCGCCGAACTTCTCCTCGGGCACCTGTCCGGAGTCGCGCACCGCGTCGAGGACCGCGATGGCCGTCGACATGGCGTACGCGATCTCCTGGACCGGAGTGGCTCCCGCCTCCTGCAGGTGGTAACTGCAGATGTTGATCGGGTTCCACTTCGGGATGCGGTTGACCGTGTACGTGATCATGTCGGTGGTCAGCCGCAGCGAGGGGACCGGCGGGAAGACGTGCGTCCCGCGCGAGAGGTACTCCTTGACGATGTCGTTCTGCGTCGTGCCCTGGAGCTTGTCCGGGTCCGCGCCCTGCTCCTCGGCGACGACCTGATAGAGCGCCAGAAGCCACATCGCGGTGGCGTTGATCGTCATCGAGGTGTTCATCTGTTCCAGGGGGATGTCCTGGAACAGACGCCGCATGTCACCGAGGTGCGAGACGGGCACGCCGACCCGGCCCACCTCGCCGCGGGCGAGGATGTGGTCGGGGTCGTAGCCGGTCTGCGTCGGCAGGTCGAAGGCGACCGACAGACCCGTCTGCCCCTTGGCGAGGTTGCGCCGGTAGAGCTCGTTGGACGCCTCGGCGGTCGAGTGACCGGCGTACGTCCGCATGAGCCAGGGCCGGTCCTTCTGGCGCTCAGTCATCTGGTGAACCTCAGACGTTCCGGAAGCGGTTGATGGCGTCGATGTGCTGCTCGCGGAGCTCCTCGTCGCGCACGCCCAGGCCCTCGCGGGGCGCCAGCGCGAGGACGCCGACCTTGCCCTGGTGGAGGTTGCGGTGCACGTCGTACGCGGCCTGGCCGGTGTCCTCGAGGGAGTAGACCTTGGAGAGCGTCGGGTGGATCTTGCCCTTGGCCACCAGGCGGTTGGCCTCCCACGCCTCGCGGTAGTTGGCGAAGTGCGAGCCCACGATCCTCTTGAGGGACATCCACAGGTAGCGGTTGTCGTACTCGTGGTTGTAGCCCGAGGTCGAGGCACAGGTGACGATCGTGCCGCCCTTGCGGGTCACGTACACGCTGGCGCCGAAGGTCTCGCGGCCCGGGTGCTCGAAGACGATGTCCACGTCCTCGCCGCCGGTCAGCTCACGGATGCGCTTGCCGAAGCGCTTCCACTCGCGCGGGTCCTGGTTGTGCTCGTCCTTCCAGAACTTGTAGCCCTCGGCGTTGCGGTCGATGATCGCGGTCGCGCCCATCTTCCGGCAGATGTCCGCCTTCTGGTCGCTGGAGACGACACAGATCGGGTTGGCGCCGCCGGCGAGGGCGAACTGCGTGGCGTACGAGCCGAGTCCGCCGCTCGCGCCCCAGATGAGCACGTTGTCGCCCTGCTTCATGCCGGCGCCGTTGCGCGAGACGAGCTGGCGGTACGCCGTCGAGTTGACGAGACCGGGGGCCGCCGCCTCCTCCCAGCTGAGGTGGTCCGGCTTGGGCATCAGCTGGTTGGACTTCACGAGCGCGATCTCGGCGAGTCCGCCGAAGTTCGTCTCGAAGCCCCAGATGCGCTGCTCGGGGTCGAGCATCGTGTCGTTGTGGCCGTCGGAGGACTCCAGCTCGACGGACAGACAGTGCGCGACGACCTCGTCGCCGGGCTTCCAGGCATTGACGCCGGGACCGGTGCGCAGCACGACGCCCGCGAGGTCGGAGCCGATGACGTGGTACGGGAGGTCGTGACGCTTGCTGAGGTCGCTGAGCTTGCCGTACCTCTCCAGGAAGCCGAAGGTCGAGACCGGCTCGAAGATCGAGGTCCAGACGGAGTTGTAGTTCACGGAGCTGGCCATGACCGCGACGAGGGCCTCGCCCGGGCCGAGCTCGGGCACCGGCACGTCCTCGACGTGGAGGGACTTGCGCGGGTCCTTGTCGCGGCTGGCGACCCCGGCGAACATCTCCGCCTCGTCCTTGTGCACGGTCACCGCGCGGTACGACTCGGGGATGGACAGGGCCGCGAAGTCCGCGGCAGTGCTGTCCTGCGATTGGATCGCGTCCAGGATTTCCTTCACGGTGATGCCTCCGGCAGATCGGGTCTCCAACGCCGAGGGAACGCTGGAGGGACCCCTGTGGACAGGGGGGCGGTGCGGTGTGGAGGTGTGCCGTCGGTTCGGCGGGGTGGTGCTTCGGCCTGCTCGGTGGAGCAGAAGGGTTGCCTGTGACGCAGGCGTCCGGGCGCGCAGACACGGTGGATTGCGGGGACAGCCGACGTACGAGAGGTCTCTGCACGCCGGCCGCCCGGACACCTTCAACGTATGGCACTCCGTGACAGGTGGCAAGGCACCGAGTGCCAACAATTTCTCTCACTTGTCATCTGTACGGCACGCATGAGCAATATGATGAGCGCTATGCCCGATTGCTCCTGGAGATGGTGCGGTTACGGCGTGGTGCGGTAGACGTACGGGGTCGTCGTGCTCAGGGCCGTGAAGCCGAGCCGGCGCAGGATCGGGGCCGACAGGTCGGTCGCGTCGACCTGCAGGTACCGGTAGCCGCGCTCGGCGGCGACACGGGCACGGTGGGCGATCAGCGCCCGGTAGATGCCCCTGCCCCGCCAGGGCGCGGCCGTCCCGCCGCCCCAGAGGCCGGCGAAGTCGGTGCCCGGATACAGCTCCATACGGGCCGAGCTCACCGGCTCGCCGCCCGCCACGGCCAGGACGGCCACGAAGGTGTCAGGGGCCTCGGAGAGCCTGGCCAGCGTCTGGTGACGCAGCCGTGAGCCGTCGGTGCCGAAGGCCAGTTCGTGGGCCCGGACCATCAGCTCCACGCCGGCGGCGTCGTTCACGGTGCGCAGCTCGACGCCTGCGGGGAACTCCACGGACGTGGGCAGCTCCGCCACCTCGGCGACCAGCAGCGTCTCCGCCGGCTCGGGCTCGAAACCGGCCGCGGCCAGGCGCCCGCCCAGATCGGCGGGGCTGTCGTGTGCGTACAGCTTCCATTCGAACTCGTCGTGCCCGAGCGAGGTGTAGTGCTCCACCTGCGCCGCGATCGCCGCGTCCGCCTGTACGGGACCGAGATCCGGAGCGGTCCAGACGACACCGTTCCAGTCGTCGGCTCTGCCGGTCTGCCGTACGAGGTCTCCCATGCGTTCGACCCTTACGCCGGGGCCGTCGGGGCGGGCGTGTTCACGCATCTGGTGGTCGAAGAGGGCGAGCAGTGCTGCGGGATCGGATGTCATCGGCACACCCGAGCACGGGGGTCCGGCCCCGGCAACCGGGTTTCGGCTGCCGCGCCGTACGCCCGGCGGTCCTTCTCAGCGGTCCTTGAGGGCCTGCTGGATCGTGCGCATCACCTCGTCGAGCGGCGCGTCGGTCCGCGCCACCGCGACCAGCACCTCGCCCTCCGTGACCACGGAGGCGACCGGGGTCTTCGCGGGCTCGCTCCCCGCGGTCCGTCCGGCGCCGATACCCGTCCCGAACGTGTCCCGCACGATGGCGAAGGCATGATCCAGCTGGGCCTCCACATCGCCCTGGCCGCCCGCCCGCAGCCAGCGCCGCAGCACATGGTTGTGCGCGGTCACCACGGCGGACGCGGCCACCTCGGCCAGCAGCGGGTCGTCATTGCCCACATGGTGGTCGCGCTCGTCGAAATGGCCCAGCAGATAGCGGGTGAACAGCCGCTCGTAACGGGCCACCGAGGCGATTTCGGCCTCCCGGAGGGTGGGAACCTCACGGGTCAGCTTGTAGCGCGCCACCGAGACCGCCGGCTTCGCCGCGTACATCCGCATGACTTCCTTGATGCCGCGGCACACGGTGTCCAGCGGGTGCTCGTGCGCGGGAGCGGCATTGAGGACGGCCTCGGCCCTGACGAGGGTGTCGTCGTGGTCCGGGAAGATGGCCTCTTCCTTGGAGCGGAAGTGGCGGAAGAACGTACGCCGTGCGACTCCGGCGGCGCCCGCGATCTCGTCGACCGTCGTCGCCTCGTACCCCTTCGTCGCGAAGAGCTCCATCGCCGCGGCGGCCAGTTCGCGGCGCATTTTGAGCCGTTGGGCAGCGGCGCGGGTGCCTGCGGCACTCTCCGTGGCGTCGGGCGCGGCGGCGGAACGGGTGGACCTGGCAGGCTGCGACATGGTGTGAACGTAACTCATCCGTGCAGGAGAGTGCGCCCGTGGGGGCGGGTCGCCCGAGGGCCCGAGCAGCCCGCCCCACCCGGCTCCGGGCTCAGCGGCGGGCATATTCGCGGAAGCCGCGCCCCGTCTTGCGGCCGAGGCAGCCCGCGGCCACCAGATGCTCGAGCAGCGGCGCCGGGGCCAGGCCCGGATCGCGGAACTCGCTGTGCAGAACCTTCTCGATGGCGAGCGAGACATCGAGCCCGACGACGTCCAGGAGCTCGAACGGGCCCATCGGGTAGCCGCCGCCCAGCTTCATCGCCGCGTCGATGTCGTCGAGGGTCGCGTAGTGCTCCTCGACCATCTTGATCGCGTTGTTGAGGTACGGGAACAGCAGCGCGTTGACGATGAAGCCCGCGCGGTCCCCGCAGTCGACGGGGTGCTTGCGCACCTTCACGCAGACCTCGCGCACCGTGGCGTGCACGTCGTCGGCGGTCAGCACCGTGCGGACCACCTCGACGAGCTTCATCGCGGGCGCGGGGTTGAAGAAGTGCATCCCGACGACGTCCTGGGGACGCGCGGTGACCTTCGCGATCGCCACGACCGGCAGCGAGGAGGTCGTCGTGGCCAGCACCGCACCCGGCTTGCAGACCTTGTCCAGCGTCGCGAACAGCTGCTGCTTGATGTCCAGGTCCTCCGCGACCGCCTCGACGGCGAGGTCGACCTCGGCGAACGCGTCCAGGGACCCGGCCGGTGTGACCCGGGCGAGCGTCTCCTCGCGCGCCTCGGCCGTCAGCCGTCCCTTGGAGACCGAACGGTCCAGCGACTTGGCGATCCGGGCCTTCGCCGTGTCCGCCTTCTCCTGGCTGCGCGCGGCGAGGACCACGGAGTACCCGGCCTTGGCGAAGACCTCGGCGATGCCCGAGGCCATGGTCCCGGAGCCGGCGACACCCACCGAGGACACCTCGCGCCCGGCCACCGAACCCGTGCCGGCCAGGGGGGTCCGGGCGTCCGGCACCACGGTCTGGCCGCCGGGGGCGTCATACGTGTAGAAGCCGCGGCCCGCCTTGCGGCCGGTCAGACCCGCCTCGCTGAGCTGCCCGAGCACGGGAGCCGGTGCGTGCAGCCGGTCGTGGGACGCCGAGTACATGGCCTCCAGGACCGTGCGGGCCGTGTCGATGCCGATCAGGTCGAGCAGGGCGAGGGGGCCCATCGGCAGCCCGCAGCCCAGCTTCATCGCCGCGTCGATGTCCTCACGGGAGGCGTAGTTCGCCTCGTACATGGAGGCGGCCTGGTTCAGGTAGCCGAACAGCAGCCCGTCCGCGACGAATCCGGGCCGGTCGCCGACCGCGACCGGCTCCTTGCCCAGTTCGCGTGCCAGCCGGGTGACGGTCTCCACGGCCGTCGGCGCGGTCAGCACGGAGGAGACCACCTCGACGAGCTTCATGGCGGGCGCCGGGTTGAAGAAGTGCAGGCCCAGGACACGCTCGGGGTGCTGCGACTCGGCGGCCAGCCGTGTCACCGACAGGGCGTTCGTGCCGGTCGCGAGGATCGCGGTGGGGGAGACGACGGCGTCGAGCTCCCGGAAGACCTGCTGCTTGATCTCGTAGGACTCGGGCACGACCTCGATGACCAGCTCCGCGTCCGCGGCGGCCTGGAGATCGGAGAACGTGCGGAAGCGGGCGAGGATGTCGCGCCGCTCCTGCTCCGTGATCCGCTCGCGCTGCACGGCGCGTGCGGTGGAGGCCTCCAGGGACGCGACGGCCTGACGGGCGACGGCTTCGCTGATGTCGATGCCGATGACCTCGCGGCCCGCACGGGCCAGGACCTCGGCGATGCCGGTTCCCATGGTGCCGAGGCCGACGACGGCAATGGTGCTGAGCGGGGTGTCCATCACGGGACTCCAGGGTGAGTGACGACTGAGAGGAGCACGGGCGGCGCGTACGGTCGAAGAGAACCGGCGCTCGGCGTGCGGGAGTTGTGTCGTGGTGCTCAGGGCCCGGGGCGTGCTGGGCACGCACAGGACCGGGGAAAAGGTGACGGACTCTGTCCCGAGTCACGTCTCTCAAAGCTGCCGAACCGACAAGCACTCCGGGTGGCTGCGTCACCAGGCCACCCGAGTCGGCGGGTGTGTGTCCCGCTCACATGAGGTTAACCGGCAAGTAATGAGCGCGCCAGCCCTGGACGGATGTGCGCTGGCACACAGTTGGGGCCGACACGGTGCGTGTGCATCGATAAGCTGACTGTCATGGATGAGGAGTTGCGCTCGCTGACGGACAGGCTGCGGGACGAGGCCGAGGAACCGGCGGTCTGCCAACGGCTCCTGGCCACGGACGACGACGAGGAGCTGGCACGCGTCCTGATCGAGCCCGCGCGACCGTTGTGGGCGCGTGAGATCGCCGCGTTCCGGCTCGGCTGCCGGGGCGACCGCCGGGCCTTCGAGGCGCTGGTCCTCCTCCTCAACCACCGCGACCCCGAGCGCTGCGTCTCGGCGGCCCACGCC
Organism: Streptomyces sp. NPDC059499; assembly: GCF_042749285.1. Lineage (NCBI taxonomy): Bacteria > Bacillati > Actinomycetota > Actinomycetes > Kitasatosporales > Streptomycetaceae > Streptomyces > Streptomyces sp. NPDC059499. The sequence goes on from NZ_JBHYTT010000008.1 coordinate 243,269, forward strand.
CTGCTGCTCCTCGACGACCCCCGAACACCCAGGGCCGCCGCGGCACTTGCCACGAACACGCTGCGCACCGCCTACGCGATGCACCCGGTACGGCTGCTCACCGCCCTGCGCGCGCCGGAATCGGTGCCCGTGCTGGTCAGCACCCTGCGGCGGCTGCTGACGCCGGAGGAACCGCACTGGCGCGTCGCGCTCGCCTGCGTGGAGGGGCTGGGGAGCCTGGGGGATCGCGAGGCCAGGCCGGTCCTGGAGGCTGCGCTGCCGCACCCCCGCCTCGGCCGGGCCGCGGCGGAGGCGCTCAGCCGGCTGCCGGCCCCCTGAGAGCCCGCACGTACCGGACCTCGGGCACCGAGGCGCCGCCCACCTCGAAGGGCTCCTCCGCGCCGTCCGGCCGGAAGCCCGCCCGCTCGTAGAAGCGGCGGGCGCGCCCGTTCTCCTTGAGCACCCACAGCGCCATCTCGTGGAAACCGGCCGCCACGGCACGGGCGGTCAGCTCGGCCAGGAGCGCCCGGCCGGCCCCCGCCCCGGTCCGCTCCGGGTGCACGTAGATCGCGTACAGCTCGCAGCGTCCGGCCCTGCCGGTGCCGTCGCGGTCGGGGCCGTAACAGGCCCAGCCGGTCACGGCGGGGTCCGGTGCCGTCCGGGAGACGACGTCGACGGACCTGCCCGCGGTGAGGGAGCCACGGCGGCGCTCGGCGTCCGACGCGATGTCCATCGCGTCCAGATACGGCTGCGGGATCATTCCGGCGTACGCGGACTGCCAGCCGCGCACCCGGATCTCCGCCACGGCGGCACAGTCGTCGAGCGCCATGTCCTCGACCTGAACGCCGGGGACGTACGCGGGAGTGGGCCGTGTCGTCATGCTGACCATCCTGGCGTACGCCCCCGGCGGCTACGCGGACGGGCTTCAGCCGCGGAAGCCGAGCAGCCCGTGCAGCGTGCTGCCCTTCGTGCTCGTGCCCGCCTTCGCGGCCTTCGGCGGCTTCGGCTCGGGCAGCGCCTCGCAGACCGCGTCCGCCCCGCTGCCGGCGGCGCGCGGGAGGGTGCCGTCGGTGAGGTAGTCCACCAGGTAGGCGTCCAGGCAGGCGCTGCCGCTCAGGGTGATGCCGTGGTTGCCGCCGCCCTCCTCGACGACCAGGCTGGAGCCCTTGAGCCTGCGGTGCATGGTGACACCGCCCTCGTACGGCGTGGCGGCGTCGTCGGTGGCCTGGAAGAGCAGCGCGGGCGGGATGCTGCGGTTGGTGACCCGCAACGGCTCCAGCGGTTCCACGGGCCAGGTGGCACACGGAGCGTTGTACCAGGTGTTGTTCCACGACATCAGGGGTGCCTTGCGGTGGGCCTGCCAGGTGTCGTTGCGCCAGGTGCTCCAGGTCCGGGGCCAGGCGGCGTCGCGGCACTGCACGGCCGCGTAGACGGAGTAGCCGTTCTCGCCGCTCGCGTCCATGGCCGCGAAGTTCTCGTAGGCGGAGACCAGCGCCTCCTGGTCCGCGTCCTTCACGTACGCCGCGAACGCCTTTGCCAGGGAGGGCCAGTAGCCGTCGTAGTACCCGCCGGGCATGAAGGTGTCCTCCAGCTCGCTGGGGCCGACCCTGCCGCCCGCGGGGTGCTCCTTGACCGCGGCGCGCATGTCGTACCAGGCGGCCTCGACGCCCGCCGGGTCGGTGCCGAGCCCGTACGTGGCGTCGTTCTTCGCGACCCAGGCCGCGAACGCCTTGTGGCGGGAGTCGAACGCGTGGTCCTGGGCGAGGTTGTCCTCGTACCAGACGCCGTCCGGGTCGACGATCGAGTCGAGGACCAGGCGGCGCACACGCTCCGGGAACAGCTTCGCGTACACCGCGCCGAGGTAGGTGCCGTAGGAGTAGCCGAAGTAGTTGATCTGCTGCGAGCCGAGGGCCCCGCGGATCACGTCGAGGTCCTTCGCGGCGCTGACCGTGTCCATGAAGGGCAGCAGGTCGCCGTGCTTCTTGCCGCAGGCGGCGGCGAAGGACGCGGCCCGGTCCCTGTTGGCCTTCTCGGCCGCGTAGGAGTCCGGAACGGCGTCGGGGCGCACCGGGTCGAAGTACTTCGGCACACAGTTCAGTGCGGGGGTGCTCTTCCCGACCCCGCGCGGGTCGAACCCGATCACGTCGTACTGGGCGGCGAGCTTCTTGGGCAGCGAGCCCGCCACGAAGCCCGCCATCGAGAGCCCGCTGCCTCCGGGGCCGCCGGGGTTGACCAGCAGCGGACCCTGCGAGGTCTTCGCCGTGTGCGGGATCCGGGAGAGCGCGAGGGTGATCCGTCTGCCCGACGGACGGTCATGGTCCAGCGGGGTGCGGACCGTTGAGCACTGCAGGGTCGGATACGACGCCGTCCCGCACGCGGTCCACTTGAGCGGTGCGACGGCGCTCGGTGCGCCCGTCGCCGTTCCGGCGGTCGCGGTGGACGGTGCGGCGGTCACCAGACCCGCGACCGTGGCCCCGACTGCGACCAGAATTCCTGCACGTTTCGTCATATGGCCTCCCGTGGTGGAGGGAACGCGCCTGTGAGCGGCACAGCCCCCGCCGGATGCTCCCCGAATTCGGGCACGGCAGGACAGATTCCATCGAGAGTTGACCCGTTCGGGCAGGAGCGCGGGTGCGGTCAGAGCAGGGTGAGCTGGGTGGGGCCGGTGGCGGGAGCGTCGGGCAGGGGTACCGGCACCTCGGGTGCAGAGACCCGGCGGGCCTCGCCCCGGCGGGCGGGACCGATGCCGAACTCGGCCGCCAGTTCGTGCACCCGGCGGGTGATGCGGCGCTGGTACCAGGTCGGCGCGTACGCCCCGTCCGCGTACATCCGCTCGTACCGGCGCACCAGGTGCGGATGGTGCTCGCCCAGCCACTGCATGAACCACTCGCGGGCGCCGGGGCGCAGGTGCAGCACGAGCGGGGTCACCGACGTGGCCCCGGCGGCGGCGATGGCGCGGACCGTGGTGCGCAGCTGGTCCGGACCGTCGCTGAGGAAGGGGATGACCGGTGCCATCAGCACACCGCAGCCGATGCCGTTGTCGGTGAGGGTGCGCACGACGTCCAGGCGGCGCTCGGGGGAGGGGGTGCCCGGTTCGACCGTGCGCCACAGTCCGGGGTCGGTGAAGCCGACGGAGACGGAGATGCCGACCTCGGTGACCTCGGCCGACTGCCGCAGCAGCTCCAGGTCGCGCAGGATCAGGGTGCCCTTCGTCAGGATCGAGAAGGGGTTCGCGTGATCGCGCAGGGCCGTGATGATGCCCGGCATCAGCCGGTAGCGGCCCTCCGCCCGCTGGTAGCAGTCGACGTTGGTGCCCATCGCGATGTGCGCACCGTGCCACTGCCGGGAGGCGAGGTGGCGGTTCAGCAGTTCACCGGCGTTGATCTTGACGACGATCTGGGAGTCGAAACCGAGGCCGGTGTCCAGGTCCAGATAGCTGTGGGTCTTGCGGGCGAAGCAGTACACGCAGGCGTGGGAGCAACCCCGATAGGGGTTCACGGTCCATTCGAACGGCATGCGGGACGCGCCGGGCACCCGGTTCACGATCGAGCGGGCCCGGATCTCGTGGAAGGTGATCCCTCGGAATTCCGGGGTGTCGAAGGTGCGCGTGGTCACCGCGTCCGCGGCGAAGAGCGCGCCGTTACCCGCCTTTGCGGTGTTCTCGGCCAGATTGTCCCAGCGCATGGACGCCTCCTTGGTAGCACTGCGCAGAGAATAGAACACTTGTTCCCTTGATCGTGCGCGGTGGGATCACGAGGCCCGATTTTGAGGGGCAGTACCGGAGGTGGTTGGCTCAGCTACACCCCGAACAACCGAGTGCTGAGGAGCAGGCATGGCGCAGGTCGAGGCCACGACGGAGCGGATCATCGCGGCGGACGCAGAGACTGTGTTCGATGCGCTGGCCGACTACAAGGAGGTCCGGGGCAAGGTGCTGACGGGCCACTTCAGCGAGTACGAGGTGCGTGAGGGCGGAGACGGCGAAGGCACCCTCGTGCACTGGAAGCTCCAGGCCACCAGCAAGCGCGTCCGCGACTGCCTGCTCGAGGTCACCGAGCCGACCGACGGGCAGCTGGTCGAGAAGGACCGCAACTCCTCCATGGTCACCACCTGGACCGTCACTCCGGCCGGTGAGGGCAGGTCCAGGGCCGTCGTCTCGACCGTCTGGGACGGTGCCGGCGGCATCGGCGGCTTCTTCGAAAGGACCTTCGCGCCGAAGGGCCTCGGCCGGATCTACGACGAGCTCCTGCAGAACCTCGCCACCGAGGTCGAGAAGTAGCCCGTCGGCCGCCCCGTCGGTTCCACAACCGGCCTCACCGGAACGGGTGGTTTTCCGGGACGGCCGGTTGTGCGCCGTAGCACCTCCCACCGGCGCATAAGCCCTCTGTGTGCGCCTCCCGCGCGCCCGGTCGCGTTTGCCCTGCCTTGCCGCCTGATGCGAGAAATGGGCGGCGCAGCAGCGACGAGGGGAGCGTCACGTGGTGGGTGGGATCACTCTGGTGAAGAACGAGCCGAGTGGCGCAGGAGGCGCCCCGGCCACGCCGCCCCCACCGCCTCCCGCGGCGTCCGAGGACATCAGCCCCCGTCGGGTCCGCCTCGTCTTCCTCGGGCTGATGCTCACCCTGCTGCTCGCGGCGCTCGACCAGATGATCGTGGCCACCGCCCTGCCGAAGATCGTCGGTGAGCTCCACGGCCTGGACAAGATGTCCTGGGCCGTCACGGCGTATCTGCTCGCCTCCACCATCGGCCTGCCCGTCTACGGAAAGCTCGGCGACCTCTTCGGCCGCAAGGGCGTCTTCCAGTTCGCGATCGTCGTCTTCGTCATCGGCTCCGCGCTCGCCGGCCGGTCGCGCACGATGGACGAACTCATCGCCTTCCGGGCCGTCCAGGGCATCGGCGGCGGCGGACTCATGATCGGTGTCCAGGCGATCATCGCCGACATCGTCCCGCCCAGGGAACGCGGCCGCTACATGGGCCTCATCGGGGCCGTCTTCGGCCTCGCGTCCGTCGCGGGACCTCTGCTCGGCGGCTTCTTCACCGACCACGCCTCCTGGCGTTGGTGCTTCTACATCAACGTGCCGTTCGGCCTGGTCACCCTCGCCGTCATCGCCGTCGTACTGAAACTGCCCAAGCCGGCCGTCCGCCCCCGCCTCGACGTGCTCGGGGCGCTGCTGCTCGCCGCCGCCTCGACCTGCCTGGTGCTGCTGACGAGTTGGGGCGGAACGGAGTACGCCTGGGGCTCGCGCACCGTCCTGGGACTCGCCGCCGGTGCTGCCGGAACGACTCTGCTGTTCCTCGCCGTCGAGCACCGTGCGGCCGAACCCGTCATCCCCCTGCGGCTGTTCCGGGACTCGGTCTTCAACGTCACCGCACTGGTGGGGGCCGTCATCGGGGTCGCGCTCTTCGGAGCCGCCAGCTACCTGCCGACGTACCTCCAGATGGTCGAGGGCGCGACCGCGACCGAGTCGGGGCTGCTGATGCTGCCCATGATGGGCGGCATCGTCGGCGCGTCCATCGTCTCCGGCCAGCTGATCTCGCGGACCGGGCGCTACCGGATCTACCCCCTCGCCGGCAGTGCGGTCTCGGCCGTCGGCATGTGGCTGCTCTCCCGGCTGGAGACCGACACATCGGCGGTCGAGTACGGCTTCGGGCAAGCCGTCCTGGGCATCGGGATCGGCCTGGTCATGCCGGTGCTCGTCCTCGCCGTCCAGAACTCCGTACGCCCCGCCGACCTCGGCAGCGCGACCAGTGCCAACAACTACTTCCGCCAGATCGGCGGCAGCGTCGGGGCGGCGATCTTCGGAACCCTGTTCGCGGGGCGGCTCGGGGACGCACTCGGGGTGCGGCTCCCGACCGGAGCCGACCTGCCCGACCCGGAGTCGATCACCCCGCAGCTGGTCCACGCCATGGAGCCCGCCCTGCGCGACGCCTACATCCAGGCGTACGCCGACGCGATGCCGCGGATCTTCCTCTACCTCGTGCCGGTGCTCCTGCTCGGCCTGTTCCTCGCCTTCTTCCTCAAGGAGAAACCCCTGGTGTCCCACCACACCCCCGGCACGGCCGCCGACCCGTCCGCGACGCACTCCACGATCCCCGCGGCCCGCACCGACCCCGGCCCGCAGGCCGGACGGCTGTCGGGCGTCCCGGTCTGCGGCAGCGTCCAGCACCCCGACGGTACGAAGGTGGGGCGCGCCGCCCTCACCCTCATCGACGTCCAGGGGCGGCAGATCGGACGTGGTGCGAGCGGCGACGACGGGCGGTACGCGCTCAGCGCGCCCGCTGCCGGTTCGTACGTGCTGATCGCCGGGGCGGGCGGGCACCAGCCGCAAGCCGTCAGCGTCACCGTCGGCGAACGGCCCGTGGAGCTCGACGTGGTGCTCGGCGGTGCGGGACGGCTCGCGGGCGCGGTCGTCACCCCCGACGGGGCCCCGGTCCGCGACGCGACGGTGACGCTCACCGACGTGCGCGGCGAAGTCGTCGCGACCACCCGCACGGGGCGCGAAGGCGGCTATGTGATCGGCGAGCTGGTGGCCGGTGAGTACACCCTGGCGGCCGGCGCCCCCGCCTTCCGCCCCGCCGCCCTGCCGGTCAGCGTGCAGGCCGCGAGGGAGACCAGGCAGGACATCGAACTGGCCGGCGGGGCCGTGCTGCGCGGTGTCGTACGGGCCCCCGGCGGGCGGGTCGTCGAGGACGCCAGGGTCACCCTGCTGGACGCGGCGGGCAATGTCGTCGACACGCTCGCCACCGGACCCGACGGAGCGTTCCGCTTCGTGGACCTGTCGACCGGTGAGTACACCGTGATCGCCGCCGGTTACCCGCCGGTCGCCACCGTGCTCCAGGTCCCGGGCGGTGGCCGGACCGAACGCGATCTCCAACTGGGGCACGAGGACTGAACGGCCCGGACCCGGCGGGGTCACGGCAGCAGACGCGGCCTCCGCTTCGCCGCGACGTCCTCGACCCAGCCGAAGCACACCACTGCGGCGGCTGTCAGCACCCAGGCGACACCGAACTGAACCCAGAGGCTGTCCAGCGCAAGATGCTGCTCCATCACAGGCACCTCCCACATCAGATCGATCAGCGGTACGGCGGCCATCAGCGCCACCTCGTGCCAGAGGTAGACGGTCACGGCGCGCGCGTTGAACACGGTGACGAGCCGGTCCGCCACCGGATGCCGCGCGAGCCCGTCGAACCGGGGCCGGAAGCACAGCAGAAGCAGCACAAACCCCGCCGACCACAGCGCCTGGGCGAGCGGAATGTCGTCCAGGTCGAACGAGCCGTCCACCCGGTGCCGCACCGCCCACCAGGCACCGGCCGCCATCAGCGGCAGCGCGGCGCCGGCCACCCCCGCCCCGCGCAGCCGGTCCAGGACGCCCTCCCGGTGCGCGAAGCCCAGCAGCCAGCAGAACAGGAACACCGACAGGTCGTCGACCGCGCTGCCGAGCCGCCCCTCCGGCACGCCCGTCACCGTCTCCAGGACCACCACGGGCACGAGCGACAGCGCGAGAACAGGCAGCGGAGCCGACCGGAAGACGCGCAGCAGGACCGGCGACAGCAGCACGAACCACAGATAGGCGCGCAGGTACCAGAGCACCGCCCAGGCCTGCTCGCCCCACGCGTTGCCCGGCGGATCACCGAGCGGAAGCACCCAGTACAGGACATCCGGTCCGGGCACCCAGCCGTGCAGCAGCATCGCCACCCCGAGGACGAGACCGAAGAACCACACCGGAACGAGCAGCCTGCGCAGCCGGCCGCGGATCACCCCGACGGCGGGCCGTTCCAGCGAGCGCGCCATGAGCGAACCGGCCAGCGCGAACATCACGCCCATGGCGGGGAAGAGGAAGCCCAGCCACGGCCACGCGAAGGTGTGGTAGGCCACGACCCGCACGAGCGCGAAGGCCCGCAGCACGTCGAAGGACCGGTCGCGGCCGGTTCCCGGCCCGGCCACCGGGGGCGGCGCGAGCGTCGTCCTGCGGTGCGCACCCGCCATCACCCGGCCTCCGCACCCGGCCGGTGCGCGCCCACCTCACCGGTGCGTTTCAGCTTCTGCCAGCGCAGCCGGCCGCCCGTCGCGGCGGTCACGCACGAGTGGATCAGGACGAGGTACATCAGCTGCCGGTACGCGAGCTGCTGGAGCGGCAGCATCAACAGGTACCGGTACTTCTCCCGGTCGAGACGGAAGGCGTAGGCCGCACAGAACAACTGCACGCCCAGCACCGCGAGCCACGCGAGCAGCGAGGCCCTGAAGTCCACGAAGACCATCGCGTAGACCGTGAACACATCGATGAGCGGGGCGAACACCGGCGTGACGATCTGGAAGAGGACGACCAGCGGCATGCCGACCCGGCCGAAGCGCCCGGACGGGCCCCGGTCGGTCACGGACCCCCGATGCTTCCAGAGCGCCTGCATCGTGCCGTAGCTCCAGCGGTAGCGCTGACGCCACAACTGGGCCGGTGTCGCGGGCGCTTCGGTCCAGGCGCGGGCGTGTTCGGCGTACACGACGCGCCAGCCCGCCCGGTGCAGGGCGATCGTGATGTCGGTGTCCTCGGCGAGCGTGTCGTCGCTCATCCCGCCGACCCCGAGGACCGCCGAGCGGCGGAACGCCCCGATCGCGCCGGGGATGGTGGGCATGCAGCGCAGCAGGTCGTACATGCGGCGGTCCAGATTGAAGCCCATCACGTACTCGATGTGCTGCCAGGCACCGATCATCGTGGAGCGGTTGCCGACCTTCGCGTTGCCGGCGACGGCACCGATCTCCGGGTCGGCGAAGGGCTGCACGAGCCGGTGCACGGTGTCCGGCTCGAAGACGGTGTCCCCGTCCATCATCACGACGATGTCGTAACGCGCCTGTCGGACACCGTTGTTGAGCGCCGCGGACTTGCCCGCGTTCTCCTGCCGCACGACCCGGACGTTCGGCAGGCCGAGCGCCTCGACGATCTCGGCCGTGCCGTCGGTCGAACCGTCGTCGACGACCACGATCTCGATCGGATGGGTACTCGCCGCAAGGGAGCCGATGGTGCTCGCGATGCACTCCTTCTCGTTGTACGCGGGAACGATCACGCTCACCGGCCCGGTCACCTCCGGACCCCAGGAGAACCGGCGCCGGTTGCGCCGGCGGTGGTGGCGCCGTGCGAGCAGGAGCATCAGGCCGAAACGGCCCAGGACGGCGAACCCGACGACCCCCAGCACCGCCGCCAGCCCGGGTACGGTCCATTCGGCGACCGCGACGGCCGCGAGCAGTGCCCGGCCCTCCCACCGCGTGGCCGTGTCCGCGGTGCGATGGGCGGCCTGCGCGGAGGAGGTGCCCCGAGGGGCTTGTGCTCCGGGGCCGGCCTGCACGTCGTCCTGCCCCCGCTCCGCCTCGGCGGCCTGCTGCTGCGCCCCGCTGACGGTGGTGAAGGTGTAGCCCTTCGCCTTCATCTTCTTGATGTACGTCGGCAGCGCGGCCAGCGTCTCGGAGCGGTCGCCGCCGGAGTCGTGGAAGAGCACCGAGGCGCCCTCCCCGTCCTTCGGCGTCGCCCACTTGACGATGTTCGAGACCCCGGGCCGCTGCCAGTCCTCGCTGTCGGTGTCGATGAACACGCTGGTGTAGCCCATCGCTCCGAGCCGCTGGTAGACGGGCCAGCTGTAGTCGTCGATCGCCTCGTTCGTCGAGGAGTACGGGGCACGGAACAGCGTGGTCGTGATGCCTGCGGCCCCCGCCAGCGCGAGCTGTGTCTGGGCGATCTCCCGCTCGACCCGGGCCTCGCTCCGGTACGAGAGGTCGACGTGGGTGAAGGTGTGGACCCCCACTTCGCTGCCGTCGTCGACCATCCTGCGCACCACGTCCGGATAGCGCGAGATCATCGAGCCGACGAGGAAGAAGGTGCCCGGAACGTCGTTGTCGTCCAGGACGTCGAGCACCTTTCCGGTCCACTCCGGGTCGGGGCCGTCGTCGAAGGTGAGCACGATGGTTCTGTCCGGTACGGACTGTGCGCGGGCGCTGCCGCCGTCGAAGCTCAGCAGCGGCCCGCCGTCCAGGACGCTGTCGGGCACGGTGTCCGCGGAGGCGTCGGAGCGCACCCGCTGGTCGTCGCCGACCTCGGCGCGGAGGTAGCCGTCGAGGAGCATGACGCAGACGAGCCCCAGCAGAAGGAGCAGGGCCATGATCACGCGCGGTTTCGGGACCGCCTGGCGCCGGACCCGGTCGATCCTGCCGGGGGTGGCATGCCGCCGTCGGGAGGAAACCATCAGCCCGCCTCGCCCGACCGGGACATCGTGCCGAACGGGTTCGGCGCGCCGCTCGGGGGCGCCCCGGAGCCGCCCGGTGCCGCACCGTACCCGGGCAGCATCCCGCCGCCCGGGCCCGCCTCCGCGACCGGGCCGCCGTCGAAGGGCAGCAGCTGGGACGGGGTCAGCGAGATGCCCCCCATGAAGGCGAGCCCCAGCACGGCGGCGTAGCCGACGCAGGCGATGCCCAGCAGCGTGCCCGCACGGCGCAGCAGCCGGGCCCGGCGGCCGGAACTGTCCACGAACACGGGTCCCTCCTGGGACCGTCCCGCCGAGCGGGGAGGCCCTGCGTGTGCCCGGCGCCGGCCACGCGGTGCCGGGTCTTTCTCGATGACGGGGTCGGATTGCATGTGCGCATGGTGGCGAACCCCGTTGTGCGAAGCCTGGAGCTTTGCTGGCCGTCCGCTGTGAAAGGGGGCCGAACCTGTCGGGCCACTGAGAGTGCGGCCGGCGCCCTCGGCACCCCTGTCCCGGTAACGACCGCAGCTGAACTGCGAGTTGACGGAAATCCGGTCAACTTTCCGGCCCCGCCCATGAGGTGGCTGTGTCTTCGCGGGGACCCGCGATGTGAGAGGTTCGTGGTGTCCCGGCACCATCGGTTGCCGTTTCTGGGCGCGACTTCCGAGAACAGGTGCACACATGATGCAAAGGCGCACACGCGTTCCCTCCGTCATCGCCGGGCTGGCCGCACTGGGCCTCGCCTGTTCGGCCTGCGCGACCGGAACGGCGGCCGACCTGACCAAGGGGTCCGCCCCCTCCCCGCAACGCGCACCGCGGACCGCCTACACCCCGTACGTGAGCGCCACGACCCCCGCCGACACCGATACGGCCGTTCCCGTCGACACGTACAACCTGGCCTTCGTCACCGCCGACGGGTCCGGCTGCACGCCGGTCTGGGGCGGCACCGAACCCGCCACCAGTGAGGCGGTCGTGGCGCGGGTGGCCGCGCTCACCGCCACGGGGGCGGGTATCCGGGTCTCCTTCGGTGGTGCCGCGGGCACCGAGACGGCCCTGGCCTGCGACAGCGCGCGGGAGCTGGCCGACGCGTACGCCGAGGTGCTCGACGCGGTCGGTGCCACCGCGGCCGACTTCGACATCGAGGGCGACGCGCTGACCGACCGCGCCTCGGTCACCCGCCGCAACGAGGCCCTGGCCCTCCTCCAGAAGGAGCGCGACCTCGACATCACGTACACGCTCCCCGTGATGCCCGACGGACTCGAGGACTCCGGGCTCGCCCTCGTCGAGGACGCGGCCGACCGGGGCGTCCGGCTCTCCGCGGTCAACATCATGGCCATGAACTACAGCTCGTCCCACCGCGGCGACATGGGTGACTACGCGGAACAGGCGGCGGCGTCGGCCCACGACCAGCTCGTGGACGTACTCGGGCTGTCGCAGGACGCGGCGTGGCAGGCGCTCCACCTCACCGTGATGATCGGGGTCAACGACGTGGCGGGGGAGACCTTCACCCTCGCCGACGCCGCCTCCCTGCGTGACTTCGCCACCCGGGAAGGGGTCGGCGCGCTCTCCATGTGGGCGGCCTTCCGGGACCGGCCGTGCACCGACGGCGAGGACACGACGGTGGCCGATGACACCTGCAGCGGGGTCGCACAGGAGCCGGGAGCGTTCGCCGAAGCCCTGAGCGGCTGAGCGGCCCGGTCGCGCGCCGGGAGCTCAGCGCAGCGGGTCCTCCCGGACCAGCGACATCAGCGCCCGCGCCCCCGGGCTCACGGCCCTGGCCGGCGGAAGCAGCACGACACTCTCGTAGACCGGCCGGTGTGCACCGTCGAGCTCCACCACCACGAGCCCCCGCGCCTCCGGCTTGCGGGAGAAGTGGTGCGGCACCACCGCGATGCCGAGGCCCTCATGGACCAGCTCCAGCAGGCTGTGTACGTCGTTGACCTCGAGTGCCACCGTACGGCGGACCCCCGCCGCGGCGAACGCCTCGTCCGCGGCGCGGCGCGGCCCCCAGTCCGGATGGAAGTCGATGAACGACTCGCCGTGCAGTCCGGTCCACGCCACCCGGGGCACCTCCGCGAGACGGTGACCGGGGGCGCACAGGACGACCATGGGCTCCCGTGCCAGTGGCATCAGCTCGCCCGCCCACTCCAGCGGGCTGACGGTGGCGGCGAACGCGAGGTCCAGGCGCCCGCCGGCCACCCCCTCCAGCAGGCTGGACGTTCCCTCCTGCCGCAGCCGGATCTCCATCTGCGGATGGTCCCGGTGGAAGGCCGCGAGCAGCCGGGCCGGGCTGACCCCGGCCACGCACTGCTCGACCCCCAGCGTCAGCGTGCCGCGCAGCAGCCCCCGTACGGCATCGACGGCGTCGCGCGCCGCCCTCGCCCCCGCCAGCGTGCGCTCCGCCTCCACGAGCAGCGCCTGACCCGCCTCGGTGAGCCGCACCGTGCGCGTCGTGCGGCTGAACAGAGGGGTCTTCAGCTCGTGCTCCAGCGCCCTGACGGACGCGGACAGCCCGGACTGGGACACGGCGAGGCGTTCGGCCGCGCGGGTGAAGTGCTGCTCCTCCGCGACGGCCACGAAGTGCTCCAGCTGACGCAGTTCCATGATTGAGCGATCCTATCGATGAATCCCAGCGCAATCTCCTGTTGGACCGCTGGATCGTTCTCCGTCAGTCTGGACGCTGCGCACCAGACCTGGCGCGCTCCCCCGGACCTCTCCCGTGGAGTGCTCGCATGTACCTTCCGTCCGCCGACCGCTACACCGCCATGCCCTACCGGCGCACCGGACGCAGCGGTCTGCTGCTTCCCGCGCTGTCGCTCGGGCTCTGGCACAACTTCGGAGGCGACCGGACCCCGGAGAGCCAGGGCGAGATCCTCCGCAGGGCGTTCGACCTGGGCATCACCCACTTCGACCTCGCCAACAACTACGGCCCGCCCCCCGGCTCCGCCGAGATCGCGATGGGCCGTGCCCTGAAGACGGACTTCGCCCGTCTCCGGGACGAGATCGTCATCTCCACCAAGGCCGGCTACCACATGTGGGACGGCCCGTACGGCGAGTGGGGATCCGCCAAGTACATGCGCTCCTCGCTGGACCAGAGCCTGACCCGGCTCGGCGTCGAGTACGTCGACATCTTCTACTCGCACCGCTTCGACCCCGACACCCCGCTCGAGGAGACGATGCGGGCGCTCGACACCGCTGTCCGCCAGGGCAAGGCGCTGTACGCCGGCATCTCCAACTACTCCGCCGAGCAGACCCGCGACGCCGCCCGGATCCTGAACGACCTGGGCACCCCGCTCCTCATCCACCAGCCCCGCTACTCGATGCTGGACCGCTGGGTGGAGGACGGGCTGCTGGACGCCCTGGACGAGCTCGGCACCGGCTCCATCGCCTACTCGCCGCTGGAGCAGGGCATCCTCTCCGACCGCTATCTGCGGGGCATCCCGGAGGGCTCGCGAGCCGCGGGAACCAGCCCCTTCCTTTCGGCCGACGCCGTCACCCCCGAGCTGGTGAGCCGGCTGGGCGCGCTGAACGAGCTGGCGCGGGAGCGCGGGCAGTCCCTGGCCCAGCTGGCGCTGGCCTGGGTGCTGCGCGGCGGCCGGGTCACCTCCGCCGTCGTCGGCGCGAGCAGCGTCGCCCAGCTGGAGAACAGTGTGGCGACGGTCCGCAACCTGGAGTTCGGCGAGGACGAGCTCACCCGCATCGACGAGCTCCTCAAGGGCACGGCCCGGCCCTGACGGTCCGCCGCCCCGACGGCCGGCGCACCGGCGGCCCGACGGGTCAGAGCCAGCCGTTGCGCCGGAAGCCGCGGTGGATGACGAAACAGGCGACCGCCATGACACCCACGACGAACGGGTAGCCGTACGTCCAGTGCAGTTCCGGCATGTGGTCGAAGTTCATGCCGTAGACCCCGCACACCATGGTGGGTACGGCGATGACGGCCGCCCATGCGGTGATCTTGCGCATGTCCTCGTTCTGGGCGACGGTCACCTGCGCGAGATGGGCCTGCAGCACGGAGTCGAGCAGAGCGTCGAACGCGGCGATCTGCTCGGCCGTGCGGGCCAGGTGCCCGGCGACATCGCGGAAGTAGGGCTGGAAGTCCGGCCCCACCGGCTCCATGGTGCGGTTCGCCAGGGCTTGCAGCGGCCGGTCCAGCGGCGACACCGCCCGCTTGAACTCCAGCAGCTCACGCTTCAGCTGGTAGATGCGGCCCGCGTCACCGCGGCCGGCGGACTCGCTGAAGACGGCCGTCTCCACGGCGTCGATGTCGTTCTGCATGGACTCGGCCACACCGAGGTAGGCGTCGACCACTTGGTCGGCTATCGCGTGCAGAACGGCCGCCGGGCCCTTCGCCAGCTGCTCCGGCGCGGATTCCAGGCCCTCGCGAAGCGGGCCGAGCGAGCCGTGGCTGCCGTGCCGGACGGTGATCACGAAGTCGTGACCGGTGAAGACCATGATCTCCCCGGTGTCCACCACCTCGCTGGTCGCGGTGAGCTCCTCGTGCTCGACGTAACGGCACGTCTTGAACACGGCGAACAGCGTCTCGTCGTACCGCTCCACCTTGGGCTGCTGATGGGCGTGCACCGCGTCCTCGACGGCCAGCGGATGCAGGGCGAACAGCTCGGCCACACCGGCGAACTCGGCCGCGGTCGGCTCATGGAGCCCGAGCCAGACGAAGCCCCGGCCGGAGGCACGGACCCGGCGCAGGGCCTCGTCCGCCGGGCAGTCGGACGGATGCCGCACCCCGTCCTCGTACAGCACGCAGTTGACCACCGCGCTGCCGAGCGGGGAGCGCGCGGGGTGGCTCAGGTCCACCGTGCCGCGGTAGGCACGGCGCACCACGCGGCGGAGGCTGCGGATCATCGTCACGGGGGCTCCTTCGCACGATCGGCGGCCAGTGTGCCACCGGCGCGGGCCCGTCCGTCGGCCGCCCCCCCGGCATCACCGGACTGGACCAGTGACAGATTCCGACGGCTCTGGCCCGGTGCCCTTGCGGCGCGTACCGTGATGCGGCACGAAGATCTTCTTCCCGGGGAACGGGCGGGGGATATCCGTCTGCCGTGCGGGTACCGATGTCGCACGACCGACGCGGTATCCGTTCGACCGCACCCGACCGACCAGCGACAGGACCGTGCACCGTGAAGATCCTCGTCAGTGCCGACATGGAGGGCGCCACCGGCGTGACATGGCCGGCCGATGTGCTGCCCGGCACCCCCCAGTGGGAGAGGTGCCGCCCGATGTTCACCTCCGATGTGAACGCGGCGGCCCTCGGTTTCTACGACGGGGGCGCCGACGAGGTACTCGTCAACGAGGCCCACTGGTCGATGCGCAACCTCCTGCTGGAGCAGCTCGACGACCGCGTGCAGTTGCTCACCGGCAGGCACAAGTCCCTCTCCATGGTCGAGGGCATCCAGCACGGGGACGTCGACGCCATCGCGTTCGTCGGCTACCACACCGGTGCCGGCACCGAGGGCGTACTCGCGCACACCTATCTCGCCAACTCCATCACCGGGGTCTGGCTGAACGGTGTCCGTGCCAGCGAGGGGCTGCTCAACGCCCATGTCGCGGCGGAGTACGGTGTCCCCGTCATCCTGGTCACCGGCGACGATCTGACCTGCGAGGACGCGGAGCTGTACGCCCCGGATGCCCGCAAGGTCGCCGTGAAGGACCACGTCTCGCGGTACGCCGCCGTGTGCCGCACCCCTGCCCGTACCGCCGCCGACATCAGGGCGGCGGCCAGGGACGCGACCGCCCTCGCGGTGCGCCACACACCCGTGACCGGGGGTTCCTTCACGGTGGAGCTCGAATTCGACGCCGCACATCTGGCGGCGGCCGCGACCGTGGTCCCCGGCGTGGCGCCCAGTGGCGAGCGGCGCGTCGCCTATACCAGCGGGACGATGTACGAAGGTATTCGCACGTTCAAGGCGGTGACGACGATCGTGTCGTCCGCCGTGGAGGAACAGTATGGCTGAGACGACGAACCCACCCGGAGCTGTCGACGACCTGGCACTCGACGAATCCGTGACGTTCACCTCCGAACTGATCCGGATCGACACCACCAACCGCGGCGACGGCAGCTGCCGGGAGCGCCCGGCCGCCGAGTACGTCGCCGAACGGCTGGCCGGCGCCGGACCGGAACCGATGCTGCTCGAGCGCACGCCCGGACGGACCAATGTGGTTGCCCGGATCGAGGGAACCGACCCGTCCGCCGACGCCCTCCTCGTGCACGGGCACCTCGACGTGGTGCCTGCGGAGGCCGCCGACTGGACCGTGCACCCGTTCTCGGGCGAGGTGCGTGACGGGGTCGTATGGGGGCGCGGCGCCGTCGACATGAAGAACATGGACGCGATGGTCCTCGCCGTCGTCCGGGCCTGGGCGCGCGCCGGTGTCCGCCCGCGCCGGGACATCGTCATCGCCTACACGGCCGACGAGGAGGCCAGTGCCGACGACGGCTCCGGTTTCCTCGCCGACCGGCACCCGGAGCTCTTCGAGGGCTGCACGGAAGGCATCAGCGAGTCCGGGGCCTTCACCTTCCACGCCGGACCCGGCATGTCGCTCTACCCGATCGCGGCGGGCGAGCGCGGAACGGGCTGGCTGAAGCTCACCGCCGAGGGCAAGGCGGGACACGGCTCCAAGGTCAACAGGGCCAACGCCGTCAGCGCGCTCGCCGCCGCCGTCGCCCGGATCGGGGAGCACGAGTGGCCGGTGCGACTGACCCCGACCGTACGGGCCGCCCTCACCGAGATCGCCGCGCTCCACCACATCCGTGTCGACCTCGACGCGCCCGGATTCGACGTCGACGAGCTGCTCGGCAAGCTCGGCCCGGCCGCCGCGCTGGTCGAGTCGACCATTCGCAACAGCACCAACCCGACGATGCTGGAAGCCGGTTACAAGGTCAACGTGATCCCGGGCCGGGCCACCGCCCTGGTCGACGGCCGCATGGTGCCGGGCGGCGAGGACGAGTTCGTCGAGACCCTCGACCGGCTGACCGGACCCGGCGTCGACTGGGAGTTCCACCACCGCGAGGTGGCGCTCCAGGCTCCCGTCGACTCACCGACGTACGCGAAGATGCGCGCCGCCGTCGAACTGTTCGACCCGGGCGCCCATGCCGTCCCGTACTGCATGTCGGGCGGAACGGACGCCAAGCAGTTCTCCCGCCTCGGCATCACCGGCTACGGATTCTCCCCGCTGAAGCTGCCCGTCGGCTTCGACTACCAGGCGCTGTTCCACGGTGTCGACGAGCGGGTCCCCGTCGACGCCCTGCACTTCGGCGTACGGGTCCTGGACCACTTCCTGCGCAACGCCTGACGACTACGGGGGAACCGACATGGTGTCCACAGCGGCGTACGGCGCGTGGCCGTCACCGATCGACGCGGCACTGGCCGCCTCGCACGACGGCCGCCCCGAGTTCGTCGGCGACGTCGGCGACGAGGTGTGGTGGACGGAACCGCGCCCGTCGGAAGGGGGCCGGCGCGCCCTCGTACGCCGCCGGGCCGACGGCACCACCGCCTCCGTCCTGCCCGCTCCGTGGAACCCCCGCAGCCGCGTCATCGAGTACGGCGGCCGGCCGTGGGCCGGGGCGGCCCGCGAGGAGGGCGGACCGCTGGTCGTCTTCGTCCACCACCCCGACCAGCGGCTGTACGCCTATGCCCCGGACGGGCCCGACGAGCCCTGGCCGCTCAGCCCCGTGTCGGACATCGGCGACGGACTGCGCTGGGTCGACCCCCAACTGCACCTCGACCGCGGTGCGCACGGCGAGGTCTGGTGCGTGCTGGAGGAATTCACCGGAGAGTCGCCCACCGACGTCCGCCGGACGATCGCCGCCGTGCCCCTGGACGGCTCGGCGGCCGACGACCGGAGCGCCGTACGGGAACTCGGCGGCGACCGGCACCGGTTCGTCACCGGGCCGAAGCTCTCCTTCGACGGACGCAGGGCTGCCTGGATCGCCTGGGACCACCCGCAGATGCCGTGGGACGGCACGGTCGTGATGGTCGCCGAGGTCACCGAGGAGGGCTCCTTCAGCGGCGTACGGCCGGTCGTCGGCGACATCGACGAGTCGGTCGTCCAGGTGGAGTGGGACCGGGACGGCTCGCTGCTCTTCGTGTCGGACGTCGGCGGCTGGTGGGAGCTCCAGCGGATCCGGCCGGACGCCGTGGAGGGCGCCGTCGTGCCCAGCAGCCGGCTCTGCTCCGGCCGGGGCGAGGAGTTCGGCGGGCCGCTGTGGAAGATCGGCCTGCAGTGGTTCCGGCTGCTGGACAGCGGGCTGATCGCCGTCATCCACGGCCGTGGCACCACCCGGCTCGGAGTGCTCGACCCGGAGACCGGTGAGCTCGTCGACGTCGCCGGGCCCTGGACCGCGTGGGCCGAAACGCTCGCCGTGCAGGACACCCGGGTCATCGGCATCGCCGCGAGCCCGCACAGCTCCTACGAGGTGGTGGAGCTGGACACCGCGACGGGCCACACCCGGACCATCGGCCCGCCCCACCAGGACGCCGTCGACCCCGCGTACTACCCCGAGCCGCAGATCCGTACCTTCACCGGACCGGGCGGCCGCGAGATCCACGCCCACATCCATCCACCGCGCCACCCCGCGGTCACCGGCCCCGGCGACGAGCTGCCGCCCTATGTGATCTGGGCGCACGGCGGCCCCACCGGACGCGACCCGGTCGCCCTCGACCTGGAGATCGCCTACTTCACCTCCCGCGGCATCGGCGTCGCCCAGGTCAACTACGGCGGTTCCACCGGCTACGGCAGGCTCTACCGCGAACGCCTCCGGGAACAGTGGGGCGTGGTCGACGTGGAGGACTGCGCCGCCGTCGCCCTGGGGCTGGCCGAGGAGGGCTCGGCCGACCGCGAACGGCTGGCCATCAGGGGCGGCAGCGCCGGCGGCTGGACCGCGGCCGCGTCCCTCACCGGAACCGACGTGTACGCCTGCGGGGCGATCATCTACCCCATCCTCGACCTGGAGGGCTGGGCGACCGGTGAGACGCACGACTTCGAGTCGCAGTACCTGGAGTCGCTCGTGGGCCCGTCGGCCGAGGTGCCCGAGCGCTACCGCGAGCGTTCACCCGTCAACCACACGGACCGGCTCACCGCTCCCTTCGTGCTGCTCCAGGGACTCGACGACCCGATCTGCCCGCCGGCGCAGTGCGAACGGTTCCTCGCCGCCCTCGAAGGCCGCGGCGTTCCCCACGCGTACATCACCTTCGAGGGCGAGAGCCACGGATTCCGCCGGGCGGACACCGTGCGCCGCGCCCTGGAGGCCGAACTCTCCCTCTACGCGCAGTCGTTCGGCATCGACCGGACCGACATCCCCCGACTGGAGCTGAAGAAGTGACCCTGCAGCCCCTCACCCGGCCGGCCAGACTGCGCCCCGGTGCCCGGGTCGCGGTCGTGGCACCCAGCGGCTCCGTGCCGGCCGAGCGCCTCGAGACGGGCCTCGACCTGTTGCGCGGCTGGGGCCTGGATCCGGTGGTCGCTCCCCATGTCCTGGATGTGCACAAGGAGTTGGACTACCTGGCCGGTACGGACGAGGACCGTGCCCGGGACCTGCAGGAGGCGTGGTGCGATCCGTCCGTCGACGCGGTGCTGTGCGCCCGCGGCGGGTACGGCGTCCACCGCATGGTCGATCTCCTCGACTGGCCCGCGATGCGGGCGGCCGGGCCCAAGGCATTCGTCGGCTACAGCGACGTCACCGTGCTGCACGAGGCGTTCGCCCTGCGGGCGGGATTCTCGACCCTGCACGGACCGATGATCGCCACCGAGGTCTTCCTCAAGGACGCGGCCACCCAGGAGTCGCTGCGCTCCACCCTGTTCGAACCCGAGTCGGTGCGCACGCTCGGGCTCGGTGCGGCGGCCGCCCTGGTCCCCGGGCGGGCCCGGGGGATCACGTACGGCGGCTGTTCGAGCCTGCTCGCGGCGGACGCGGGGACCCCGCAGGCGCGGACCTCCGCCCGGGGCGGCCTGCTCATGATCGAGGACATCACGGAGGACCCTTACCGGCTCGACGGCATCCTCACGCGGCTGTTGCGCATCGGAGCACTCGACGGCATATCCGGGGTGGCGTGCGGTTCCTGGGAGAGCTGCGGACCGTACGACCAGGTCCGGGCCGTGCTCAACGACCGGCTGGGCGGACTCGGGATACCCGTCGTCGAGGAGCTGGGCTTCGGTCACTGCGCCGCGGCGCTGACGATCCCGCTCGGTGTGCCCGCGGTGCTGGAGGCTCCGGCCGACGGCGGTCGCTGCACACTCACCACGGAGGTGCCGGCCCTGGTGTGAAGTGCCGCACCACGCCGGTCTTTCGAACATCTGTCATGAAACCGCGGTCAGGTGCGTTGACAGCGGTATGACGGGTGTCACAGCATGGGCCCGGCTCGGTACTTACCGGTCGGTAAGGTGTCCTCGGTGTGGAGGTCCACGTGTCGCGCGCTGTCCCCAGGTTCCGCAGTCCACTCACCTTCCTCGCCGGGGCGGCGCTCATCGCCCCGCTCACCCTGACCGGCGCCGGTCCCGCGTCGGCGGCATCCGAATTCACCGTGACCCCCCTGGAGTTCACCGTCAGGGCGGGCGACCGGTCCTGCACCGTGGACGCCGACCTGTACCGGCCCGCCGGTGTCGACGCGACGCACCCAGCCCCCGCGGTTCTCGCGACCAACGGCTTCGGCGGCAGCAAGTCCGACGGCTCCACCGACGCCATCGGCAGGGCCTTCGCCTCCCGCGGCTACGTCGGCCTCGTCTACTCCGGACTGGGCTTCGGCGAGTCCGGCTGCCTCATCACGCTCGACGACCCGGCCGTCGACGGAAAGGCGGCCTCCGGGCTCATCGACTTCCTCGCCGGGACACGGGCCGCCGACGACGGCACCAGGGCCGACTACGTCACGGGCGACGGTCCGGGTGACCCGCGTGTCGGCATGATCGGCGGCTCGTACGGCGGGGCCGTCCAGCTGGCCACCGCGTCGGCCGACCGCCGGGTCGACGCACTCGTTCCGCTGATCACCTGGAACGACCTGGCGTACGCACTCGCCCCCAACGCCACCGGAGCCGCCCGGGGCGTCTCCTCCGACACCCCAGGTGTCTTCAAGTGGCAGTGGACCAACGGCTTCTACCTGATGGGCGAGGCCCAGCCGCTCCTGGTCCCGAGCCTCGACCCGTCGCGCTTCGGCAACCTCACCTGCCTCCACTTCGCCCCGCAGGCGTGCGACACCATCCGGCTCCTGAACTCCGGCCGCTACCCGGCCGCCGAGACCGACGCGATGCTGGACTACGCCCGCAGCGTCTCACCGGCCTCCTACCTGCCGGGCGTCACGGCACCCACCCTGCTCGTCCAGGGCCAGGCCGACAGCCTGTTCAACCTCAACGAGGCCACCGCCACCTACCGGACGCTCGCGGCGCAGGGCACGACGACGAAGATGATCTGGCAGGCCTGGGGTCACAGCGGAGGCGAGGTGCCCGGCGAACTCGACCTCGCGGAAGGCAATCTGGAGACCAGCTACGTCGGACAGCGGATCCTCGCCTGGTTCGACCGCTACCTCCGGCACGAGGAGGACACCGACACCGGGCCCGCGTTCGCCTACTACCGCGACTGGGCGAGCGGTTACGGAGCCGCGGCCGCCGTCCCCGCCCTCTCGCGGAAGATGTACCTCTCCGGCGACGGCACCCTGGCCGGCAGCCGTGCGCAGGTCACCCGCGGCAGCCGCCAGTACACGAACTGGCTCCTGCCGACCAGTCACTCCGAGAGTTCGCTGGCCGGCCTGATCGGGCTCGACGACCCGGCCCCGTACGACACCAAGGGCACCCACCTCGGCTGGACCGGCGCCCCCCTGAGCTCGGCGTTGGATGTCGTCGGTGCGCCGAAGGCCACCCTGAAGGTCGTCTCACCGAAGACGGAGCGGGTCCAGAACAGCGGGGACGCCGCGGACAAACTGGTCCTCTTCGCGAAGCTCTACGACGTGGCGCCCGACGGCAGCAGGAAGCTGGTCAACCGTCTGGTCGCGCCGGTGCGCGTCCCGGACGTCACGCGCCCCTTCACCGTGGAGCTGCCGGGCATCGTCCACCGCTTCCTGCCGGGTCACCGGCTGCGTTTCGTGATCGCCGCGAGCGACACGGCGTACTTCGGCAACCGGGGCATCAAGCCGGTCACCGTCGTCAGCACCCCGCAGGACACCGGAGTCCTGGAGCTCCCCGTCGTCGGCTGACCGTCACCCGAACGGCCGTGCTCCACTGCCCCCGGGCCCCGCACGGAGAGATCCTGGGGTCCGGGGACCGCCGTTCCCGGTAGCGGAGCCAGGACCCAGCGAAAGGGCCGCGCATGAGCCCCAAGGACGTATCCACCGGCAGCTCGGGCGCCTTCAGCCCTGCCCGGATCGCCGTCACCGTCCTGGCGATCCTCGCGATCGTCTTCATCTGCGTCAACACCGACGAGGTCACCATTCGCGTGATCATCCCGAAGGTCACGATGCCGCTCTGGGCAGCCCTGCTGGGAATGTTCGTGGCGGGACTGCTCTGCGGTGGCTACGTGATGTACCGGCGCGGGCGGGCGGCCAGGGCCAGGTAGCACCCCGGGCCTCAGGCCGCCGCGGTGGTCTGCGCGTCGAGCGCCGCGAACAGCCAGTCGTGTGCGGACCCGGGGGTCGGCTCCGGCGGACCGCCCGGGGTGCTGATCACCTCGGTCACCAGGTCCCAGTAGCGGTCGATCCGCGGGTCGGCCGCGAGCTGTCGGGCCAGCCGGCTGCGGAAGGCGGAGGTGTCCCGGGCGCCGTACATGCTCGCGTACGCGCCCACGAAACTGTCCAGCTCCTCGCCCGCGTACGGCTCCCGGCCGCGGCGCAACTGTGTACCCGCGAGCTCGTACGCCTGGGCCAGACCGGCGTACAGCACGGCCGGCCCGTGGGCCCCCGCCGTCCTGTGCGCCTCGGGCCGGGGCTGTTCGGCGCCCGTGCACGGGCGGGTCACGAACGCGTTGAGCCGGGCGAAGGCGAGCGCCTGGGCCGGTTCCGGATCGTCGGGAGGTTCGGGGACCGCCGCCTCCAGGAAGGCGGCCGTCGCCCGGGCCGGCATCCGCGGCGGCAGCCAGGACCGCCAGAACCGGGCCAGTGGGGCCGTGCTCGGCGGGGCGGCCAGTGCGCCGATCAGGGCCAGCCGGTCGGCCCGCTCCCCGGGCGGGCACTCCTGCACCAGCTGCAGCCCCGCCTCCCGCCAGCGCAGGGCCTTGAGCTGGGAGCCGAGTTCGCGCAGTTGCCCGGCGACGGCGTCCTCCAGCACGCTGCCCGCCTCGTCCTCCTCGTCGAGGATGCGGTGCACCTCGCGCACCGGCAGACCGAGGGCACGCAGGGAGCGGACCAGGCGCAGCCGGCCGAGCGCCTCGGGGCCGTACCGGCGATGCCCCCCGGCACTGCGGGAGGCTTCCGGCAGCAGGCCGCGATCGGAGTAGAAGCGGACGGCCTTGACCGTGACGCCCGCGCGCTCGGCGAGTTCGCCGATGCTGCACAGGCCGTCGTGCGACGTGAACACTTGAACCTCCCTAAGGGGGAGCTTCTACCGTACCGGCGAGCGTGGCCCGCCGATCGTGGCGGTCCGCCGACGACGCCGCACGGAGGAGAGGCCCATGACTGTATTCATCCTGGTGTCCGGGATGTTCACCGGCCCGCACGTATGGGAGGACACGGCCGCGCAACTGGCCTCGCAGGGAGCCGGGGTACACGCTGTGGCCCTCACCGGACTCGACCGGTCCCGCGCGGCCGAGGCGGCCGGCATCGATCTGGAGACCCACATCTCGGATGTCCTCGCGGTGATCGACTCGGTCGACGCCGCGGCCGGCCGGGAGATCGTGCTGGTCGGCCACGACTACGGCATCCACCCTGCGCTGGGCGCCGCCGACAGGCGGTCGGAGCTGATCGACCGGATCGTCTACCTGGACTCCGGAATGCCGCAGGACGGGGTTCCCGCCCTGGCCGCGGTTCCCGACCAGTCGCTGCGCGAGGAGCTGGCCGGGCAGACCGGTGCCGACGGGACCCAGCGGGAGCTGCCCTCGCCCGCCCGCGACGAGTGGCAGCGCTGGGGCAGCACCGCGGGCATTCCCGACGCGGCGCTCGACCGGCTCACCGCCCTGGCGGCGCCGCAGCCGCTGCGCACCCTCCTCCAGCCGCTGCGGCTCACCGGTGCGGTGGCCTCGCTGCCCCTCACCGGGGTGCTGTGCAACAAGAACGGTGCGAGCATCGAACTGGTCCAGATGCGGGTGGGCTTCGGTGACCCCGCCCTCCAGGTGCTGACCGAACCCCGGGTGACGTTCTTCGAACTCCCCACCGGCCACTGGCCGATGCTCTCCCTCCCGGCTGAGCTCGCGGACGTCCTGATGCGGGCCGCCGCGGGCGGGGGGCACCGGCTGGTGCCTCCGGGCTCCGCCGAGCAGCCCGCGCACCTGCGGCCGTTCCTGCTGGACGTGCCGGACATCCCTCGTGAACGGACCGGGAACGTCGACCTCTACCTGCCCGACGCCGAGGACCCGCGGCCGGCCGTGGTGTTCGTGCACGGCGGACCGGTGCCCGCCGAGGCCAGGCCGACCCCGCGTGACTGGCCGGGACTCATCGGGTACGCCCGGTACGCGGCCGGGCAGGGGGTGGTGGGCGTGACCCTCGACCACCGCCTGCACGACCTGGCCGACTACGAGCGCGCCGCCGCGGACGTGGCGGCCGCGGTGGAGCTGGTCCGGGCCGATCCGCGGGTGGACGCGGACCGGGTCGCCCTGTGGTTCCTCTCGGGCGGCGGCCTGATCGCGGCGGACTGGCTGCGCCGGCCTCCGGCGTGGCTGCGCTGCCTGGCGGCCAGCTACCCGATTCTGGCGCCGCTGCCGAACTGGGGTCTGCTCGACAGCCGGTTCCACCCGGTGAACGCGGTGGCGGACGCGGGCACCCTTCCCGTCGTGGTCACGAGGGTGGGGCGTGAGATGCCCGAGATCGCCGCCACCGTCGAGGAGTTCCTGACCGCGTCCACGGGCTGCGGGGCGAACGTCGAGGTCGTCGACGTACCGAACGGCCGCCACTCCTTCGATACCGTCGACCCGACGGAGGAGTCGCGCGAAGCCGTACACCGCGCAATGCGCTCGGTGCTGACCCACCTGGCGGCCTGAACCGCATCTGTGAGCCCGGCGTGGTCCGGGCGCGAGTCACCGGGTCGAGACCGGAAGCGAGACCAGCCCGCGAACGAGTCGGGTCCGACGCCAACTCAACTGCCGCGGAGGTACGGCCAGACGCAGACGGGGAAAACGCGTCAGGACAGCGCGCAGGACGATCTCCGCCTCGGCCTTCGCCAGGGGAGCTCCGACGCAGCGGTGGATTCCGTGGCCGAAGGCGAGGTGCCCCGCGGCATCCCGGTCGGGGTCGAGCCGGTTCGGTACCGGAAACCTCGCCGGGTCGCGGTTGGCGGCCCCGAGGGCGATCAGCACCGGGACACCGGCGGGGACGGCGGTGTCCCCGAGCGTGACGGGTTCCGTGGTGAAGCGGAACGTGGACGTGCTGACGGGGGAGTTGAAGCGAAGGAGCTCCTCCAGTGCGGCCGGAATGCTCCCCGGGTCCCGGCGCAGCCGTTCGCGCTCGGCGGGGTGCCGGAGGAGGGCCAGGGCGGCGTTCCCGAGGAAGGCGGTGGTCGTCTCGTGTCCTGCGACGAGCAGCAGCACCGCCAGGGAGACCAGCTCCTCCTCGCTGAGACGATCGTCGCCGTCGCGCGCCGCGACGAGGCGGTCGAGGAGCGAACTGCCCGGTCGGAGACGCTTGGACGCGATGAGGCCGGTCATGTAGTCGGCCACGGCGTGCGAAGCATCGTCGACGCGGTCCGGCCGGCCGGCGGCGAACAGGTCGGCGGACCACCGCTGGACCGCGGGCCGGTCGCCCTCCGGCACACCGAGCAGCTCGCAGATCACGATGACCGGCAGGGGCACGGCGAGTTCGCTGACGAAGTCGACCTGCCCGCCCACCGGCCACCGGTCCAGGAGCTCCTCGGTCAGTCCGGCGATGAAGGGGCGCAGACCGGCGACGGCGCCGGTCGTGAACGCACCGGTCACCAGCTTCCGCAGCCGGGTGTGCTCGGGCGGATCGGTGGCCAGCATGCTGTGTGCGACCGCGGGGTGCAGGTGGCGCTGCGACCCCTTGCCCGCGAAGAAGGCCGCCGTGTCCTTCGAAAGGCGGTCGTCGCCGAGCGCCTGCCGGGCTTCCGCGTACCCCGTGACCAGGTAGCTGCCGCGCCCGCTCGATCCGACGGGCACCGCCTGCACCGGGCACGTGGAGCGCATGGCCGCGAACGCCGGGTACGGGTCGGGGTGGAAGCGGGGGTCTTCGGTCGGGTCGTCCATGCTGTCAGGCTCCCACCGTGATCCTCCTCTCCGCTCACGGGGACCGCGGTCCGTTCCGGCCGGTGCGCCGACGGCCACGTGAAGCGGATGCGGACGGCGGCCCGCGTCCACTGCGCAGTGGACGCAGGCCGCCGTCCGCGGCGCGCACCGTTCGCGTACCCGCGTGTGCGGGGAGCGCGGATCAGATGGTCCGGCGCAGCGCCACCACGTCGATCTCCACCAGGATGCCCATCAGCTCGGAGCCGACCGTGGTGCGCACCGGCCGTGGGTCGGCGAAGTGCTCCCGGTAGACCTCGTCGAACCCGGCGAAGTCGCGGTGCACGTCCTGGAGATGGACCGTCGCCTTCACCACGTCGTCGAGCGTGAGCCCGTCCGCCGCGAGGAGCGCGCTCAGGTTCGCGAGCACCTGGTGGGTCTGCTCCTCGATCGTCTCGCCCAGTTCGCCCGTGACCGGGTCCTGCGGGCCGAAGCCCGAGGTGAACAGGTACGGGCCCGCTGCGATGCCCTGGCTGTAGCCACCGATCGGGGCGGGCGCCGTGGCGGTCGTGACGGCGTGGCGCCCGGAACGGGAGTTGTCGCTGGTCACTTGGTGAGGTCTCCTTCGCGCGCGTTCACCCCGGCGTAGTGGCGGAGCTTGTCCTCGTCGACGGTGACGCCGAGGCCCGGACCGTCCGGCACCCGCAGGCTGCCGTCGGTCAGCGTGAGCGGCTCGATGATGTCGTCCGCGTGCAGGTAGTACATGGAGTCGATGGCGCGCGACAGCACCGGGGTGCTGGCGACCACCGCGAGGTGGGCGGCCGTCGCGATGCCCAGCTCACCGCCGCTGTGCAGGTTCATGCCGAGGCCGAACGTCTCGCAGTGCGCGGCCAGCGCCTTCGTCGCGGCGATGCCGCCCCACTTGTAGACGTCGCCGTGGATCACGTCGACCGCGTTGAGGCGCATCGCGGGAGCGAAGTCCTCGAAGCGGACCACGCACATGTTGGTGCACAGCGGGATGCGCACCTTCTGGCGGACCTGGCTCATCCCCTCGATCCCCACACACGGGTCCTCCAGGTACTCGAGGTCCAGCTCCTCCAGCGCGATCCCGGCGCGTATCGAGTCGGGCACCGACCATGCGGCGTTCGGGTCGACGCGCAGACTGACCTCGGGCAGGGCTGTGCGCAGCGCCCGCAGGATCGCGACGTCGCCCTGAACGTCCTTGGTGCCCTTGAGCTTCACGGCTGTGAAGCCACCCTCGGCCACCACGCGCCCGGTGTGCTCGGCGAGAGCGCGTGGCAGGTCGCCCGCGTCGGCACCGGGTGCGTCGGCGCGGGTGATCAGCGCGGTCAGGGGCACCTCGTCGCGCACCGGGCCGCCCAGCAGATCGGTCACCGACTGCCCGGTGGCCTTGCCCATGGCGTCCCAGCAGGCCACGTCGATCGCGGCCAGGGCCGCGTAGCCCAGGTAGCCGTAGAAGAACGGCACCATGTGATGGCGGCGGTGGAAGGCTTCCAGGGCGAACGGGCTCGTGCCGATCAGGTCCTCGGCGAGGTCGCGGACGATCGCGGCGACGGGGCGGCCCCACATCGTCTCGCCCCAGCCCTCCACACCGGAGTCCGTCCTGATGCGCACCACGGTGCGCGTCTCCCCGGTTTTGGTCTCGAACGAGCTGGTGAACGGGTTGACCAGCGGCAGATTGACGACGTGGACGTCGACCTCGGTGATCTTCATGAGCGGTTCCTTACGTGTGAGGTGGTGGAGGGTCACGCGAGGGGGCGCGACGCGGCGTCGAAGGCCAGCACCGCGCGGGCCAGGCCGCGGGCGCGCCGGTCGAGCAGGCGCTCGCCGTGCGCGGCGTCGGCGCCGGCCGCGTCGTCGGTGGCGCCGCCCACCCGCTCCCACTCGCCGTGCCGCTCCACGGTCAGACCGGGGTAGGGCGGCTTGTCGAACAGTGGCGGCGGCTCGACCGGCTCGTGCCGGGCGCGCCCGGCACGTACGAGCTCCGGCCGTGCGGCGAGCATCAGCGACGTCTCGAACCAGCCGGCGTGCCCGGGCACCAGCTCGGCGTGCCTCTCGTCCTGCGCGTCGGCGTCAGCCTCGGGCTCGCCGGTGTCGGTGAGCGTCCAGTACGAGCAGGCAGCCGCTGTCACGTCCGCGCGCAGCGCGAACCGTTTGACCGCGAGCCGCATGATCTCGTCGTTGCCGCCGTGGCCGTTGACGACGAGCACCCGCCGGTAGCCGCAGGAGGCCAGCGAGTCGAGGAGCTCGTCGAGGACCAGGCCGAGCACCGGCGCGGACAGGGTCAGCGCCGCCGCGAACAGATGGTGCGGGCTGTGGCCGTACGGCAGCGTCGGCAGCCTCACGAGTTCCGGCACGTCCACGCCGCCGGCGGCCCGCTCGTCGAGCAGGGCCAGGGCACGGGAGACCACGGCGTCGGCGAGCATCGTGTCCGTGCCCATCGGCAGGTGCTCGGCGTGCTGCTCCTGCGAACCGATCGGCAGGACGGCGATCGCGCCGGGAGCCGCGTCCCGCGTCTCGCGCCAGGTGGCCTCGGTCAGATTGCGGTGGGTCATGCCGCTGTCTCCCCGGTTCGGGGGCATGACAGAGTCGGCGCATGGCGCATGAACGTATTCCTTTGCGGTTGGTGCCCGATCCGGGGCCGGACGAGCCGGCCGGGCGGGACGTCGGTGTGCTGGGCGCCGTCGAGGTGCTGCCCGGACTGGTGCGTGCCGCGCTGCTCACCCGTGCCGGAGCGGTGCGCGAGCGTACGCAGGCCCGCTTCGACGCGCGCAGCGCCGACCCGGCCGTCGTCGACGCGGCGCTGCGGGAGGCGGCGGGGGTGTTCGCGGGGCAGCCCCTGCTCGGCGTCGGCGTGGCCGCCGCCGGTGTGGTGGATCCCGCGGCGGGCCTGATCATCGAGGCGAACGACGCCCCGGCGCTGCGCGGCTACCCGCTGGCCGACCGGCTCGCGGGGCTCACGGGCGCGCCGGTGCGGATCGAGCACCGGGCACACGTGCAGGTGCTCGGCGACCGCTGGTTCGGTGCCGGGCGGGGCCGCCGTTCGTTCGCCTCCGTCGCGACCGGTGAGGTCCTCGGCGTCGGCATCCTCTACGCGGGGGAGGTGCTCGCCCCGGCCGGCGGACGCAGCGGCGCCCATATGACGGTCACCGCGAGCGGCGAGATCTGCACCTGCGGACGGAGGGGCTGCTGGAAGACCGTGGCGACGACCCGCTGGCTCCGCGAGCGCGCCGCCGAGCACGGGCTCGCTCCCGAGGCGGCCACACTGGCGGCGCTGACGGCGTCCGCCGCCCCGGCCGCCGGTGATCTCGTCGCGCGGTACGCGGAGAACCTGGTGCTCGGCCTCGCCACCGTCCAGCAGCTTTTCGCCTGCGGCCTGTTCGTGCTGCACGGCGAGGCCCTCGACGGTGGTGAACGGTTCCGGGCCATGGTTGAGTCCCGGCTGCGCGCCGATGTCCTCGGTGGTGGCGAGGCCCCCACCGTGGTCCTCGGCGAGGCCGCGGACACCGGTGCGCTGCTCGGGGCGGCGGGCCTGGTCCTGTCGGGGGTCTAGGCCGGGATTCATGCCGGGACACCCCGCAGGGTCCGGCGGCCGGGGTCGGGTACCGGCACGGCGTCCAGGAGCCGCCGGGTATAGGCGTCCTCGGGGGCGGTGAACACCTGGTCGGCGGTGCCGGACTCGACGATGCGGCCCTGCCGCATCACGGCCACCCGGTCGGCGATCTGACGGACGACGGCCAGGTTGTGCGAGATGAAGAAATAGGTCAGGCCGAGGCGACTTTGGAGTTCGGCGAGGAGGTCGAGGACGCGGGCCTGCACGGACACGTCGAGCGCGCTCGTCGGCTCGTCGAGCACGACCAGGCGCGGCTCCAGGGCCAGTGCCCGCGCGATGGAGATGCGCTGGCGCTGCCCGCCGGAGAACTCGTGCGGATACCGGTCCAGGATGCTCGCGTCCAGACCGACGGAGTCGAGGAGCTCGCCGGCCCGGTCGCGCACCTTGGCCCTGCCGCGCCGTCCGCGCGCCCATTCCTCGTGGGTGACGAGCGGCTCCCCGACGATGTCGGCGATCCGCAGCCGCGGATTCATGCTGGAGTACGGGTCCTGGAGCACGACCTGCATCTGCCGGCGCAGCGGCCGCAGCGCGGAGCCCTTCAGCGCCAGCAGGTCCGTGCCGTCGAACCGTACGCTGCCCGCCGTGGGTTCGAGCAGCCGCAGCAACAGCCGGGTCAGCGTCGTCTTGCCGCAGCCCGACTCGCCGACCAGGGCGAAGGTCTCGCCCTCCCGGACGGTGAGGGAGACGTCGTCGACGGCGACGCTCGGCGGGCGGCCGGGGAACTCCTTGCGCAGGCCGTCGATCTCCAGCAGTGGGTTCGTGGTCATGCGACGGGCTCCAGTCGGGGAGTGGCGGCCAGCAGATCGCGTGTGTACGAGGCGGTGGGGCGTGCGAAGACCTGTTCCACGTCCCCGGTCTCCACCACCTCGCCGTGCCGCATGACGACGACGCGGTCGGCGGTCTCGGCGACGACACCCAGGTCATGGGTGATCAGCAGGACGGCCATGCCGTGGCGTTGCTGGAGCCGTACGAGCAGTTCGAGGATCTGCCGTTGCACGGTCACGTCGAGCGCGGTGGTGGGCTCGTCGGCGATGAGGACGCGGGGCCGTGCCACGAGTGCGGAGGCGATCATGACGCGCTGGCGCAGACCGCCGGACAGCTCGTGCGGGTACTGGCGGTAGCGCCGTTCCGGGTCGGGGATGCCGACCTCGTCCAGAGCGGTCAGCGCCGCCCGGCGGGCCTCGGCGCGGGTGTGGTCCCCGTGCAGCCGCAGGACCTCGGCGACCTGCTCGCCCACCCGCTGCAACGGGTCGAGGCTGGTCATCGGGTCCTGGAAGACCATGGATATCTGGGCGCCGCGAACCTTGCGCAACTCCTTCTCGCGCAGGGCGAGTACGTCCTTCCCGTCGAGCAGCACGTGGCCGCCCGCGTACACGCACGGGGGTTCGGGATTGAGGCGCAGCGCGGACAGGGCGGTGGCCGACTTGCCGCTGCCGGACTCGCCGACGACGGCGAGGGTCTCGCCGGCGGTCACCGAGAGGTTCACCCCGCGTACCGCGTGCACGGTCGAGGAGGCGAGCGCGAAGTCGACACGCAGGTCGCGGAATTCGAGGACGGGCGTGGACGGTGTGGTCTGTGCGGAGTCGGTCATTGGCGGTACGCCTTCGGGTCCGCGACGTCGCGCAGCGCGTCGCCCAGGATGTTGATGGACAGCGAGGTGAGCATGAGCGCGATGCCGGGGAAGACGGCGATCCACCAGGAGGTGCCGAGGTAGAGCTGCCCGTCGGAGAGCATGCCGCCCCAGGTCACCGTCTCCTTCGGAACGCCGAGGCCCAGGTAGCTCAGCGACGCCTCGGCGACGATGGCCGACGCGATGTGCAGGGTGCCGATGGTGGCCAGGGGGGCCATGACGTTGGGCAGCAGGTGCCGCCGCATGATCGCCAGGTCGCCGACGCCGATCGCGCGGGCCTCGGTGACGAAGTCGCGGGTGCGCAGCGACAGCACTTCGGACCGCACCACGCGGGCGTACGACACCCAGCCGGTGATGCCGATCACGAGGATCACGTAACCGAGTCCCGAGCCGACGAAGCCGACCACGGCGAGTGCCAACAGGATGGCGGGGAAGGCGAGTTGGACGTCCGCGACACGCATCACGACACGGTCGGTCCACCCGCCGAGATAGCCGGAGGCGAGGCCCGCGACGGTACCGATGACCCCGGCCAGCAGCGCGGCGCCGGCGCCGACGAGCAGGGAGACCCGGGTGCCGTACACGACGCGCGAGAGCAGGTCGCGGCCGAGCTGGTCGGTGCCGAGGAGATGGTCCGTGCTGCCGCCGGACTGCCAGGCGGGGGGCCGGAGCCGGGCGAGGAGGTTCTGGGCGCCCGGGTCGGCGGGAGCGATGAGAGGGGCGAACAGCGCGCACACGACGACCAGCAGGAGGAGGACGAGCGCGATCGCGGCGAGCCGGTTGCGCAGCAGCGAGCGCAGGACGGAGGGCCGGGTCGAGGCGGGGGCGGTGGCGGCAAGGGTGGCCGCGGGGGCGGTGGTGGTCATCGGGAGTTCCTCACCCTCGGGTCGAGGAGGCCGTAGGACAGGTCCACGAGCAGGTTCACCACGACGAACGTGGCGGCGAACAGCAGCACGGCGCCCTGTACCAGGGGGAAGTCGCGGTTGGCGATGGCCTGCACGGTCAGCTGGCCGACACCCGGCCAGGAGAAGACCTGCTCGGTGAGGATCGCGCCGCCGAGCAGGCTGCCGACCTCCAGGCCGACGACCGTCACCACGGGCAGCGACGCGTTGCGCAGGCCGTGCCGCAGCACGGTGCGCACCGGTCCGAGGCCCCGGGCGCGGGCCGTGCGGATGTGGTCGGAGCCGAGCACGTCGATCAGCGAGGAGCGCAGCAGCCGCGCGACGACGGCGACCGAGTAGACGGCCAGGGTGATCGACGGCAGGACGAGATGGGAGAAGGTGCCGTACCCGGAGGCGGGCAGGGCGTGCAGGCCGACCGCGAACACGAGGATGAGCAGGATGCCCACCCAGAAGGCGGGTGTCGACTGGCCGACCAGGACGGCCGTGATGACACCGCGGTCGGCGGCCTTGCCGCGGCGCATCGCCGCGATCGTGCCGGCGGGCAGCGCGATCACCAGCGTCACCACGAGGGCGCCCGCCGCGAGCAGCAGGGTCGCCGGGATGCGGTCGGCGAGTACCGCGCGGACCGGCTGGTTGTAGAAGAGGGAGTTGCCGAAGTCGAAGCGCGGCAGACCCCACAGGTAGTCGAGATACTGCGTGACGAGCGGCCGGTCCAGGCCCAGGCTGTGCCGCAGCACGCTCTCCTGCTGGGCGGTGGCGTCCGGCGGCAGCATCACCTTCACCGGGTCGCCGGACAGCCGCACAAGGAAGAACGCGACGGTGGCGGTGCACAGCAGGACCAGCAGCGCGGTGCCCAGGCGGGCGGCGGCAGGCCGCAGCACGGCCCAGGCACGGCTGTGGCCGGCCACGGGAGCGGAGGGTGCGGTCAGGGTCCGGCTCATCACACGGCCACCTTCGCGCTCGCCATGGCCAGTACCCCGGCGGCGCCGGGCGTCCAGCTCGGCCGGGTGTTGTGCACGTAGATGTTGTCGATCTGGTAGAGCGGCACGAACGGCGCCTCGTCCTTGATCAGTTGCTGCAGGTCGGAGAAGGCGCGGCGGCGCACGGCCGGATCCACGGACAACTCCTCGCGGTCCACGAGCAGGTCGGCACGCTTGTGGTGCCAGCGGCTCTGCCGGCGGTCGCTGCGCACGTTCGACTGGAGCATCGACGAGCCGTCCATGGTCCAGACGGTGGACGCGGCCAGGTAGATCGGGCCGAGCGCGCCGTGGTTGGTGGAGGTCAGGCGCTGGGAGTACGTGCCCGGGTCGAGCAGGTTCACCTCGGCGCGGATGCCGGCGCGGGCCAGCAGGCCCGAGATCGCCTCGGCGACGTTCGCGTCCAGGTTGGACGCGGTGATCGAGGTGCTGATGCCGTCGGGATGCCCGGCCTCGGCCAGCAGCGCGCGGGCCTTGGCGAGGGAGCGCTCGAAGGGTTTCACGGACTCGTCGAAACCGAACGCGCCGCGCGGGATCATCGCCGGGACCTCGGTGGCGTTGCCACCGAGCACCGCCTTGATGAGCAGGGGTACGTCGACGGCGTGGTTGAGCGCCTGGCGGACGCGTCGGTCGCGCAGCGGTCCTTCGGTGAGGGTGTCGAGCGACAGGTACGAGGTGCGGATGCCGGTGTGGTGGTCGATCCGCACGCCGGGGTATCCGGCCAGCTGCTCGGCGGCGTCCGGGGTCATTCCCGCCACGATGTCGACGCCGCCGCTCTGCAGGGCGGCCAGCGCGGACGACGAGTTGGGGGCGGGCACGAAGACCAGCTCGTCGACGTGGGGGCGGCCCTGCCAGTGCTTGTCGTAGGCGGCGAGGCGCAGTTCGTGGTCGCGCTGCCAACGCCGGAACGTGAACGGTCCGGTGCCCACCGGGTGCGCGGCGAAGCCCTCGTCGCCGACCTCGGCCAGGTAACGCGGGGGCACCACGACGCCGCCGAACAGCGACAGCTTCGCGGGCAGGATCGGGTCGTGCACCGAGGTGTGCACGTCCACCGTGTACCGGTCGACCACGCTGACGTCCGACACGTAACGCAGCTCCACGATGGGCGACTTCGTGGCGGGGGCGAGCAGCCGCTCGATGCTGAACCGGACGGCCTCGGCGTCGCACGGCTCACCGTTGTGGAAGGTGACGCCGCGCCGCAGCTCGAACCGCCACACCGTCGGCTCGACCGCCTTCCAGGACAGGGCGATCCGTGGCTGGAGGGTGTTGTCGCGGGCTCTCGTGGTGAGTGTGTCGAAGATGTTGATCAGGGCGTTCATCGACGTCATGTCGCCCTGCTTGTGCGGGTCCATCGTCTTGGGGTCCCCGGTCTGGGAGACCCGCAGCACGTTGCCCGCGGACGCCGCCGAGGGTGCGCCGCACCCGCTCAACAGGACCGGGGCCGCGAGGGCGGGCACCGCGAGACCGCTCAGGCGCAGCGCCGAACGGCGGGAGCAGCCGACGTGCGGGCCGCCTCCCCCTTCACGTATTCGTTCCATTGGGCAACACACTCGTTCCGGTGAATGGAATGCAGTTCGGGTAAGGTAGGCCACATGGGGAAACCGGTCAACAGTCGTTCGCAGAAGCAGCCCTCCGCAGGGGCGGCCGTCGCCGCCTCCGACGGCCCGGGGGCGAGTGCCTCGTCGCCCGCTCCCGGACCGGTGGACAAGGCCATGGAGGTTCTCGCTGCCCTCGCCCGGTCAGGGGCGCCGCACCGACTCGCGGACCTCGCCCGTCACACGGGACTCGCGAAACCCACCGTGCACCGCCTGCTGCGCGCCTTCGCCGCGACGGGTTACGCCGAACCCGACACGGGCGGCAGCTACCGTCCGGGGCCACGGCTCCTCGGACTCGCCGCGAGCCTCCTCGCCGACGACGCCGCGATGCGCCGGGTCGGCCCCGTCCTCGACGAACTCCGCACACGCACCGGCCTGTTCGCCTCCTACGTGGTGCGCGACGACCGTACGGTGATCCACCTGGACGTCCGTTCCCCCGTCCAGGGACTCGGCCTCGACCTGGGCCCGGGCTTCCGCGAACCGGTGACCGCGGGCGCGGCGGGCCTCGCCCTGCTCGCCGCCCTGCCGGCCGGGGAGAGGGACTCCCTGTCGACCGGCCCCGACGGCGTACCCGTCGATGACGCGGCCCTGGCCGCCGCGGCCCGCGACGGCTACGCCTTCGACGGCACCGACGCCTGGCTCGACCGGCGCGCGCTGGCCGCCCCGGTGCGCGACGCGACGGGCCGCGCGGTCGGCGCCCTCGTACTGACCGGCCTTGCCTTCACCCTCGACGACGCGGCCGCGCGGCTGTACGGGCCGATGGTGCGGTCCGCCGCGGCCGCGGTGTCGGCGAGCCTGACCGCACAGCCCGGCGTGCGGCTCGGACTGGCCGCGGACCCGGGGCGCCCCGCGAGCGGGGCGAGCGGCGGCAGCACGAGGAGTACGGGCGCAGCCGAGGGCGAGAGGGAGATGCGATGAAGGCCGAGCACCGGCAGAGGACATCGGCCACCACGGGGCGCGAGGTGGCCACCGGTGCGAGCGTCACGGGGTCCGACGTGCCCAACTCCGGGCGCCACGCGGCCGCCCGCCGCCGACTACTGGAGGACGGCCGGGAGCGCGGCCTCTACTCGGGCGCAACCTGGTCGCTGGGCGACGCGGCAGGCCCGTACGACCGGGGCTGGACCGGCACCCGCGCACTCGACGGGCCGGCTCTGGACGGCCATGACCTGTGGGACCTCGCGTCCGTGACCAAACCGATCGTCGGCCTGGTCGTCATGGCTCTCGTCGACCGCGGCGTCCTCGGCCTCGACGACACCGTGGGACAGCACCTCGCCCGCTACTCCGGCAGTCCGCACGCCGCCCGTACGGTCGCCCAACTCCTCGACCACACCGCGGGGCTGCCCGGCGGCGTCCCGCTCTACCGCGACCACCCCACCCGCGAGTCCCTGCTCGCGGCGCTGGGCCCACTGCCGCACAGCGCCGAACCCGGTACCCATGTCACCTACTCCTCCCAAGGGTTCATGCTGCTCGGCCTCATCGCCGAACAGGCCACCGGCCAGGGCCTGGACCAGTTGACGGCCGACCTCGTCAGTGCTCCCCTGGGTCTGACCGACACCCGTTTCCGGCCGGGCACCGCCGACCGCGCACGCGCCGTGGCAACCGAAGCCTGTCCCTGGCGCGGCCGGACCGTCGTCGGTGAGGTGCACGACGAGAACGCCGTCGTACTCGGCGGTGTCGCCGGGCACGCGGGCCTCTTCTCCACCCTCGCGGACCTGGAACGCCTCGCCCTCTGCCTGCTCGGCGGCGGCCGGCCGCTCCTGGAGCCCGACACCCTCACCCTGATGACGGCGCCCCGCACCGACCACCTCAACCTGCGCCGCGCGCTGGCCTGGCAGGGGCAGGACCCGGTCGGTTCGCCGGTGGGCGACACCTTCGGGCCGACCTCGTACGGCCACACGGGCTTCACCGGCACGAGCCTGTGGCTCGACCCGGAGGCCGGCCGCTACGCGATCCTGCTCACGAACCGCGTCCATTCCGGCCGCGAGGAGCGCGGGTTCGCGGCGCTGCGGCGGGACTTCCACACGATCGGATCCCTCCCGACCGGGCAGGTGCCCCCGGACGACGCTCACGGTTGAGCGCGTCAGGCCTCGGGTCTTTCCCGCGTCCGTTCAGGAGGCTCGACCGTGCGACGAGCCGTGCGGCTATGCGCCGGCAGACGGTCTCTGCGGGTGGAGCACCGCGAAGATGCGCTCGAAGCGTGCGGTCATCTCGTCGGCGCTCTGGTCGGGGTGGTGTCGCCACCAGGCGACGGCGGCGCTCACATTCCCGAACCAGAGGTGGGTGGCGAGGTCGGCGTCGAGCGGTTCGCCGGCCTCGGGGACGTCGAAGAACTCGGCCACGCCGACGGCTCCGATGCGGTTGAGTTCCCGCCGGTGGACGGCAGCCGCCGCATGGAGAGGACCGTCGGCCGGCAGGGTCACGTCGTAGACGAGTGCCCAGTCGTGCACGCGTGACTCCAGCGTCCGGAAGATGGCGTCCATGGTGCGCGCGGCACGCGTGATGTCGGACGGGCCCTCCTGTGCCGCGGCGACGGCCTCGACGAGACGGGAGCCGGCGTGCTCCAGGCAGGCCAGGTAGAGGCCGTCCTTGGAGCCGAAGTACTCGTAGACCATGGGCTTGCTGATCCCCGCCAGTGCCGCCACGACCGCGGTCGACCCGCGGGCGTAGCCCTTGGTACCGAACTCCCGGGCAGCCGCGTCCAGGATCAGCCGCTCCCTGTCGGCGCGGGGCATTCCCTTGGTCCCGACCGTGCGGGTGGCCTTCTCCTGCTTGCTCATGGTTCCACCCTATGCCAAGGTGACCGCCAGGTAACTTACCCTCCGTTCAGATCGGTGGTCGGCAGTGAGCGGCAAGACGCGTTCGTGGTGGGGATGGGGAAACGTCGAAGACGCGGTGACGGGTGCGGAGCGCGCGGACATCACCCGGCGTACGGCGGAGATGCTGCCCGGTGCCGACCTGACGGTGCACGAGGCGCCCCCGGTGGAGGCGTTCGGCGTGGGCCCCAGCCGGGTCCAGGCCCCGCCGGGGCTCGCGTCGATCGCCTCCGCCGACGTGCGCGACCGCCTCGCGCACAGCCACGGGCAGGCGTTCCGTGATGTCGTACGGGCGCTGTTGGGGCAACTGCCCCACGTGCCCGACCTTGTCGTGCGCCCGACCTCGGAGAACCAGGTCGTCCACGTACTGGACTGGTGCAGTGGCGCCGACATCGCAGTCGTCCCCTTCGGCGGCGGCTCCTCGGTGGTAGGAGGAGTCGAACCGAGGGTGGGGGACGACTACGCCGGGGTGGTCAGCCTGGATCTGGGAGCGATGGACCAGGTCCTGGAGGTCGACCGGACCAGCCGGGCAGCGCTCGTCCAGGCCGGCGTCCTCGGTCCGCACCTGGAGGACCAACTGCGGCCCAAGGGCTACACCCTGCGGTTCTTCCCCCAGTCCTTCGAGTTCTCCACCCTCGGCGGCTGGCTGGCCACGCGGGCGGGAGGCCATTTCGCCACGAACCTCACCCACATCGACGACCTGACCGAGTCGGTGCGGGTCGTCGCCCCCAGCGGCGTCATCGAATCCCGCCGGCTCCCGGGCTCGGGCGCGGGGCCGTCCCCCGACCGGATGTTCCTCGGCTCGGAGGGCTCGCTCGGCGTCATCACCCAGGCATGGGTCCGCCTCCAGGACCGGCCCCGGTGGCGCGCGGGGGCCACGGTGGGCTTCGCCGACCACGCCGCGGGAGTGCGCGCGGTGCGCGCCCTTTCCCAGTCGGGGCTGAACCCTGCCAACTGCCGCCTCCTGGACCCCGTGGAGGCGTTCATCAACGCCGGCGCGCCGACCGCTGTCCTCGTGCTCGGGTTCGAATCCGCCGACCACCCCGTGAACGCCTCGATGGAACGGGCACTGGAGCTGTGCCGGGACCACGGAGGCACCTTGACCGAGGAACCGCGCCGCACCGATTCCACCGACCGGGCCGCACGGACCGGAGCCGCCGAGACCTGGCGCAACTCCTTTGTCCGGATGCCCTACCAGCGGGACGCACTTGCCTCGCAGAGCATGATCGTGGAGACGTTCGAAACGGCCTGCACATGGGACCGGTTCGACGCCCTGCATGCGGCGGTCGACGCCGCGGCCCGGGACGCCATGCGGCAGGTCGGCGCGGAAGGTGTGGTGACCTGCCGGTTCACCCACGTCTACCCGGATGGTCCGGCACCGTACTTCGGGATCTACGCAGCCGGGACGTGGGGCAGGACCGTCGAGCAGTGGGACGAGATCAAGCAAGCCGTCTCCGAGGCGCTGATCAGCAGCGGCGGCACGATCACGCACCATCACGCGGTGGGCCGCGACCACCGCCCGTGGTACGACCGCCAGCGCCCCGACCTGTTCGCCGCGGCCCTCCAAGCCGGCAAGAAGGTCCTCGACCCGGCCGGGATCCTCAACCCCGGCGCGGTCATCGACCCCCTGCGCCCCCACTGACCGGGCGCCGGCCTTTCTGTACGGTCGCCGGCAGCCGGTGGCGCTCGTAGACGGTCTTCCACGGCCTGAACCGCTCGGGCGGGTCAGCGGCCACCACGTCCGTTGCCGTTCGTGGCGCCAGGTTCCCACCGTGTCTCTCCTCTCCGCTTACTGGGGGAGCGCGGCCCGTCCCGGCCGGTGCGCCTTCGGCCACGCGAAGACCCGACACGTCCCCATCCGGCGCGGACCACCGCAGCGTGCCGGGAACCACTTCGCGCCCCGAGCTCCTGAACGGCCCTTTGCACTGCGGACTTTGACGCCCGTCAAACAGCGTGGCGCACCGGTTGTCGGCATGGGCACTATGCGTTCGAAAGTCAGTCGGAATGTGGGGCAAGTGAAGGGAACGCACATGTCCAAGACCATTTCGCAGGTGCCGCTTCGGCGCCTGAGAACCTTGCTGATCGCTGTCGTCTCGGTGTTTGCCGTGATGCTGGCCGTACCGGTCGCCGGCGCCGCCGACAAGGACAAATCGGTCCAAGTTCGTCCGTCCGCCGCCGCGGCCGCTTCCGCCGGCGTGGGGACCCTGGCCGCCGCACCCGCAGGCTGTACCGCCGGCAATCTGTGCTTCTGGGTGAACGACAACTGGAACGACGGGCCCGGCCAGCTCTACGGAAACAACGCCGACTGGGGCGTGTACAGCCACTCGACGTGCTCGACGGGCACCTGGGAGGACTGCGCCTCCTCCCTGTACAACAACGGCAACAGCTGCGTCGCAAGCGTGTACTTCCTGGAGAACTACCAGACCCCCAAATTGAGCATCTCCCGGCAGAGCGGGTACAACTCCCTGTCGGCCGTCCCGCTGGGCTACGGCGTCGACGGGAACTGGAACGACAACATCCGTTCCAACAAATGGTGCTAGCTGGTCAGACAGCGAATCCACTCATCACGGGACGGTGGGCTCTTCATGCCGGTGCGATACGCAACCCTGACACGACCCGCGATCGTCGCCGCCGTGCTGTTCGGCCTCGTCGGCTGCGCCTCGGCGCAGCCGGCGGGTCGAGGCGACGCAACCGCGGCCGGCAAGCCGGCACTCGGCGCGGCCGCTGTCGCACTGCTCACCAAGGACGACCCCTACTACGCGGATCAGCAGATCCTCCAGGCGGCAGAGCTCAAGCTCAGCGACAGATGCATGAGGCAGCAGGGCTTCCGCGATCCGGCGGTCGATGCCCCGGCACAGATTGATCGTGACGAGGACTGGCACCCCGATCTTCAGCAGCGGCGCATCCGCGGCTACCAACTGGGCCAGGGGGAAGGCAAATCGGCATCGGAGGGGAGCGCAGACACCTATCTGCGGACGCTCTCGGAGCGGGAGCGGGAGCGATTCCACCGGGCGCTGGCCGGCGGGCCTACCGACCGGGCCCCCCTCACGCTCAGCAGCGGTCAGACCTTCACCTTTCCCACCGCCGGCTGCATCGCCGAGAGCCGCGGACAGCTCTACGGTTCGCCGACCGAGGCCGCTCGCATCGAGTTCATCCCGCAAGGTCACTACGTGGGCCTGTACTTCAAAGCCATTGAGGACACCCGCTACCACCGGGCCATCGAGGTGTGGGGCGGCTGCATGCGCGGTCGCGGCTACCCCTTCGCCACCCAGGCGCAGGCGCGTGCTCAGGCAGCGGCTGCCCACAAGTCCAGCAGTGCGACGGCGGCTGCGAAGCAGGAGATCGCCATCGCGGTCGCGGACGCGCAATGTGCCGGCACTGCCGGGCTCACCCAGACCGTCCAGGGGCTCCTGCGCGGCTA
Organism: Streptomyces sp. NPDC059499; assembly: GCF_042749285.1. NCBI lineage: Bacteria > Bacillati > Actinomycetota > Actinomycetes > Kitasatosporales > Streptomycetaceae > Streptomyces > Streptomyces sp. NPDC059499. The sequence goes on from NZ_JBHYTT010000008.1 coordinate 284,753, forward strand.
CGCCAAGGGGCTGCCGGCCGCCAAGGCGAAGGAGCTGGAGGAGCTGGCTGCCATGCGCACCGAAGCTGTCCGACGGGCGGAGGATCTGGTCAACTGAGGTGCTGTCACGCAGCCGGCACGCCGCGCATCCGCTGAAGCACGTCGGGCGCGACCCGCCTCGGTCGCGAACCGCCTTGGGGGGACCACTTGCTCCGGATCCACTTCACCGACGCCGACCTCGCCAGAGTCACGGTCGCGACCAGGCCCGATCCCCTGTGGGAGATCACGGGCAGTCTCCATCGTCTGCAGACCCGCAACGGACGCTGGGCCTACGCCGACTGGCTTCGGGACTTCGGGCCCCGCATCCACGAGGCCGGTCTGTCCCGGGCGTTACGCACCGTACTGCTGCCGCTGTTCGTGCGGGCGGCGTACTTCCCGGACTTCCTCACTCCCGCAGCAGGGGCGGCCGGGCTGACACCGGGGCTGAAGGCCGTCCTGGACGCGCCCGCCAAGCACGTCGAAGGCGAGCTGGACCTGCTGACCCGGAGGGTGATCTCCACACCGCCCGGGCTGCGCCGGTTCGCGGAACGCGACCAGCGGGAAGACCTGGTCCAGTTGCTGCGCGAGTACTACGACGCTGTGATAGCACCACACAGCGACCGGATCCTCGCAGGTGTGACGACGGATCGGCTGATGCGCAGCCGTGCACTGCTGTCCGGGGGCGTCGCCGGGCTGCTGGGCAGCCTGACGCCCAGGATGCGCTGGCGGCCGCCGGTCCTGGAGGTGGACTATCCGGCCGAGGACCGTCACTTCCACCTCGACGGCCGTGGGCTGACCCTCGTGCCCTCCTACTTCTGCTGGAACTATCCGGTCGCCCTGGCGGATCCCTCGCTCCCCCCGGTGCTGATCTACCCGTTGAACCACGAGCCGGGTGCGACAACCAGCCGGGACTGTGAGGACAACCTTCCGCTGGCGGCCTTGATCGGCGGCACCCGCGCCGTGTTGCTGCGCATCGTGGCGAACGGAGCATCCAGCAGTGAGCTCGCGCGGCTCGCCGGGATTTCACCGGCGACCGTCACCTTCCATACCCGGGCGCTCCGGGACGCGAAGCTCATCAGCAGCCAACGGCACAGCAGCGTCGTTCTGCATGTCCTGACGCCGTTAGGGGCTGCCCTGCTCAGGGGGACGGTGCCGAGCGAGGAGCTGTCGTGAATGGGGAATAGGAACTTCTCGATAATGCGGCTGCTCTGAATTCAGTTGTTCCGATATCGCGCTGACGGCGACTCAGTCATTTCGGGGTTCGTTCAACTGCCGGAATCGAGAAGTGTGCGGCGTCTCAGGTGCATTCTCTTCTGGAGGCTCGTTTCCTGAGGCTCCTTTTTCGACGCCTGGAAAACCCCCGAAGGGCCTCGGCGCGCGGCGCGCCGGGGCCCTTCGGAAACTATCGAGTGCGTCGGATCAGTAAGCGACGCTCCCGTACTCGTAGCCGAGTTGGAACTCCACGTAGAACTTGGTGCCGTCCTTGACGTCGGTCGCGGCCAGCCCCCAGACGCCGCCCGAGATCCAGCGCCAGGCGTTACAGCTGGTGCCGCCGCTGCTGGGCAGGAAGCAGGTGCGCACGTTGTCGCCGTAGTAGGGCTTGACGTTGATGTCATTGCAGGTGGACGTGGTGGTGACCGAGCCGGACCCGGGCCACCGGTACGGTGCGGTGTAGGTGCTGGAGAACGACTTGGCGCCGCCCAGGCAGGACTGGACCGCGGTAGGTGCCGCGGTGGCCGTGGCAGTGGTTGCGGCTGTCAGCCCACCGGCCGTCAGGGCGACAGCCGCCAGAATTCCGAGAGTGCGTGAATGGTTGAACACTCTTTTCCCCTCCCCGCGCCGGAATGGACCGGCGCTTCGTCGACTATAAGGCCGGTGTGGACTTCTCGAATAGGGGTACGACGGAACTCTGCGCGGGGCGTCAGAAGGTATACGAATCAACGGAGTTGCGCTTGCCGCGTGATGTGGCATGTGTCGGCGTCGACCGGCTGATATTCCTCGCCGTCGTGCCGTCGGCGGTTCATGCCGTCGATGTGGTGGCTACCCAATGGCTTATCCGAAAGGCCGTCCGTAAATGATCTCCGGGGGTCTGTTTTCTGCCCGCCGGCCCTTCCGGCGAGGGAGGTCCTGGCGAGCCCACCCGCCGGAGGGCGCACAGACGAGTCCACCGCCCCGCGGGCCCCGTTGTTCCACCGGAGCTCTGAACACCTCACCGCTCTCCTACGTATGAGGGTGCGCACCCGGCTCACAGCCGGGGACGTTCACGTCCGACACGGCAGAGGCGCGAGGAGTTCTCGGTGAGCAGGTCCACACGGAAACGATCGAAGAGAGGCAGACGCACGGTCGCAGCCTCGGCCGCGCTCATCCTCGGCGGCGGCGGACTCATCGTTGTCAACACCTATGCCGCGGCCGGCGAGGGCCAAGGCGCCTGGCCCGGCGGGGACACAGCTACCCGGACCCAGGAGGCCGGTTTCCAGGCGGCCACAGTCAGCTGTCCCGAACTTGCCGAGACCCTCACCGAGGTGCCGGAGGCGGCAAGGGCGGAGGTCGACCGTGAACTCGCCTCGCTGGACTCCCGGATCACGGACGCCTACCGGCGGTTCGCCGACCGAAGGGAGCGGATCGAGAAGGATCCGCAGGTCCTCGAGAAGGAGGTCCTCGGCCCGCTGAGGAGTGAGCGCGCGGCAGGTATCCAGCGGATCGCCTCCGCTGTGGAGAAGGCCGGGGGGACATCTCCCGCCGGGCTCGACGGGCTGGCCGCGTGTTCCGTGAAGGCGGACGAGGCGGACGCGGGTGCCGACGCGGCCGGGACAGGCGGGGAGGGGGCCTCCGACGCTCCGGGCCAGGAGCAGTCCGGTGACAGCGGCGGGCAGACAGGGGACGGTGGCGGACAAGCCGAGGAAAGTGGCGGACAGGCCGGCAACGGCCCCGCAGCGTCCGACTTCGCCGACATCACCTCCGTCGAGCCGAAGGCGGCCCGGCCGGTCTTCGGCCCCGACGCCTCCCGGGGCACCTTCGTGACCGAGTGCGGAGTGAACGCGAACGGGAAGTTCAACCCTGACAACGTCATCGTGGCGCCCGGCGTGAGCAACGGCGCGCACCACATGCACGACTACGTCGGCAACCAGGCCAACGACGCCTTCGCGAGCGACGACGACCTCGCCGCCGGCGCGACGACCTGCCGCGACCAGGGTGACCGCTCCACGTACTACTGGCCCGTGCTGCGGCTGCAGGACGGGCAGGAGGAGAAGGACGCCAAGGCGGGTGGCGGTGGAGCCGACCTGAACGTCGGCAAGATCCTCACTCCGTCGCAGGTCACCCTGACGTTCGTCGGCAGCCCGGCCGGCCGGGTGACGGCCATGCCGCGCTTCCTGCGGATCATCACGGGAGACGCGAAGGCGTTCGTCAACGGTGACAAGAACGCGAACGCCTCATGGAGCTGCACCGGTTCGGAGGACCGGCAGCTGCGTGACAAGTACCCGATCTGCCCGGCAGGCAGCCAGGTCGTACGCACCTTCGAGTTCCAGAGCTGCTGGGACGGCCGGAACACGGACAGTGCGAACCACCGGACCCATGTGGCGTTCGCGGACGGCAACGGCGCCTGCCCGGAGGGGTTCCGGGCGATCCCGCAGCTGGTGCAGCGGATCGTCTACAACGTGCCGCCTCCGAACTTCGGCGGTGAGAGGCCCGTGGCCTTCGCGCTGGACTCGTTCCCCGAGCAGCTGCACAAGCCGGTGACGGACCACGGCGACTTCATCAACGTCTTCGACGAGACGCTTATGGCAGAGCTGGTCGGCTGCCTCAACGAGGGCCGGAAGTGCGGCGCCGGCGACGGCAACGGCGAGGGCGGGTCCGCCCCCGGTGCCGGCGATCCCGGCAACGACGAACCCGACCGGCCGGGCGGTGAGGACGGTCCGGAGCGGCCGGAGGGTGAGGAGGAGCCCGAGTCCGGCCCGCAGAAACCGCCGCCCGCCGACGCACCGGCAGCGCAGCCCACTGCCGAGGCGCCGGCAGCACAGCCCACCGCCGACAAACCGACCGTGCGGCCCACCGCCGACGGAGCGAAGGCCGATCAGCCCGGTCCGCCGAGGGGAAAGAGCACCGAGTCGCCCGCGCCTCCGTCCGACGAGGGCGTCGAGCCGTCCCCTGCACGAAGTGCCCCCGCCCGGGACGTGACACCTGAGGCGGCCCCTGGCACCGGAGAAAGGACCGCTGCCCCTGCGCCGAAGAGCGCGTCGAGCGCCCCGGCCACCGGTGGCGTGGTCCAGAACGCCGGCTCCGCGCCGCAGACGGGAGAGGGAACACCGTCCGGCAGGGGTGCACTGGCTTCCACCGGCGCCCAGTGGTGGCCCTCCGCCGCCGGAGCGGTCCTGCTCGTCGTCGGCGTCCTGCTCTTCCGGGCGCGGCCGCGACGGCAGGCCACGCGCGGTCGATGAGACCGGCGCCCCGCTCGTGCCTTCCCGGCACGAGCGGGGCAGGGCCCGGACACCTGGACCGCTCGCCCTCACCCCACCCGGCGCAGAATCAGCATCCGGCTCGCGTACCCACCGGGCGGCAGCTCCGCCGGCACCCCGAACGCCGCCAGCGCGGCGCCCCTGTGCTCCGTCCCCGGCGGGAGCGCCCCGCTGTCGTCGTCGACGCGGTACACCGCCTCCGGATCGAGACCGCGCAGCCGTAGCCGGGGCACGGCCGAGCGTTCCGACGGTCCCACCCGCCACTGGAGGACCACGCACTCGGCGCCGTCGCGCGCCACGAACTGCACGGCGTGAGAACGGTCCGCCGGGGAGCCCAGGCGGTACAGGTCGCCGGTCTGGATCGTGGACCGGACCTCCTTGTAGAGGGCGACGTACGCGGCCGTCTCGTCCAGTTCCGCCTGCGGCCAGCGCGTCAGGTCGCCGCCGATGCCGAGAGCCCCGGCCATCGCGCTGTGCAGGCGGAACCGCAGGGGCACGGCCCGCCGGGTGTACGGGTTCGGGCTGTCCGTCACCCAGGCGCCCATCACCTGCGCGGGATAGAGCTGCGAGAAGCCGTACTGGATGGTCAGCCGGTCCACCGCGTCCGTGTTGTCCGAGGCCCACGCCTGGTCGGTACGGGCCAGACTCGCCAGGTCGACGCGTCCGCCGCCGCCCGAGCAGGTCTCGATCCGCAGGGCGGGACGTGCGGCGCGCAGCCGATCGAGGACACGGTGGGCGCCGAGGGCGTGCTCGACGAAGACCCTGCGTCCATCGGGCCGGCCGGCCGCGGAACCCGCTTCCGTGAAGGACCGGTTGAAGTCCCACTTGAGGAAGTCGACATCGAACCCGTCGACCGTGCGGAGCAACCAGTCGAACGCCCAGTCGGTGACCTCGGGCCGCGAGAAGTCGAGTACCAACTGGTTCCGCAGGGGGTGGGCGGTGCGGTCGGGCAGATGCAGGACCCACTCCGGCCGTTCGCGGAACAGATCGCTGACCGGATTGACCATCTCCGGTTCCACCCACAGCCCGAACCGCATACCGAGTCCGTGGACGTGGTCGGCCAGCGGGCGCAGCCCGTCGGGGAAGGCGGCGGGCCGGGGTGTCCAGTCCCCCAGCCCCGCACGGTCGCTGTCACGGGCACCGAACCAGCCGTCGTCGACGACGAACAGCTCGGCGCCGGTCCGCGCGGCCAGATCGGCCAGTTCTCGTTGCCCCTCGAAGGTGACGTCGAAGGCCGTCGCCTCCCAGGAGTTGTACAGCACGGGCCGCGGTTCCCCGGGCGCGGGCAGGACCCGGTCCCGCACGTAGGCGTGGTAGGCCCGGGACGCCCCGCCGAATCCGCCCGGCGTGTACTGCCCCGTGCTCACCGGAGTCGTCCAGGTCTCGCCCGGTGCGAGGGAGATCTCCAAACCCTCGTGGCCGCTGCCACCCAGCACGCTGCACCGGCCGTCCGCGGACCGCACCGCCGTCATCCGCCAGCTCCCCGCGGTGGCGAGGGCGACGGTCCACACCTCGCCGCCCTCCTCGGTCGCGTCCCCTGCGTCGAGGGCGAGCCAGGGGTTGCTCTGGTGGCCGGTGTGGCCGCGCCTGCTGGTGAGGGTCGTCTCGCCGACGGCGAGGGGGGTCCTGCGCAGGTGGAACTCGTCCGCCCACTGCCCGTGCACGGAGCTCATCCGGTACGCCCGCAGGACGGGCAGGTTCCACTGCGCGGCACAGTGCCGCACCAGCGACAGCGGTGGCTCCTCGGGTGCCCCGGTGTGCCGAAGTTCGGTCCAGCGTTCGATCACCGGGCAGTCCTGGCGGACCCGGTAGTGAAGGTGCCACCCGAGCGGGCGGCCGGCGTCGCGGAGGCTGACGGACAGCACCGCGCTGTCACCGTCCTCCCTGACCTCGTAGCCGTCCACGACGGGCTCGGTCGCACTGGTGCCATCCGCGTACCGCACGTCCAGGGCGGGCGGGGCGAACCGTACCTGTCCGTCGACGGCCAGCTCCTCCGTACCGTCGAGCGGGCTGTCGAAACTGCTCCTCGCGGAACCCGGCTCCCGCAGGACGAGGGCGTCCTCCAGGACGATGGGCGCTCCCCAGTGCAGCAGGCGTACGGTCCCGGCGGACGCGTCGACCCGCAGCATGTAGCCGGTGTCGGCGGCGCGCAGGAGCACGGTCCCGGAGGGCCGGTCGATCTCGACGAGAGACATCAGCGGTCCTCTTCCCGGTGTCGTACGGCCCGTTCCCGTACAGGTTGTTCCCGCAGGACCACGACATCCCCCGCAGGGACGCTTGCGCAACCCGGCAGCGCCGAACCGTCGAGCCGCGTAAGGCCGTCGACGGGGATGGTCACCTCACCGTCCGTGTGGTTGACGAGGAAGAGGTACGACCGGTCGCCGGCACTGCGGCGTACGGCTTCGACGCCGGGGGGAACGGAGGCCACCGGGGCGGCCCCGGCCTCCCGGCACACGGAGTCCATCAGGTCGCGCAGGGAACGCGCGGGCAGGGCCGCCGCCGCGTACCACCCGGCACCGGCACCGTAGGAGTGCCGGGTCACGGCGGGGCCGCCGCGGGCCGGGCCCCCGTCCGGGCCGTCCGCGAACCGCAGCCTCGCGGTACAGCCGCGCGACTCGACCCGCTCGGTCCACAGCAGTGCGCGGCCGCCGTCCGACAGCAGCGCCGACTCGCCCTCCCGCAAGGGGACGTACTCGTCGACCACGAGTCCGAGGAGGTCCCGGAACGCGCCGGGGTGTCCGCCGGTCCGCACCCGGTCGTACGCGTCGACGGCTCCGCTGAACGGGCCGAGCACGGCGTGCCCGCCGCCCCGCACGTAGGCGTGCAGGGAGTCCGCGTCCGCGTCGGACACCAGATAGAGGCTGGGTGCGACGACGGCCCGGTACGGGGTGAGGTCGGCGTCGGGTGCCACGAGGTCGCAGGTGACGCCGAGATCCCACAGGGCCCGGTACCAGTCCCTGACGGTGTCGAGATAGCGCAGGCGCTCGGAGGGGCGGGCTTCGAGTTCCAGGGCCCACCAGGTGTGCCAGTCGAAGAGCAGTGCCACGTCCGCCCGGACCTGGGTGCCGCATACCTCGGCCAGGGTGGTGAGTTCGGCGCCGAGGGCGGTGACCTCGGCCCAGGTGCGGGTTCCGGTGCCGCCGTGCGGAAGCATCGCGGAGTGCCACTTCTCCGCACCCGCCCGGGACTGCCGCCACTGGAAGAACATGATGCCGTCGGCGCCGCGGGCCAGGTGGGTGAGGCTGTTGCGGCGCATCTCCCCGGGCGCCTTGGGTACGTTGACGGGCTGCCAGTTGACCGCGGACGTGGAGTGTTCCATGAGGAGCCAGGGGCGGCCGCCGGCCATGCCGCGGGCGAGGTCGGCGTTGAGCGCCAGGTCGACGTGGTTGCCGGGATCGGCCGCGACGAGATAGTGGTCGATGGAGACGATGTCGGAATGCCGGGCGAAGGCGTGCCCGTCGACCTTCTTCTCCAGGGTGCCCAGCAGGTTGGTCGTGATCGGGATGCCGGGCGCCAGGTCACGCAGGAGCGCACTCTCCGCCCGGTGCCGGGTGAGCAGGGCGTCGGAGGAGAAGCGCCGGTAGTCGAGCTCCTGGCCCGGATTGCGGAAGGCGGTGGTGTCGCGCGGCGGGTCGATCTCGTCCCAGCCGCCGTACCGTTGGCCCCAGAAGTCGGTACCCCAGACGTCGTTGACCCGGTCCAGGGTGGTGTACCGGGCGCGCAGCCAGTCGCGGAAGGCAGCGCCGCTGGTGTCGCAGTAGCAGAGGGCGTTGTGGTTGCCCCACTCGTTGTGCACGTGCCACATGGCGACGGCGGGATGGGCGGCGTACCGGGTCGCCAGCGCGGTCACGACGGCGTCGGCGGCCCGGGCGTAGTCCGGACTGCTGGGGCAGAACGCCTGTCGGCTGCCGTGGGTGAGGCGGGTGCCGGACGCGTTCTGCGGGAGCGAGGTGGGGTGCGCCTTGCTGAACCAGGGTGGGGGAGCGGCGGTGGGGGTGGCGAGGTCGACGGCGATGCCGTTGTCGTGCAGCAGGTCAAGGACGGTGTCGAGCAGCGACCAGTCGTAGGAGCCCACGCGGGGTTCCAGGCGGGACCAGGAGAACACCCCGAGGGTGACCAGGTTGACTCCCGCGTCGCGCATGAGGCGCACGTCCTCGTGCCAGATGTCCCTGGGCCACTGTTCCGGGTTGTAGTCGCCTCCGTAGGCGATGCCGCCGAGCCGCTCGGAGAGTGCGTCCAGAGGACCGGCCGGAACGCCGTTCGGGCCGGTCACTACTTCACCGCCCCGGCAGCCAGGCCCGCACGCCAGTAGCGCTGGAGCAGGAGGAACGTGATCACGATCGGTACGACCGAGACGAGCGCGCCGACCAGGGTCAGCGTCTGGAGCTCGGGCATCCGGCTGGTCTGCGACTGCCAGGTGAACAGGCCCAGGGTGACCGGGTAGAGACGCTCGTCCTGGAGCATGATCAGCGGCAGCAGGAAGTTGTTCCAGATGACGACGAACTGGAAGAGGAAGACGGTCACCAGGGCGGGCGACATCATGCGCAGCGCGATGCTGCGGAAGATGCGCCACTCGCCGGCGCCGTCGATGCGAGCCGCCTCGATGACCTCCTCGGGTATGGAGGCGGTGGCGAAGATCCGCGAGAGGTAGACGCCGAACGGGCTGACGACGCTGGGCAGGAACACCGACCAGAAGGTGTTGGTGGCGTCTGCCTCGGCGAAGAGCAGGAACAGCGGCAGCGCGAGTGCGGTGGCGGGCACCAGCACGCCGCCGAGGATCACCGAGAAGATCGCCTCACGGCCCTTGAACCGGTAGACGGCCAGCGCGTATCCGGCCATGGCGGCGAGCAGGGTGCCGACCGCCGCACCGGCCCCCGCGTACGCGAGGCTGTTGACGAGCCAGCGTGCGTACACCCCGTCCTGCTGCGCGAAGAGCGAGCTGAGGTTCTCGCCCAGGTGCCAGTCGGCGGGGAGCAGGCCGGGCGTGCTGACCAGGTCGCTCTGGCTCTTGGTGGCGGAGACGAGCAGCCAGTAGACCGGCAGCAGCATGTAGCCGGCGACCAGCGCCATGAACACGAACACCGGCACGGTCGACAGGCCGGGGATGCGGCGCGGGCGTACGGGCGCGGGGGCGTGCGCACCGTCGGTACGGGTGAGGAGGGTCATCCCTGCCTCCTGGCAGTGAAACGGAGAAACACGAAGGACAGCACGAAGGTGGCCACGGCCAGCAGAACCGACAGCGCCGCGGCCTCGCTGTAGCGGTCGCCCGCCGCGAGCGAGTACGCGGCCAGGTTCGGGGTGTACGTGCTGGTCACGCTGGTGGAGATGGCACGGAACACCTGCGGTTCGGTGAACAGCTGGAAGGTGCCGATGAGGGAGAAGACACCGGTCAGCACGAGCGCCGGCCGAATGACCGGCACCTTGATGCGGAGGGCGATCGTCCACGGCCCGGCCCCGTCCACCCGCGCGGCCTCGCCGAGATCGGCGGGCACCGCCTGCAGCGCCGCGTACATGATCAGCATGTTGTAGCCGGTGTAGGTCCAGGTGACGACGTTGCCGATCGACCACAGGATGGCGTCGGGGCCCAGGAGGTCGACGTCGATGTGCGCCGAACGGAGCAGGTCGACGACGGGGGAGAGGCGCGGGTCGTAGAGGAATGCCCACATCAGGGCGGCCACGACGCCCGGGATGCCGTACGGGACGAAGTAGACGAGGCGGAAGAACCGCTTGAGGCGGGCCACCGCCGAGTCGAGCAGCAGTGCGAGGGCGAGCGCGAGCGCGATCATCACCGGGATCTGCACCAGCGCGAAGAGCGCCACGCGCAGCAGGCTGTCCACGAAGAACGGCTCGGACACCACGTCGCCGTACTGCTCGAACCCGGCGAACACCGTCTCGGTGCGGCCGAAGGTGCCACCCGTGCGCTCGGTCTTGTGCAGGCTCTGCCAGAACGCGTAACCGACCGGCACGAGCGTGAAGAACACGAAGGGAATCAGGAAAGGGGCGAGGAACGCGAGTGGTGCGAGGGTGTGGCGGTGGCGGCGGGGCGCCGCCACCGGGGTGCGGGTGGTCGTCACGGGTGACTTTCGGGTTGGGCCGTACCGGCGGAGCGGAGGCGGGGGAGGACCGGCCGGAGGGGTCAGTCCGTCACATCCAGCGCCTGCTTGCGGAGTGACTCGACGCTCTGGGAGTCGGTGTCCTTCAGTACGTCGGCGAGCGTGCTGCCGCCGCCGGTGGCCTTCGCGGTGCCGTCACTGAGGAAGCGGTAGGTGTCGGTCATGGTCGGACCCCAGGTGAAATCGGTGTCGACGTTCGCCGATGCCTCCGAGAAGACGTCGAAGATCTTCTGCTTGCCGTAGAAGTCGACCGGCTGCTGCAGTACCGGGAGTTCCAGACCGGCCGTGGCCGCGGGGTAGAGGCCGCCCTCACGGTTGAGTATCTCCAACGCCTCCGCGTCGGTGTTCAGCCACAGCGCGAACTTCGCGGCCTCGGCAGGGTGCTTGCTGCCCGCAAGGACGGCGGTGGTCGAACCGCCCCAGTTGCCCGCCTGCTTCTGGCCCTTCTCCCACTGCGGCATAGGGGCGACGGCCCACTTGCCTGAGGTGGACTTCGCGTTGTCCCGAATGGTGCTGTAGCCCCAGGCGGCACTGATCCAGGTGACGACCTCACCGTCGTTCCACGACTTGTACAGGGCGGGTGAGAAGCCCTGGAGGTCGGTGGCGACGAGCTCGTCGTCGATGAGCTTCTGCCAGTAGTCGGCCACCTGGCGGCTCTCCGGCCGGTCCACGCTGACCTTCCAGTTGTCGCCGTCGCGCTCGAACATGGGGGCCTTGTTCTGCCACAGCAGCCCGGTGAACCAGTTCGGGTCGGTCTGCGAGAAGTGGGTGATGTACTGCCCCTTCTTCGCCGCCTTGATCTTCCGGGCGGCGGCCTCGTACTCCTCCCAGGTCGTCGGCGCGGCCAGGCCGAGCTTGTCGAAGACGTCCTTGCGGTAGAAGAGCGCCATCGGACCGGTGTCCTGGGGCACCGCCCAGACGCCGTCCTTGCCGTCGGCCCCGAAGTCCACCTGCGACCAGGTCCAGTCGACGAACTTCGATCCGGCTTCCGTGACGCCGTCGCACTTCGCGATGTCCGTCAGCCCGCCCTTGAGACGGAAGCTGGCCAGGGAGTCGTACTCGACCTGCCCGAGGTCGGGGGCCTTGTCGGCCTTCAGGGCGTTGGACAGGTTCTGGTACGTGCCCGCGTTGCCGGACGGCGTCGTCTTGAGGGTGACCTGGACATCGGGATTCTCGCTGTTCCAGAGGTCGACGGCCTTCTGCATGCCCGGGACCCAGGACCAGTAGTCGAGCGTGACCTTGCCCGAGGCGGGCTCGCACGCGGAGTCCGCCGAGTCCGCGCCGTCGTCCGAGCCGCCGCCGCACGCGGTCAGCGCCGCGAGGGTGAGAACCATGCCCCCGGCCAAGCTGCGCCGGACGAGGGAGCTGCGCCGGGTGACCGGGCCGTGCTTAAGAACTGCCATGAGGGTGCTCTCCTTTGAGCCGACGCCGTCACGCCTGAGTGAGGCAATGGCGGCTACCTTCACAACAGAGATCAACAGAAGTCAACAGTTGCGGTGAACTTTGGTCTCCATCGCGACCGTTTCGTAATGCGGCATCGTGTGGTTCTGGTGGTCTCAAACGTGCTGTGAGCTGCGCATATGGTGGTGGGAGCGATCCCGTGGGTGTCGGTCGAGAAGATGACGTAATCGATTACGTATGGGCTGCTGCGGGCGCTGATCGCGCCGTCCGGTGGGGCGGGGGAGAGCGCCGCCCCACTGCCCCTTCAGGGCCGCGAGCAGAGCCGGGCCGACGGGAGGGTTGACGGGGCGGCTGACGGGTCCTTCAGACGGGTCGGTTCAGACGGTCCCGCGCGAGACGAACTCGGCCTTGACGTGCACGGTCTTCCGCGCGACGCGTCCGTTGAGGCGCTCGATCAGAAGCCGCGCAGCGGCCTTTCCCACGTCGACCGCCGGATACCTGACCGTGGTCAGACGCGGACGCACCAGCGATGCGAACGACGCGTCGTCGTGGCCGATCAGCGCAACGTCGCCGGGGATGCCGACGCCGAGTTCCTCCGCCTTGTCCATCGCGCCGATCGCGACGGCATCGTTCGCACAGAAGACCGCGTCCGGGCGGTGCTTCATGCGCATCAGGTGCCCGAACCCCGCCGCGCCGGCCTCACGGGTGTGCTCGCCGCGCACCACCAGTCGGCCGGGAAGTGTGGTGCCGAACTGGACGGCCAGGGTCCGCAGCAGTTCCATCCGGGGGTCGCCGCCGGTGGCGTCCCGAGGACCGGCGATCATGGCGATCCGCCGACGTCCGGCGCCCGTCACCTCCGTCAGTGCCGCGCGCATGGCGGCCCGCGCGTCCGGCGTCACCAGGTCTGTCTCCCCGAAACGCAGGTCGGCGCTGACGACCGCCGGGATACCCGCCTCCGACAGCGTCAGGAAGTCCTGAGCCACCAGCCGGAAGGGGGTGATCACGACCCCCGCGAACCGCTGCTGGACCGCCTCCCGCAGGAATGCCCGCTCCTCGTCCCGGTCCGCTTTCGTGTCACAGACCATGACATGCAGACCGAGCGTCCGCAGCTCGTCCTGGAGGGAGGCCGCGAGCTGGGCGTAGAAGGGGTTGGACAGATCGGGAACGACCAGTGCCACGATGCTGGAACGCCCGGTCCGCAGGCTTCGAGCCACCGTGTTGACGGTGAAGCCCAGATCGGCGATGGCTGCTTCGACCACCCGCCGGGTCTCGTCCGCGACGGCCCGCTTGCCGGAGAGGACGTAGGACACGGTCGCCGTCGACACTCCGGCCGCACGGGCGACATCGGCCATGGTGACCCGAACTGCCAACGCACACGCTCCCTCCGTACGGTTCGTCACCCTACTTCACACCGCGACACCGCAGCTCACGCGCGTTCCGCGGTCCGGGCCGGGTGTGAGGGTGCCACAACCGCACGGGGCGAACGGGTGGCACTGTGGGGTTGATCCGGCGATCAACGCACCGCACACCTCTGTCGGGCAATGCCCGAGTGGTCGTGCCGGGTATCGGCGGTGCGGGGGCGCTACTTCAGGCTGCGGTAAAGGGCGCGGTGGCGTAGCGGACCGCCGGGGACACGGGTGGTGCGCCGCCGTTGATGTCAGGCGTGGACGTCAGGCGGGCCGAGGCACGATACTCACGGCGCGGTAGTCGTACCCGTCCTGTTTGAAGCCAGGGGCTTCCCAGGTGAGGTCCACCTGTTGTCCGGACGACAGCGTGCGGAAGCCCGGCAGCTGGATGTCGGAGTAGTGGCCGAAGCAGCCGCCGGGGGTCTCGGAGGAGTCGAGTACACCCCACCCTTCCTCGTCGTTCCACTCGCGGACAGTCGCAGTCACCATGGGCGGAACTCTACGGGCTTCGTCTGCGCCGGCCCGCTCGGCACTGAAGCGGCAGCGTCCGGACCGTAGGTGACCACGCCCGCTGAGGTCAGAAGTGGATGTCAAAGGCCCCCAACCATGATCAGTTGGGGGTCCGCGGCTGACCGCTCCGTCTGGCACGGGTATGGCACAGCCACGTTCTGATCCGTAGCTCCAGCCGGATCGGTCAGCGACAGCCATATCGCCCGCTACGAGGTCCCGGAGAGACGGTGTCGGGCGGGGGCGGTCGCTGTGGTTGGTGTACTGCGCTGCTGCACACCAAGGATCAACAGCGGGGCTATCCGCTGAGCGCTTCCACGAGGTCAAGGAAGACCTTCAGCCCGAAGACGGCGACGCCTCCAAGTGCGATGACCCCCAGTGCGCAGACCAACGCGACCACGGTCATGATCCAGGCGCATCCCTGAGGCGCGTTGTGATCGGTTCCGTCGTCGTCCCAGCCCTGATCCCCCATGTCGCCCCCTTCGCCGGTCACTCTAATGAGCGGCCGGCGATGGTTCGATCGGGAGGGGGCCCAGCTGGTCAGGTCGATCACAGGGGACGGTCGACATCGGCCGACCAGCCCGGTGCTTCGATCGATCGTCTGCTGAGATCTGGGGTCGGCCGTCGCTGGTCGCGCTTGTCGGTGTCAGCCGCTGATGTCAGCCCACCGTAGTGGCCTTGACCTGGCGAGACGCCGTGGCATCAGCTCCCTGGGAGTTAAGATCCGCTGCCGACCTGCGGGAAGTCCGAATGGGCGGCTTCCAGGGGGTGTGAAGTGGCTGGAGCAGTCAGGGTGCCGCGCGGGCAGGCCCGGTTTGCCTGCGGCGCGCTTGCCGCGTTCGCGCTGGTGACTGTCGCGGCCGGGTTGGCAGCGTGGCACAAGTACCAACTGCTGGCGGGACCGCTGGCGCCAGGGCCGTACGTCGACAACCCATTGGTCGAGGTCGACACATATTTCAGAAACCTGATGGGCTGGCGGACGGGGCTGCTCCTCGCTGCCCTGTTCCAGTTCAGTATCTGGCTCGCCAACATGCGCGACCTCGCGGATGTGCTCTGGCGCCAGGGACAGCGTCGGCACAGGGCGTGGCTGGTCTTCGGCTGGGTGATTCCGCTGGGGCAGCTCTTCATACCCAAGATGTTCGTCAACGACCTGTGGGCCGCCAGTCGGCCTGAATCGCAGCGCCGTCGCGGACATCCCCTGCTCACGGCATGGTGGCTGTCCGTCCTCGTCGCGGCGAACGCATACAACGATGCCCCCGAGGCACTCAAGGAGGCGGACACTGCTAGCCAGGCTCGCCATGCCCTGCGCCAGATCATGCTCAACGATGGTCTGGACATCTGTGCCGCCGCGCTATCGATCGTCGTCGTCTGGCAGCTCATGCGCAGGTTGGAGCGCGCCACACTGACGGCGAGGGCGCCTGTCGAGGTCTGCCCGGCGGGCCAATCGAGACCCGAGGTGGGAGCCCACGACGCTCGCCACGAATCCGCCGGCACTCGCGAACGGCGCCCCTCTCATCCCGGAGTCTGAGCGCCCCCGCCGGAGGTATGCCTTACGCCTGACGGTTCCCTTCGCCCAGGCTCTCTCGCTCCAGTACTCCAGCCGTAGATCGTCATCTTCATCGACGAGCGGATCGTTGGCAGTGGCGAGTGCACGATTGCTGACGGCGCCGCCTGACTGTCACTCCGTGCAGCTGGCATCACCTGACCCGTGCACGACGTCCGCGTTCGGAGCCGGGCGTCCCCGCCCGGCAAGGAGGCCCGAAAAGCCGAGTGAAGCATGCCAAGGGCGGTTGCATGCCGGGCAGCCTCAGCAGGATTCCTCGGCCAGCTCTTCGAAAGCTTCGCGCGTCATGCTCCGGCCATCGGCCCACACCTGACCGAGCTCCAAAGCATCGATATCCGTCAGGCGGAAGGTCACCAGACCGGTGTACTCGTAGTTGAACTCGGCTTTGCCAAAAGAGATTTGGTAAGTGAGGTCGGCGCGCAAATCCTGATCCCCCACTTGCACAGCAGCCCACTGCGAGGGCGGTGCGAAGAGCGGAAAGTCGACATCCCCCGGCGCGTGCTCAGCTGGAACCTTCCAGCCGGAGAGGTTCTCCCCGTCGAGCAGGCCACCATCCTCAGCTTGGTTGGTTCCCGCGAATCCCTGGAGGCCCGGCCCTCGGATCTTGTCGTCTCCGCACGGTCGCAACAGAACATGCGGAACTCCCTCGGCGTCGAGTTGTACGCCAACCAATGGCAGCACCACCGCGCCGCATGCGGATAGCGTCGCCACTCCTATCGCCGCAAACAGCGCACAGGCCATCACTCGTCGCATCTATCCCCCCCCGGGATGGTCCGGATACTACTGGGTCAACCCTGGACTGGGAACGTAATGGGGCAACGTTCGCCGGGAGTAAGAACTCCCAACTGAATGACTCTCAAGACCTCGTTGGGGTTGGACGGTGGCTAGCGGCCGCGTGCGAGGATGCTGCTGTGCTGGATGAGATCGACGCCGTGGGCTGGGGCTCTATACCGGGCCATCCCGACTGGTACGAACCGGAGCGTGTTGCCCGTGGTCTACGTGCCCTTTGCGAGGCCGCGAACTTGGTGCAGGCCGCGGAAGCCGGCTCGCAGCTCGGCGGCGGTGGAATTGTTCATGGGCACAGCGGCGCGGTGTTCCCAGCGGCTGTGATGGCGACCCCGCTTCTCCTGGACATCGCCCAGCGGGGGCACCCGGCGGCACAGGACACCGCGTTGGGCCTGCTTGATGAGGCTCTGTCGTGCTATCCGCATGCCGGGTACACGCGGGTGGCGGTTCCTGGCGGCACCGCGGTACCCATCTGCTGTGCCATCGCCCACCATCTGCGAGATCGCACCGATTTCCTTGCCGGGCTGGGCAAAAGGGGCAAGGCATTGCTGGCCGACGCGGCATTGCACTGGCGCTTCGAGATCGGCGAGTGTGTCGCCGACAACAACGACACAGCAGCCTTCGGTATCTTGGCCGGCTGTCTCCCCTGCGGCGTGCATGCGGCGGAAATGCATCTTGCTGGCGCCATCACCATGCTGCGCGAACTCACCCTCGAGTACCCACCCGCGGAGGGCTCTCTGGAAGCATGCTTGCGGGTGATCGCACGTCACCCGGGCGAACTACCGCCAGGTGCCTTGCTGTTTCCGGCGGAGTGCGGGGATCGCGTGCACTGACTGGCTCCCGTTTATCAAGGATCTTCTGGTGCAGGGACCGGCCGCTGTCGTCAATCCGGTGCGCTACGGCGCGTCCTTGGCGGGCCGGGAAGGGGGCTGTTGTGGACGTAGTGGAATTGATGGAGTGGTTGGCCGAGCGAGGATGCTCGGTGGTCTTCAAGGCTGATGGTGAGCGCGGACAGGGGCACCGTTGGATGGTGATCGTCTCCGGCGGCGCTCTGGGGGCGGAGGGGTTCTTCAGGACTGACCTGTCGTCCGCCGAGGCGTGTGTTGAAGCCACACTCGAGCACTTGGCGAGCCGCCAGATCTCACCTTTCACCTGAGCTTGGCCTCACTGGTGATCCGCCCCGGATAAGCCGGTGACCTGAGATACCAGGGCTGGCACCCCGCCGGGCCGGCCAGATGCGCGGCAAAGCGCCTGCTGTCGGCGCGGGGGCCTGAGGGCCGCCTACGCGGCATGGCCCCTTCGGTTGTGAGTCATGAACGGCAGTCTGTACGGGGCTGGACAGATGCGTAGGTCGGTTGAGTCTCGACGGCCGAGCCAGGTCACAGACCACCTTCACCAAGTTGATTCTCCTGGTCGACCGCGAGATCTGGACCTCTGGCTTCGTCCTCATCAGGACGCTTCCCACCAGTTCAGCGGCTCTCCGTCCGGTCCGAACACGTTGCTGAAGCCCCACTCGACCAGCACGCCCACGCCTGCTGTCCACAGATCCATCACGGCCTCGACTGCGGGGAATCCGGCAGCAGCCGGCACCGTCACCACGATGAACCGCCGGTCGGCAGGCGCCTCCACCAGGCCGCCCAGGGGAACGAAGGCGCTGGTCAGGGATTCCAGCGACTCAGCATCGAAGGGCGGCTCGCCGAATGCTTGGATGCAAAGGTTCGGGCCTCGTCGCTCAACCTGGAACAGACCGTCGGCGTCGATCTTCAGCAAGTCCCCGGCCGCGCAGCCCTCGACCATGCCAGGGCTACCCGTCAGTTCATAGCTGCCAGGACCGACAGCCCTGGCAGGGAGCGTCTCGAACACTGGCTTCCCGGAACGGGCAGAGCCGACGCGGAGTACCACGTGGCAGTGGTCGGAGGGTGCGGGACTCTCGATGTTCATTTCAGCATCCTCGCGCAGGCCGTCCGAGGCGGGAAACTCCACCGTCCTCGTGGTCCGTCCGGCTACCTGCACTGCCCGAGCACCCCCACCGTCACCCTCCCCAGCTCCCATCCCGTCTGCCTTCGGCCCACACACCGTGGAGCGGTGGGGTTACCCGTCAAGTCCTTCTGCTCAGTTCGCCAGGCCGGCCCGGGGACCCGGGGCGATATGAGGCATGCCCGACATCGCGATCAACTTCAAGGTGAACGCGTTGAGGAAGGCACACACCCGTCATGCCGACCAGGCGCGGCGCCGACGGAATCGGCGTACGTTGCGCGGATGGAAATAGGCAAGATCAAGTCGAAGCCGGCGTTGCTGGTAGTCGTGGGCCTGGTGGGCGCCGGTGTCGGATTCGGGATCGGCCACACGCTACCGACGGATACTGCGACACCCCGGATGTTCCAGGGCACGGTCTCGGCAGTCGGGGGCAACGGAGACAAGTTCGGGGTCTCCCTCGACGGTCGCCAGCCGGGAGAAAGCTTCGGACTCGGCGCCGTGCCGTGGAAGGACACCAACGGCACCTGGCACGACAGCAGCCCGATCGACTGTCTCAAGCCTCTGTCCCAGGGACAGCACATCGCGTTCGGCGTCGTCCACGTGAACGATCCCGACTTCAGCACCGACCTCGTCGCTTGGGTCGACTGCTCGAACGCGACCGGCTGACCCAGTCTGGATCAGTCATCTGGGAGCAGGGATCATCGGTAGCGTTCTACGCCGAAGCCTGCCCAATCCCACCACTTACCCCGGCTTCCATGCTGTCTGCCTTCGACCCACAGACCGTGGAGCGTGTGTGGTTCAGGCGTCAAGGTTGAGCACGCCACTGCACTAGCGACCTTGACGCCTTGGGTCGCGACTACTCGGGCCTGTCCGGGGCGAAGGTTGTCGGAATGGGAGCCCACGACGCTCCCCACGGATCCGTCGGCACTCGCGAACGGCGCCCTTCCCCTCCCGGAGTCTGAGCACCCGCGTCGGAGGCGTGCCTAGTGCCCCGACGGTTCCCCCCTTGGCGATCCGAGCGGCCATCTCAGCCCCGCCCCATGACCTGACCTGCCACCGCCTGCGGCGAAGCGCAGTCGGCGTGACAGCATGCGGCAATGGCTTTCCGGCACCCCGACGGCGACTACGCGATCACCACGATGTACTCCGTGCCCGATGACGCCTGGTATCTGGAACTGGACCTCGTGGCCGAGCATCGGAATCTCGTGATCGCGATCGTCCCCGACGAGGATCCGGCACGGGAGCCGACCGTGTGCTTCAACCCTCACGGAGGGCACGTTGACGTCCCGTACGAGGTCATGACGTGGTTCATGCACCAAGTCGATGAAGAAGTCCGTACCTCCCGTGCCTGGATGCGGCTGAGGCCCGATCTCGTCGAGATCATCCACCGGCTCCGTCAGGAGCACATGGGCGCCATCGACGACGACACCTTTCGGCAGGTCCTGCCGGAGGTGCGCGCCGCGGTCCCCGAGGCAGACCTCCCCGCCGTTCTCGAAGCAGCCTTCGGGCGGAGACCTGACGGCACCACCATGGAACAGCCGCAAGCGCCCGATCTGTAGACGTTCCAGGAGGCACCTGGGCTGTCACTGAGCCGGCCTCGGGAGCGAATCCCAGGCGGTGTGCGGGGACGCTGTGCTCTCTGCGTGGTGCAACGGTCTGCCCGTAACCGGTGGTCAGCCGGTCACCCACCTGATGAGCGCGATCACGGCCCCGGTCATCCCGGCGACGGCTGCGAGGTTGGCGAACGTGATCGTCACGACGTCGAATTTCGTGACCTTCTCACTATCGAGTTTGTCGGCCAGCTTCTCCAGAGTGTCCGTGCGGTGCTTCAGCTCCGTGAAGGCGACTGCCGAAGTCAGGTTGGTGGCTTCGGTCGCCAACTCCGCAGTGGCCTCGGCCCGCTCCCGGTCCATTCGCTCGGAGCGTTCCTTCTCCATGGCGGCGTGCTCGTCGAGCACCTTCAGCAGGTGTTCGCGAGTCTCCGGGTCAGTAACACTCGCACTCACTTCCTGGCGGAAGTCCTTGATCTGTTCGGCCGGATGCAGTGAGTTGATCCGCTCCAGAATCAGAGTCTTCCGTTCCAGCAGCGTGGGGAGGATCCCCAACTCCATCTGTGCATCGTCTGCTTTGTCCGCGAGGACGAATAGGACCTTTCCTGACCTTGCCGTCAGTTCCACCCTTGCCACCGGGAACGAATTCGGATGCTCGATCGCCGTGTTCACCGTTTCCAGGGACGTCTGCAGTTCGGCGAGCGACTGCGCCATGATCTGGTCCATGGTCAGCCGGAGTTGCCGCAGCGTGCCCTCGAAGAACGCATCCGTGAAGCTTGTCACCTGCGAGTCGACGGAATTCACCCACCCCATGCTGTGCGCCCCCTCGATGCCGTACCGCCGCATCCGCTCAGGGCCCGGACGCCGATGGCCACCTGGCCTGCTCGCGGGCGGTGCAGAGACTTCGGTGTCCTGGCTTCGGTCATGTCAACCGCTCCCTCGACGCTCCGGGCCGCCGCTTGCGGCGGGGCGACTACCGGTGGAAGGACATCTGTTGCTCTCGTCCCGTGCCCGCATCATGTCCGTTCGCGTCCTGCATCATGCGATCACCGATTCTGTTCAGAGGTTGAGTTGAGGTTCGAGCCTGATCGTCCCGCGAAGGCACGTCCGACAGAGCTGAAAGCCTCTCAAAGATCCCTGCCTCAACTCGCCCCACCCCGTGACGGAGCGGAAAGTGAGGAATTCCCGGATCAACGGCGGTACAACAGCCGTCCGTCAGGCGTCACGCCGCTCCCGGCCCCCGCCGTCCCTTGTAGTTGATCTTCATCGTGTCCATGTCCGTCGCGGTGGAGCGCAGCACCCCGTAGCCGTGGCCCCGCTCCGCGAGGTGCGTCTGCGCACGGTCCTCGGCGATCGCCACCGCCATCTCCTCGCCGTCCGCGGCATCCGAGACGACCACGTAGCGGAAGCTGAAGTGCTTCAGCGCGGAGTCGTAGGTGAGGGTGCCCTCCTCGGTGAACTGCATCCCCGTCAGCCCGTGTTCCGACGCCTCGGACAGCAACCGTTCCCTGTCCGTGTCCGTCAGCCCCTCCCAGGTGCCCCGCACGATCACCCGGTACGTGTGCTGCGTGTCCATCGTCCTGCCTGCCCTCTGCTCGGAAATACGTTGAGGACGAAGGCTACGGCGGGAAGGATGGGATCCATGCGGAATATCGTGGTCCTCGACGCCCCGTCCAACCTGGGCCTCCGGCCACCGGCGCCGGGCACCGTACCCGGCTGCTACAAACTGGCCGGTGCCCTGCGCGAGCAGCGGATCGTGCAGCGCCTCGGGGCGTCCGAGGGCGGTGTCGTCGTACCGCCGCGGTACGACCGCGGTAACTGGCAGTTGGGCGACGGGGTCTTCAACGCGGCAGCCATCGCCCGCTACACCCGCACTCTCGCCGACCGTATCGAGGGCCACGTCAGGGCCGGGGAATTCCCGCTGGTGCTCGGGGGCGACTGCTCCATCCAGCTCGGGGCGACCCTCGCCCTGCGCCGCATCGGACGGTACGGACTCGCCGCCGTCGACGGCTCCTCGGACTTCCGCCACCCGGGCAACAGCACCCTGATCGGCGCCGCGGCCGGGGAGGAACTGGCGCTCGCCACCGGGCGGGGGCAGGCCGACCTCACCGACCTGGAAGGGCTCCGGCCCTACCTCAGGGACGAGGACATCCGGCTCTTCGGAATGCGTGACTACGACGAGGACCGGGCCGAGATGGCCGCGCTGAAGATCTCCAACGCCACGGTCGGGGAGATCAGGGAACGGGGCGTCGCCGAACTGACGCACGGCGTGCTGCAGACCCTGGAGGTCCCCGCCCTCGACGGCTTCTGGGTGCACCTCGACGCCGATGTGCTCGATCCGAGCGTGATGCCCGCCGTCGACAGCCCCGACGACGGCGGGCTGCTCCCCGACGAGCTCGGGACGCTGCTCCGGATCCTGGTCCGCTCGCCGCGCTGTGCCGGGCTCAACATCACCGTCTACGACCCGGATCTGGACCCCGACGCCACCGCGGGCGCCCTGCTCACCGACCTCGTCGTCGCCGCCTTTGCCGAAGACTGACACCTCGACCCCCTGGCCGGGGGGCCGTCCAGCGTGTTCCATGGTCATCGGGGGGCGCCCGGACCTGTGGCGGCCCGCGAGGGAGCGAGGTTGTCTTGGCCACGACCGTACGACGTGCCGTACTTACCCTGCCCGCAGCGCACGCCGGGCCGGAGAACCCACTGGCGGCGCTGCGGCCACTCGACGAGATGCACGCCGTCGGGAGCCGCGAACGGGACGACCTGCCCCGGGACATGGCGCGGCAGCTCGGGCACGAGCCGCTGCGCACCGTCCTTCCGGTCCGGATTCTCGACGGGTACGACCGCGACCGCACGCCCACCGACCTGGACGCGATCGTCATCGAGAACGACCGGCTGCGCGCCACTGTCCTGCCAGGGCTGGGGGGCCGCATCCACTCCCTCCACCACAAGCCGACCGGCCGCGAACTCGTGTACCGCAACCCGGTCCTGCAGCCCGCGGACTTCGCGCTCAACGGCGCCTGGTTCTCCGGCGGCATCGAGTGGAACATCGGCGCGACCGGCCACACCACCCTGTCCTGCGCCCCGGTGCACGCCGCCCTCGTCACCGCCCCCGACGGCGGAGACATGCTGCGGCTCTGGGAGTGGGAACGCCTGCGCGACCTGCCCTTCCAAGTGGACCTGTGGCTGCCCGAGGACTCCGACTTCCTGTACGTCGGCGTGCGCGTGCGCAACCCGCACGAGCATCCAGCGCCCGTCTACTGGTGGTCCAACATCGCCGTCCCCGAGGACGAGCACACCCGCGTCCTGGCCCCCGCCGACGAAGCCTGGCACTTCGGCTACGAACACGCCCTGACCCGGGTCCCCGTCCCGGTGACCGACGGCACCGACCGCACGTACCCCCTGCGCAGCGAATACCCCGCCGACTACTTCTACGAGGTCCCCGACGGCGCCCGGCGCTGGATCGCCTCCCTCGACGGTGGCGGCCACGGACTCGTCCAGACCTCCACCGACGTCCTGCGCGGCCGGAAGCTCTTCCTCTGGGGCAGCGGCACCGGCGGACGCCGCTGGCAGCGGTGGCTGACCGAGCCCGGCACCGGCGGCTACGCCGAGATCCAGGCCGGGCTCGCCCGTACCCAGCTGGAGCACGTTCCCCTCGAAGCCGGCGCCGAGTTCAGCTGGCTGGAGGCGTACGGTCCACTGTCCGCGGACCCCGCCGCCGTGCACGGTGACGACTGGGCGGCGGCCCGGGCCGAGACCGAGCAGCAGCTCGCCCGGGCCCTGCCGCGTGCCGACGTGGACGACGCGTACGAGGCGTGGCGCCGCTGCGCCGACACCGAACCGGGCGAGGTGCTCGCCACCGGTTCCGGCTGGGGCGCACTGGAGGTCCGGCGCGCCGGGTACAAGCTTCCCGGTACGCCCTTCGACCGGTCCACGCTCGGCGAACAGCAAGCCCCTTGGCTGGAGTTGCTGGAACAGGGCACCTTCCCGCAACCACTCCGGGTGGCTCCGCCCGGACCGTCCCTGGTCTCCCCGCACTGGCGCGACATGCTGGAGACGGCCTCCGCCGAACCCCTCACCGAATACCACCTGGGCATCGCCCAGTGGCACGCCGACGACCGGGCCCAGGCGGTGCGCAGCTGGGAGCGCGGGCTCCCGCTCGCTCCGTCCCGCTGGCCCCTGCTGCGCTGTCTCGCCGTGGCGGCCCGGGAGAGCGGCCAGAGCGAACGGGCCGCCGACCACTACACGGAAGCCTTCGACGCCCTGTGTGCGGAGCGCAGTGACGACGGCGAGATCTGGACGCCGGCAACGTCAGCCCTCGGTCGTGAGGCCATCGAGGCACTGCTGACGGCCGGACGCGCCGCCGCCGCCCGCGTAGTGCTGGAAGGCCTGGGCCCGGAGATCCGGGCGCGGGGCCGCTTCCGGCTGCTGGAGGCGCGAATCCTGCTGGCCGAAGGAGACACCGCGGCCGTGCGCGCGGTTTTCGACGCCGGCTTCGAGGTCGCCGACCTACGGGAAGGGGCCGAGATCCTGGACGAGGTCTGGCGCGCCGTCACCGACGACCCACTGCCGGACCTCTACAACTTCAGGATGCGTCCCCTGCGTTGAGACCCCGGCCGCAGAGCACCGCCGGGGACGGAGAGGACCGCGGCCGCCGCGCGTGATCCGGCCGACGACGCCACCGCGTTCGTCGGCCGATCCGCGTCAGGCGGACACGTTCCGGTCCACGTACTCGAAGACCGAGCCGTCCGGGTGAAGGGCGATCAGATTGCGGCCGGCCGGGGTGGGGACCGGACCCGCGACGATCCGCGCCCCCACCCTGGTCAGAGCCGCATGGGCCTCGTCGACATCCTTGACGGCGATGGTCGCCGACACCTTGCGCAGAATCTCCAGCTCCGACTCCGGGCCGCTCATCAGCAAGAAGCAGCCGATCGCGGCGACCGATACCCCGCCACGCTCGAAGCGCAGCGCCGGAGTACTGGTGAGGCCCTCGTAGAAGGCCACCGAGGCCTCCAGGTCGTCGACGCAGATTCGCAGCGTGGTTCCCAGGATTTCCATGCCCACGAGGGTAGTCGGCGACCTGACGGCATGTGATCGAATCCGTCCGGGAGCGCCGGTGGTCAGGGCCGGCAGAGCACCTCGCCGTGCGGCACCATGAACCACCCGTCGGGCTCCTCGCCCCATGCGTGCCAGGCCGCCGCGACGGCCGTCAGCTGTTCGGGGTCGGCATGTCCGCCGTCCACCGCCAGTTTCGCGTACACCGATGCCGTCGTACGGTCCGCCCACAGGCCGCTCCACCAGGCCCGGTTCTCCGGGGTGGCGAAGCACCAGGCCGCCGCGGTGGGGGTGATGTCGCTGAACCCGGCCTGCCGGGCCCAGGACAGCAGCCTGCGCCCGGCGTCGGGCTCGCCCCCGTTGGCGCGCGCCACCCGTCCGTACAGCTCCTGCCACTGCTCCATGCCCGGCACTTCCGGGTACCAGGTCATCGCCGCGTAGTCGCTGTCGCGCGCCGCGACCACACCGCCGGGCCGGCACACCCGTCGCATCTCGCGCAGTGCCTGCACCGGGTCGCCCACGTGCTGGAGCACCTGGTGGGCATGGACCACGTCGAAGGAGTCGTCGGGGAAGTCCAGTGCGTGCACATCGGCCGTGGCGAACTCGATGTTGTCCAGGCCGCGTTCGGTTGCCGTTGCGGCTGCCCGGTCCAGGATGTCGCGGCTCGTGTCGACCGCGGTCACCCGGCCCGGGGCGACCAGCGCCGCCAGATCGGCGGTGATGGTGCCCGGTCCGCAGCCCACGTCCAGCACCGCCTGGCCAGGGCGGAGTTCAGCGATGAGGTAGGCCGCCGAGTTGGCCGCGGTGCGCCACCGGTGCGAGCGCAGTACCGACTCGTGATGGCCGTGGGTGTACACGGCGGTCTCCTTGGGCATGGCCTTGTGTCCTCTCTCGGGACTTCGCGAGCGGTAGGGCAACGGTACGCCGCGATGTCGCATCCTGAGATAGGCGTCTTGCGATCCGGACAGGCTAGATGGGCATCGGGCAGTAGACCGTCAACGCCTCCGGCAGCTTGTCGATCATCAACTCCCTTCCGGAGTGCGCCACTTCGCCGTCGAACGCGTACGGAGTGCCCGGTGCGAGGCCGGAGATGCGCACCCTGTGCCGGCGTACCGCCGCATGCACGGGTGACCGGGTCAGCGGCCCCGCGACCGCCGCCGCGAGCAGTCGCAGACCCGGAGTCCGGCCGCCGTGCACCACCCTGACGTCCAGCAGGCCGTCCGCCAGGTTGTGCCGTCGGCCGGGCGCGGGGCCCACCCGCTGGAACAGTCCGTTGCCCACGAAGAGCAGCCACAAGGGCCGGCGCCGCCCCTGGACTTCCGCCGTCAGCGGGCGTCCGCCGCGCAGCGCCTCGAAGGCCGCCAGTACTCCTGCGGGCCAGCCGCCGATCCGGGGCGCCCAGCGCTCCCGGGTCCGTACGAGCTCCGGATACACCCCGAGGCTGAATGCGTTCAGGAAGTAGCCGTGCGCCCCGCCGGGGCCTTGGGGGCCGGGCCGGAAACGGCCGAGGTCTACCCGGACCGCGTCACCCGCGGTGAGCGCGGCCACCGTGTCCTGCACCGTTTCGATGCCGAGGTCGTAGGCGAAGTGGTTGAGGGTCCCGCCGGGGAACACGGCGAGCGGCAGGCTGTGCGTCGCCGCGACGGCCGCCGCGAGGTTCACCGTGCCGTCGCCGCCGCAGACGCCCAGAGCCTTGCCCCGTCGTGCCGCCTTCTCCAGCGTCCCGGACAGGTCGGCGGGCGCGCACTCCAGCACCTCGGCGAGCGGGAGCGCCTCGCGGACCAGGTCGGCCGTGGCGGTCGCCGAACCGGACTCCCGGTTGACGATCACGACCAGGTCCTGCCCGGTCGGCATCGCCGGAGCACCGGCGGGCGGTCTCCCGGGCGCGGGCAGCTGTCCACGGGTCGGTACGACGCCCCGCAGTGCGAAGGCCGCCCCTATGCCGAGCGCCGCACCCGCCACCACATCGCTCGGATAGTGGACCCCGGTGTAGACGCGGGAAGCGGCCACGGCGAGCGCGACCGGGGCGACGACCGCACCCCAGCCCTTCGACTCCAGGGCGACACCCGTCGCGAAGGCCGCGGCGGACGCCGCGTGCCCGGAGGGGAAGGACGTGGTGAACGGCTGCCGCTTGAGCTGTCGTATCACCGGAACCAGATCGAGTATCGGGCGTTCCCTGCGCACCGCGCCCTTGCCGACGGTGTTGATCGCGGCCGAGGCCACGGCCAGTGAGGCGATGCCGCGCAGTGCGGCCCTGCGTGAGCGGGCGCTGCTGCCCAGTGCCGCCATGCCTGCCGCCGCGCCGAACCACAGCAGCCCGTGATTGGCGCTGCGGCTCAGCCGGGGCAGGAGGGGTTCGGCGCCCGGCCAGTGCCGTGCGGCCACACTCTGGAAGGCGGCGAGGTCGCGTTGATGGAACCAGGTCTGCCAGCGGGTGGGCGAGGAGAGGTTGCGCGGTGTCGACATGGGACAGCGAATACCCTGCCGAAGGGACGTGAACCAGGAGGCGCGCACACAAACCCCTGTCGGAACCCGACCGAATCGAGGACAATCCGATGAATTGTGCCGGTGTCCGGCCTCTACGGCGGGTCACGGACATTGCCCGGACAAGTTCCCTGCCGTTAGCCTGCGTTCGTAATTCCGGTCATTGGCCGGAGTGTCGAACGATGGGTGGGCGATCATGGGGCGACTCGTCCCTGCGGTGACCAGGGCGCTGGACGTACTCGAGCTCTTCCTCCAGGCCGAGGGAACCCTCTCGGCCCCCGAGGTCACCCGCAAGCTCCAACTGCCGAGGACCACCGTCCACGAACTGCTGACCACGCTGGCCGCGCGCTCCTACCTCGTCACGGTCCCCGAGCAGCCCGGCCGCTACCGGCTCGGCGTGCGGACGTACCAGCTCGGCAGCCGGTACGCGGAACAGCTCGACCTGGCGGCCGAGGGGCAGCAGGTGGCCCGGGAGGTCGCCGAGACCTGCGGCGAGACGGTCCACGTGGCGATCCTCGAGGACACCGAAGTCATCTACATCGCCAAGGTGGACTCCACGCACGCCGTCCGCATGGTCTCGGCCGCCGGGCGCAAGCTTCCCGCGCACTGCACCTCCGTGGGCAAGCTGCTCCTTGCCGCCCTGCCCGAGGCGGAGCTCGACGCCCGGCTCGACGGACGCGAACTCGTCGCGATGACGGACAACAGCCTCACCGACGCGACGGAGCTGCGCGCCGCGCTCGCCGCCGTGCGCAAGCGGGGGATCGCGGTCGAGCACCGGGAGTCGAACCCGGACGTGAGCTGTGTGGCGGCGCCGGTCCGGGACCGTTCGGGACGTGTGGTCGCGGCGCTCTCCATCTCCGTGCCGATGATCCGCTGGAGCGAAGAGCGTGAGGAGGAGCTCGCGCAGCTCGCCGCGGGCGGCGCGGACGCGCTGTCCGGCAGGCTCGGACACCACCGGGCCCAGGGGTGAGGCACACCGCGGAGGTGGCCGTACGGGAACGGGCCGAGCTCGGTGAGGGCCCCACGTGGGACCCGGCAGCCGGACGGCTGATCTGGGTCGACATCCTCTCCTCCCGGATCCACACGTACGACCCGTCGAGCGGCCGGCGTACGGTCATGGCCACCGAGCAGCACGTCGGAGCGGCGAAGCCGCGGGCCGGCGGTGGGCTCGTGGTCAACCTCAGGGACGGCGTCGGCCTGTACGACCCCGCCGGGGCCTTCTCGTGGCTGACCCGCGACCCGGTTCCGGGGCGCCGGGGCAACGACGCGGCCGTGGCACCGGACGGCGCCCTGTGGGCGGGCACCATGCGCTACGACGAGCGGGAGGCGGGCGGCAGCCTGTCCCGGATCGGGCCGGACGGCAGTGTGGCGGTCGTACCGGAAGCGGTGGCGGTCAGCAACGGCACCGGCTGGAGCCCCGACGGGCGGCTCATGTACTACATCGACAGCCCGACCCGGCGGATCGACGTGTTCGACGTGGAGGGCGAGCACATCCGAGGCCGCCGTCCGTTCGCCGTCGTCGAGCCGGGTGCCGGCTGGCCCGACGGCCTGACGGTGGACGCCGACGGCTGCGTGTGGACCGCCCTCTGGGACGGTGCGGCGGTGCGGCGCTACACGCCGGACGGCCGGCTGGACCTGGTCGTGGAGCTGCCGGTGCGGCGGCCGACGGCATGCGCGTTCGGGGGGCCGGACCTCGCCGACCTGTACATCTCCTCGGCCCGGACCGGTCTCGTGGCGCCGCATCCGCTGTCCGGGTCCCTGCTGGTGCTGGCAGACGCGGGGCGAGGGGTGGCGGGGGTTCCGTTCGCGGGGTGACCGGCCCCTTTCCGCCCCCCCGGCCGGCGGCGGGCCCGGCGGTGCCCCCGGTCCGCCGGACGCCTCCTGCCGCCCCGGGCGCCACATCTGGGTCCGGTGCGGGGGCGGAGCGGGTGAAACCTCCGTATAAAGGGCCCAGGGTGATGCAGGCGGAGGAGGCCCCGGGATGCACTGGAGCGAGCGGGAGCAGCCCCACGCCGTCCGCCAGGACCACGGCCCCGTGCGGTACGGGCCGCCCGCCCCCGAACCCGGACTTCCCGCCCTCCCGGAGCTGGCCGACGTGCTGGCCGCCTCGGCCGCCAGGACCAGCCCCGAGCCCCCGGGTGGCGGAACGATCCTGCGGGGGGCTGCCTCCGCCTACTGGGAGCGACGAGGCCTGCACGGCGGTCCGGGGGACATCGCGGCGGCCCCGGGCGCCCAGCCGCTGCTCCTCGCGCTCATCGCCGCGCACGGCGGCGATGTGCTCATGCCCCGTCCCTGCCCCGCCACCTGGATGCCGCAGGCCCGGCTGCTCGGCCGCCCCGCCTATCACGTGCCCACTCCGGCCGAGTGCGGAGGCATACCCGACCCGTTCGCCCTGCTGGAAACCGTGCGCAGGGTGCGCGCCGAGGGCGGCAGGCCCCGGCTGCTGCTGATCTCCGTCGTCGACGACCCGACCGCCACCGTCGCCCCTCCGGAGCTGGTCAGGGAAGTCTGCGAGGCCGCCGTCGGCGAGGGTCTGCACATCGTCAGCGACGAGACCTGGCGCGACACCGTGTACCGGCCCCTCGACACGGTCCTGCTCAGCCCCGCCGAGATGTGCCCCGACGACGTGACCGTCCTCGTGGACCTCGCCGGTGCGCTGACCCCGTCCGCGTGGCCGGTCGCGGTCGCGCGTTTCCCGGCCACCCGGCGCGCGGCCGTCCGCCGCGCACGCGCCCTCGACGTCCTCACCGCACTCGGCGCCCTCGTGGCGGAACCCGTCGCACGGGCGGCCGCCCACGCGCTGCGGGAACCGGAGGCGGTCACGGCCAGGATGCGGCAGGCCGCCGGCCTCCAGGCCCAGGTCGCCCCCGCCGCGCACCGTGCCGTGCTCACCGCCGGTGCGCTCGCCAGGCCGCCGCAGGCGGGCAGACACCTCTACGCCGACCTCGGCCCGCTGCGCACCCGGCTGGCCGCCAGGGGCGTCACGGACTCCATGGAACTGGAGGAGTACCTGACGGAACGTCTCGGCACCCCCACTCCGGGCGGGCACCGGTTCGGGGACGAACTGGGCGCCCTGCGGGTCCGGCTGGGCACGGGACCGCTGCTCGGCTCAACCCCGCAGGAGCAGATGGAGTCCCTCACTGCGGTGGAGCCCTTGAAATTGCCCCATGTCGCACAAGCGTTGAGCATTTTCGCAGCAGCCCTCGATGAACTCCGATGACAGGAGCCTCTCGATGACGGAACAGACCGAGCGCCCGCTCGCCGGCCCCGGCCCCGCGGCCACCGGCCGCGTCGTCGTGACGCGCCCCCTCGGTGAGGTCCGGTCCTGGCCCGGCAGCTTCGCGGACCGCCTCACCGCTCCGCTCCCGGGTGTCAGGGGCATGACGCGGCTGGCCCGCGAGCGCGCGATGCGGCCCAACACCGAAGGGCTGCGGGGGATCCACCGGCTCCCGTACGAGCCCGGCCCGCTGCCTGCAGCGGGGACGGACACGATGGCCGTCACCTGGGCCGGACACGCCAGCTGGATCTTGAGGGTCGGCGGGCTCACCGTCCTCACCGACCCTGTCTGGTCGCGCCGGATCCTCGGTACCCCGGCGAGGATCACCCCGGTCGGCGTCCGCTGGGAGGAACTTCCTCCGGTCGACGCCGTCGTCATCAGCCACAACCACTACGACCACCTGGACGCCCCGACGCTGCGCAGGCTGCCGCGGGCCACTCCGCTGTTCGTCCCCGCCGGGCTCGGCCCCTGGTTCCGGCGCCGCCGCTTCACCTGCGTCACCGAGCTCGACTGGTGGGAGTCGGCGGAACTGGGCGGCGTACGGTTCGACTTCGTACCCTCCCACCACTGGTCCAAGCGCACCCTCGTGGACACCTGCCGCTCACTGTGGGGCGGCTGGGTCCTCGGCGACCGGCAGGGGCGGCGGATCTACTTCGCGGGGGACAGCGGCTACGGGCACTGGTTCAAGGAGATCGGCCGCCGCTACCCCGGACTCGACCTGGCGATGCTGCCCATCGGCGCGTACGAACCGCGCTGGTGGCTCTCGGACGTGCACACGGACCCGGAGGAGGCCGTCCAGGCGTACGAGGACCTCGGTGCCCGCGCGATGGCACCGATGCACTGGGCGACGTTCCTGCTCTCCGCCGAACCCGTGCTCGAACCGCTGATCCGGCTCCGTACCGCCTGGCACCAGGCCGGATACCCCCGTGAAGACCTCTGGGACCTGCCGGTCGGCGGCTCGCGTGTCCTCGGCGGCTGAGCGCGCCGGGTCAGTGGCTCCGCCGTGCCCGCAGCCTGCGCCACACCGCCGGTGCCCCGCTGATCACCAGCGTCAGGGCGACCGCGGCGAGCACCCCCTGCCACGGCTCGGCGAAGAGGGAACCGCCCAGGATCCCGATCAGCTGATAGGCCGCGGCCCAGGCCAGACACGCCGGTACGTCACCGCGGGCGAACTGCCGCAGCGGCATCCCGCCGAGCAGACAGGCAAGCATCACCGGTATCCGTCCGGCCGGCACGAGCCGGGACAGCACCAGCACCGTCCCGCTGTGCTCGTCCAGCTTCCGCTGCGCCTGCGCAAGGCGCTCCGGAGCGGCCCGGCTGCTGATCGCCTCCAGCCACCGCGAGCCGTTCCTGGACCGCACCCCGCGCTGTCCCAGCCAGTACAGGCATATGTCCCCGAGGAACGCCGCGGCCGACGCCACCACGAAGACCACCAGCAGGGCGAACGGTGACGTCTGGTGGAACGCCACCACGGCGGCCGAACTCACCAGGGCCCCCGTCGGCACCACCGGCACCAGCGACCCCAACGCCACCAGCGCGAACAACGACGGATAGCCGAAGGCCTGCTGCGTCGACTCCGTCGGCAGCTGCCGCACGACTTCCTGGATCATCTACGGGCCTCCGGCCGCACATGCTCGCCGTGCCCCAGCCGGTGCACCGCCACCCCCGGCGCCACGAGCGCCGCCTGCCGTACGAATTCGTCACCCGGCGCGTGGAACTCGTGCGGCCGGACCCCGTCCATCCCGATCGGCCAGTACGTTCCGTAGTGCACCGGCACCGCGGAGAGCGGCGCCAGCATGGCCAGCGCCTGCGCGGCGCGGGTGGCGTCCAGATGGTGATGGCCGAGATACGGACCCCAGCCGCCGACGGGCAGCAGCGCCACATCCACCGGCCCCACGGCATCCGCCATGTCGTCGAACAGCCCGGTGTCCCCGGCGAAGTAGGTGCGGGCCTCGCCCTCCACCACGAAGCCCAGGGCAGGCACCCGGTGCGGGCCGACCGGCAGCCGGCGGCCGTCATGCAGCGCGGGTACGGCCCTGACCAGCACCGCGCCGACACGGACCTCGTCGCCCGGAGCGACCTCCCTGATCCGCAGCCCGCGCAGCCGGCGCAGGACCCGCAGCCCCGGTACGGCCCCGGTCGCCCCCTTGGGCACGATCAGCAGACTGCCCGGGGCGAGACGGGCCAGGGAGGGGAGATGCAGATGGTCGGAGTGCAGATGGGAGATCAGGACCGCGTCGGCGACAGCGGCCTCGGGCGGCGGCACCTCGCCGCGGCGCCGGCGCAGATGCGCGAAGCGCCGTACGAACAGAGGATCGGTCAGCACCCGGACCCCGGAGTCCTCGATCGTGCAGGTGGCATGACCCCACCAGGTGACCTCCACCGCCCCGCCTCCTCGCTCCGTCGGCCCGCGCACCCGTCCCGGCCATGCGCTGTCCCGTACGAGCCTAGGCGCTCCGCGCCGTCCTCACGCCGGTGCGCGCCTTTCCACTCCTGTCCGCCCGGGTGCACACGGCTACGGAGGGCTACGGCCGGGGTAGGGTCGGGCGCATCATCCGAGCGCGGGGGGATCCGTTCATGGGGGACGTCATCGACGGCGTACGGGTGGCGGCCATCGCCAGTCTCACACCGCTGGAAGAGCTCGACGGCGATCCGTTCATCGTCGACACCCGCAGCCAGCACGCCATGTGCGCACGCTGGGCCGCCGACCAGGGATACGTCGTCACCCGGCAGCTGCGCGTCTACGGGCTGCGCCCCGACCACCACGCACTGTGGGCCGACGTCGAGGGCGGGCAGGTCGAACTGTTCGTCGCCCCCAACGACCGCGTGCTCGCCCGGGCCGTCGTCTCGGTGCCGGACTTCGCCGCCGAATGCGCGCGGCGCGGCGTACGGCTGGAGCTCGCCGGCCTCGCCGAGCCCGTGTACACCGCGCGCACGAAGGCGAGCGTCCATCGCAGACTCTCCATGCCGACCGCGGGATACGACGGCTGCTGACCACCGGCCAGGGCACGGACCAGCTGTGAAAGGCTGGAACCGGACCCACGACGGCACCGGGTCCGGACGTGAGGTGGAGCGGCGTGGGTGACGGGCGATGGCGTACGGCGGGCAGAGCCCTCATGCGCGTGGTCGCGGTGTGGGCGGTCTCCACCCTCACCCTGCTCGCGCTCGCCGGGATCCTCCCCGACTTCCAGCTCCAGTCCGACGACGGCGACAGCGTCACGAGGACCGCGTTCACCGCGGCCTGGGGGGCGGGCGCCTTCGGTCTGCTCTCCGCACTGGTGTGGCCGGTCCTCGTCCGGGCGCTGCTCATCGTGCCCGCCCTGGTGCTGGGCGCGCTGGTCTTCTTCCTCAACGGCTCGCTGCTGCTGATCGCTCTCAGCCTCATCCCGGACGGGCGCGGAACGGCCAACCCGGAGACCGCGGTGGTCGTCGCGGCCGTCATGTCCGCCGTCGCCTCGGCCACCTCCACCGCGCTCGCGGTCCGCGACGACGACGCCTACCGGCGAAGGCTCTCCCGGCTGGCCGACCGCCGCCGTCGGCGCAGCGGCACGGCAGGCACCGCGGACGGCGGCCGCGGCGGACCGCCGGGCATCGTGTTCGTACAGCTCGACGGCGTCGGTCACGACGTGCTCGAGCAGGCGGCCGCCGCCGGCCTGATGCCGACCGTGGCCGGCCTCCTCGCCGACGAGGCGGGCCACCGGCTCACCCCGTGGAGCACCGACTGGTCCAGCCAGACCGGCGCCAGCCAGCTAGGCATCCTGCACGGCAGCAACTTCGACGTGCCCGCGTTCCGCTGGTACGAGAAGGAGACCGGCACCGTGATGGTCTCCAGCAGGCCGGCGAGCGCACTGGAGCTGCAGCGCAGGGCCATCACCCGTACCCGCGACGGCGGCCTGCTCACCGTCGACGGGGCAAGCCGGGGGAACCTCTTCAGCGGCGGTGCCGACCAGCTCGCCCTCGTACTGTCCATGGCAGCCAGGCGTGGCAAGGGGCGCCGGTCGCGCGCCGGATACTTCGCCTACTTCTCCGACCCGGCCAACGCCGTCCGGACCGCCCTGTCCTTCGTCGCCGAGGTGGGCCGTGAGATCGGCCAGTCCACCCGGGCCCGGATCAGGAAGGAGTCCCCCCGGGTCAAACGCGGCGGGCTGTACCCCTTCATCCGGGCGTTCGCGACGGTGGTCGAACGCGATGTCGTGGTCGCCGCGGTCATCGGCGACATGTTCGCGGGACGCACCGCCGTCTACGCCGACCTCGTCGCGTACGACGAGGTCGCCCACCACTCGGGGCCGCACAGCAGGGACGCGGAGAAGGTCCTGACACGGCTCGACCGCTCCCTGGGACTCATCGCGAAGGTCGCGGAACACACCCCGCGCACCTACCGGATCGTGCTCCTCTCCGATCACGGCCAGAGCCCCGGGGAGACCTTCGCCGGGAGGTACGGACTCACGCTCAAGGACCTGGTGCGGGCGGGCTGCGGGCTGCCCGTCCCCCGCAGGGCACAGCGCACGCGCAGCGCGTCCGAGGCGCGTGACGCCGTGCGCATCGCGCTGCACCGGCCCGTCGGGGAGAAGGAGGCGGAGCATCCCGCGACGCCGTCCGACCCGATCGTTCTCGCTTCCGGCAACCTCGGGCTGTTGTCCTTCCCGGACATCGAGGGACGTGCCTCGCGCGAACAGCTCGAACGCCGCCACCCCGCGCTCCTCGCCACACTCGCCGGCCATCCGGGCATCGGCTTCCTGCTCGTGCGGAGCGAGGAGCACGGCTCGGTGGTGCTGGGACCCGGCGGGGCCGAGGTCCCCGTACCCGAACTGAAGGACGGGGAGGGGCCGATCGCCGTCTTCGGGGCGGGGGCGGCCGAGGCGGTGCGGCGCACCGACACCTTTCCGCACGTCGCCGACGTCATGGTCAATTCGATGTACGACCGCGAGAGCGGACGCGTGCACGCCTTCGAGGAGCAGATCGGTTCGCACGGCGGACTCGGCGGCGAACAGTCCCGGCCGTTCCTGCTCTGGCCGCGCACGCTGGCCGACCCGCGGGACGTCGTGGCGGCGGAGGGAGGGACGTCGTCCAGCGGTCCGGTGGGTGCGGAGGCCGTGCACCGGATACTGGCGCGCTGGCTGCGGGAGCTCTCCGGGCCCCAGGTGCCGTTGCTGACCGAGGGCTTCACCGGGGCGGAACGGGCCGACGAGCCCTTCCCGGACGTGGACACCGACGCCGAGGTACCGGGCGCGCGGGGCTGACGGTCACCGGCCACGGCCGGCGCCGCGTCAGGTGGACTTGCGCTCCACGAGCGTCGGATGGAAGACGACCGAGGGAGCCGGGCCACCCGGCTTGCCGATCTGCTGCAGCAGCAGCCGGGCCATCTCCGCGGCCATCTCCTCCACCGGCTGCCGCACCGTGGTCAGCGGCGGATCGCAGGCCAGCGCCGCGCTGCTGTCGTCGAAACCCACCACCGACACGTCCGACGGCACGTCCTTGCCCGCCCGCAGCAGTACGGGCAGGGCACCGAGCGCCATCAGGTCCGAAGCGATGAACACCGCGTCCAGGTCCGGCCGGTCACGCAGCAGCTGCCGCATCGCCGACGCGCCTCCCGCATGGGTGAAATCCCCCTCGGCACGCGCCACGTCGTGGATGCCGTGCAGGGCGAGCGCGTCCAGGAACCCGGTCAGGCGCGCCTCACCCGCGGGCATGTCCTGCGGCCCCGCGACCGTGCCGATGCGCAGACGTCCCAATGACGCCAGGTGGTCGGCGGCCAGCTGCGCCCCGGCACGCTGGTCGGCCTCGACATAGGTGAGCGGGGACGCCCGCCTCGGCCTGCCCGCGAGCACGGCGGGCAGCCGCGTGTCGTGGAGGAGGCCGGGCAGCGGATCCTCCGCGTGGGAGGAGATCAGCACCACGCCGTCGACATGGCCCTGGCGCAGGTACGACAGGAGCTGGATGCGCGAGGCCTCGTCGTCGGCGAGCATCAGCACCATCTGGATGCCCGCGGGCCGGAGCACCTCGAGCAGACCGCTCACCACACGGCCGAAGTACGGGTCGGAGAACATCCGGCCTATGAACGGTTCGGACACCGGGCGCCGTTCCCGCTCGGACACGACCAGGGCGATCGAGTCCGTCCTGCGGGTCACGAGCGAACGTGCCGCACGGTTGGGGACGTACCCCGTGGTCGCCACCGCCTCCTCCACGACCCGCCGCAGTGCCGGGTCCACCGTGGTCGCGCCGTTGATCACCCGGGACACCGTGGCCCGGGAGACGCCCGCCACCGCGGCAACGTCCTCCAAGGTGGCGGGGCGTGCGGGCGGGGTCACATGGGCAGTCATGCAGCCTTTATACCGGGTGGTCCGGCGGCTGCGCGCACCGGTTCGGGCACGTCAGCCGCTGTTCACGGCCAGTGCGTCCAGGTCCGCCAACTGGCTTTCGCGCGCCGTCACGAGGGCCTCCGCCCGCTCCCTGGCGTCGGCCCTGGTGCCCGCCGTCGTCTCGGAGCGCGATACCTGCGCGGACTGTCGGAGATGGTCGCGGATCTGCGCCACGAGGATCCGGTCGAACGTGGCGCCCTCTGCCGCGCGGGCCTCCACGAGGTCGTCGGCCGTCACCATGCCCGGCATGCTGTGGCCCGCGTGCACATCGGTGGTGGGCAGGCCCATCCCGTCCCGAAGCCCGCGCAGCGCGGTCAGTTCGGCGTCCTGCGCGGTACGCAGACGGGTCGCCCAGGACCGGAGCCGTGGGTCGGACGTCTTCTTCTCGGCCATGGCCAGCAGGGCGACGGCCTGTTCGTCCATCGGGATCATCAGCTGGACCCAGGCGGAGTCCGTCGGGTCCCCGGACCGTGACGGCGCCGGGCCGGAAGAGGGAGGGGCCGCCGGGCGGGGCGGTGGTTCCGGGTCGGCGGAAACGGAACACGAGGTGAGCCCGGTGGCGAGGAGCAGGGGGAGCAGGAGCGACGCTGCCGCGCGGCGAACCGCCTTCACAAGGGTGTCCTCGGGTGTGGAACCGGTCGGTCCCCGTCCGGAGGCAGTGCGGCCCCGGACGGGAACCCACCGGTGGAGTGGGTGAATCGCGACGGACGGGCCGTCAGGGAGTGCCGTCAGCCCCGCACTTCACGATGGCGTTGATGCAGTCGCGTACGCGCTGGGCCATCTCCGCCTCGGGCCACACGTTGAAGAAGTCGCCGTGCATCGTGTAGCCGCGACCCGATGCCAGTCTGAGACGGGCGGGGTCGCCGTTGACCGGATAGCGCAGCACCTGGCGCAGCTTGGGTACCGGGACAGGGTGGGTCGCCGGGCAGGCGCCGCCCACCGGGTAGGCCATGTGGCTCTTGTGGTCGGCCGAGTCCAGGTCCCTGCCGTTCCAGCACTGCGGGAAGTCGAGGTACGACTCCAGCATCGCGCCGGCAGGGCAGTTGACGAAGTCGTGGGACGGGTTGACCTCGCCGTGGTGCAGACACGACCAGCGCGCGATCGTGTTGTCGTCGGGGCCGGTCGCCTTCGCGTTGCCCGCGACGATCCGCAGACCACGGGGGAAGGGCTTGATCGTGCGGATGATGTCGTCCCGGACTCCCTCACCCAGGTAGTAGAAGGTCGTGCCGGTCGGTTCCACCTCCTTGTTGCCGTCGTACATCGTGGGAACCCAGTACGAGGAGATGTCGGTCGAGGGGGCGCAACTGGTGCCGCCCTTCTCCAGGGACGCCAGATCGGAATGGGCGTTCGTGGTTTCGTTGCCGAAGAAGCTGTGCATGTGGGAGGCACCCGGCAGATTGGGCAGCACGATCGGGTCGTCGGGAGCACGGTGGGTGTACGGGCACTCCGCGAGGAACTCGGCGACCCGGACCACATCGGCCGGGGCCTTGGGCGCGGCACCGGCCGTCAGGTCGCCGGCCGCGTTGCCCACCTCGGCCTGGACGAGGGACAGGGCGAGGGCGGCGACCGCCAGCCCTGCGATTCTGTGGCGCCACGGGGGCAGGGATCTGCGCCCGCGGTGTTCGGTCGTGCGTCGGTTTCGGAAGAGCACGGCACTCCTGTTCTGAGGAAGTGGGGTTCCTTGACCAGTTTTCTGATCACTGTAGAGAGCGCTCTCTCGCAGAACGTAAGAGTGTGACGTAAGCATGTCAAGCGATTGCGCAGCGCTAGCAACTGCCTGGCCATTGAACCGACTTGGCGGAGCGAGAAGAGGGAGAGCGCTCTCTTGGAAGAGGGGTCGGATGGGTGCCTCGGGGCGTTGTCAGTGGTGGGCGGCAGGATGGTGGTCATGACGACGAACTCAGCTGTTGTGCTCGCCGATGCAGCCGCCTACGCCGCCGCGGTGGAAGAGGCGACGCAGGCCGCCGCCGCCTACTACGCCTCGGGCGAGAGCACGCTCGACGACGACGCGTACGACCGCCTGGTGCGCGGGATCGCGGCCTATGAGCTGGAGCACCCGCAGGAGACGCTGGAGGCCTCGCCGACCGGGAAGGTCGCGGGCGGCGCCGCCCTGGGCGACGTACCGCACACGGTCCCGATGCTCTCCCTGGACAACGTGTTCTCCGCCGAGCAGTTCGTCACCTGGACCGCGTCCTTGGAGCGCCGGATCGGCAGGCCCGTCGCGGCATGGAGCGTGGAGCCCAAGCTCGACGGCCTCGCGGTCGCCGCGCGCTACCACCAGGGCCGTCTCGACCGGCTGATCACCCGGGGCGACGGGACCGCGGGTGAGGACGTGTCGCATGCGATCGGCACGGTGCTCGGCCTTCCCGGGCAGCTGGCCTCTCCTGCCACCATCGAGGTGCGCGGCGAGATCCTCATGACCGACGAGCAGTTCGAACAGGCCAATACCGTACGCACGGAGCACGGTGGCGCCCCCTTCGCCAACCCGCGCAACGGGGCGGCGGGCACCCTCCGCGCCAAGGACCGGCCCTATCGCGTCGAGATGACCTTCTTCGCGTACGGAGCGCTCGCGCTGCCCGACTCCGGTGAACTGACCGGCACCCTGGCCGAACTCCCGCACAGCGAGGTCCTGGAGCTCGTCGCCGGCCTCGGCGTGCACACGGCGGCGGACACGGCGGTGGCGCCGCGCACCGTCGGTACGGCCGAAGAGGTACAGGCCGGGGTCGAGGACATCGCCGCGCTGCGCGCCTCGCTGCCGTTCGGGATCGACGGCATCGTGATCAAGGCGGACCTGGCGGCCGACCAGCGTGAGGCGGGTTCCGGGACGCGGGCGCCGCGCTGGGCCATCGCGTACAAGCTCCCGGCCGTCGAGAAGGTCACCCGTCTCCTGGGCGTCGAGTGGAATGTCGGCAGGACCGGCATCATCGCCCCGCGCGCGGTGCTCGAGCCCGTGGAGATCGACGGATCGACCGTGGGGTACGCCACCCTGCACAATCCGGCCGACATCACCCGCCGCGATCTGCGCCTGGGCGACCAGGTGATGGTCTACAAGGCGGGCGACATCATCCCCCGGATCGAGGCGCCCGTCGCGCATCTGCGGACGGGCGAGGAGAAGCCGATCGAGTTCCCCGAGGCATGCCCGCAGTGCGGCTCGGAGATCGACACCAGCGAGCAGCGCTGGCGCTGCACCAGAGGGCGCAACTGCCGTCTGGTCGCCTCCATCTCCTACGCGGCGGGGCGTGATCAGCTCGACATCGAGGGCCTCGGCGCCACCCGGGTCGTCCAGCTCGTCGACGCCGGTCTCGTCAGTGACTTCGCCGATCTGTTCACGCTCGGCCGGGAGCAGCTGCTCTCCCTGGAGCGGATGGGGGAGACCTCCACCGACAATCTCCTCGCCGCCATCGACACGGCGCGGACGCGCCCGCTGTCCCGTGTCTTCTGTGCTCTGGGCGTACGTGGCACGGGGCGCTCCATGTCCCGCCGGATCGCCCGCCACTTCGCGACGATGGACCGGATCGTCGCCGCCGACGCGGACGCCCTGCAGCAGGTCGACGGCATCGGCAAGGAGAAGGCCACGGGGGTGGTCGGGGAGCTGGTGGAGCTGGCGCCGCTGATCGCCAAGCTGGTGGCCGCCGGGGTCAACATGACGGAGCCCGGTGCGACCCCGCCGCCGGAGCCTGGGGAAGCGCAGGCGGACGGTGAGGCGGGCGACGGGGAGGTGTCCGGGCTGCCCCTCGACGGTATGACCGTGGTGGTCACCGGCGCCATGACCGGCCCGCTGGAGAAGCTCTCGCGCAACCAGATGAACGAGCTGATCGAACGGGCCGGGGGGAAGTCCTCGTCCAGTGTGTCCAAGCGCACGAGTCTGCTGGTCGCGGGGGAGAAGGCCGGATCGAAGCGCACCAAGGCCGAGGACCTGGGCGTAAGGATCACCGCGCCGGACGAGTTCGCGGAGCTGATCGCGTCATTCCTGAGCTCGGAGGCGTAGGACGCGCCATCGAGGGTGCGGCCCTTGGAATCGCTGAGGGAGTGGCGTTCCCCACCCCGTTATTGCATAGTGAGGGTTCGGTCATGCCTCGCTATCAGCGGGTCATGGGTGGTGAGCGGCTGCAGTGGCAGGCCGGGGGTGAGGGGCGATGCGTTCTTTGCGCGA
Source organism: Streptomyces sp. NPDC059499 (assembly GCF_042749285.1). Classification (NCBI taxonomy): domain Bacteria; kingdom Bacillati; phylum Actinomycetota; class Actinomycetes; order Kitasatosporales; family Streptomycetaceae; genus Streptomyces; species Streptomyces sp. NPDC059499. The sequence goes on from NZ_JBHYTT010000008.1 coordinate 325,854, forward strand.
CGGACGGCGGCACAGCCGGCCCGTCCACCGGTGGCCCGGCGGCCGTGCCGCCGCGGCGGACCACCACGGGGCGACCCGTGGGCTGGCCATCGACCTGGGAAGTTCCGGGGTGCGTGGCTGGGTTCCCGGCCGTGGCCTCGTCACCGGCCCCGCGCCGCAGGAAGGCCGCGGCCGTCCGGTCCGGCGTGGACGCATCGTCGACGCCGAGTCCTGCGCCGAACTCCTCGGCCACCTCGCCGATACGGCGCTGGGCGCCGACCGCAGCGGCGCCGTGATCGTCCTCAGCCATCCGGTCCTCGCCGGATCCGAGCACCGGTCCCTGGCCAGGGACCTCCTCACCGCCCTCGGCCCCTCCGGAGTCGTGGTCCTCAGCAGCGCGAGAGCCGCCGCCGCATGCGCCGGGCCGCGCGGCGGCGGTCCGCTGCTCGTCGTCGACACGGGCGCCGAGATCACCGAAGTCACCCTGCTCGTCGACGGGACGGTCGCCGACGCCAGGCAGGCCGAGGCCGGGCTCATCGACCTGGAGCCGGAGGCTCCTCCCGCGGACCTCGTCCGGACGGTGCTGGACATGGTCGTGTCGATGTGGCGACAGGACAAGCACGGAGCGGTGAGCGGCGCGCTGCGCAGAGGCCCCGTGCTCGCCGGGGGCGGTGCGCTGCGCAGGGACGTCACCGACGGGATCGCGGGGCGCCTCGGCGTACGCGTGCACCTGGCCGACGACCCCGCGACCACGGTCGTACGGGGTGCGGGCCTGATCCTGGACTCCGTGCTGCGCCACACCGGTGCGGGTGCGCCGGCCGTCCTGCCGGGCCGAACGAGGTGAGCCCCCGCCCGGGGGCGCCCCGGGGGAACGCGCCCCCGCGGGGGCGGCCGGACGCCCCGGCGCACCGGGCCCGGCATGCCCTTGCCGCGTTCCTTCTCGCTGTTCTCACGCTCGTCGCAGGCGCGCCTGCCGCAGCCGGATCGGTGCTGCCCCTCGGTGCGCTCGCAGGCCGGTCCCCGGTCACCGCGCACGCGCCGGGAGCGCAACCGCCCCTGCCTCGTTCCGACCGGACCGCGAACCAGGGCCAGGCACAAGAATCCCGCCGCTTCCGTGCGGCCGCAGCAGCGTCGCCCTCCTCGGGCAGCCCCACGCCCGGCGAGTCCGTCAACGCGGGCAAGGCGGGCAAGGCCGGCACGTCCGTCGAGGCCGCAGCCCAGGGGGCGTGGGCCGAGGCCCTGCCCCGGCCCGGCCCATGGGCAGGCGCCGACCGCCCGCACGCCCCGCACCACTTCCCTCCGCCGGACCACGGAGCACTGCCGCCGTGCGCGACGGCCCTGCCCGAACCCCGTAAGGCGCCGCGAGCGGCTGTCGGGACCCGCCTTTTCGTACCCGGCCGGGTCCGCACCGCGCTGCCGGGAGTACGGGGCCCTCCAGGGGTGACGGCCGGTCAGCCGGCCGTTCCCCTGTCCTGTTCGACAGACCTGTCGTCGCGTCCTCTCTGAACGAGGGGCGGACGACGCCCCTCGGAGGATTCCCATGACTCGCGCCGCCACGGTGCGAGCAGTTCTGGCTGCCGCCGTTCTGCTCGTCTCCGTGCTCATCACGCTGACCATGTCACCCAGACTCGGACTCGACCTTCAGGGCGGCACCCGGATCGTGCTGCAGACCAAGGACTCGGACACCGCGAAGGCGGACCGGGAGAGCACCGAACGCACCTTGGAGGTGCTCCGCGGCCGCATCGACTCCCTCGGTGTCGCCGAACCGTCCCTGACACGTTCCGGCGAGAACCGGATCATCGTCGAACTGCCGGACGTCCAGGACCCGCGGCAGGCCGCCGAAGTCATCGGCCGAACCGCCCAGCTGAGCTTCCACGCTGTTCAGGGCCCCGGAACCGAGCAGAAGGACGACGCCCCACGGACGGGGCTGACACTCCCGGACGAACAGGGCACTCCCCTCGCCCTCGGCCCGGTGCGGCTCGACGGCGCCGGAGTGAAGGACGCCACCGCAGCCTTCGACGCCCAGCAGGGAACGGGCTGGTCCGTGTCGCTCGACTTCCACAAGGACGCGGGCGGGAAGTGGACCGGGCTGACCGGGGAGGCGGCCTGCAACCCGCCCCAGGACGAACGGCGCAGGGTCGCGATCGTCCTCGACGGGAAGGTCATCTCATCGCCCCAGGTCGATCCGTCGATCGGCTGCCAGGCCGGACTGCCCTCCGGATCCACCCAGATCACGGGCTCCTTCAGCGCCGACGAGGCACGCGATCTCGCCCTCCTCATCAAGGGCGGCGCACTTCCCGTCCCCGTCGAGATCGCCGAGCAGCGGACCGTCGGTCCGACGCTCGGGGCCGCGGCCATCGACGCCAGCGCCCGGGCGGCGCTCATCGGCGCAGCGGCCACCGCGCTCTTCATCACCTTCGTGTACCGGCTCTTCGGTGCTCTCGCCGCTGTCGCGCTCGCGGCCTACGGTGTCATCTCCTACGCGGCTCTCGTCGCACTCGGCGTCACCCTGACCCTCCCGGGGCTCGCCGGATTCGTCCTCGCCATCGGAATGGCGGTCGATGCGAACGTCCTTGTCTTCGAGCGGGCCCGTGAGGAGTGCGCGGCCCGCCCGAGCCGCTCGCTGCGTCCCGCCCTGACCGCGGGGTTCCGCAACGCCTTCAGTGCCGTCGCGGACTCCAACGTCACCACCCTCATCGCGGCGGGCCTGCTCTTCCTCCTCGGTTCGGGACCGGTCAAGGGCTTCGGTCTCACGCTCGCGATCGGTGTCCTCGCCTCGATGTTCTCGGCACTGGTCATCGCCCGCGCGCTCACCGAGACGGCGGCGGGATCCCGGTTCGTCAGCGACTACCGGAGTGTCAACGGCATCGCACGTCCGGGCCGGGTACGCACCTGGCTGAACGAGCGCGACCCCCAGCTGTTCCGGTCACCGCGCCGCTGGCTGCTGGTCTCCGGCGCGCTGGTCGCCGCAGCCGTGCTCGGCATCGTCGTCCGCGGTGTCGATCTCGGCGTCGAATTCACCGGAGGCCGGCTCGTCGAGTACTCCACGAGCCGCCCCGTCGACGTGGAGACCGCCCGCACCACCATCGCCGACGCCGGGTTCGGTGACGCCGAGGTCACCACATCGGGCGAGGGCGATCTCTCCGTACGCTCCGGAAAGCTCGACAACGACGGGGAACACGCGCTGCGTACGGCGCTGGCCGCCGAGGGCGGTGAGACCACGAAGGTGCGCGACGAGCTGATCGGTCCCAGCCTCGGCGACGAACTCCGGCGCAACGCGCTGATCGCTCTGGCCGTCGCCGTGTTCGTCCAGCTCGCCTATCTCGCGGCCCGGTTCCGCTGGACCTTCGCCGTGGCCTCGGTCGGGGCACTGGTGCACGACGTCATCATTCTGGTCGGCGCCTTCGCCTGGCTCGGCCGCCCCGTGGACGGGATCTTCCTGGCCGCACTGCTCACCGTGATCGGCTACTCCGTCAACGACTCGGTCGTTGTCTTCGACCGGGTACGGGAGCTGTGGGCCGGGAACCGGCGCGCACCGGTCGGTGAGATCGCCAACCGGGCCGTTCTGCAGACCGTCCCACGAACCGTCAACACGGGCATGGGCGCCTTGTTCATCCTGGTCGCGCTGGCCGTGCTGGGCGGAGACTCGCTCGCGGACTTCGCCCTCGCCCTCCTGATCGGCATCTGCGTCGGCACGTACTCCTCGGTACTCACCGCCGTACCCGGGGCGCTCCTGCTGGAGCGGAGCAGCAAGGCCCCGCCGCCGGCCCGGAAGCGTGGCCCGGGACGCAAGCAGGGCGCCGGACGGGCGCGCCGCGATCCGCGGGACAACGGCGCACGCGTGTAGCGCGTGCGGTGAAGCAGGGCCGCCCGCCCCGCGGACGCCGCTTGCCGTACGGGTGGTTCCGGGCCCGTCCGGCGCGTGCGGACACCACGGCCTCCGGGCTGCGGCACACTCCGATCACATCCAGCGATCGGAGTGTGCCGCCCATGCCCGTCGTCCTGCGTGAGGCCTGGGCCACCCTCGTACCCGACATGACCGCCCGGCACGGTCCCCTGCCGCCGCTGATGCTGGCCCTGACCGTCATCACCGGGCTGGTCGACGCGTTCAGCTACCTGCTGCTGGGCAGGGTCTTCGTCGCCAACATGACCGGCAACGTGGTCTTCTGCGGCTTCGGTGCCGCAGGTGCCCCGGGGTTCTCGCTGCTCGCCTCGGCCGTGGCCCTGGGCGCGTTCGCCGCGGGCGCACTGGCCGGGGGGATCGTCGTGCACCGGGCCCGTGCCCACCGGGGCCGGCAGCTCCGGCACGCGCTCCTCGTCGAGACCGCCTTCGTGGCGGCCGCCACGGTGGTCACGCTGACCTCGGGCGAGCCGTACACCGGAGCCGCCCGCTTCACCCTCATCGCGCTGCTCGGCCTCGGACTCGGTGTCCAGAACGCCGCCTCCCGTGCGCTCGCGGTCCCCGACCTCACCACCACCGTGCTGACCCTCACGATCACCGGGGTCGTCGCCGACAGCCGGCTCGCCAAGGGGCCGGGGCGCCGTGCCGGGCCCCGGATCCTCTCGGTCGTCGCCATGCTGGCCGGAGCCCTCGCCGGGGCCGTGGCCGTGCTGGGCGGGCATCCGACGCTGCCGTTGCTGATCACCCTGGTGTTCCTGGTCCTCGCGAGCACGGCCGCGATCCGTTTCGCCCGCAGTGACGCGCCCTGGACCCGTCCGCTCGTCACGGCATGAGCGCGTGCAGGTACGCGGAGGTCTCCCGGTCGGCGGGCAGGAACGTCTCGATGGCCAGCTCGGCCACGGTGACGTCCATCGGTGTGTTGAACGTGGCGATGGACGAGATGAACGACAGTTCCCGCTCGCCGTGCGCGATACGCAGCGGCAGCGCGAGCGACGGCACGCCCTGGGCCGCCGCCGTCCCTGCCGGGTCCGCCGGCTGCCCGGGGAGGGGATAGGCCGCGACCTCGTCGTACAGGGCGCGGAGCTCCACCGAACGGACCAGGGCGATCTGACGTTCCATCTGGGCCAGCAGATCGGCTCGCCACTCCGGCAGATTCAGGATGCGCGGGGCCAGGCCGTCCGGGTGCAGAGTGAGCCGCATGGCGTTGACGGGCGGGGTGAGCAACCGCTCCGACACGCCTTCGAGCAGCAGCCGCATCCCCTGGTTCGCCGCCACCACCGTGTACATCGCGTCGAGGACGAGAGCCGGATACGGGTTGTAGCCGGCGAGCAGCCGGTCGATGGCTTCGCGCAGCACTCCCATCGACGGGTCGTCGAGTGCGGTCTGAGCGAAGCGGGGCGCGTAACCGCCCACCACCAGAAGCGCGTTGCGCTCCCTGACCGGAATGTCGAGGTGCTCTGCCAGCCGCAGGATCATCTCCTCGCTCGGGCGTGAGCGGCCCGTCTCGACGAACGAGATGTGCCGGGCCGAGGAGTCCGCACGCAGGGCCAGCTCCAGCTGGCTGATCCGCCGCTGTTCCCGCCAGCCACGCAGCAGTGGCCCTACCCCCGTGTCAAGCGCGACAGTTGTCATATCCAGACCGTAACGTCACGGGCACTGCTGATCGCACCGATCCCGGTAGGAGCCGCCGCATGCCTGCTGAACCGCTGTCCCCGCGCGACATCGAGGCCGGTCTGCGCGACCTGCCCGGCTGGGAACTGGAGGGGGACAGGATCACCCGTACCTACCGGCTGCCGTCCCACTTCGCCGCCACCGGGCTGACCGTCCACATCGCCCGGATCCAGGACGAGCTCAACCACCACTCGGACCTGACACTGGGCTACAACACCGTTCGCCTGTCCGTGAACTCGCACGACGCGGGCGGCGCGGTCACACAGAAGGACCTGACGCTGGCAGGCCGGGTGGAGGCGGTGGCTCCGGGCCACGGAGCGACGTGACGGCCTCCCAGGACGTCGGGCCGAACCCGGGATGGGCGTCGAGCCAGCGCGTGTAGCCGTCGCTGCGCCGCACCGCCTCCGCGTACGCCGAGCGGGTGTGCCCGCTCACCGCACCGGCCGCCCCGTCCGCCGCGGGGGAGCGGGGGTTGCGGCCCAGCAGATGGCGCCAGCTCAGAGGCGAGCCCGCCAGGGGCCGGGTCACCAGTCCCTGCGTCGGCGGGAACGTGGCCCGGCACAGCCCGATGGCCCGCCCCACCTGCACCAGGTGGACCACGGACGTCGTGTCCGTCTCGTACACCGACAGCGGAGTGAAGCCGGCCCGGGCGCAGGCGGTGGCGAAACAGTCCGCGAAACAGCCGTCCCCCGGCACGTCGGCCCAGGACTCCCCTGCCAGCGCGGAGAGTTCGAGCTCCGTCTCGCCGGCCAGCGGATGGTTCTCCGGCAGCATCACGAACACCGGGTCGATGCCGATGACCTGCCAGACGAGCCGGTCCGCCATGGGCGGCGTGCTCTCCCCGCAGACACCGATCAACGCGAAGTCGAGCCGTCCGTCGATGAGCAGCGAGGCGATCTCGGCCACCGACCACGAGGTGTACGTCGTCACCGGCGCCGTCGGATGCGCGGCGGCCAGCCGGTCGACGAGGCCGCCCAGCAGCGGACCGTGCGTCCCGCCGAGCCGGAAGCGCTCCACGGTGGCCCAGGCGTTGGCGAAGCGCACCGCCTCCTCCTGGAGCTCGCTCACCGCGGGCAGCACCACCCGGGCCCGTGTCAGCACCAACTCACCGAGCAGGGTGGGCCGGGCACCCGTGTGGTCCCGGTCGAAGAGCGGGCCGCCGAGCGTCTTCTCGATCCGTCGCAGCTGCGCGCTGAGCGCGGGCTGCGCGAGCCCCAGAACGGCGGCCGCCTTGGTGAGACTGCCTGTGTCGGCGATGGCCCGCACCGTGCGCAGATGACGTAACTCCAGCTCCATGACCGCACGTTATGTCCACCACCACTCACCGGCAATACATCCGGCACCCATGGTGCGCCGCGGTCGGGACGGGCCTTCTAGACTCGCCCCCGTGCTGGACTACAACGCCGAAGCCGCCGTCTACGACGCCACCCGGGGCGGGGTGCCCCGCGCCGAAGCCGCCGCCCGCGCCGTACTCGGGCTGGTGCCGCCGTCCGCCCGCACGCTGGTGGACGTCGGCTGCGGTACGGGACTGGTCGCGGAGCGGATCGCCCTCGCGCGCCCCGCCTTGCGGGTGCTCGGCACCGACAGCTCGTACGGCATGGCGCGGCTGGCCGGGCAGCGGATCGGAGCGGTCGTCCTGGCCGACGCGCGGAGGCTGCCGCTGGCCGGTGCGACGGCCGATGCCGTCAGCGCGGTCTGGCTGCTGCACCTGCTGCGGGGCGACGGCGAGGTGCGGGCCGTGGTGGCCGAGGCGGCGCGGACACTCCGGCCGGGAGGTGTGTTCGTCACGACGGTCGACAAGGACGCGGGGCACCACGTGGGCAGCGACATCGACGCGCTGCTCGCCCCGTACAGCGCCCCCCAGCCGTCCGACTCCGCGGACCTGGTCACCGCGTACGCCGACTCCCACGGCCTGGAACGGGTGGGCGGGGCAGGGTTCGCCGGCCACGGTCAGGGCCGCACCCCCCGACGCGCGGCACGCTCGGTGCTGCGGGGTGACTACGCCGCACACCTGTCGCTGCCCGGGACGGCGGCGGAACGGCTCGCGGCGGAACTCACCGCGCTGCCCGACCCCGACCGGCAGCGTCCGGACCCCGCCTACCGGCTGCTCGCCTTCCGCAGACGGGGCTGAGCCGCCCCGCCCGCGCCGCGCTCCGGTGATCCGGCCGTCCTGTGGCAGCGGGGGTACCACAACGGGAAACAGGCTTGCTGAAACGGCAAGGAAACTGGCCCTGGGTGCCCTGCAGGGAGAAGGTGAGCCCATGAGCAAGCACACCGCGCACGGTCACGGCCACACCCATGCCCACGCCCACGCCGACCGCACCGAAGACCTCGACTGGGACACCGTCGGTCCGAGCCTCGAGGAGGAGGCCGAACTCAGCAGGCCCCAGTACGAGGCGGCCGCCCGCTGGATCGCGGAACTTCCCGGGGCCCAGGACGTGCACAGAGTCCTCGACATCGGCAGCGGCCCCGGCGTGATCAGCTGTCTGCTCGCCGAGGTGTTCCCCGGAGCGGAGATCGTCGCCGTCGACGGCACTCCGGCCCTCCTGGAGCGCACCCGTGCCCGCGCCGAGCGGCACGGCTTCGGCGAGCGGGTGCGGACCGTGCACGCGGCACTCCCCGAGGACCTGGGGAAGCTGGACGAAGCCGATCTGATCTGGGCGGGCAACTCCCTTCACCACATCGGCGACCAGCGCGGCCTCCTCGCGGGCTTCGCCGGGCTGCTCCGCCCCGGCGGCACCGTCGCCCTGCTCGAAGGAGGCCTGGCCGCCCGCCAGCTTCCCCGCGACATCGGCATCGGCAGGCCGGGACTGGAAGCCAGACTCGAGGCGCTCCACGCCGACCGGTTCGAGGACATGCGGGCGGGACTTCCCGACAGCACACGGGAGATCGAGGACTGGAGCGCCCTCCTGGCCGCCGTCGGCCTGGCACCCCAGGGCACCCGCAGCTTCCTGCTCGATCTGCCCGCCCCGCTCACCGGCGTCGCGCGCGACCGTACCGTCACCGAATTCGCCCGCAGGCGCGAGGCGTTCGCCGACCGGCTCACCGCCGAGGACGCCGCGACGCTCGACCGGCTGCTGGACCCCGGTGACCCCGAGGGGCTGCGGCTGCGCCCGGACCTCTTCCTGCTCTCCGCGCGCACCGTGCATCTGGCCCGGCGGGAGCCCCGCACGGCGGACTGACCTACCGGCTCAGGACTCGGGCACCGGCTCCAGCCGCCACCACTGGCCGGGGGAGTCGGTGTCCTCCCACTGCTGGACGTTGGCCCCGTCGTCGGTGGCCCCGTCGGCGACCTCAAGGACGAGGCCGCTGACGAAACTGACCAGCGTCACGGTGCCGGGTGCCTCCAGGTGCTGCTCGATGAGCCATTCCTGGGCACCGAAGTTGTTCGCCTTCCACTGCTGGACGTTCGCGCCGTTCTCCGTGGAGGCTCCCGCGACGTCCAGCCGCTTGCCACTGTGCGCGTTGACCAGGTGGTACAGGGCAGCGCCCTCGTGCACGGGGTTCAGCCGCCAGTGCTGGGCCGCGGTTCCGCTCTCCTTGCCCTGCTGGACATTGGCGCCGCTGCCAGTGGCCCCGCCGTACACCTCGAGCAGCAGTCCGCTGCCCACGTTCCGCAGGCGGTACACACCCGCCTCGACGACGGGCGCGGTCTCCCCGCTCATGGTCCGTTCCCCTTTGGTGTGCTCGGGTACGGCGCCCCGCCGCAGGGGCGGGGTGCCGTACACCAGCGTTCTCAGGCGCTCACGGCTCAGGCGCCCACGGCGAATTCGGCCGGGTCGGGGCCGATGCGCTTGCCCTCGTCCAGCGCGGCGAACGCGGCGAGGTCGTCCGCGTCCAGCTCGAAGCCGAACACGTCGAGGTTCTCCACGATCCGCGACGGCGTCACGGACTTCGGGATCGCCACGTGGCCGGTCTGCAGATGCCAGCGGAGCACCGCCTGGGCGGGGGTCCGGCCGTGCTTCCGGGCGATCGCCACGACTGTCGGGACGTCCAGGCCCTTGCCCTGCCCCAGCGGGGACCAGGCCTCGGTGACGATGCCGTGCCGCGCGTGGAAGGCGCGGGACTCCGCCTGCTGGAGCTGGGGGTGCAGCTCGATCTGGTTGACCGCGGGGACGACGGAGGTCTCCTCGATCAGGCGCTCCAGATGCGCGGGGAGGAAGTTCGACACGCCGATGGCCTTGGCGCGGCCGTCGGCGTGGATCTTCTCGAGGGCCTTGTACGTGTCGACGTAGGCGTCCTTGGCCGGCAGCGGCCAGTGGATCAGGTACAGGTCGACGTAGTCCAGGCCCAGCTTGTCCAGCGAGGCGTCGAAGGCCCGCAGCGTCGAGTCGTAGCCCTGGTCGCCGTTCCATAGCTTGGTGGTGACGAACAGCTCGTCACGCGCCACACCGGAGGCGGCGATGGCCTTGCCGGTGCCCTCCTCGTTGCCGTAGATCGCGGCGGTGTCGATGCTCCGGTACCCGGACTCGATGGCCGTGGCGACCGCCGTCGTGGCCTCGTCGTCCGGCACCTGCCAGACTCCGTAGCCGAGCTGCGGCATCTCGAGACCGTTGTTGAGGGTGATGGAGGGGACCTGGCTCACGAGCAGTGGATCCTTACGTTGTCGGTGGGTACTCCCGTTGGGAAACGATCAACGAAGCCTATGCATTCCCGTCTGCGGAGAACCGGCGAACGGAAGAACCGGGCACGCGGAACGGCGGGGCCGACGCAGCGTGACGACCGCCGGCACCGGCCGCGTCAGAGGCGTCGGTGGTCAGTGGCAGGTCGGCGGTAGGTCAGTGGTACAGGGCTTCGACCTCGGACGCGTACGCCGTCTCGATCGCCTTGCGCTTCAGCTTGAGCGACGGTGTCAGCAGACCGTGCTCCTCCGTGAACGGGTGCGCCAGGATACGGAACGTGCGGATGGACTCCGCCTGCGACACCGCCGTGTTCGCGGCCACGACGGCGCGTCTGACCTCCATCTCCAGATCCGGGTCCCGCACCAGGTCCGCCGCGCGCATCGGCGCACGGCCCTGCATGGCGAGCCAGTGGTCCACCGACTCCTGGTCCACGGTCACCAGCGCGGCGATGTAGGGCCGGTCGTTGCCGACGGCGATGCACTGCGCCACCAGCGGATGCGAGCGCACCCGCTCCTCCAGGCCGGCCGGGGCGACGCTCTTGCCGCCCGACGTCACCAGGATCTCCTTCTTGCGCCCGGTGATCGTCAGATAGCCCTCCTCGTCGAGTGCGCCGAGGTCCCCCGTGGCCAGCCACCCGTCGTGCAGCACGGCGTCGGTCGCCTTGGGGTCGCCCAGGTATCCGCCGAAGATGTTCGCCCCGTGGACCCAGATCTCGCCGTCCTGGGCGATGTGCACCGTGGACCCGGGGATCGGCTGCCCGACCGTGCCGTACCGGGTGCGCTCGGGCGGGTTGGCCGTCGCCGCGGCGGTCGACTCGGTGAGGCCGTAGCCCTCGTAGACGATGACGCCGGCGCCCGCGAAGAACAGTCCGAGCTGACGGTCCATGCCGGAGCCGCCCGACATCGCGTGCCGCACCCGGCCGCCCATCGCGTCGCGGACCTTCTTGTAGACGACCTTGTCGAAGAACTGGTGCTGCATCCGGAGCCCGGCGGAGGGGCCGGGGCCCGTCCCGAACGCCCGCTCCTCCAACGCCTCCGCGTACTTCACCGCGACCTCGACGGACTTGTCGAAGGGACCGATCCGGCCCTCCGCCTCCGCCTTGCGGCGCGCGCCGTTGAAGACCTTCTCGAAGATGTACGGCACCGCCAGGATGAAGGTGGGCCGGAACGACACCAGGTCCGGCATCAGTGCCTTCGCCGACAGTTCCGGCTGATGGCCCAGCTTCACCCGGCCGCGCAGCGCCGCGATCTCCACCATGCGGCCGAAGACATGGGCGAGCGGCAGGAAGAGCAGCGTCGCCGCCTCGTCGCCCGGCTTGGAGTGGAACACCGGGCTCCAGCGGCTGACCATGGTGTCGGACTCGAACATGAAGTTGGCGTGTGTGATCACACAGCCCTTGGGGCGCCCCGTCGTACCGGAGGTGTAGATCACGGTGGCCACGGAGTCGGGTGTCACCGCGCGCCGGTGCCTGTGCACCGTCTCGTCGTCGATCTGGACCCCCGCGTCGACGAGCTCGGTCACCGCGTCGGCGTCCAGCTGCCAGAGCCGCTTCAGGTTCGGCAGCCGGTCGATCACCGAACCGATCGTCATCGCGTGGTCCTCGTGCTCGACCATGACGGCCGCGACCTCGGCGTCATGGAGCATCCACAGGACCTGCTCGGCCGACGACGTCGGGTAGATCGGCACGGACTGGGCGCCCACCGTCCAGAGCGCGAAGTCGAAGAGCGTCCACTCGTAGCGGGTACGGGACATCAGGGCGACGCGGTCGCCGAAGCGCACGCCGTGTGCGATCAGCCCCTTGGCCAGCGCCAGCACCTCGTCGCGGAAGACAGCGGCGGAGACGTCGTGCCACTGACCGTCCGCGTCCTTGCGACCGAGGGCGATCCGGTGGGGATCGTCCTCGGCGTGGTCGAAGACGGTATCGGCAAGACCGCCGACTTGAGGGGCGGCTGCCATGGGTGGGACAGTGAATTCGCGCAATGACCTGCTCCTTGTGGCGCTCCGCACGGCGCCGCGACGCTACCCCACCGAGCGGGGAAGCGGGAGGGTCCGAAGTCTCCGGATAACGTGCCATCTGCACAGGTCAGCCACTGAAATCGGGCCAGATGGGCAAGGCTCGGGCGCACTTCTGACCGCCGGGTAAGTAGCTCGCACGGGAATCTCCACGGAATCTGTACGCGGTGATTACGCGCGCTCCGGGTGGGCGGGCAGGTCCGTCACCCGGTGAAGACGGTCGCCACCCGCGAGGATCGCCGCCGCCAGGGCGTCGGCCGCCTCCTGCGCGGCGTCCCTGCGCCTCCCGTGCAGCAGGACGAAGTCCACGTCGCCGAGCTCCGGGAGCCCCGCCCTGGCGGGCACCGGGACCAGCCCCGGCGGAATCAGCCCACGCGTGTGCGCCATCACCCCCAGGCCCGCGCGGGCGGCGGCGATCAGGCCGCTCAGGCTCGCGCTCGTGCAGGCGAACCGCCAGGACCTGCCGTGCTCCTCCAGGACCTCCAGGGCGCGGGCCCTGGTGATGCCGGGAGGCGGGAAGGCGATCAACGGGAGCGGCCGGTCCGGGTCGATCCTCAGCTGCGGGGCGCCGATCCAGGCCAGCGAGTCCTGCCAGACCACCTCGCCGTGCGTGTCACCGGTGCGCCGCTTGGCCAGGACGAGGTCGAGCCGGCCCGCCTCGAGCTGCTGGTGCAGCGTCCCGGACAGCTCCACCGTCAGTTCCAGCTCGACCTCGGGATGCTCGCGCCGGAAGGACTCGAGGATCTCCGGCAGCCGCGTCAGGACGAAGTCCTCGGAGGCCCCGAAGCGCAGCCGTCCGCGCAGCCGGGTGCCGGTGAAGAACGCCGCAGCCCGCTCGTGGGCCTGCAGGATCGTCCGCGCGAAGCCCAGCATCGCCTCACCGTCCTCGGTGAGATCGACCCGGTGGGTGTCCCGGGCGAACAGTTGCCGGCCCGCCTCGGCCTCCAGCCGGCGTACGTGCTGGCTGACCGTGGACTGCCTGATCCCGAGCCTGCGTGCCGCCTGCGTGAAACTCAGGGTCTGCGCGACGGCCAGGAACGTGCGGAGCTGGACCGGTTCGTACATGCGGCCAGGCTATCGCGAATCGTGATGACAGTCAGAGCGGTATGCCGGATTCCCGATCACGGTGATCAGGAGCAGGATGGGGAGGGCACGACTACGCCGAGAGAGCACGTGGAGCACATGAGCAGCCGCACCAGCCGCCGTATCCCGACGCTGCCGTCCTGGCTGCCGGTGGACCCGTACATCCTGGCGCTGATCGGCACGGTGGCCCTCGCGGCGCTGCTGCCCGCTTCGGGAGCGGCCGCCGACGTGGCCTCCGGGGCGTCGACCGGGGCGGTCGCCCTCCTCTTCTTCCTCTACGGAGCGCGTCTGTCGACCGCCGAGGCGCTCGAGGGACTGAAGCACTGGCGGCTCCATCTCACGGTCCTGGCCTGCACCTTCGTCGCGTTCCCGCTGCTGGGTCTCGCGAGCCACGGCCTCGTGCCCTACGTGCTGACCCCGCAGCTGCAGGACGGCTTCCTCTTCCTGTGCCTGGTCCCTTCGACCATCCAGTCGTCGATCGCCTTCACGTCGATGGCCCGCGGCAACGTGCCGGCCGCGATCTGCGCCGGTTCCTTCTCCAGCCTTGCCGGGATCCTGCTCACCCCGCTGCTCGCCGCACTGGTGCTCGGAGGTGGCACCGGGGGCTTCTCGGCCGACTCCCTGGTGAAGATCGTCCTCCAGCTCCTGGTGCCCTTCCTGGCCGGACAGCTGCTGCGCCGCTGGGTCGGCGGTTTCGTCGCCCGCCACAAGAAGGTGCTGGGCTATGTCGACCGCGGATCGATCCTGCTCGTCGTCTACACGGCGTTCAGCGAGGGCGTCGTCGGCGGAATCTGGCACCAGGTCACCCCGGTCAGGCTCGGTGCGCTCATGGCGGCGGAAGCGGTTCTGCTGGCGCTGATGCTCTCGCTGAGCTGGTACGGGGCGAAGCGGCTCGGCTTCGGGCGCGCGGACCGGATCGCGATCCAGTTCGCGGGGTCGAAGAAGAGCCTAGCCGCCGGACTGCCGATGGCGAGCGTGCTGTTCGGCGCCCACGCGAGTCTTGCCGTGCTGCCGCTGATGCTCTTCCACCAGATGCAGCTGATGGTCTGCGCGGTGATCGCCAAGCGCCGCTCGCGCGACCCGCTGCCGGAGTCCCAAGAGGTGTCACAGGTGCCCGTTACGGTGGGCTGAGAAGCCGACCGCTCCGGAAGGACGACACCGTGACGAGTGACAGGAACACCCCGCCGGACGGCTTTCCGCACGGTGTCGGCAACCCGGCCCGCAATGCCCTGCACGCGGCGGGTTACACGGCGCTGGACCAGCTCCCGGCCATCAGCGAGGCGGAGCTGCTGCGGCTGCACGGCGTGGGACCGAGAGCCGTGGGAGTGCTGCGCGCGGCGCTGGAGGCGAAGGGGCTCTCGTTCGCCGGGGAGTGAGCGCGGAGCAGCGCATGAGGGGCGCCGAGCCGGGTACGGGACCACGGGCACGGACGACCGTGGCACGGAGGGTCCGGCCGGCGCAGGGGGCGCTCCCCGCCGGCCGGACCCCTGACCCGTGCAGCGGGCGGGGCACCTCAGTCCTGGCTCACCGCTGCCTCCAGGGCGATGCGGTGCTCACCCGCGTACACGTTCATGGACGGACCCCGCAGGAAGCCCACGAGGGTCAGTCCGCTCTCGGCCGCCAGGTCCACGGCCAGCGACGACGGCGCGGACACCGCCGCGAGCATCGGGATCCCCGCCATCACTGCCTTCTGCACCAGTTCGAACGAGGCGCGGCCCGACACGAGCAGGATCGTCCGCGAAAGGGGCAGCCGATGGTCCGTCAGGGCCCGGCCGACCAGCTTGTCGACCGCGTTGTGGCGGCCCACGTCCTCCCGGATGTCGAGCAGCTCACCCTCCGGCGAGAAGAGGGCCGCCGCGTGCAGACCCCCGGTCCGGTCGAAGACCCGCTGCGCCTCGCGCAACCGGTCGGGGAGGGCGGAGAGCAGCGCGGGTTCCACCCGGACCGGGGGAGTGTCGGCGACGGGATGCCGGGTCGTGGTGCGGACGGCGTCCAGGCTCGCCTTGCCGCAGATCCCGCACGACGACGACGTGTAGACGTTGCGCTCCAGCGTGATGTCGGGGACCACGACACCCGGCGCGAGCTTCACGTCGACCACGTTGTACGTGTTCACACCGTCCGCCGTCGCGCCGGCGCAGTACACGATCGACTGCACCTCGGAGCCCTCACCGAGCACGCCCTCGCTCACCAGGAAGCCGGCCGCGAGCGCGAAGTCGTCTCCCGGGGTGCGCATCGTGATGGCGAGCGGTTTGCCGTTCAGCCGGATCTCCAGGGGCTCCTCGGCGACGAGGGTGTCGGGGCGCGTGGTGACTGCCCCGTCCCGGATGCGGATGGTGCGGCGACGCTCGGTGACCCGTCCCATAGCCGTTAAACCCGATTCTGTACGTGTTGGTAGCCGAAGCGGCCTTTGATGCAGAGGTTGCCGTGGGTCACCGGGTTGTCGTGCGGTGAGGTGACCTTGACGATTTCATTGTCCTGCACATGGAGCGTGACGTTGCAGCCCACACCGCAGTACGCGCAGACGGTCGTGGTCTGCGTCTGGGCCGGCTCGTCCCACGTGCCCGCCGCCCGCATGTCGAACTCGGTGCTGAAGGAGAGTGCTCCGGTGGGGCACACCTCGATGCAGTTGCCGCAGAACACGCAGGCCGAATCGGTGAGCGGGGCGTCGTGCTCGGTGGAGACGCGGGCGTCGAAGCCGCGCCCCGCGACGGCGATCGCGAACGTGTTCTGCCACTGCTCCCCGCAGGCGTCCACGCACTTGTAGCAGAGGATGCACTTGTCGTAGTCGCGGACGTAGAGGTCGTTGTCGATCTTCGGCTGCTCGTTGACCCGGGCGGCGTCCGCGCCGAAGCGGCCGGGTTCCGCGTCGTACTCCTTGATCCATTCGGCGGCCCGCGGTGTCGTCGACAGGTCGGTCGAGGAGGCCAGCAGCTCCAGGACCACCTTCCGGCTGTGCCGGGCCCGCTCGGTGTCCGTGCGGACCGTCATGCCCGGCTCGGCGCGCCGGGAGCAGGCCGGGGCGAGTGTCCGGGCACCCTCCACCTCGACGACGCACACCCGGCAGGCGTTCTTCGGGGTGAGCGTGTCGCCCTGGCACAGGGTCGGGATGTCCTTGCCCGCCGACCGGCAGGCGTCCAGGATCGTCGAGCCCTCGGGGACCCGGGTCTCCGAGCCGTCGAGCGTGAACGAGACGAGACGGCGCGGCGGCTGGAGCGGCACAGCGGTCACTTGTAGACCCCCAGACGGTCGATGGCGGATTCCACGGCGTTCCACGCGGTCTGGCCCAGACCGCAGATCGAGGCGTCCCGCATGGTCTGCCCCACCTCTCTCATGAGTGCGACGTCGGCGGCGGCCCCCGCTCCCGTACGGTCCACGATCCGGTGCAGGGCCTCCTCCTGGCGGACCGTGCCCACCCGGCAGGGCACGCACTGGCCGCACGACTCGTCGCGGAAGAACTCCGCGATGCGCAGCAGGATGCGCGGGAGCTCCACGGAGTCGTCCAGGACCAGGACCACACCGGAACCCAGCGTCGTCCCGGCCGCGCGGGTGCCTTCAAAGGTGAGCGGGATGTCCAGCTCGTCGGGGCGTACGAAGCCCCCCGCGGCGCCGCCGAGGAGGACCGCCCGCAGGTGCTCCGGCGGACCCGCCAGGGCGAGCAGCTCCCGCAGGTTCGCGCCGAAGGGCAGTTCGTAGATGCCGGGGCGGGCCACCTGGCCCGAGACGCAGAACAGTTTGGTTCCGGTGGACGTCTCCGTGCCCGTCGCGGCGTACGCGGCGGCGCCGTGCTCCAGGATCGGCAGTACGTTCACCAGCGTCTCGACGTTGTTGACCGCGGTCGGCTTGCCGAAGAGGCCCTTCTCCACCGGGAACGGGGGCTTGGAGCGCGGTTCACCGCGCTGCCCCTCGATCGAGTTGAAGATCGCGGTCTCCTCGCCGCAGATGTAGGCACCGGCGCCCCGCCGGATCTCGATGTCGAAGGCGTACCCCTGCCCGAGGACGTCGGTGCCGAGCAGCCCGCGGGTGCGGGCGCTCGCCAGGGCGTGGCTCAGGCGCTCGTACGCGCGGGGGTACTCGCCGCGGAGGTAGATGTAGCCGTGCGCGGCACCGATCGCGTACCCGGCGATCGTCATCGACTCGATCAGGGCGTACGGATCGCCCTCCATCAGCACCCGGTCCTTGAAGGTGCCCGGTTCGCTCTCGTCGGCGTTGCAGACCAGGTAGTGCGGGCCGTCGGCCTGCTGGGCGGTGGCCTGCCACTTGCGGCCCGTGGGGAACGCGGCGCCGCCACGGCCGACCAGGCCCGCGTCGAGCACCTCACGGATCACGCCTGCGGGGCCGAGTGCGAAGGCGCGGCGCAGGGCGGTGTAGCCGCCGGTGGAGCGGTAGTCGTCCAGGGAGGCGGGGTCGACCGAGCCGATGCGCCTGAGCAGGACGAGACCGGGGTCGCCGGCCTGGGGGACTGCCGTTCCGGCCGGTGGTTCGGCGGGGGCGGTCCCGGGGGAGCGGGTGGCTGCGACGACGTCGGGTGCGGTGGCGGGCGCGAGCACCGCGGAGCACCGGACGGCGTCCGCGGCGGGCTCGTCGCCGGCCGGCTGCTCGCCCGCCTGCAGCAGCAGCGCCGCCGGGGCACGTTCGCACAGGCCCAGGCAGGGGCTCTCCTGCCAGACCGTGCCCTCGGCCGGGGTACCGGCGGGGCCGAGGCGGTCCGTCAGATCCGCGCACAGGGCGCCCGAGCCGCGGGCCGCGCAGGCCAGGTCCGTACAGACGTGGAGGACCTTCGCCGGGCGGGGCACCACCGAGAACATCGCGTAGAACGTCGCGACGCCGTACGCCTCCGCCGGGGCCACCGTCAGCCGCCGGCAGATGTAGTTCAGCGCTCCCTCGCTGATCCAGCCCACCCGGTCGTTGACCACATGCAGGGCGGGCAGCAACTGGTCGCGGCGGTCCTTGGCCGCTGACGCTCCGCCCCTCGCCCAGCGCAGGTCCGCGTCGGTCCGCTCCTGGCCGCCCTCCCAGCCTGAGGGCGGCGGGCCCAACAGGGAGTCCACCGCGGCCCGTTCGATGTCGGTGGGGGTCGCGTCGGTGTACCTCAGGTCCATGCGGGCACCAGCTTCTCTATCCGTACGGCGGAGGCCTTGAACTCGGCGGTGCCGGCGATGGGGCAGTTCGCCTCGATGGTCAGCTGGTTGGTGTCCACCTCGTCCGGGAAGTGCATGGTCATGAAGGCCAGACCGGGCCGCAGACCGGTGTCGACCCACACGGGCGCGGTGACGCTGCCTCGCCGTGACGAGACACGCACCTCCTCGCCCACCGCCACGCCGTAGGCCTCGGCATCCTCCGGGCAGAGCTCGATGTACTCGCCGCGGCGTAGCGGCGACGCGTAACTCCCGCTCTGTACACCGGTGTTGTACGAATCGAGCCGCCGCCCGGTGGTCAGGCGCAGCGGATAGGACTCGTCGGTGAGGTCGACCGGAGGGTCGTGCCGCACCAGGCCGAACGGCGCGGCCGCGCCGCGCCGGACCGGATCGGTCTCCCAGAGCCGGGCGTGCAGGAAGCTCGACGGGAGCTTGTCCGTGTCGGGGCAGGGCCACTGCAGGCCCTGATGCTCGGCGAGGCGCTCGTACGTCATCCCGAAGTGGTCGGGGGAGAGGGAGCGCAGCTCGTCCCAGACCGCCTGGGAGTCCTCGAACTTCCAGTCGTGGCCGAGGAGTCCGGCCATCGCGCAGATGATGTCGACGTCCTCGCGTGCCTCGCCGGGCGGTACGAGCGCCGCCCGTACCCGCTGCACCCGCCGCTCGCTGTTGGTCGTCGTCCCGTCGGTCTCGGCCCAGCCGGCCGTGGCGGGCAGGACGACGTCGGCCATCTCGGCGGTCTTCGTCAGGAAGATGTCCTGCACCACCAGATGGTCCAGGGCGGCGAGCCGGCGGACGGCCTGGTCGCTGTCGGCCTCGGACTGTGCGGGGTTCTCCCCGATGCAGTACACGGCCCGCAGTTCACCGGTCTCCATCGCCTCGAACATCTCGGTCAGCGTCTTGCCGTACCGGGGCTGGATGACGGCGTCCCAGGACCGTTCGAACTTCTGCCGGGACTGCGGGTCGAGGATGTCCTGGAAGCCGGGCAGCTTGTTGGGGATGGCGCCCATGTCGCCGCCGCCCTGCACGTTGTTCTGCCCGCGCAGGGGCTGGACCCCCGAGCCGTACCGTCCGACGTGGCCGGTGAGCAGGGAGAGGTTGATCAGCGCGCGGACGTTGTCGGTGCCGTTGTGGTGCTCCGTGATGCCCAGGGTCCAGCACAACTGGGCCCGTTCGGCCGTGGCGTAGGCGTGGGCGAGGTCCCGGATCGCCGCGGCGGGCACCCCGGTCACCTCCTCGGCGGCGGTCAGGGTCCAGGGCTCGACGAGCGCCACGTAGTCCGCGTAGCCGGTGGTCGCCCGGTCCACGAAGGCGTGGTTGACGAGTCCGGCACGGATGATCTCGCGGCCGATGGCGTGGGCGAGCGGAATGTCGGTCCCGACGTTGAGCCCGAGCCAGCTCTCCGCCCACTCGGCGGTCGAGGTGCGGCGCGGGTCGACCGCGTGCATGCGGGCCCCGTTGCGGATGCCCTTCAGGACGTGCTGGAAGAAGATCGGGTGGGCGAAGCGGGCGTTGGAGCCCCACATCACGATGAGGTCGGTGTGCTCCACCTCCTCGTAACTGGAGGTTCCCCCGCCCGATCCGAAGGCGGCCGACAGCCCGGCGACGCTGGGGGCGTGGCAGGTGCGGTTGCAGCTGTCGACGTTGTTGGTGCCCATCACGACGCGGGTGAACTTCTGCGCCACGTAGTTCATCTCGTTGGTGGCGCGGGCGCAGGACAGCATGGCGAAGGCATCGGGGCCGTGCGCGTCGCGGGTCTGCCGGAATCCGGCAGCCGCCCGTGCCAGTGCCTCGTCCCAGCTCGCGCGCCGCAGTACTCCGTCGGTGCCACGGACCAGGGGGTGGGTGAGGCGCTCGTAGGTCTTCGGCTGCCGGCCCTTGCGGTTCCGGGGGCCTGTGGTGCGGTCGCTGTTCATGGTGCGCTCCCTGCTGGGGCCGAGGAGGTGGTGGCGAGGAGATCGGCGAGTGCGTGCACGGCGCGCAGCGTCGGTACGGGCGTGCCGGCCAGCGAGGCCAGCTCGACGACGGCCGCGAGCAGCACGTCGAGTTCGAGGGGCTTGCCCTTCTCCAGGTCCTGGAGGGTGGATGTCTTGTGGTCGCCGACGCGCTCGGCGCCCGCGATGCGCCGCTCCACGGAGATCTCGGGCCGGCAGCCCACGGCCGCCGCCACGGCGAGGGTCTCGCGCATCATCGACTCCACGAGTGCGCGGGTGTCGGGATGGCGGCAGATCTGGCCCATGGTCGCCCGGGACAGCGCGCTGATCGGGTTGAAGGAGATGTTGCCGAGCAGCTTGATCCAGATGTCGTTGCGCAGGTCCGGCTCGACGGGGCATTTGAGTCCGCCCGCGACCATGGCCTCGCTGAAGTCCAGACAGCGCCTGGACACGGACCGGTCCGGCTCCCCGATGGAGAACCGGGTGCCTTCGAGGTGGCGTACGACTCCGGGCGCCTCGATCTCGGTGGCCGCGTAGACGACACAACCGATGGCGCGCTCGGGCGGCAGTGTGGCGCTCACCGAGCCCGCGGGGTCGACGCTGTCCAGCCGGCGCCCGGTGTAGGGCCCGGCCAGGCCGTGGAAGTACCACCAGGGGATGCCGTTCTGCGCGGCGATCACGGCGGTGCGTGCGTGCATCAGCGGATGGACCAAAGGGCCCGACACCGCGTACGAGTTGGCCTTGAGGCCGAGGAACACATAGTCGACGGGCCCGACGTCCGACGGGTCGTCGGTGGCGGCGGGCCGTGCGGTGAAGTCACCGCGCGGGCTCAGCACGCGCACGCCGTCACGGCGCATGGCCGCCAGATGCGGGCCCCGGGCGATGAGATGGACCTCGGCGCCTGCGCGGTGGAGCGCGGCCCCGACATAGGCACCGATGGCACCGGCACCGACAACTGCGACTTTCACGGGGCTCTCCGTTCGGTGAGAGGACCGAGCGAGGGTGTCAAGTCGACAGAATATTGTCTACAGTATGCCTTCGGGGAGGGTCAATACTCCTGACAGCGGGTGACGTCATGACCGGGGTTACGGTGGGTGTACAGCGGTAGGCGCGTAAGTTCCCGGGGAGCTGTTCGAGACGCTCCAAGCTCCGGCCCATATATCTGTGGGGTTACGTGCCCTTGTACCGATCGGTAGCAACCAAGACTGGATAGTTCCTGCCATACGTAGCGAGGGGAACCCGTACATGACCGGCTCACGTGTCGTGGCGCTCGGCCACTATCAGCCCGCCAAGGTGCTCACCAACCACGACCTGGCCGCCATGGTGGACACCAGCGACGAGTGGATCACCAGCCGCGTCGGCATCAGGACCCGGCATGTGGGCGGACCCGACGAGCCCGTGGACGAGCTGGCCGCGCACGCGGCTGCCAAGGCGCTGGCGGGGGCCGGCCTGCAGCCCGCCGACATCGATCTGGTCCTCGTCGCCACCTCCACCGCGATCGACCGCTCGCCGAGCATGTCGGCGCGGGTCGCCGCACGGCTGGGCATGGGTTCGCCCGCGGTGATGGACATCAACGTGGTCTGCTCGGGTTTCACGCACGCGCTGGCCACCGCCGACCACGCCATCCGCGCCGGGGCCGCCACCCGCGCCCTCGTCATCGGTGCGGACAAGATGGGCGACATCGTCGACTGGACCGACCGCACCACCTGCGTCCTGATGGGTGACGGTGCGGGCGCCGCCGTCGTCGTCGCCGACCCGGACGCCGGTGACCGGCCCGGGATCGGCCCGGTCCTGTGGGGTTCGGTACCCGAGATGGGCAACGCGGTACGGATCGAAGGGACGCCCTCGCGGTTCGCGCAGGAGGGTCAGTCCGTCTACCGCTGGGCCACCACGCAGCTGCCGCCCATCGCCCGCAAGGTCTGCGAGAAGGCCGGCGTCACCGTCGAGGACCTGGCCGCCGTCGTACTGCACCAGGCCAATCTGAGGATCATCGAACCAGTCGCCAGGAAGATCGGCGCGGTCAACGCGGTCATCGCCCGGGATGTCGTGGATTCCGGCAATACGTCCGCCGCGTCGATCCCGATGGCCCTGTCCAAGCTGGTCGAGCGCGGGGAGGTCGAGAGCGGTGCTCCGGCCCTGCTCTTCGGCTTCGGAGGAAACCTCTCTTATGCGGGTCAAGTGATCCGCTGCCCCTGAACCGCATTGTGCTCGGTAGACTGTAGACGATAGGCAATTGCCCGGCGCCCGGAGGGGGAACCGCGATGTTGTCCGCAGGACTGCCGCAAGGAACGGTGCCGAAGCTGGATCGGCCAGGGCCGCTGCGCGAGCGTGTCTACGAGGCGTTGCTCGAGCTGATCACCACGCGCGCGCTCGGCCCCGGTCAGCACCTCATCGAGAGTGAACTGGCCGGGCACCTCGGCGTGTCGCGACAGCCGGTGCGCGAGGCGCTCCAGCGACTGAACACCGAGGGCTGGGTGGACCTGCGGCCCGCGCAGGGCGCCTTCGTCCACGAACCCACCGAGGAGGAGGCGGACCAGCTGCTCTCGGTCCGTACGCTCCTGGAGGCCGAGGCGGCCCGGCTCGCCGCGGCCAACTCCGGGAGTGCCGGCATCGAGGCCCTCGAAGCGCTCTGCGTCAAGGGGGAGCGGGCCGTCGCCGACGACGACGTGGACCTCGCCGTCGCCACGAACGCCGCCTTCCACGCCAAGGTGATGGAGCTGGCAGGCAACGTCGTCCTCTCCGCGCTGGCCGCGCAGGTCGACCGCAGGGTCCGCTGGTACTACACGCCGGTGGCCCGCCAGCGTGGCACCCGGTCCTGGATCGAGCACCGCTCGCTGATCGCGGCCATCTCCTCGCGGGACGGACAGCGGGCGACCGAGATCATGCGGGCGCACACGGAGCACACGCGCAAGACGTACCACGAGCGCGAGAAGAACTGACCGTCGCGCGCGGGAAGAAGGCCGGGGCCGACCGCCCCGGCCTTCTTGCTGTTCCAGGGCCTGCCCCTGACGCCGTGCCGCCCCCGCCGGATCCGGCGCGGTGGCTGCCGGTGGCTCCGCCGGGTGGCACCCCGGGCCACCTTTGTCCTCGGTGTGGAGAAAGTTGGAGTCGATTCACGCTCAACTTCTTCCCAGTCGGGGAAAGCGCTGCTACGTTCCACTCGAAAGCCCGACGGACTGGCCGATGTGGCGGGGAGGGACGCGTGAGACGGATGACGGCACGACCCGCAAACGCCCATCAGGCGCGGCTGCTCCGGCTGTTGCGCGACGGCGGGCCCAACTCCCGCGCGCAACTGGGTGACCAGGTCGACCTCTCGCGCTCCAAGCTCGCCGTCGAGGTGGACCGGCTGCTGGAGACCGGACTCGTCGTCGCCGACGGACTCGCCGCATCACGCGGCGGACGCCGTTCGCACAACATCCGGCTCGCTCCCGCACTGCGGTTCCTCGGCGTCGACATCGGCGCCACCTCCATCGACGTGGCCGTCACCAACGCGGAGCTGGAGGTGCTCGGCCACCTCAACCACCCCATGGACGTACGCGAGGGACCTGTCGCCGTCTTCGAGCAGGTTCTGGAGATGGCGTCCAAGCTGCGTGCCTCCGGGCTCGCCGAAGGGTTCGACGGCGCCGGGATCGGCGTACCCGGTCCGGTCCGCTTCCCCGAGGGCATCCCGGTCGCACCGCCGATCATGCCCGGCTGGGACGGCTTCCCGGTCCGCGAGGCACTCAGCCAGGAACTGGGCTGCCCCGTCATGGTCGACAACGACGTGAACCTGATGGCCATGGGGGAGCAGCACGCGGGCGTCGCACGCTCCGTCGGCGACTTCCTCTGCGTCAAGATCGGTACGGGCATCGGCTGCGGCATCGTCGTCGGCGGAGAGGTCTACCGCGGTACGACGGGAAGCGCCGGCGACATCGGACACATCCAGGTGGAACCCGACGGACGCGCCTGCGCCTGCGGCAACCGGGGCTGCCTGGAAGCCCACTTCAGCGGTGCGGCCCTCGCACGCGACGCGGAGGACGCGGCGCGCGCGGGGCAGTCCGCGGAACTGGCGGCCAGGCTGGAAGCGGCCGGAAAGCTCACGGCCATCGATGTGGCCGCTGCCGCGGCAGCGGGTGATCCCACCGCGCTGGACCTGATCCGCGAAGGCGGAAACCGGGTCGGCCAGGTCATCGCGGGACTCGTCAGCTTCTTCAACCCGGGCCTCGTCGTGATCGGCGGCGGGGTGACCGGGCTCGGCCACAACCTCCTGGCCAGCGTCCGGACCCAGGTCTACCGGCAATCCCTGCCGCTGGCCACGGGCAACCTCCCCATCGTCCTCGGTGAGCTGGGGCCGACCGCCGGAGTCATCGGCGCGGCCAGGCTCATCAGCGACCACCTGTTCTCGCCGGCCTGATGTCCGGGCCGGCGCGCCGCTCACCAAGCGTTCAGCAGCCACCTCCGTAACAGCCCGTTCCGAGCTCTGCCCGCAGCACCCGCCCAGCAGTTCCGTCAGCAGTACGGCACCGCCGGCACTGCGCCCTGCCCGCTCACCGGCCTTCCCCGAGCTCTCGGCATCGCCCGAGCAGGGGAGACCCCGTTCGCCGAGGGGATCGTCATGGCACCCGAACCACCCCTGCTCACGATGTCCGGCATCACCAAGTCCTTCCCCGGCGTGCGCGCCCTCGACGGCGTCGACCTCGAGGTCCAGGCCGGCGAAGTCCACTGCCTCCTCGGCCAGAACGGTGCCGGCAAGTCCACCCTCATCAAGGTGCTGGCCGGGGCCCACCAGCCCGACGGCGGTGGCATCACCTGGCGCGGCGAGCCCGTCTCGCTCTCCTCGCCCATCGCCGCCATGCGCCTCGGAATCGCGACCATCTACCAGGAACTCGACCTGGTCGAGGGGCTGTCGGTCGCCGAGAACATCTTCCTCGGCCATGAACCGACCTCCGCGGGCTTCGTCGTCCGCACCCGCGAGGGCCGTGCCGCAGCCGCCGATCTGCTCGCGCGCCTCGGCCACCCGGAGATCGATCCCGCCCGGGAGGTCGGCGATCTCTCCGCCGCCCACCAGCAGATCGTCTCCATGGCGCGGGCCCTCTCCCACGACGTACGGCTCATCGTGATGGACGAGCCCTCCGCCGCCCTCGACCCCGACGAGGTCGACAACCTCTTCCGCATCGTCGACGGTCTCACCGCCGACGGTGTGGCCGTCGTCTACATCTCCCACCGGCTCGAGGAGATCCGCCGCATCGGCGACCGGGTGACCGTACTCAAGGACGGCCGGGCCGTTGCCGTCGGCCTCCCCGCCAAGTCGACACCCACGCGCGACGTCGTGGCCCTGATGACGGGCCGCAATGTCGAGTACGTGTTCCCCGAGCGGCCCGGGAACTCCGTGGAGCGGGAGGTGGCGGAGCCCGTACTCAAGGTCGAAGGGCTGTCCAGGAAGGGCGAGTTCGCGCCCGTCGACCTGGAGCTCAGGCCCGGCGAGATCGTCGGCCTGGCCGGACTCGTCGGTTCGGGGCGCTCGGAGATCCTGGAGACCATCTACGGCGCCCGCAAGCCCACGGCGGGACGGGTCACCGTGGGCGGGAAACCACTGCGCCGGGGAAGCGTCCGGGCGGCCGTCGCCGCCGGGATCGGCCTCGCACCCGAGGAACGCAAGGCCCAGGCACTGCTGTTGATCGAGTCGGTCACCCGCAACGTCTCCCTCTCCTCCCTGTCCCGCTTCTCGCGCGGCGGCTGGGTCGACCGTGGCGCCGAGCGGAAGGCGGCACAGGCCGCCACCCGCGAGCTCTCGCTGCGCCCGGACAACCCGGACGCCCCCGTCCGCACCCTCTCCGGCGGCAACCAGCAGAAGGCGGTCCTGGCCCGCTGGCTGCTGCGCGGCTGCCGGATCCTCCTGCTCGACGAACCCACCCGTGGTGTCGACGTCGGCGCGCGCGCCGAGCTCTACGCCGTGATCCGCCGGCTTGCCGACGAAGGCCTCGCCGTTCTGCTCGTCTCCAGCGAAGTGCCCGAAGTGCTGGGCCTCGCCGACCGGGTGCTGGTCCTCCGGGAGGGCCACGTCGTGCACACGGCGGACGCCCGGGAGCTCGACGAGCACCGCGTACTCGACCTCGTCATGGAAGGGAGCCCGACGTCATGACACAGCCCGCACCGTCGGCGCAGCACCACGGGCCGGACAAGGGGACCCTGACCGGCCCCTCCGACGCGCCGCCCTCGAAGCAGAGCGGTGGCCTGCGCGCACTCGGCCTGCGCGCCGACGTCCGCAACCTCTCGCTGCTGGGCGTACTCCTCGCACTGGTGGTGGTCGGTGGCCTCACCGAACCCGAGGCGTTCCTGGACACCGGGAACCTCCAGCTGATCCTGACCCAGTCGTCCGTCATCGGCGTCGTCACCGTCGGCATGACCCTCGTCATCATCGGCGGCGGGATCGACCTGTCGGTCGGCGCGATGGTCGCACTCGCGTCCGTCTGGGCGACGACGCTGGCCACCCAGGAGTTCGGCTTCGCGGGCATCCTGTTCACCGCCGTGATCGTCGGGCTGGCCGCCGGACTCGTCAACGGGGTCCTCATCGCCTACGGGCGCATGGTCCCGTTCATCGCGACGCTCGCCATGCTCGCCTCGGCCCGCGGTCTCGCCCTGCAGATCACGGACGGCAAGACACAGATCGTCACCGTGGCCTCCGTCCTCGACCTGGGCCTTCCCGACTCGTACGTCCTCGGGATCCCGCCCCTGGTCCTGGTCTTCGCCGCGGTCACCGTCGCCGGCTGGCTGATCCTGAACCGGACCACCTTCGGACGCCGTACGGTCGCCGTGGGAGGCAACGCGGAAGCGGCGAGGCTCGCCGGCATCGACGTACGCCGCCAGCGGCTCTACCTGTACCTGCTCTCCGGCCTCTGCTGCGGCATCGCCGCCTTCATGCTGATCATCCTGTCCGGCTCCGGCCAGAACACCAACGGCAACCTCTACGAACTCGACGCGATCGCCGCAGCGATCATCGGCGGCACCCTGCTCAGCGGCGGCCGCGGCACGATCGTCGGATCCGTCCTGGGCGTCCTCGTCTTCACCACCATCACCAACATCTTCGCGCTCAACAACCTGCAGAGCGATGTCCAGCAGATCGCCAAGGGCGCGATCATCGTCGCCGCCGTCCTGGTCCAGCACCGCACGACGCGCCACGGCGAGACCTGACACACCCAGCTCCCTCACCACCCACCCGCTGTTCCGTATGCCACGCACCGGATGAAGGGTTTGACAGCCATGCCAGAAACCAGCCGCAGAGGACTGCTCTTCGGTACCGCAGCCGTCTCCGCGGGCGCCCTGCTCACCGCCTGTACCAGCAACGAGCCGAAGGAGAAGGCAGCGGCGCAGACCAACGTGCCCGCCGCCGACGACAAGCCCGGCAAGCCCGTCACCATCGGCTTCGCAGGCCCGCAGGCCGACCACGGGTGGCTCAACGCGATCAACGTCAACGCCAAGTCGCGGGCGGAGAAGTACTCCGAGGTGACCCTGGAGATCACCGAGGGCTCCAACGACACAGCCGCCCAGATCGGCCAGGTCAAGACCCTCATCAACAAGAAGGTCGATGTCCTCGTCATCCTCCCCGCCGACGGCAAGGCGCTCACCCAGGTCGGCCTCGAAGCCATGAAGGCGGGCATCCCCGTCGTCAACCTGGACCGGATCTTCGCCTCTCCGCAGGCCTACCGCTGCTGGGTCGGCGGCGACAACTACGGCATGGGCCTCAACGCCGGGCACTACATCGGTGAGCAGCTCAAGGGCAAGTCGAACGCCAAGGTCGTCGAGCTCGCCGGCATCGACAACCTGGAGCTCACCAAGCAGCGCAGCCAGGGATTCGCCGACGCGCTCAAGAACTACTCCAACATCAAGCTGGTGGCCCGTCAGGCCGCCGAGTTCACCGTCGAGTCGGGCCAGGCGAAGATGGCCCAGCTCCTGCAGGCGCAGAAGCAGTTCGACGCCCTGTGGAACCACGACGACGACCAGGGCGTGGGCGCGCTGCGCGCGATCGAGCAGGCCGGCCGCGACGAGTTCATCATGGTCGGCGGCGCAGGGGCCAAGTCGGCCATGGACGCCATCAAGGCCGGCAACAGCGTCCTCAAGGCCACCGTGCTGTACCCGCCGACGATGGCCGCGTCCGCGATCGACCTGGCGCGTGCTCTCGGCCAGGGCAAGGGTGTCTCGGGCCTCGCCGAAATGGAGATCCCGACCTCCCTCACGCTCTACTCGGCCGTGGTCACGAAGGACAACATCGACCAGTACCTGCCGACGGGCTTCAGCTGATCCCGCACCGCCGCCGCCACCGAACCACCGACGAGGAGGAAGTCCGCATGGCCCGTAGGGAAGAGACGGAGCAGGAGCCCGCAGCTCCGCCGCCGGTACAGCAGCCGACGGCGACGCTCGGGGTCGGCATGGTCGGTTACGCGTTCATGGGCGCCGCCCACTCGCAGGGATGGCGCACCGCGGGACACGTTTTCGACCTGCCGATGAGACCCGCTCTCGCCGCGATCTGCGGACGCGACCGTACGGCCGTCGAGGCCGCCGCCGCCCGGCACGGCTGGGCGGCGGCGGAGACCGACTGGCGCGCGATGATCGCCCGGGACGATGTGCACCTCGTGGACATCTGCACCCCCGGCGACAGCCATGCGGAAATCGCCATCGCCGCCCTGGAGGCGGGCAAGCACGTGCTGTGCGAGAAGCCGCTCGCCAACACGGTGGCCGAGGCGGAGGCCATGGTGGCGGCCGCCGAGCGGGCGGCGGCGCGCGGCCAGGTGGCGATGGTGGGCTTCAACTACCGCAAGGTGCCCGCCGTCACCTATGCCCGCACGCTCATCGCCGAGGGGAGGCTGGGTGCTCTGCGGCACGTACGGGCCACCTATCTCCAGGACTGGCTGGTCGACCCGGAATCGCCGCTCACCTGGCGGCTCAAGCGGGAGCACGCCGGATCCGGTGCGCTGGGGGACCTCGGGGCCCATATCGTGGACCTCGCCCAGTACCTGACGGGGGAGCTGCTGGTCGGCGTCTCCGCGGTGAGCGAGACGTTCGTACGCGAAAGGCCCGTGCTCGCCGGCTCCTCGGCCGGTCTCTCGGGCACCGCGGACGGTACCGCACGGGGGGCGGTCACCGTCGACGACGCGGCGCTCTTCACGGGCCGGCTGGCCTCCGGCGCGCTGGCCTCCTTCGAGGCGACTCGGATGGCGGCCGGCCGCAAGAACGCCCTTCGGCTGGAGATCAACGGGGAGCGGGGCTCGCTCGCCTTCGACCTGGAACGGCTCAACGAACTCTCCTTCCACGACCACACCGAGCCCGCCACCTCGGCCGGGTTCCGGCGGATCCTGGTCACCGAGCCCGAGCATCCCTACCTCGAGGCGTGGTGGCCGCCGGGCCATGCGCTCGGCTACGAGCACACGTTCGTCCACCAGGCCCGCGACGTGGTGCGGACGATCGCCGAAGGGGCGGCGCCCGTACCGTCGTTCGCCGACGGACTGCAGGTGCAGCGGGTGCTCGCCGCCGTCGAGGAGAGCGCCGAGAAGAACTCCGTACACACCCCGGTACCGGTCCCGTTCTAGGAGGTCCTGCGCATGCCCCGCCCCTTCACACTCTTCACCGGCCAGTGGGCCGACCTGCCGCTGGAGGAGGTCTGCCGGCTGGCCCGGGACTTCGGCTACGACGGGCTCGAACTCGCCTGCTGGGGAGATCACTTCGAGGTCGACAAGGCGCTCTCCGACCCGGGCTACCTCGACGGGCGGCGGCAGCTGCTCGACAAGTACGGGCTCAAGTGCTGGGCGGTGTCCAACCACCTGGTGGGCCAGGCCGTCTGCGACAGCCCGATCGACGAGCGACACCAGGGGATCCTCCCCGCCCGCATCTGGGGGGACGGGGAGCCCGAAGGCGTACGCAGGCGGGCCGCCGAGGAGATCAAGAACACGGCCCGTGCGGCATCCGCCTTCGGCGTCGACACGGTCATCGGCTTCACCGGATCGTCGATCTGGCACCTGGTCGCCATGTTCCCGCCGGTGCCGCCGCGCATGATCGAACGCGGCTACGAGGACTTCGCGGAGCGGTGGAACCCGATCCTGGACGTCTTCGACGCGGAGGGCGTGCGCTTCGCCCACGAGGTGCACCCGAGCGAGATCGCGTACGACTACTGGACCACGCACCGCGCCCTGGAGGCCGTCGGCCACCGTCCCGCGTTCGGGCTGAACTTCGACCCGAGCCACTTCGTGTGGCAGGACCTCGACCCGGTCGGCTTCCTGTACGACTTCCGGGACCGCATCTACCACGTGGACTGCAAGGAGGCCCGCAAGCGCCTCGACGGGCGCAACGGCAGGCTCGGCTCCCATCTGCCGTGGGGCGATCCCCGGCGCGGCTGGGACTTCGTCTCCGCGGGCCACGGCGACGTGCCGTGGGAGGACGTGTTCCGGATGCTGCGGTCCATCGACTACCAGGGGCCCGTGTCCGTCGAGTGGGAGGACGCGGGAATGGACCGCCTGACCGGTGCGCCGGAGGCACTCGCCTCGCTGAAGCGGTTCGACTTCGACCCGCCGAGCGCGTCGTTCGACGCCGCCTTCGGGGGCGGCGACTGAGAGCTGGGGGCTCCGTCCAGGACCCCGCTCCACCACCGCCGGGGAGGCTCGATGCGCAGCCCGGCCATGTGAGGTGCCGTCGGCACTTCACGTGGCCCGCCGCGTCGGGCCTGCCCGGCGACCACAGCCCGCGGTTCACGCACACCGCCGCCGGGCCGCCTCGCCCTGCCCCCGGGCCGCTTTGTCCTTCCAGAGGAAAAAGGCCGATCCGAGGGCTGCGTAAGGGCTTTCCGTCCGGGACGAACAGGTCTACCGTCCCCTAGGTGTACACAGCATGACTCGCGTAACCCGGGTCCCTCACGGCGCCCCGGGGTCACGAGCGCGGCAGTCCCCGCGCGAAACGTACGGCTCCACCCGCCCGTACAACCGGCACTCTCCGGAGGACGCACGTGCACAGAAGCAGCAGACGACTCCGAGCCCGAAAGACACTCGCTCTCCTCACCGGCGGACTGCTCGCGGCCGCCACCCTCACCCTGGGGTCATCGCCCGCGGCCACCGCCGACGCCCCGGCCCCGGCCGCGGCCGCCGAGGACTTCCAGCAGGTCACCCTCGCGAAGGGCGCCGCGGAGACCGGCGAACCCATGTCGCTGGCCGTGCTTCCCGACCGCAGTGTGCTGCACACCTCGCGCAACGGCGAGCTGCGGATCACCGACAGCGCGGGCAACACCCGCGTCTCCGGCACCCTGCCCGTCTACTCGCACGACGAGGAGGGGCTCCAGGGCGTCGGCATTGACCCGGACTTCGCGGAGAACCGGGCGATCTACCTCTACTACGCCCCGCCGCTCGACACCCCCGCCGGCGACGCGCCGGAGACCGGAACCGCCGCCGACTTCGCGAAGTTCGACGGAGTGAACCGGCTGTCCCGCTTCGTGCTGAAGGCGGACGGCACCCTCGACAATGCCAGCGAGAAGAAGATCCTCGACGTCCCCGCCACCCGCGGCATCTGCTGCCACGTCGGCGGAGACATCGACTTCGACGCGCAGGGCAATCTGTACCTCTCGACCGGCGACGACTCCAACCCGTTCGCCTCGGACGGCTTCTCCCCGATCGACGACCGGCCCGACCGCAACCCGGCGTTCGACGCCCGCCGCACGTCGGGCAACACCAACGACCTCCGCGGCAAGATCCTCCGCATCAAGGTCGCGGACGACGGCTCGTACACCGTCCCCGACGGCAACCTCTTCGCCCCCGGTACGGACAAGACCCGCGCCGAGATCTACGCGATGGGCTTCCGCAACCCCTTCCGCTTCAGCGTCGACAAGGCCACCGGCATCGTGTACGTCGGCGACTACGGTCCCGACGCGGGCGCCGCCGACCCGAACCGCGGACCCGCGGGCCAGGTCGAGTTCGCCCGGGTGACGAAAGCCGGCAACTTCGGCTGGCCGTTCTGCACCGGTGACAACGATGCCTACACCGACTACGACTTCGCGACGAAGACGTCCGGCGCCCCGTTCGACTGCGCCGCCCCGAAGAACGAGTCGCCGCACAACACCGGCCTGGTGGACCTGCCCCCCGCGCAGGCCGCCTGGATCCCGTACGACGGCGGGTCCGTGCCCGAGTTCGGCACGGGCTCCGAGTCCCCGATGGGCGGGCCCGTCTACCGCTACGACGCGGACCTCGACTCACCGGTCAAGTTCCCCGAGGAGTACGACGGGGACTTCTTCGCCGGTGAGTTCGGCCGGCAGTGGATCAAGCGCATCGAGCAGGACGGTGCCGGAGCCGTCCAGTCCATCAACGACATCCCGTGGACCGGGACCCAGGTGATGGACATGGCCTTCGGGCCCGACGGGGCGCTGTACGTCCTGGACTACGGCCTCGCCTGGTTCGGCGGCGACGAGAACTCCGCGCTGTACCGCATCGAGAACGCCACGGGCGGCCGCTCACCCATCGCCGAGGCCTCGGCAAGCAAGACCTCCGGCATCGCACCGCTCCGGGTGAAGTTCTCCTCGGCGGGCACCACCGACGGGGACGGCGACGCGCTCACCTACGCGTGGGACTTCGGCGACGGCGGAAAGTCCACGGAGGCCAACCCCTCGTACACGTACAAGAAGAACGGCACGTACACCGCCACCGTGACGGCCAAGGACCCGACCGGCCGCACCGGCGCCGCGAGCGTCCATGTGACGGTCGGCAACACCGCGCCCGTCGTGAACCTCCAGTTCCCCTCTGACGGACAGCAGTTCGAGTTCAGGGACGAGGTGCCCTTCAAGGCCACCGTCACCGACCCGGAGGACGGCACCATCGACTGCAGCAAGGTCGTCATCAAGTTCACCCTGGGCCACGACAGCCACGGCCACGACATCACCACGGAGCACGGCTGCGAAGGCACCATCAAGACCGCGATGGAAGGCGGGCACGACCCGAACGCCAACATCTACGGTGGCATCTCGGCCTCGTACACCGACGGCGGGGGCGGCGGCCAGGCCGCACTCACCGGCCGCGACCAGGCCCAGCTGCAGCCGCGCCACCGCCAGGCCGAGCACTTCGACGACTCCTCCGGCATCACCACACCGGAGAAGGCGAGCGCCCACGGCGGCCGGACCGTCGGAGACATCGACAACGACGACTGGATCTCCTTCACCCCGTACATCCTCGACGGCACCACCAAGCTCACCGCGCGCGTCTCCTCGGCCGGCGCGGGAGGCTTCCTGGAAGTGCGGACCGGATCGCCCACCGGAACCATCCTCGGCTCGGCGCCCGTACCCGTGACCGGCAGCTGGGACACCTTCCAGGACATCGACGTGCCCCTGCGCGGTGCGCCGAAGAAGGCCACCGAGCTCTTCCTGGTCTTCAAGGGCGGTGCCGGAGCGCTCTACGACGTCGACGACTTCGAGCTCTCCAACAGCGCCCCCGACCGGACCGCCAAGCGTGTCCTGGTCTTCTCCAAGACCGGCGGCTTCCGCCACGACTCCATCCCGACGGGCGTCGCCGCACTGAAGGAACTGGGCAAGGACACCAACATCACCGTCGACTCCACCGAGGAGGCCGGCCAGTTCACCACCAGCAACCTGGCGCGGTACGACGCCGTCGTCTTCCTGTCGACGACCGGTGACGTCCTCAACGGCGACCAGCAGAAGGCCTTCGAGAACTACGTGGCCACCGGAGGCGGCTACATGGGTGTCCACGCGGCCGCCGACACCGAGTACGACTGGGAGTTCTACGGCGGGCTCGTCGGCGCGTACTTCGACTCGCACCCGCAGATCCAGCCCGCGACCGTCCGGGTGGAGAACCACGACCACCCGGCCACCGCCCACCTGGACGACGCCTGGGACCGCACCGACGAGTGGTACAACTACCGCACCAACCCCCGGGACAAGGCCCAGGTCCTGGCCACGCTGGACGAGACGAGCTACACCGGCGGCAAGATGAAGGGCGACCACCCCATCGCCTGGTGCCAGGCCTACCAGGGCGGCCGCTCCTTCTACACCGGCCTCGGCCACACCAAGGAGTCCTACGCGGAACCCGCCCTGCGCCAGCACCTGCTGGGCGGCATGCGCTACGCCACGGGCCAGGTGAAGGCCAACTGCAAGCCGGACACCGGCTACCGGTCGATCTTCAACGGCAAGACGCTCGACGGCTGGAAGCAGGCCGGCCCCGGAAAGTTCGCCGTCACCGACGGTGAGCTGCGCTCCGAGGGCGGCATGGGCCTGCTGACCTACCAGGCCAAGGAGCTGAAGTCGTACTCGCTGAAGCTCGACTGGAAGATGGCGGGAGACGACAACTCCGGCATCTTCGTCGGCTTCCCGGAGTCCGACGACCCCTGGTCGGCGGTGAACAACGGCTACGAGGTCCAGATCGACGCCACGGACGCCGCGGACCGCACCACCGGGGCCGTCTACACCTTCAAGTCGGCCAACATCAAGGCCCGTGACCAGGTCCTCAGGCCACCCGGCCAGTGGAACAGCTACGAGATCCGGGTCCAGGGAGAACGCCTCCAGATCTTCCTCAACGGAGTGAAGATCAACGACTACACGAACACCGACCCGGTGCGCAGCCTGAAGGACGGCTACATCGGCCTGCAGAACCACGGGGCCGACGACCAGGTGTCCTTCCGCAACATCCAGCTGAAGGAGCTGCCCTCCACGTAGGGCGGCCACCCTCTGCCGACGGTGGGCGGGGGAGGCCCACACACCTTCCCCCGCCCACCGTCCTCCACCCCCTCTTCATCCCCCCAGGGAGGCAGCCCGTGACCGCACACGCCGTTCGTACCGGAGTCTGGTTCATCGGAGCACGCGGCTCCGTCGCCACCACCGCCACCGCGGGGTGCGCCGCCATCGCCGCGGGCCTGCACCCGGCGACCGGCATGGTCACCGAGACACCGCCCTTCGCCGACAGCGGGCTGCCGGCCCTGACGTCCCTGGTCTTCGGCGGCCACGACACCATCGACTGCCCGCTGCCCAAGCGGGCCGAGGCACTCGCCGCCGGAGAGGTCCTGCCGTACGGACTGCCGTCCGCCGTCCGGGCCGAACTCGCCGCCGCGGACGCGGAGATACGCCCCGGGGGACCCCTCACCGGCGACACCCGCTCCGACGAGGAACTCATCACGGCCTTCGCCGCGGACCTCGACGACTTCGCCCACCGCCACGCACTCGCCCGCACGGTCGTCATCAATGTCGCCTCGACCGAACCGGCACCCGGCGAGGACGCCACACGCCTGCCCGCCAGCTCCCTCTACGCGGCGGCCGCGCTCCGCGCCGGCTGCCCCTACGTCAACTTCACCCCGTCCACGGGGCTGCGCAGCCCCGCACTCCAGGACGCCGTCGACTCCTGCGGACTTCCCCACGCGGGACGTGACGGCAAAACAGGCCAGACGCTGCTCCGTTCCGTACTCGCCCCGATGTTCGTGCAGCGCGCCCTGCCGGTACGGGCGTGGTCGGGCACGAACCTCCTGGGCGGCGGGGACGGAGCGGCGCTGGCCGACCCGGCCGCCGCGGCGGCGAAGAACGCGGGCAAGGAACGCGTACTCGCCGACACGCTCGGGGCGGCCCCCGAAGGCGAGGTCCACATCGACGACGTCCCCGCGATGGGTGACTGGAAGACCGCGTGGGACCACATCGCGTTCGACGGCTTCCTCGGCTCGCGAATGATCCTGCAGACGATCTGGCAGGGCTGCGACTCGGCGCTCGCCGCCCCCCTCGTCCTGGACCTGGCCCGGCTGATGGCCCGCGCCCATGAAACCGGCCTGACGGGGCCGCGGCCGGAGCTCGGCTTCTACTTCAAGGACCCGGACGGCGGCCCGGCGGCGCTGTCCGAGCAGTACGCGGTGCTGCTGGCCTTCGCCGAGCGGCTGCGGGCGGCCCTGTGAGGCCGCTCCGGCTGTTCGCGACGCTGACAGGACTGCCGGCACCGCTCGGCGCCCGGAGTGTCCGGAGCGCCGGCCGCGCCCCGGGCGTGAGCTCACCAGACAGCCTGTCCGGTGGGGGCGGGACTGCGCCCGCACCGGACAGGCCCCCGACCCGGGTGCCCCTCCGCGCCTGGGCGGAACTGCTGCGGGTGTCCGCCCTGTTCACCGTCCCCGGTGACGCACTGGCCGGGGCGGCCGCCGCCGGCAGACGCCCCACCCGTGGCACGGCCCTCGCGGTCGGGGCGTCGCTGTGCCTGTACGAGGCGGGCATGGCCCTCAACGACTGGGCCGACCGCGACGAGGACGCCGTCGACCGTCCGCACCGCCCGATCCCGTCCGGCCGGATCGCACCCGGCGCGGCGCTGGCCGCGGCGGGCGTCCTGACGGCCGCGGGCCTGACCCTGGCGGCACGCGCCGGCCGCCCCGCCCTGGCGTTGGCCACCGGCCTGGCAGCCACCGTCTGGGCCTACGACCTGCACCTGAAGCACACGAAGGCGGGCCCGGCAGCCATGGCAGCCGCCCGCGCGCTGGACCTCCTCCTGGGCGCGACGGCAACGGGGCCGGCCACGGCGGGGGCATCGACCGCGGCCGCGGCGGGGGCACCGACCGAGGCCACGGCGGGGGCGGCGGAACGAGGAGCCACCCGCACCGCGCTCCCGGCCGCCCTCCTGCTCGGGGCGCACACCTACTCGGTCACCGCGGTCTCCCGCCACGAGGCACAGGGCGGGTCCACCGCAGTGCCCCTCGCGGCGCTCGCGGCGACCGTGGCGCTCGGCGCCGCCGTCGTCCGCGAGCGAACGGGCGACCAAGGCCCACCGCAGCTCCCGGGAACGGGCGCGGCGGGCACGAGGGGCGCGGCAGGGGTACTACCCCGTGGCCCCCGCTCCGTCACCGACCGGCTCCTGCTCACCGCCTTCGCCGGCGCCTACCTCCGTACCGCCGTTCCACCCCTGTTCCACGCCGCCCTCAACCCGTCCCCGCCCCTCACCCAGCGCGCCGTCGGCGGCGGCATCCGGGCCATGATCCCACTGCAGGCCGCGCTGGCCGTCCGGGCCGGGGCGCCCCTCGGCGGGCTCGCCGTCATGGGACTCGTCCCCCTCGCCCGCAGACTCGCACGGAAGGTGAGCCCCACATGACCCTCCGCCTCGGCTACGGCACCAACGGTCTGACCGACCTCCGCCTCGACGACGCCCTCGGGCTCCTCGCCGACCTCGGGTACGACGGGGTCGGGCTGACCCTCGACCACATGCACCTCGACCCCCTCGCCCCCGACCTCGCCGCCCGCACCCGCCATGTGGCCCGCCGCCTCACCGAGTTGGGTCTCGGCGTCACCGTGGAGACCGGCGCCCGCTACGTCCTCGACCCGCGACGCAAGCACGGCCCGTCCCTCCTGGACCCCGACCCCGAGGACCGTGCGGCCCGCACCGCGCTGCTCGTCCGGGCCGTCGACGTCGCCGCCGACCTGGGCGCGCACGCCGTCCACTGCTTCAGCGGCATCACCCCACCGGGCACCACCACCGACGCCGCCTGGCTACGACTGGCCGACGCACTCGCCCCCGTACTGGACGCCGCCACCCGCGCCGGAATCCCCCTCGCCATCGAGCCCGAGCCGGGCCACCTCCTCGCGACACTCGCCGACTTCCACCACCTGCGCACCCTCCTCGGCGACCCGGAACCACTCGGACTCACCCTCGACATCGGCCACTGCCAGTGTCTGGAACCCGCCCCGCCCGCCGACTGCGTCAAGGCCGCCGCGCCCTGGCTGCGCCACGTCCAGATCGAGGACATGCGACGCGGGGTCCACGAACACCTGCCGTTCGGCGACGGCGAGATCGACTTCCCACCGGTGCTCGAAGCCCTCGCCGCCACCGGGTACGGCGGCCTCACCGTCGTGGAGCTGCCGCGCCACTCCCACGCAGGGCCCGAACTCGCCCGCAGTTCGATGGAGTTCCTGCGCAGCGCCGCCGGAGCGACGAACGGAGCCGCCGCGTGCTGACCAGCCGCAAGGAACTCGACGCCCTGCTGCGCGGAGCGGCCAGAGCCTGGCTCGACGAGGCGCTCGCCGAGGCCGCGCACGCCGCCGCCCACCCCGGAGCCGACACGGGCACCCCGCCCTGGGAGCTGCGCTTCGCCTCCGCGGGCCGGCACTGCGGGCTCGAAAACGCCGACTCCGTACGCGCACTGCTCCTCCTCGAAGCCCGAGCGGGACTGCCCGCCGTGACCAGGCTCTACGAACAGGGAACCGCCGCCGAGCGCCGGGCCGTCCTGCTCACCCTGCACCGGCTGGACCTCGGTGCCACCGCCCTTCCGCTCGTCGAGGACGCCCTGCGCACCAACGACACCCGGCTGGTCGCCGCGGCCGTCGGCCCGTACGCCGCCGCCCACCTCGACACACACGGCTGGCGGCACGCCGTCCTCAAGTGCCTCTTCACCGAGGTCCCCGTCGAGGCGGTCGCCGAGCTCGGCCGCCGTGCCCGGGGCGACGCCGAACTCGCCCGCATGCTCGGCGACTTCGCCGCCGAACGCACCGCGGCGGGCCGAGCCGTCCCGGTCGGCCTGCGGACCGTCCTCGATCTCACGGCCCCCGCCCCCGCCCCCACGGAGGAGTCCTGATGCGCATCTTCGACCCCCACATCCACATGACCTCCCGCACCACGGACGACTACCGGGCGATGTACGACGCGGGCGTCCGCGCCCTCGTCGAACCCTCCTTCTGGCTCGGCCAGCCACGCACCTCGCCCGCCAGCTTCTTCGACTACTTCGACGCCCTCCTCGGCTGGGAACCCTTCCGCGCCTCCCAGTACGGCATCGCGCACCACTGCACGCTCGCCCTCAACCCCAAGGAGGCGAACGACCCCCGTTGCACCCCCGTCCTCGACGCGCTGCCCCGCTACCTCGTCAAGGACGGAGTCGTCGCCGTGGGAGAGATCGGCTACGACTCGATGACCCCGGCCGAGGACACCGCTCTCGCCACCCAGCTCCAGCTCGCCGCCGAACACGGGCTGCCCGCACTCGTCCACACCCCGCACCGCGACAAGCTCGCCGGTCTGCACCGCACCATCGACGTCGTCCGTGAATCGGACCTCGCCCCGGAACTCGTCCTGCTCGACCACCTCAACGAGACGACCGTGAAGGTCGCCGTCGACAGCGGTTGCTGGGCCGGCTTCTCCATCTACCCGGACACCAAGATGGACGAGGACCGCATGGTCACGATCCTCAGGAACCACGGCACCGACAAGATCCTCGTCAACTCGGCCGCCGACTGGGGCAGGAGCGACCCGCTGAAGACCCGCAAGGTGGCGGACGCCATGCTGAAGGCCGGATTCACCGAGGACGACGTCGACAAGGTCCTGTGGCGCAACCCGGTCGCCTTCTACGGACAGAGCGGCCGGCTCCAGCTCGACATCGCCGCCCCCACCCCGCTCCACGAGGGCAACTCCATCCTCCGCGGCGGGGAGTGACACGATGCGCTTCCGCCACCCCGACGGGTCCGTCGTCCACCTCGCGTACTGCACCAACGTGCACCCGGCGGAGACCCTCGAAGGAGTCCGCGCCCAGCTGCGCGACCACTGCGAGCCCGTACGCAAACGGCTCGGCCGCGACCGCCTCGGCATCGGTCTCTGGCTCGCCAAGGACGCCGCCCGCGCCCTGATCAACGACCCCTCCGCCCTGCGCGCCCTGCGGACCGAACTGGAGCACCGCGGCCTCGAAGTGGCGACCCTGAACGGCTTCCCGTACGAGGGGTTCGGCGCCGAGGAGGTCAAGTACCGCGTCTACACACCGGACTGGACCGACCCCGAACGGCTCGCCCACACCACCGATCTCGCCAGGCTCCTCGCCGCCCTGCTGCCCGACGACGTCACCGAGGGCACCATCTCCACCCTGCCGATCGCCTGGCGCACCCCGTACGCCGCCGATCCCACGGCGGCCGGCATCGCGCAGAAGGCGCTCATCACGCTCGCACAGCGGCTCGACGCTCTCGCCGAGCTCACCGGGAAGTCCATCAGGATCGGCCTCGAACCGGAGCCGGGCTGCACCGTGGAGACCACCGCGGACGCCATCGCACCCCTGACCGCCGTGGGCCACGACCGCATCGGCATCTGCGTCGACACCTGCCACCTCGCCACCTCCTTCGAGGACCCGGACACCGCCCTCGACGCCCTGTCCGCGGCCGGGGTGCCCGTCGCGAAGGCCCAGCTCTCCGCCGCCCTGCACGCGGAGCACCCCCATCTGCCCGAGGTGCGCACCGCACTGGCCGCCTTCGCCGAACCGCGCTTCCTGCACCAGACACGCACCCTCACCGCCGCCGGCCTGCGGGGGACCGACGACCTCGACGAGGCCCTGAACGGCGGGACGCTCCCCGACAGCACCCCCTGGCGCTCCCACTTCCACGTACCGCTGCACGCACCCCCGGCGCCCCCGCTCACCTCCACGCTCCCCGTGCTCCAGTCCGTGCTGACCCGGCTCGTCGGCGGCCAGAAGCCCCTGACACGGCACCTCGAAGTCGAGACGTACACCTGGCAGGCGCTCCCGGCGGAGCTACGGCCCCGTACCCGCGCCCAGCTCGCCGACGGCATCGCCAGTGAACTCACCCTCGCCCGCGACCTCCTGGTCGACCTCGGACTCAAGGAGCTGCCATGACCGCCGACC
This sequence comes from Streptomyces sp. NPDC059499, assembly GCF_042749285.1. Taxonomy (NCBI): domain Bacteria; kingdom Bacillati; phylum Actinomycetota; class Actinomycetes; order Kitasatosporales; family Streptomycetaceae; genus Streptomyces; species Streptomyces sp. NPDC059499. Next base: position 366,763 of record NZ_JBHYTT010000008.1, read on the forward strand.
CCACCCCGCTCCTCGTCCTCGACGTCGTGGGCCTCACCCCCCAGCTGCTCGAACACATGCCCAACCTGCGGGCCATGGCGGCAGCCGGTGGGCAGGCACCTCTGTCCACCGTCCTGCCCGCCGTGACCTGTGCCGCCCAGTCCACCTTCCTCACCGGCACCACCCCCGCCGAACACGGCATCGTCGCCAACGGCTGGTACTTCCGCGAGCTCGGCGACGTCCTGCTGTGGCGCCAGCACAACGGTCTCGTCGAGGGCGACAAGCTCTGGGACGCCGCCCGCCGCGCGCACCCCGGCTACACCGTCGCCAACATCTGCTGGTGGTACGCGATGGGAGCCGACACCGACTGGACCGTCACCCCCCGCCCCGTGTACTACGCCGACGGCCGCAAGGAACCCGACTGCTACACCCGGCCGCCGGCCCTGCACGACGAGCTCACCGAGAAGCTCGGCACCTTCCCCCTCTTCCACTTCTGGGGCCCGGGCGCCGATCTCGTCTCCTCGCAGTGGATCATCGACGCCACCCGGCACATCCTCGCCACCCGCAGCCCGGACCTGGCCCTGTGCTACCTCCCGCACCTCGACTACGACCTCCAGCGCTACGGCCCCGACGACCCCCGCTCCCATCGGGCGGCGACCGACCTCGACCGGGCCGTGGCACCCCTCCTCGCGGACGCGCGCGCCGAGGGGCGCACCGTCGTCGCACTCTCCGAGTACGGGATCACCCGTGTCGACAGGCCCGTCGACATCAACCGCGCCCTGCGCCGCGCCGGGCTGCTGGAGGTCCACACGCAGGACGGCATGGAGTACCTCGACCCGATGGCCTCCCGGGCCTTCGCCGTCGCCGACCACCAGCTCGCCCACATCTACGTACGCCGCCCCGAGGACCTGGATGCGACCCGGGAGGCCCTCGCGGACCTGCCCGGCATCGATCAGCTCCTGGACGACGAGGGCAAGAAGGCCCACCACCTCGACCATCCGCGCTCCGGGGAACTCGTCGCCGTCGCGGAGAAGGACGCCTGGTTCACGTACTACTACTGGCTCGACGACGCCCGCGCGCCCGACTTCGCGCAGCTCGTCGAGATCCACCGCAAACCCGGCTACGACCCCGTCGAGCTCTTCATGGACCCCCAGGACCCCTACGTCAGGGTCAAGGCCGTGACCGCGGTGGCCCGCAAGAAGCTCGGGATGCGCTACCGCATGGCGGTCGTCCCCCTGGACCCCTCACCCATTCGCGGCAGCCACGGCCGCCTTCCCACGAGCGACGACGAAGGTCCGCTCATCCTCTGCTCCACCCCCCACGCGTTCACCGGCCGGGTCCAGGCCACCGAAGTGAAGTCCCTGCTCCTCCAACTTGCCGGACTGCACTGACAATCCGATCGGTCCCCACACCCACACAGGGAGATACGTGATGACGAGCCGCACCCCGAAGGACGCCGAACTCGCCCGCAGACTCAGCCGCCGCAACGTGCTGGGCGTCGCCGCCGGAGCCACCGCCGCCACCCTCCTGGGAGCCGCGACCGCCCAGGCGGCAGGCAGTACGGGCCGAGGGCACGGTCACGGCAAGGGCCGTGCCGTCCTGCCCCCCGGCCGCCTCGGAATCCAGCTGTACAGCCTCCGCGACAAGGTCTCCACGCTCGGCTTCGCCCCCGTCTTCGCCGAGCTGGAGAACTACGGCTACGACGAGATCGAGTTCGCCGGATACACCCAGGGCTCGGCCGGCGCCATCACCCTCGCCCAGCTCAGGAAGCTGGCGAAGGACCACGGTCTGAACCCCATCGGCAGCCACGTCGGCTACTACGACGACAACAACCCGGGCGCCTACACCTTCGCCCAGAACCTCACCAAGGTCCTCGACGACGCCGAGGCCCTCGGTCTGAAGCACATCGGCACCGCGTCCGGGCCGTTCCGCTACGGCTCCACCGTGGACGGCTGGAAGCGCGCGGCCGAGGAGTTCAACACCTACGGCGCGGCCGCCCGCAAGCGCGGCATGAAGTTCTACCAGCACAACCACGCGGAGGAGTTCTCCTTCGCCACCGACAAGCCGGGTGTGCGGCTCTACGACGTCCTGCTCGCCGAGACGGACCCCGACCTGGTCTATCTGGAGATGGACATCTACTGGGCGTTCTGCGCGCAGTTCCGCTTCGGCAAGAAGGCCGACGGGACTCCCGCCCCCTTCAACCCCGTCGACTACGTACTCAGGCAGCCCGACCGCTACCCCCTCTTCCACGTCAAGGACGGCACCCGTAACGACTCCGCCCGCGACGGCTACGACATGACGGACGTCGGCGACGGGGACATCGACTACAAGACCTTCCTCAGCCGCGTCACCGAGCGGACCCACCGAGGCCGCACCTACCACCACTGGCAGACCGAGCACGACAACCCGGTCGAGTCCTTCGCCTTCGCCCGTAAGTCCAGCGAGCACCTGCACTCCCTCCGGGAGCGCTGCGGCGACTGACGCCCGACGGCACATACGTGTGGGGCCCGGTTCCTTGAACCGGGCCCCACACGGATGTTGCCGCGGGGGGGCGATCAGTCGGGGTACCGGCATTTCGGGGACGG